>NZ_CP158165.1:6644700-7248764 GCF_040254265.1 Kribbella sp. HUAS MG21
GGCCGCGGCCGGCACCGGTCTGGTGATCGCGCCGGGCTCCGACCTGCGGTACCTGATCGGTCAGCCGGGCGGCTCGTTCGAGCGCCTCACCGCGCTGGTCATCCCGGCCGACGGCGCGCCGGCCCTGGTCGTGCCGAAGCTCGAGGCGCCCGGGTACGACGGCCTGCCGCTCGCGGAGCTCGGCGTCGAGGTCGTCACGTGGGTGGACGGTGTCGACCCGTACGCGCTCGCCGCCGAGCGGCTCGGCGGGTCGGAGCGGATCGCGGTCAGTGACTTCACGCCGGCGCTGCACGTGCTGGGCATCCGGGACGCGCTGCCGAAGGCCGAGCAGATGCTGGCCGGGCCGATCGTGCGCGAGCTGCGGATGCGCAAGGACGCCGCCGAGATCGAGGCGCTGCGGAAGGCGGGCGCGGCGATCGACCGCGTGCACGCCCGAGTCGGCGAGTGGCTGCGTCCCGGACGGACCGAGGCCGCGGTGGGCGCCGACATCGCCGCCGCGATCGTCGAGGAGGGCCACACCGAGGCCGACTTCGTGATCGTCGCGAGCGGTCCGAACGGCGCCAGCCCGCACCACGCGCTGTCCGACCGGGTGATCGAGGCAGGCGACGTGGTGGTCGTCGACATCGGCGGTCCCGTTGCCGAGGGCTACAACTCCGACTCCACCCGGACGTACTCCGTCGGCATACCGCGGGACGCCGACGTCGCCGCGACGTACGCCGTACTGCAGCAGGCTCAGCAGGCGGCGGTCGACGCGGTCCGGCCCGGCGCGACCGCCGAGTCGATCGACGCGGCCGCGCGGGACGTGATCACGGCGGCCGGGTTCGGCGAGTACTTCATCCACCGGACCGGCCACGGCATCGGGCTGGACGTGCACGAGGAGCCGTACATCGTCGCCGGCAACACGCTGCCGCTGGAGCCGGGCATGGCCTTCAGCGTCGAGCCAGGCATCTACCAGACCGGCCGCTGGGGCGCCCGCATCGAGGACATCGTCGTGGTCACCGCCGACGGCGTCGAACCGATGAACAAGCGCCCGCACGAGCTGGTGGAGCTCTGAGTCAGCCCGCCCGGAACGTCTTGCGGTAGGCGAGTGGGGAGACGCCCAGCTCGGACCGCAGGTGGTGTCGCAGGGAGGCTGCCGTGCCCAGGCCGGCCTCCTCGGCGACGCGGTCGACGGACAGGCCGGTCGTCTCGAGCAGCTGGCACGCGTGCCGCACGCGCTGCTGGAGGAGCCAGGTGCCGGGGGACTGGCCGGTCTCGGCCTTGAAGCGGCGGCTGAACGTGCGCACGCTCATCCGCGCGTGGGCGGCCATCGCCGCGAGGCTGATCTCCTCGGCGAGCCGTTCGAGCGCCCAGGCCCGGGTGGGCGACGTACCCTCACTGCCTTCCTCCGGTACGGCGCGCTCGATGTACTGCGACTGCCCGCCGTCCCGCCACGGCGGCACGACGCAGTGCCGGGCGGCCCGGTTCGCGACCTCGCTGCCGAAGTCGCGCCGGATCAGGTGCAGGCAGAGATCGACGCCTGCGGCGAGCCCGGCCGACGTCAGTACGTCGCCGTCGTCGACGAACAGGCGGTCCTCGTCGAGGTTCACCTGCGGGTACACGCTGCGGAACAGCTCGGCGCGCCGCCAATGCGTCGTCGCGGGCCGGCCGTCGAGGTACCCGGCGGCGCCGAGCACGAACGCCCCGGTGCAGATCGATGCGATCCGGGTGCCGGGCCGGATCGTCGCGAGCGCGGCTGCCAGGTCGTCGGGCAGCGTGCCCTCGTACCGCGGCTGGGCGATGTAGGTGCCGGGGATGATCACGGTGTCCGCCTCGGCGAGCGCCTCCGGGCCGTGGCCCGGGACCAGCGTGAACCCGGCGCTCGCGTGCACCGGTCCGCCGAGGCCGCAGATGCGGACGTCGTACAGCTTGCCGCCGTCGGCCTTGGTGGCGGCGCCGAACACGGTCGGTGGGATGGTCAGGTCGAACCCGACCACGGGCTCCAGCGCTAGGACGGCGATCACGTGCGGTCCGACGGCGGTCAACTGACGACTCATGGCCACATCTTGACATAGGTTGGCAATCTGGCCACTCGTTCGATCGCGGTCGAACCGGCACCCTGGTCCGGTGACGCAGATGCTGGAGACGAGGAAGGCTCCCCGGGTGCACCTGGCCTGGGCGGTCGCGGTGGTCGGTTTCGTGACGCTGATCGGGGCGGCCGGCTTCCGGTCGGTGCCGAGTGTGCTGATCGATCCGCTGCACGACGAGTTCGGGTGGTCGCACGGCACGATCGGGGCGGCGGTGTCGATCAACCTGCTGCTGTTCGGCGGGATCTCGCCGTTCGCCGCGGCGCTCATGGACCGGCTGGGGCTGCGGAAGGTGGTCAGCGGCGCGCTGGTGCTGATCGCGCTGGGGAGCGGCCTGACGGTGTTCATGACCGCCTCCTGGCAGCTGCTGCTCTGCTGGGGCTTCCTGGTCGGCGTCGGCACCGGGTCGATGTCGATGACGTTCGTCGCGACGATCACCGGACGCTGGTTCGTGGAGCGGCGGGGTCTGGTGACGGGCATCCTGACGGCGGCCGGTGCGACCGGGCAGCTGATCTTCCTCCCGCTGATCGCTTCGCTCGCGTCGAACCACGGCTGGCGGGTTCCCGCGCTCGTAGCGGCCGGCGCGGCGTTGGCCGTCGTACCGCTGGTGCTGTTGTTCCTGCGGGACTACCCGAGCGATGTCGGGCTGCGTGCGTACGGCGCTCCGGAGGGCAGTACTGCGGGACAGCGGGTGGAGGCGACCGGTAGTAGTGCCAAGCGGGCGCTGAATGCGCTGACCATGGCTGCTCGGCGGCCGGCGTTCTGGTTCCTCGCGGGTGGGTTCGCGATCTGTGGCGCGTCGACGAACGGTCTGGTCGGGACCCACTTCGTGACGGCGGCACACGACCACGGGATGCCGGTGACGACCGCTGCGTCGTTGCTGGCACTGGTAGGCGTGTTCGACGTCGGCGGGACGATTCTGTCCGGGTATCTGACCGACCGGTGGGATCCGCGGTACCTGCTGATCGCCTACTACTCGCTGCGTGGCCTGTCGCTGCTGGTGCTGCCGTCGCTGCTCGGTCCTACGGCTGAGCCGAGCACCTGGGTGTTCATCATCTTCTACGGGCTGGACTGGGTGGCGACCGTGCCGCCGACGGTGGCCTTGTGCCGGGAGTGGTTCGGGCAGGACGGGCCGATCGTGTTCGGGTGGGTGTTCGCCTCGCACCAGGTCGGTGCCGCGCTGGCGGCTGCCGGTGCGGGCGTGATCCGCGACGTGCAGGGCAGCTACAACCTCGCCTGGTACCTGGCGGGTGGGTTGTGCGCCGCGGCGGCGTTGATGTCGGCGAGCATCCGGCGGCGGCTCGTGACCGCCTGAGCCATGCCCATGTCCGGTCCGATAACCTCGACACAGGTCGAGGTCGGAGGGATGGGCGATGGACATCGAGCCGGGTGAGTTGACCGTCGGGCAGCTGTCGCAGCGCAGTGGCGTGGCGATCTCGGCTCTGCACTTCTACGAGCGCCAGGGCCTGATCGTCAGCCGTCGTACGGCGGGCAACCAGCGCCGCTACAAGCGGGACACGCTGCGCCGGGTCGCGTTGATCCGGATCGCCCAGCGGGTCGGCGTACCGCTGTCGGAGGTCGCCGCGATCCTCAAGCTGCTGCCGGAGAACCGGACGCCGACCCGCGCCGACTGGGAGCGCATCTCGGAGTGCTGGCAGGCCGAACTCGACCGCCGCATCCTGCACCTCGAACAACTCCGCGACGACTTCAGGGACTGCGTCGGCTGCGGCTGCCTTTCCCTCGACCGCTGCGCCCTCGCCAATCCCCACGACACCCTCGCCACCACCGGCCCCGGCCCCCGCCGCCTCGTCACCGACACCGACGCCCCCTGCCACCCCGGCAAGTGCGCCTGAGTTGTCCACAGGGGCCGGCTCGCGGCGAGCGGGCTGGGGGTGCGGGCGTCTAGGGTCGGGGGCATGGGTGAGTCGACAGTGGTGCTGACCGAGGACCGGGCGAAGGTCGCGGGCGACGTGATCCGCGCGATCGCGGGTGACGGTGCGCGGTTGCGGGCGGATCAGGAGACCGCGGTCGCGGCGCTGTGCGAGGCGGCGGCGCGGGTGCTCGTGGTGCAGGCGACCGGCTGGGGCAAGTCGGCGGTGTACTGGGCCGCGACGGCCATCCGCCGGGCCGAAGGGTTCGGTCCGACGCTCGTGGTCTCACCGCTGTTGTCGTTGATGCGGGACCAGGTGGCGGCCGCGAGCCGCGCCGGGCTGCGGGCGGCGACGCTCAACTCCAACAACATCGACGCCTGGTCGAGCATCGAGCACGACCTGCGCTCCGGCGCGATCGACGTACTGCTCGTCTCGCCCGAGCGCCTGGCGAACCCAGGCTTCGGCCGCCGCGTGCTGGACGGGCTGGCCGGGCAGATCGGGCTGCTGGTGATCGACGAGGCGCATGCGGTGTCGGACTGGGGCCATGACTTCCGGCCCGACTACCGGCGCGTGTCCGACGTGCTGCAAAAGCTCAACCCGAAGACCCCGGTGCTCGCGACAACGGCGACCGCCAACTCGCGCGTGACGGACGACGTCGCGGCGCAGCTCGGTGAGTCGACGTTGGTACTGCGTGGTCCGCTCGCGCGCTCGAGTCTGCAGCTCGCCGTCGTGGACGCGCTGTCGCCGCTGGACCGGTTCGCCTGGGTGGTCGACGTGCTGCCGAAGCTGCCCGGGTCGGGGATCGTGTACGCGCTGACGGTGGCGGATGCGCAGCGGCTGGCCTCGCTGGTCCAGGAGGTTCACGGCCGGGACGTGCCGGTCGCGGCGTACACGGGTCAGCTGGAGGCGGGGGAGCGGGAGAGTCTCGAGGACGCGCTGCGGGACAACCAGTTGAAGGCGTTGATCGCGACGTCGGCGCTGGGGATGGGCTACGACAAGCCGGACCTCGGGTTCGTGGTGCATGTGGGGTCGCCGCCGTCGCCGGTGTCGTACTACCAGCAGGTCGGGCGCGCGGGCCGCGGCATCGACCATGCGGTGGTGGCGCTGCTGCCGTCGGACGCGGACGCCGGGGTGTGGGACTACTTCGCGACGGCGACGATCCCGGTCCCGGAGAACGTGCAGCGCCTGCTGCGTGCCCTGGACGGGTACGGACCGGACGAGCCCGCGTCGGTGCCGGCGTTGGAGGCTGAGACCGGGCTGCGGCGGACGCGGGTCGAGTTGATGCTGAAGCAGCTGGCGGTGGACGGCGTCGTCGACCGGGTCGAGCGCGGCTGGGTGCGGACCGGGGCGGAGTGGACCTTCGACTCCGAGCACTACGACGGCATCGTGTCGGTACGGCGCCGCGAGGCCGACATCATGCGCGCGTACACCCGCGGCGATCGTTGCCTGATGCAACTGCTTCAGGAGTCGCTGGACGACCCGTCGGCGGAGCCGTGCGGCCGGTGCTCGGTCTGCCTGGGCGAGCTGCCGGACCCGCTGGTGCCGCGCCCCGATCCGGAGACGGTCGCGACGATCACGCGCTTGCTGCGCGGCGAGGTCCACGTCCTGGAGCCGCGCAAGATGTGGCCGGGCGGCGCCTTCGGCCCGCGCGGCAAGATCCCGGCCGGGTTGTCCGCCGAGCCGGGCCGGATCATCGTGTACGCCGACGCGCCCGAGTGGCGCGACGTACTGCAGGCCGCCTTCAACGGCTCCCCGGCACCCGAGGCCGTAGAAGCACTCCAGGCCGGCGCGGTGGCCGCCCTCTCCCGCTGGCGGAACTCCTGGTCCGCCCGCCCAGAGGTGGTGGTCCCGCTACCGGCGGCCGGCCACCCCGCCCTTACCTCCGCCATAGCCGACCACGTAGCCCAAGTGGGCCGCCTGGACCGAGCCGCCCTGACCGTCGACCGCTCCGCCTACACCGACGACCTCTCCTCACCCGAGGAAGCCAAGGTCTGGCGGGACGGTCTGGCCGTAGATCCGACCACGGCCCAGGCCGTCACAGCCCGCACAGTTCTGCTGCTCGTGGACGCCACGTCATCCCAGTGGCCGGTCACGGTCGCGGCGGCCAAACTCCGGGAATCCGGAGCCGCCGCAGTCCTGCCCCTCGTCATCCACAAGCGCCCCTGACAGGAGGCCCCTCCTCGGAGCCCAGTCAGCGCGCCCGGGCTCGCCAGCGCTTGAGTTGCTGGGTCCAGTCGGTGTTGGCGGTGATGAGATCGGTGAGAACGTCAGGGTGGGTGGGGGAGAGGTCAGTGGATTCGGCGGGGTCGGTGGTGAGGTTGTAGAGGTGGGTGGATCGGGTTGGTGGGGCGCCTAGGTGTTCGGCGGGGTTGGTGACCAGCTTCCACGGGCCCCGGCGGACGGCCTGTTGGCCGGCGTACTCCCAGGTGAGGGTTCGTTCGGGGACCTCGGATCCGGTGAGGAGGGGGAGGAGATCCAGGCCGTCGACCTCGGCAGGCAGAGGTACGTCGGCCGCGGACAGGAGCGTCGGTACTACGTCCATCATCATCGCGGGCTCCGTGCACGTGACACCGGACGGCAGCGCCGACGGCCACGACCAGATGCCGGGAACCCGGATCCCGCCCTCGAATACCGAGCCCTTGTGGCCGCGCAACCCACCGGTCGACCCACCCGCGTAGGCGATCTCCTCGCCGCCGAGCCAGTTGCGTTCCTCCGCCGACGGTCCGTTGTCCGACGAGAAGAAGATGATCGTGTCGTCGAGCCGCCCGGTCCGCTCGAGCACCTCGACGATCCGCCCGACCCCGTCGTCCACCCGGCTGATCATCGCGGCCATCACCTGCTGCTCCCACGGCAGGTGCGCGTACGCCGCCATCGCGTCGGCCGGCGCGTGCATCGGGTAGTGCGGCGCGTTGTACGGCACGTAGCAGAAGAACGGCTCCCGCACCCCGGCGATGAACTCCACCGCGCGATCCGTGATCAGGTCCGTCAGGTACGACCCGTTGTGCCAGACCTCCGCGTCGTCCGACCACAGGTCGTGCAGCGGGGTCCGCACACCCCAGTACATGATGTGCGAGTAGTAGTCGACGCACCCGGCGCGGAACCCGAAGTGGTGATCGAACCCGAACCGCAACGGCGCCGACCCCGCCTCGACCCCCAGGTGCCACTTCCCGAACATCGCCGTCCGCCACCCGGCCGCCGACAGCGCCGACGCGACTGTAGTCTGCGGCGGCAGCCCGTGGGTGTCCCGGGCCGCGCCGAGGATCTCCTCGACCCCGGCGTGCGCCGGATGCCGCCCGGTGAGCAGCGCCGCCCGCGACGGCGAGCACACCGGTGAGTTCGAGTACCAGTCGGTCATCCGGACGCCGCGGGCGGCCAGCGCGTCGAGATGCGGCGTACGGATCTCCGGACTGCCGTAGCACCCGAGATCACCCCAGCCGAGGTCGTCGGTGTAGATGATGACGATGTTCGGACGGGGCACGCGGACTCCTACCGGTCGCTGGTGACGGACGCCTCCAGCAAGGATTTCAGATCCGAGAGCAGTGCGGGCCAGCCGTCCTTGATCATGGTCCGCAGCGTGCTGCCCGGCTCGAAGCCGCTGTGGATCACGGTCAGCTTCACCTGGCCGTCGACCGGCTCCAGCTCGAAGGTTGCCGTCGACAACGGCTCGCGGCTGGTCCGGTCGTACGTCTCCTCGTCCAGCCCGACCTCCTTCGCGAACTCCGGCGTGATGTGGTGCCAGGCGTAGGACAGCCGCGTGTACGGCGTGTGCTCCAGCACCACCTGCCCCGGTCCGGAGATCGCGACGCCGCCCTGGTGCCACACCATCTCCGAGCCGGGCTGCCAGTCGGTCTCGTGCTGCACGCCCCAGTACTGCTGGGTGAACGCCGGGTCGGTCAGCGCCTGCCACAGCCGCTCCGGCGTGGTCCGGATGTACGTCGTGTAGACAAAGTCGTTGTTCATGTCCGCGGCCTCCAAAGCCGTCTTCAGGTCGGCGAACAGTTGGACCCGCCGCCGGTCGTACTGGTGGATCCAGCGGTCCGCGATGGCGTTGATCGGCTCCGCGTTGAGGTGGTGCAGCTTCTCGCGGCCGCGCCACACGGTGCTGACGAGGTTCGCGCTCTCGAGCACGGCGAGGTGCTTGCTCACCGACTGCCGCGCCATGTCCAGCTCGGCGCACAGCTCCCGCAGCGTCTGCCCGTTGCGGGCGTTCAGCAGGTCGAGCAGCCGGCGCCGGCTGGGGTCCGCGAGGGCGCGGAACACGTCGTCGTCCATCACGCTCCGATCGAATCATGCAGCCGTCCGGCTGCCTTTCCACAATAGGCAGCCGCACGGCTGCATGTCAACGAAAGTCGATTGACGGGCAGGCGACCATAGCCGGGTGGAGATCGTGAACCTCGGCTATCGCACCGACCTGGCCGTGCTCGGACTGAGCGGCAGCTCGGTGCACGACGCCGGCGAGTACGTCGTCGCGCGCACACCCGACAACCCGGGGTTCTGGTGGGGCAACTTCCTGCTCTACCGGACGCCGTTCGCACCCGGCGACGTGAAACGTCGTGTCGACGACTTCCGCCGCGAGTTCCCGGACGCGGAGCACATCGCCTTCGGGATCGACACCACGGGCGGCGAGATCGGCGCCGAGGACGAGCTGGCAGCCGCCGGATTCGCCGTCGAGCCCGCTGTCGTGCAGACCGCCGGCCGAGTGGTTCCGCCGCCCCGGCCGAACGAGCAGTCGACGTACCGGTTCCTGAGCAGTGACGACGACTGGGAGCAGGTGTTCCATCAGAGCCTCGCGTGTGCCGAGCTCGAGGTCGACGCCCCGTACGAGGAGTTCACCCGGCGCAAGGTGGCGACGAGGCGGGCGATGGTCGACAGCGGCCACGGGAAGTGGTTCGGCGCGTTCGACGGCGACCGGTTGCAGAGCTCGCTCGGGCTGGTCTTCGACGGTGCCGTCGCGCGGTTCCAGAGCGTGCAGACCGCACCGGAGGACCGCGGGCAGGGTCTCGCCGGCACGCTCGTCCACCACGCCGCGACGTACGGGCTGACCAGAGCGAAGACCCTGGTCATCGTCGCGGACCCCGACTATCACGCGATCCGGATCTACCGCGCGGTCGGATTCACCGACGCGGAGACCCAGTTGCAGTTCACCCGCAGGCCCGCGTGAAACAGTAGGGCGCATGACTGACGAACGGCGTGGGGTGGTTCTGGTCACCGGTGGCAGTCGCGGGATCGGCGCTGCGGCGTCGCTGGCGCTCGCGGCCGACGGGTGGGATGTCGGCGTCAACTACCGGACGCAGGCCGACGAGGCCGCCCGGGTCGTGAAGGCCTGCGAGGAGCGTGGCCGCCGCGCGATCGCCGTCCAGGCCGACGTCGTGGAGGCCGACCAGATCGAGCGCCTCTTCGACACGGTCACCGCCGAGCTCGGCCCGATCGGTGCCGTGATCAACAATGCCGGCGTGGTGTCGCCGGCCGGCCGAGTCGCGCAGTACGACGCGGAGCGCCTGGACCGAGTGTTCCGGGTCAACGCGATCAGCGCGTTCCTGGTCGCCGGCGCCGCGGTCCGGCGGATGTCGACGGCATCCGGCGGCAACGGCGGCGTGATCGTCAACGTCTCGTCGCGCGCCGCGGTGCTCGGATCGGCTGGCGAGTACGTCGACTACGCGGCGAGCAAGGCGGCCGTCGACGCGCTGACCGTCGGGCTGGCCAACGAGGTCGCGAAGGAGGGCGTGCGGGTGCTCGGCGTGCGGCCGGGACTGATCGAGACCGACATCCACGAGCCGGGCCGGCTCGACCGCCTCGGTACGACGCCGCCGCTGGGCCGTCCCGGGGAGGCGGCGGAGGTCGCGGAGGTGATCGCGTTCCTCGCCTCGGACCGTTCGTCGTACATGACCGGTACGACGGTCGACGTGTCCGGCGGCCGCTGAGCCATGGGGCTCCGGCCGGTCGACCTCGCCCGGCGGGCGGGTGTATCGACGCAACTGGTGCGCAACTACGAGGCGGACGGGATCCTGCCGCCGGCGCCGCGCTCCGAGACGGGCTACCGCCAGTACGGGCCGGAGCATCTGGCGGCCCTATTGACCTACCGGGCGCTGGCGCCCGGGTTCGGTGCGGAGACCGCGAGCGAGATCATGCGTGCGGTCCACCACGGCGACGAGGCGCACGCGTTCAGGCTGGTGGATGCCGCGCACGCGGCGCTCCACGAGCAGCGCCTCGCGACGGACGCCGCGAGTGAGGCGCTCGCCGCACTAGCCGCGGAGTACGTCGACGAGCAACCGGTCAGCGGTCCGTCGTTGCTGGTGGGCGAGTTAGCGCACCGCCTCGGGATCCGCCCGTCGGCGCTGCGCGTCTGGGAATCCGCCGGCCTGCTGGCACCCGCGCGTGAGCCCGGCACGAAGTACCGCCGCTACGGTCCCGAGGAGGTGCGGGATGCGCGGATCATCCACATGCTCCGGCAGGGCCGGTACTACTTCGAGCAGATCAAACCGGTCCTCGACGGCCTCAGAAGGACCGGCAGCACCGAGGCGCTCCGCGCCGCGATCGCCGAACGGCGAGCCGCGCACGACCGCCAGACCAAGGCGATGCTGTACGGCGCCGCGATGCTGCACGAACTCCTCACTGCTGGGGAACCGCAAGGCGCGTCGGCACCGACCGCCCCCGCACCGTGACCAGGTCGCTCTGCTGCCACCGTTCGGACTCGGCGGGCGACGCTTCCTCGACCGCCGCCATCGACGCCATCAGCCGCCCGGGTGCGGTCTTCGCGAGCTCGCTGAGCCGCGCGGCCTCGTTCACCGGGTCGCCGATCACCGTGTACTCGTGCCGCCGTACGTCGCCGACCGTGCCGGCCACCACGACGCCCGCCGTGACGCCGATCCCGGCCGTTGCATCCGGCAACTCCTCGGCGATCCGCCGGGCCAGCTCGCGGCCCGCGGCCAGCGCACTGCCCGCCGGATCCGGCAACTCGGCCGGCGCCCCGAAGATCGCCAGCGCCGCGTCCCCGGCGAACTTGTTCACGAACCCGCCCTGCCGGTCCACCTCGGCGACCACGAGCGCGAAGAACTGATTCAGCAGCTGGACGACCTCGGTCGGCGGCCGCTGCGCCGCCAGCGCCGTCGAGCCGACCAGATCGACGAACAGCACCGCGGCGAACCGCTCCTCGCCCCCGAGCTGGTCGCTGTTCAGCGCCTCCCGGACCACGCCCGGTCCGACGTACCTGCCGAAGAGGTCCCGGATCCGCTCGCGTTCCCGCAGTCCTTCCGCCATCCGGTTGAACCCGGCCTGCAACGAGCCCAGCTCGGTCCCGTCGAAGACCGGGATCGTCACGTCGAGCCGCCCGTCGCCGATCAGGTTCAGCGCGTTCCGCACCGAGCGGACCGGGGCGACCACCGACTTCGCCGAGAGCCACGTCAGCAGGCAGCCGTTGCCGAGCGCCACGATGCCCAGGGCAAGGATCACGATCGACAACCGGGTCGCGGTGACGTCGCCTTCGATGAGTGCCAGGAGAGCTGCCAGCATCAGGCCTGCCACCGGGACGCCGGAGCCGACCGCCCAGAAGAACACCGTGCGCGCCTTCAGTCCTGCGGCGAGCAGCCGCCGCGGCGGCGGTGAGTCCACCAGCGCCCGCGCCGCGACCGGCCGGAGCGCGAACTCGGTGAGCAGGTACGACACCGAGCAGGTGATGATCATGCCGTCGACGACCGTCAGCGCGACGCGCAGCGCGTTCCCGGGCTGCAGGACGAGCGTCATCACTGTGAACAACACGGCCGCGACCATCCACAACAGCACCTCGATCAGCGTCAGCCGCAGCGGAAGCTGCAGCGTGGCGATCTGCTCGCGGCGGCTCGCCGGGCGGCCGAGGTCGATCCAGCGGGTCACCCGCCGGGTCAGCCGGGTGCTCCACACGCAGCCGATCGCCACCGCGACCAGGAAGTACGCCGGGATCGCGATCGCGTCGAAGAGCTGCAGCCGATCGACCAGCGGCGGACCCGGCAGCACGAAGACCGCGAGCACGAACACCACCAGCGCGCCGATCAGGTTGGTGCCGATCGAGAAAGTGGTCATCAGGATCTGCAGCCGGACCCGCAGCCGCCGCGGGCTCTGGTCGGCGGGCCCGAGCAGCCACGATCCGAACGGCCGCCGCTTCAGCACCAGCTCCGGATTCCCCTGGGACGTCCCCTGGATGGCCATGGCCCCTAGTCTGCCTGGTCGGCACCGGACGCAGGTTTTGGCACGGTGGTGCGGTTGGCCCAGATTGGCCGCCCGATCCGGCGTCCGCCTGGGTACTGTTCCCCGGACGCCTCATCCTGGAGCCTTCCTTGACGCACGATCGCCACTCCTACGCCGAGCCGGGCCTGGTACGGACCACCCACCTCGAGCTGGACCTCGCACTCGACTTCGACGCGAAGGTGCTGTCCGGCAGCGCCACGCACACCCTCGCCTGGACCGGCGCGGGGGACCGGCTCGTCCTGGACACCCGGGACCTGACGGTGCTGGAGGTCGAGGGGCAGACGGCCGACGGCTGGGAGCCGCTGGAGTACAGCCTCGCGGTTCCGGACCCGGAGCTCGGCTCCGCGTTGACGATCCGGACGGCGAGCCACCCGCGGGTGAAGGTGAGCTACCGGACCGCGCCGACCGCGACCGGCCTGCAGTGGCTGGAGCCGGCGATGACGGCCGGTGGCGTGATGCCGTTCATGTTCAGCCAGTCGCAGGCGATCCATGCCCGCAGCTGGGTGCCGGTGCAGGACACGCCGAGCGTCCGGTTCAGCTACGCCGCGCACGTCACGGCGCCGCCGGAGCTGATGGTGCTGATGAGTGCCGACAACGGTACGACGTCACGCCGTACGGGCTCGTACGACGTGGTGATGCCAGAGCCGATCCCGTCGTACCTGCTGGCGATCGCGGCGGGCGACCTGGTGTTCGAGCCGCTCGGCGACCGGTCGGGCGTGTGGGCCGAGCCGGCGACCGTGCGGCAGGCGGCGACCGAGTTCTCCGACACCGAGGAGATGATGCGGGTCACCGAGGCGCTGTTCGGCCCGTACCGCTGGGGCCGCTACGACCTGCTCGTGCTGCCGCCGTCGTTCCCGTACGGCGGCATGGAGAACCCGCGGATGACGTTCGCGACGCCGACCGTGGTGATCGGCGACAAGTCGCTGGTCAGCGTGATCGCGCACGAGCTCGCGCACAGCTGGTCCGGCAACCTGGTCACCCAGGACAGCTGGGACGACATCTGGCTCAACGAGGGCTTCACGTCGTACGTCGAGAACCGGATCGTCGAGGCCGTCTACGGGACCGAGTTCGCGGTGATGGAGACCGCGATCAAGCAGCACGCGACCGTGGTGAAGCTGGACCCGCTGACGCCGGCCGAGCTGGCGGTCGAGCTGCCCGGGCTGCACCACCGCTCCGAGTACCACGGGACGACGTCGACGGGGCCGCTCAAGGGGTCGTGGTTCCTGTCCTGGCTGGAGCAGCGGTTCACGCGGGACGTGTTCGACCCGTTCCTGCGGGGGTACTTCGACCGGTTCGCGTTCCGCAGCATCAACACCGACGACTTCGTGGAGCACCTGCGCGCGGAGCTGATCGCGCCGCACCCGGGCGTGGTGACCGAGGCGGAGCTGGCCGCGTGGCTGTACGAGCCGGGCATCCCCGGGTTCGCCGAGCGGGCGGTGTCGGCGCGGTTCCAGGTCGTGGACGAGGCGCGGGCCTTGTGGCTGAAGACGGGCGAGCTGCCGCACGGCGCGGAAGGGTGGACGACGCAGGAGTGGCTGCGCTTCCTGGACGCGGCGCCCGACGTCCTCAGCCCGGTGCTGCTGCAGCAGCTGGACCGCGCGTTCGGCCTCACCGGTACGGCGAACGGCGAGATCGCGCGCCGCTGGTACCAGATCGTTGCCGCGAGCAGCTACGAGGCGGCGTACGCGGAAATGGCCGAGTTCCTCACCAAGGTCGGCCGGATGAAGCTGGTCCTGCCCGTGTACCACGCCCTGGCCGGCACCGACCGGGCGTTCGCCACCGAGGTTTTCACCAAGGCCCGGCCCGGCTACCACCCGATCACCACGGCGGCGGTGCAGAAGATCCTCGGCCAGTAGACTGGTCGGCATGATGACGCGAATTCCTGACGGGAGGATCGATCCCGCCGCTCGATGAGCGGGATCCGGGTGCGGAGCCGCAAGGACCTCCGGCACCAACGCCGCCGCAAGTCCCACTCGTGCTGGGACCAGCTGCTGATCGCGCCGCTCTGGCCGCTGTACGACGTCAACCTCGGGACACTGCTCCGGACGTGTGACGCCGTCGGGGCGTGTCTCGCCGTACCGAAGTTGCCCTGGGTGCCGGATGCGCTTGCCAAGGGCAACACGTTGCGGCGGCGGAGCTGTGTGCACTGGACCGGGCACGATCCGGTGCGCTGGCTGATCGACCAGCGGGCCAGACCGGACACGACCGTGATCGGGGTCGAGCTCGCCGACGAGGCGATCCGGCTGGCCGACCTGCCGCCGGCGCGGAACCGGACGATCGCGGTCCTCGGGCACGAGCGGACCGGGATCCCGCCGGAGGCGGTCGACCAGCTCGACGTCGTGGTCGAGATCCCGATGATCGGGACCGGCGCGAGCCTGAACGTGGCCGTCGCCGGGTCGCTCGTGCTGTATCGGCTCGCCGGGCTGCTATAGGTCGAGTTTGCGGCGGTGGGTGCGGTACTGCGGGACGTAGCCGAGGCGGTCGTTGGTGCGGCGCATGGCCAGGTTGGTGTCAACGGTGTCGGTGAGCAGGCCCGCGAGGTCGGGGAAGCGCTGCCGGGTCTGGTGGATCTGCGCTGCCTTCATCCACAGCGCGAGCCCGCGGCCGCGGTGCTCGGGCAAGACGGCGGTTCCGTAGAGCTGGCCGTCGCCCTTCCCGTCACCCGGTACGACGACCTCGGTGAAGCCGGCGATCCGCCCGGATCGGTCCATCGCCGCGACGACCAGCAGGTGCTCGCCGCGCTGCTCGATGAGCCGTGCGGCGTGCCGGCTCCGCTCCACGTCCCAGGTGTCCACACCGGCCGTGATCGTCCCGGACGGCGCGTCGTTCATCCCGGCGCGCGCGTCGGTGAACGTCTGCGCGAGCTCGTCCGGTACGACGCCTTCCCACGACACCAGCCGATACCCGGGCACCTCCGGCACCGCAGCCACGGACCGCGACAGGTCGAGCCGCGCGTAGATCAGCGTGAGGCCGATCGCGAACCCGTGGTGCTGCAGGAAGCGGTCACCCGCCGAGTCCACGTCGACATCGGTGGTCACCGTGCGTACGTCGTGCTCGCGCGCGCCGGCTACGACGGCGCGCAGCAGCAGCGTCCCGATCGCGCGGCGTCGCTCGGCGGGATGGACGTTCAGTTCGAACTCGGCCAGGTGCGCGTGCGTCCGGCGGCCGTCGAGTCGCAGGAACGCGGAACCGACCGGCGTACCGTCGCGCTCCGCGGCGAGCCAGGCGATCCGCCGGCTGAGCGGCCGGTAGTCGGGATCGTGCAGGGGGATCAGTCGGATGCTCAAGCCGTCAACATAACGCGGCGGCGGATCAGAGTCCCGCGCCGAGGGCGCGGATCGGGTGCTCGCGGCAGGACGATCGGCTACCGTGGCGCGCAGGCCACAACGGGGAGAGGCGAGCGGGGAGAGGAGCCAGGGGTGGAGCAGCTGAACGGCGAGGCTCGCAGGCAGGAGGTCGCGCGGACGATCGGCGCCGACCATGTCGCGCTGCGCGAGCAGGTCCTCGCGGAACTGCGGCGGCGGATCGTGGACGGCGAGTACCGTGAAGGCGAGCGGCTGACCGAGACCCGGCTCGCGGACGACTTCGGCGTCTCCCGGAACCCGGTCCGCGAGGCGCTGCGCGTGGTCGAGGCCGAAGGGTTCGTGCAGATCCTCCCGCGCCGCGGTGCGGTCGTCGCGACGCTCGACGAGACGGCCGTCCGCGACCTGTTCGCCGTACGGCAGCAACTCGAGACGCTCGCCGCCGGACTGGCCGCGGAACGCGCGACGCCTGCCGGGATCGCGATGCTGCGCAAGCTGATCGAGGAGGCGAACGCGGCGACGGCGGCGCAGGACTTCGACCGCGTCGCCGAGCTGAACAGCGCGTTTCACCGGGCCGTGATCGAGGTCAGCGGGAACCGCTGGCTGCACTCGATCTCGGCCGCGATGTACCACCACGTGCACTGGGTCTTCCGCGCCGGCGCCGCCCAGCGCGCCCCGCACTCGTCCGAGGAACACGAACGTCTGGTCGACGCCATCGAAGCAGCCGACGCCGAGGCCGCCACCACCGCCGCTCGCGAACACGTCGAGGCGGCGGCGAAAGCTGCTCTCGGTCAGCGGCCGACGGCGTAGCCCTGCATGCCGCGGGGGTTGGCGGCGGCGGCCAGCACGCCGTCGGTTTCCTTGCGTACGGCGCACAGGCGGCCGAGGCTCCACGGGTCGGATTCGCTGACGACGTGCCCCCGGCGGACCAGCTCGTCGCGGACCGCCTTCTCGACCCGGCTCTCGATCACCAGCCCACCCGGCTCCGTCGTCCGCGGGTAGAACGACGACGGGAACCCAGTCGTGTGCCAAGCGGGAGCGTCGATCGCCTCCTGCAGCTCCATCCCAGCAGCGAGGTGCCGCAGCAGGAACAGCAACTGCCACTGGTCCTGCTGATCACCACCAGGCGAACCGCAAGCCATCACCGGCTCCCCGTCCCGCAGCACCAGCGTCGGCGTCAACGTGGTCCGCGGCCGCCGCCCGGGAGCCAGCGACGCCGGCAGTCCCTCCTCGAGCCAGAACATCTGCGCCCGGCTCCCGAGGCAGAACCCGAGCTCAGGAATCGTCGGCGACGACTGCAACCAGCCACCGCTCGGCGTCGCGGAGATCATGTTGCCCCACTGGTCGACCACGTCGACGTGACAGGTGTCACCACGCGTCTCGCCGACCGGCGACACCGTCGGCTCCCCGGTCGTCGCGTCCCCGGTCGCGTCGGTTTCCTTGCCGGCAGCAACCGATGACAGCACCGGTGTACGCCCCTCGGGACTACCCGGCCGCAGCTCCAGCGACGCCTCCGACCCGACCAGCTTGGCCCGATCTGCGGCATACGTGGGGGAGAGCAACGTCTCCAGCGGCACGTCGGCACCGTCGCCGTACCAGGCCTCGCGGTCGGCGTACGACAGCTTCATCACCTCGACCGTCGCATGTACCCCGTCCGCGCTGTCCAGGTCGACGTCACCGAGCGCCGCGAGTACGGCGAGCGACTGCAGCAGCGCGGGTCCTTGTCCCCAGGGCCCGGTCTTCGCGACCGTGTACCCGTTCCAGTCGTACGTCGCCGCGTCCTCCCAGCTCGCCCGGAACGCAGCCATGTCGTCGCCGGTGATCAGCCCGGCATGGTCCCCGCCACTGGAGTCCCGGTGCGGCAGCCGCGAGAACCTGTCGATCGCCTCGGCCACGAATCCTTCGCGCCATACCTCCCGCGCGCGCTCGAGCTGCGCCTGCCGATCCGCTCCGGCCGCCTGACCCGCACGAACCAGCTTCTCGAGCGTCGCGGCGTACGCCTCGTTGCTGAACCGGCCCGTCACCGGACGCCCGTCCTTGAGCCAGACCGCGGCGGACGTCGGCCAGTGCTCCTCGAAGAGCTGCTGCACGGTCGCGATGGTGTCGGCGACCCGCGGCACCAGCGGGTGCCCGTTCCGCGCGTAGTCGATAGCCGGCTCGAGTACGACGCTCAACGGCAGCGTCCCGTGATCGCGCAGCAGGAGCAGCCACGCGTCGACGGCACCCGGAACCGTCGCGGCCAGCGGACCCGAGCCGGGGACCAGCGACAGCCCGAGCGAACGGTAGTGCTCGATCGTCGCACCGGCGGGCGCGACACCCTGGCCGCACAGCACGCGCGGTGTCGGGTCGTCGGCGGTCGCGATGATCGCCGGCACCTCGCCGCCGGGACCGTTCAGGTGCGGCTCGACCACGTGCAGCACGAAGCCGGCCGCGGCGCCCGCGTCGAACGCGTTCCCGCCGAGCTCGAGGATCCGCATCGCGGACTGCGACGCCAGCCAATGCGTGGACGAGACCATCCCGAACGTGCCACGAAGCGTTGGCCGGGTGGTGAACGTCATGTGCTGACTCCTTCGGTAGGTCTCACGTCTGGTCCGGTGCCGTCGGCGTTGACAAGGTGGCAGGCGACCTCGTGTCCACCTTCGCCGATCGTGCGCCGCTCCGGAACGACTGTCCGGCATGTGTCCACCGCCACCGGGCAGCGGGTGTGGAAGCGGCAGCCGGGCGGCGGGTCGATGGCCGACGGCAGGTCGTCGCCGAGCAGGACCGGCCGGCGGGCCCGCTGCCGGGCGGGATCGGGGACGGGCGCCGCGGACAGCAGCGCCTGCGTGTACGGGTGCGCCGGGTTGCCGAAGATCCGCGCCCGCGGGCCTTGCTCGACGAGCTGGCCGAGGTACATCACCGCGACCTCGTCGGCGAGGTACTCGACCGCGGACAGGTCGTGGGTGATGAACAAGCAGGCGAACCCGAGGTCGCGCTGCAGATCGGCCAGCAGGTTGAGCACCGACGCCTGCACGGACACGTCGAGCGCACTCGTCGGCTCGTCCGCGACCAGCAGCCGCGGCTCGGAGATCAGCGCGCGGGCGATGCTGACCCGCTGCCGCTGACCGCCGGACAACTCGTGCGGTGCCCGCTGCGCGACCTCGGGACGGAGGCCGACGCGGCGCAGCGCCTCCGACACCTTCGCCGGGATGTCCTTGCGGCGCATCAGCCGGAGCGGCTCGCCGACGATGTCGCCGACCGACAGCCGCGGGTCGAGCGAACCGGCCGGGTCCTGGAACACGATCGAGACGTCGCGGCGATGCGGCCGCAGCCGGCGGCGGCTGAGGTGCGTGATGTCGGCGCCTGCCAGCCGGACGGTGCCCGCAGTCGGTTCGAGCAGCCGGACGATGCACCGGCCGACCGTGGACTTCCCGGAGCCGCTCTCGCCGACCAGCGCGACGACCTTGCCTTCGCCGATCCGCAACGTGACCCCGTCCACAGCCCGCACCGGGCCGAAGTGCATCACCAGGTCTTCGACTTCCAAGGCGGTCATGGGGCCTCCACTCGGGCGTTCCAGCAGGCCACGCGATGGGCGGCAGCGGTGAGCTCGGGCTGGGACGACGTACAGATGTCGATCGCTCGGGGGCAGCGGTCGGCGAACGTGCAGGCGTCGGGCTGTTCGGTGAGGACGGGGACGAGGCCCGGGATCTCGTTCAGGCGCTGGGACTGTGCGTGCCGGCCCGCGGCGGGCGAGGCACCGAGCAGGCCGTTCGTGTACGGGTGCTGCGGATGCCCGAAGAGCTCATGTACGTCGGCCGTCTCCACGACGCGGCCGGCGTACATCACCGCCACCCGGTCGGCGAGGTCGGCGACCACGCCGAGGTCGTGGGTGATCAGCACGATGCTGGTGCCGAGCCGCTCGCGCAGTTCCCGCAGTACGTCGAGAATGCCGGCCTGGATCGTCACGTCCAGGGCCGTGGTCGGCTCGTCCGCGATCAGCACCTTCGGGTCGCAGGCGACCGCCATCGCGATCATCACCCGCTGCCGCATCCCGCCGGACAGCTGGTGCGGGTAGTCGCCGACGCGGCGTTCGGCGGACGGGATCCCGACGAGCTTGAGCAACTCGATCGCGCGGGTCCGGGCAGCCTGCCGGTCGAGGCCGACGTGCGTCCGAAGGACCTCGCTGATCTGGTGGCCGACGGTGAAGACCGGGTTCAGCGAGGTCATCGGCTCCTGGAAGATGTACGCGACCTCGCGGCCGCGGATCGAGCGCAGCGTCCGCTTGTCCGCGCCGACGAGCTCGGTGCCGGCGAGCTCGACCGACCCGGTGACGGTCGCGGTCCTGGGGAGCAGGCCGGCGATGCTCATCGCGGTCACGCTCTTGCCGCACCCGGACTCGCCGACGACCGCGAGCACCTCGCCGTCGCCGACCTCGAGGCTGACCCGGTCGACCGCGGACAGCGGCCCGTCCTCGGTCCGGAACGTGACGGACAGGTCTTTCATCACCAGCACGGGTTTCATCGGCGGCTCGCCTTCGGGTCGAGGGCGTCGCGGAGGCTGTCGCCGACGATGTTGAACGCCAATGTCAGCAGCATGATCGCGACGCCCGGCATCACCGCGGCCCACGGCGCCCGGGCCGCGAACTGCTGGGCGTCGGCGAGCATCGTGCCGAGGCTCGGCGCCGGCGGCTGGATGCCGAGGCCGAGGAACGACAGCACCGCCTCGCCGAGGATCGCGGCCGGGATCCCGACGGTTGCCTGGACGATGATCGCGGACAGCGCGTTCGGGAGGATGTGCCGGCCCAGCACCCAGGCGTCGCCGGCGCCCTCGACGACCGCGGCGGCGACGAAGTCGAGCGACTTGATCCGCAGCGTCTCGGACCGGACGATCCGGATCATGCCGGGGATCTGGGCGATGCCGATCGCGATCGCCGCGTTGCCGAGGCTGGCGCCGCGGATCGCGGCCAGCCCGACCGCGAGGATCAGGAACGGGAACGCCAGCACCAGGTCGGTGAGCCGGGAGATCAACGCGTCGACGGTCCGGAAGTACCCGGCGATCAGCCCGAGCGGTACGCCGACCACCAGCGAGAACGCGACCGCGAGGACGCCGACGTGTAGCGATGCGCGGAGGCCGAACATGATCCGGGACAGCACGTCGCGGCCGAGGTCGTCGGTGCCGAGCAGGTGCCCGGGCGTCCCGGGCGCCGCGAACGCGCGGTCCAGGTGGTTCTGGGTCGGCTCGTACGGCGCGAGCCAGTTCGCGAAGACGGCGAGCACGACGGCGATCAGCAGCACCGCGAGTCCGGTCAGGGCCAGCGGGTTGCGCAGGATCCGGCGTACGACCCGGCGACTGTTACTGCGCAGCGGCGCCGTCGGTACAGCTTCGGCAGCTTCGGCAACAGCCATCAGGCCTCACCTCGCACGCGGATCCGCGGGTCGATGACGGAGTACAGCAGGTCGACCAGCAGGTTGATCACGATGTACGCCGTCGCGGTGACGAGGACGACCGCCTGGATGACCGGGTAGTCGCGCTGGAAGACGGCGTCGACGGTGAGCTTGCCGAAGCCGGGCAGCGCGAAGATCCGCTCGGTCACGACCGCTCCGGAGATCAGCGCGCCGAGCTGCAGGCCGACGACCGTGACGACGACGATCAGACTGTTGCGCAGGGCATGCTTCCCGATGACGGCCTTGGGCGGGAGACCTTTCGCTTCCGCCGTCCGGATGTAGTCGGCGGACAGTGCGTCCAGCATCGACGACCTCGTCTGCCGCATGATGACCGCGGCGAGGCCGGTGCCGAGGATCACCGCCGGCAGTACCAAGTGGTGCAGGTTCGCCACCGGGTCGGTGAAGAACGGGACGAAGCCGGAGGCGGGGAAGAGGCCGAGGGCAACGGACAGGTAGAGGATCGCCATCAGGCCGAGCCAGAAGTGCGGGACCGAGAGACCGAGCAGCGCGAGCGCGTTCGCGGCCCATTCGGCCGGGCGCCCCCGCCGTACTGCGGCCACGACACCCGCGCCGACTCCGATCACGCCGGCGATCAGGATCGCGAGCACGGACAGCTCGATCGTCACCGGCAGCGCGCTCGCGATCATCGACCGCACCGGAGTACCGGTCCGGATCGACTCGCCGAGATCGCCGCGCGCCGCATGACTGACGAACTGCCAGAACTGCACGAGCCACGACTGGTCGAGCCCGTACTGCTCGCGGATCGCCCGCAGCGACTCCGGGTCCCGGTCCTCACCGGCCAGCGCCAGCGCCGGGTCGCCTGGCAGCGCGCGCACGCCGGCGAACACGACGATCGTCGCCAGGACGAGCGTCACCGCCGACTGCCACAACCGGTTGAGCAGGTACCGCCTCACTTCGCGAACCCTGCGAAGGCGGTCCGGATCACGCCGTCCGGGTAGACCTGGATGCCGAGGAGCTTCTTCGAGACGCCGGTCAGGTTGCGCTGGCGGTACAGGTAGATGATCGGGTCGTCCTGCTGCAGCTTGCTGACCACTTCGCCGTACAGCTTGATCCGCTCGGCCTTGTCGGTCGCCTGGCGCGCGTCGGTGAGCAGCTTGTCGACCTCGGGGCTGCTGTAGCCGGACACGTTCTGGCTGCCGGTGCTGCCGATGAAGTTGTAGATGTTCGCGTCCGGGTCGACGCGTCCGGACCAGCCGAGCTGTAGCAGCTCGAAGTCGCCGCGGTCCTGCTGGTCGAGCAGGGCGGCGTACTCGACCGGCTTGATGACGAGCTCGAATCCGCCCTCCTTCACCATGCCCTGCAGCGCCTGCGCGAGCCGGAGGCTGTCCGGGTTGTTCGAGGTGATCATCTCGACCTTGTACGGCGTACTCACCCCAGCGTCGGCCAGGAGTTGCTTGGCCTTCGCGGGATCGTGCGCCGGGCAGACCTGCGCCGCGTCGGAGGTGAACTCGCTCTTCGGCGACACCGGCGAGCAGGCCACCGTGTTGAGCCCGTTGAAGATCGACTTCACGAGTGCCTCGCGGTCGATGGACAACGCCAGCGCCTGCCGCACCTTCGGGTCCTTGGCGATCGGGGTGTCCAGCTGCTTCAGCGGGTTGCCGATGCCGTTCGCGTTGCCGATGTTGATCGTCAGGCCCTGATACCCGAGTGACTGCGACTGCAGCACGCTCACCGTGTCGTCCTTCTGCAGCGTCGGCGCGTCCTGCGTGGACAGCGAGTCCGCGACCTGGGCGTCACCGGACTTCAGGTTCGCCGAGCGGATGCTGGAGTCGGTGATGATCCGGTACTCGATGCTGTCCAGGTGCACCTTCGCGGCGTCGTAGTACTGCGGGTCCTTGACGACCTTGATCGAGTTCTGCGCGACCCGGCTGGCGAACTTGAACGGGCCGACGCAGACCGGCGCGGTGGAGAAGTTCGCGCCGAGCTTCGCGACCGCGGCCGGGCTGAGCACCATGCCGGCGCGGTCGGCGAGCGCGGCGGTCAGCGGGGCGAACGGTTTCGAGAGCTTGATGACCACCGTTTTCGGGTCCGGGGTCTCGATCGAGGTGATCGGGCCGAGTTCGCTCTTCCGGGCGGAGCCGGCGAGCGTGAGGTGGCGGTTCAGGGAGGTCTTCACCGCGGCCGCGTCGAACGTGCCGCCGTCGGCGAACTTCACGCCCTGCTTGAGCGGGATGCTCAGGCTGAGCCCGTCGGACGAGATCGTCGGCAGCGCGGTCGCCAGCTGCGGGACGACCTTGGCGTCCGGGCCGAGGTCGTACAGCTTCTCGCACATCGTGTGGAAGACGTAGCGCGAGTACAGGCTGCGGGACAGCGTCGGGTCGAGCTTGTCGGGGTCGGCCGAGAGCGCCACGGTCAGCGTGCCGCCCGGCTTCACCTGCGCCGCGTCGGCCGCCTCGCCGAACACGTCCTGCCCGGCCGCCGAGGACTGGCCGCCGCCCGGCGAGTCGCCGTCGGCCGGATCGACCGGTGAGCACGCGGTCCCGATCAGGGCCAGCGCCACGAGGGCGCCGGCCCCGACCATGCTCCGGCGGCAGATCCGTGAGCTGAAACGGTTCATCCACAGTCGACGAGTCATCGCGCTGCTCCTGGGTAGGCGGGTTATCGTCGACTGTTTCATGTATACAACCTGGCTGCGCAAGTGATTCGGCGAGTTTCGTCGAATCTTTTACGATCTGCCGCCGGGGCTGTCAGAACGTCAGCGGGTAGACCAGGTCCCCAGCCGGTACGGCGTGCTCGCCGAGCGCGAGCGCCATCAGGTACGGGCCGTCGTACTCCGGATGACGGATGCCGAACCCGGTCGCCTGCCGGAACCCGAACCGCGGGTAGTACTCCGCGTGTCCGAGCACGACGACGGCCCGCTCGCCGCGATCACGAGCCGCCGCCAAGGCGGCCTCGATCGCGGCGCCGCCGGCTCCTTGGCCCTGGTACTGCGGGACCGTGGCGACCGGTCCGAGCGACAGGACCGGTACGCCGCCGACGTGGCAGCGGGTCAGCATCGCGTAGGCGACGGGCGTGTCGTCCGGCGTGGTGGCGACGTACAGCAGGCCCGGGATCCACGCGACCGGATCGGCGCGGTGGGCGTCGACGTAGCCGACCTCGAACTCACGGCCGAAGGCCTCGCGGGTGATGGTGCGGATGGTTTCCAGGTCGGACGGCGTCTCGACGCGGGTGGTCCAGGTGATGGACAACGGTGGTTCCTTTCGGAGATTCAGAGGGTGAGTTGATGAACCGGAGCGGCTGCCGGGCGTGCGGCAGCGCGGAATGACACGGTCATCAACTCACCTCCTCCTTCTCCGAAGTCCGGCCAAACTTTAGCCGCGGCCGTGGCGTCCATCAACCAGATTGTCCGGCCACGTGATCGACGCCGCTCGGGGCGCTGAACGAGGGGAACCGCAATGAACATTGTCGCCAGTTGGAGAAGGTACGCCGTGGGAGCGGGTGCGGTCGCCGCGCTTCTGACGACCGCCGCCTGCGGCTCGGGCGACGCGGCCGCGGACGGCAGCAAGCCTTCGGACCAGCGCAGCGCATCGGCTCCCGCGAGCAGCCCGGCGCCGTCGAGCCCGATGCCTTCGGCAAGCATCTCGCAGAGCAAGGGCACGCCGTCGGCACCGGCGCAAGCGACGACCTCGAAGACGACGACGGCGAAGACGACCGGCGACGACTCCGGCGTCGTCGACCTGTGCACCATGGCGGACCTGAGTTTCACCGTCACGAACTACGACGCACCGGGAGAACCGGTGCGGCACTTGATGCTCGTGGCAACCAACAAGGGGACCGAGAAATGCGACGTGCAGAGCTTCCCGGACGTGACACTCGGCAACGCCAAGCGCCCGGCCCCGCCCAAGCAGGGGACCGACCCGCAGGAGCCGATCACCCTCGCCCCCGGCGAGAAGGCGTACGCCGGTGTGCTCGCCACCGGCGGCCAGATGGACACGTACCCCGTGACCTTCATGACGGTCGGCCTCGGCAGCCCCGGCGGCGAGGCCGAGCCGGAGAAGCCGGTCCGGGTGAGGATGCCCGTCACCTCGTTCGACGCCGACGACGGCCAGCGGGTCACCTACTGGGCCGGCACCGAGGGCCTCGCCATGCGCCCTATCACCCAGTCCTGACGGCAGCTACCACTCGACGACCAGCGGATCCTTGGACGGCGGGCCGGCCGGGATCCAGGTGTCGTCGACGAGCCGGTACGGATGCCAGCGGCCCTGACGATCCAGCCGGAGCTGGGTATCGGGGCCGAGCGTCAACCGGTTCGCTGACGTGCTGATCGTCAGGTCGTCGTCGGCCGCGAGTAGCTCGGTCCGCGCGCGGTTGAGCTCGGCGGCGTCGGGCGTCCAGGTGTGCTCCAGTACGTCGAGACCGGGCGCACCGCCGTACCGCCAGGCTTGGATGCCGGGGGCAAGGTCCCGTCCGGTGGCCTCGGTCAGCGGGGCAACGAGTTCCGGGAAGTCGGTCCCCAGGCGTACGGCGTCCTGCCACTCGTCGAGCGGTAGCGGCTCGGGTGTGCCGTGTAGCAGCGCGTTCAGGATCGAGCGCGCCCGGCGGGCGGCGTCGAGCACGAGCAGCTGCAGGACCTGGGGCCCGATGCCGTCGGGCGGTTCGATCCCCGCGACAGGCAGCTCGTCGAGGCTGACCTTCGCGGGAAGCTGCGGCGGGTCGGGCAGCTCTGTGGGCGCGCCGGCGAGTACGTCGGCGACAGAGACGCCGGTTTCGACAGGCTGGGACGACGAGGCTTGCAGCTCCTCCAGGAGATCCTCACGGGTGCGGCCGCGGAGGAGCAGGAGGACGAACGGGTCCGCGTCGAGGAGCCACGCCACCTGGTAGCAGAGGGCGGCCGCGTGCTGGCAGGGGAGTTCCCAGGCGTCGCAGGTACAGCTGGGGTCGAGGTCGCCGATGCCGGGCAGTAGCGCGACACCTGCGTCCGCGGCGGCCTCGACCAGGTCGTGCGGCATCTCGCCGTCCAGCAGCGCCGCGATGTGACCCGCGCGGGAGGCCACCTGTTCGCGGAACCGTTGCCAGTCGTCGTCGCTCAGCTCGTCGACCCGGACCACGGACTCGTAGGTGTCCTCGGGGGCGTAGACGGTCGCGGCGATCCGGCCCGGGCTGATCGTGATCGTGCCGACCTGGCCCGAGTTCGCATACCGCCGCCCTCTGCGGAGCTGGTCCGAGTCCAGCGACGTGTCCTCCATCGCCTGCACCCACGCCTTGCCCCACCAGGACCGCCCCCGCGTACTCCGCCGCTGTGCCGCGAACGCCGGGAAACCTCGTGCTTCGGTCATCGCGCACCTCCGCCCGAGGTGCTCCGGGGCGCCGTAGCCCGGAGCTCGACCAGGTCCGCGAGCTCGGCGTCGGACAGCTCGGTCAGCGCCGCCTCGCCACCGGCCAGGACCGCCTCCGCCAGTTCGCGTTTGCTGCTCAGCATCGCGGCGATCCGGTCCTCGATGGTGCCCTCGGCAATCAGCCGGTGCACCTGGACCGGGCGGGTCTGCCCGATCCGGTACGCACGGTCGGTGGCTTGGTCCTCGACCGCCGGATTCCACCAGCGGTCGTAGTGCACGACATGATCGGCCCGGGTCAGGTTGAGCCCGGTCCCGGCAGCCTTGAGCGACAGCAGGAAGACGCGGACCTCGCCCGCTTGGAACTTGTCCACCATCTCCTCACGCCGGGCGACCGGCGTCCCGCCGTGCAGCAGCTGGCTCGCGACACCACGCTGCGCCAGGTGCCGCTCGAGCAGGCGCGCCATCGCGACGTACTGCGTGAACACCAGCACCGCGCCGTCCTCGGCGATGATCGTGTCCAGCAGCTCGTCCAGCAGCTCCAGCTTGCCGGACCGGCCGGTGAGCCGGGCGTCGCCGGGCTCCTTCAGGTACTGCGCGGGGTGGTTGCAGATCTGCTTGAGGCCGGTCAGCAGCTTCACGATCAGCCCGCGGCGCGCCATCTTGTCGCTCGCGCGGACCTCGTCCATCAGCTCGCGAACCGTTGCCTCGTACAACACCACCTGCTCGCGGGTCAGCGAGACCGGCTGGTCCGTCTCGGTCTTCGGCGGCAACTCCGGCGCGATACCCGGGTCGGACTTCTTCCGCCGGAGCAGGAACGGGCGGACGAGTTTCGCCAGCCGGGCCGCGACCTCCTCGTCCTTGTCCGCCTCGATCGGCGTCGCCCACTGACTCCGGAACGTCCCGAGCCGGCCAAGCAGGCCGGGAGTGGTCCAGTCGAGGATCGCCCAGAGCTCGGACAGGTTGTTCTCCACGGGAGTACCGGTGAGTGCGACGCGCGCCTTGGACGGCACGGTCCGCAGCGCCTTCGCCGTACCGGACGACGGGTTCTTCACGTGCTGCGCCTCGTCCGCCACCACGAGCGCCCACGGGTGCCCGGCCAGCCGGGCGGCGTCGCGGCGGAGGGTGCCGTACGTCGTCAGCACGAAACCTTCCTGCGCTTCGTCGAGCGAGCGGGCCGTGCCGTGGAAGCGCCGTACCGGGGTTCCGGGGGCAAAGCGCTGGATCTCGCGCTCCCAGTTGCCGAGCAGGGACGCCGGGAAGACGACCAGGGTCGGGCCGGCCGTGTCCTCGGACTGCTGGCGGTGCAGGTGCAGGGAGATGAGCGTGATGGTCTTGCCGAGACCCATGTCGTCGGCCAGGCAGCCGCCGAGACCGAGCGACGTCATCCGGGACAGCCAGCGCAGGCCGCGCAACTGGTAGTCGCGGAGAGTGGCCTGGAGGCCGGGCGGGGCCTCGATCGGCTCGTCGGCGCGGTCGGGATCGGCGATGCGGGCGCGGAGGTCGTCGAGCCACTTCGCCGGGGTCACGGTCACCTGGCGGCCGTCGACCTCGGTGGTACCGGTGAGGGCGGCGCCGAGGGCGTCGATGGCGGTGACGGGTTTGAGGATGCGTTCGCGAGCCTTGCGGGCAAGCTCGGGGTCGATGAGCATCCACTGGTCGCGGAGTCGTACGACGGGTCGAGTTGCTTCCGCGAGTTGGTCGAGCTCCTCCGCGGTCAACGGATCGTCGCCGACGGCAACTTGCCAGCTGAAGTCGAGGGTCTTGTCGCCTTGGAAGAAGCTCGGGAGATCGCTGGGTGGTCCGTCCGCGCTGGTGATCGCCGCGCGGGCGGTCAGCGCGCGGCCGAGACTGCGCGGCCAGTGCAGCTCGACACCGGCCGCCGCCAGCCGCTGCGCCGCGCCGGCTAGCAGGCCAGCTACCTCCTCGTCAGCCAACTCCATCCGGCTGGGCACTGCGGACTCGAGCAACTGCCCGAGCGGAGCCCAGACGCGTGCCGCGCGCCGGATCGCGAGCGTCGCATCGATCCGCGCCCGCGGCCCGAACCCCGGGACGTCCTCGGACCACACGTCGTACGCATCGCGCACCAACGTCGGATCCTTCAGACTGTGCAACTGCACAACGGCACTGAACGCCAACGAGTCCGCCAACTCGACCCGCAACGAGATCCGCACCCCGCTGTCGAGCCCCGCGGACACCTCGTCCGCCCACCCCCGCAACCGCTCCACCCGCTGAGGCGCCTTCGCCGCGAACACCTCGGTCCGATGCGCCTTGCCCGCCGCCGGCGACCGAGGCATCCCATCAGCCACCGCATCCAAAAACTCCCGCAACAGCTCCTCAGCGACAGGCAACCGCACCTCCCCACCACCAGCCTGCATGGCGCTGACCGCTTGCCTGGAGCTGACCGCTTGGGTGGTGCTGACCGGCTGGGTGGTGCTTGCCGGCTGGGTGGTGCGAGGGAGCGCCCGGGCGGACGGTGGCATGGCTTCGGCGAGGTCGAGGAGGCGGGTGACGTCGTCCGGGTCGAGGGGGCCGACCCGCCAGGCGTCGTGTCCGGCGGGGGAGACGCCGGGCAGAAGCTTGCCGCGCGCAACCAGCTGCAACGCGACCAGCGAAGCCCCGCCCCAGAAGGCGGCCGACGGATGCGCCGCCATCGCCCGCCGCATCCGCCCCAGAATCGGCACCGCCTCCGCAACCGGCAACTCGATCGCCCGCACCCTCCGCAACCGCCCGCTGCCAACCAACAGCCCCGTGACCCCGCCAGCCTCACGAGCCCCCGGTGCGCCGTCCGCGCCCCCACCAGCCGGGTCGTCCGTGAGGATTTCGAGGTCGACGTGTTCGCCGATGCCTAGGGGGAGGGGGCCGCCGTGCGGGTTCCAGAAGGCTACTCGGCTGGTGCGGGGTGGGTCGGCGGGGCGGAAGAGTACGGCGTGGTCGGCCAGCTCGTGGCCTGGGGACTGCAAGCGAACTACCTCCGCCTCGAGATGTACAGAACGGAATTACAAAGTCAGACCGGGACTGCCTCGTCGGTGGCACCGGGCTGGTCGAACTGGGTGCGGTAGAGCTCCTCGTAGCGGCCTCCGGCAGCGAGGAGGTCGGCGTGGCGGCCGCGTTCGACGATGCGGCCGTCTTCGATGACCAGGATCTGGTCGGCGGCGCGGATCGTCGACAGGCGGTGCGCGATGACGACCGCCGTACGGCCGGACAGCGCCTCCGTGAGCGCCGCCTGGACGGCGGCCTCGTTGGTCGAGTCCAGGGCCGCGGTCGCCTCGTCGAGGATCACCACCCGCGGCTGCGCGAGCAGCAACCGCGCGATGGTCAGCCGCTGTCGCTCGCCACCCGACAACCGGTACCCGCGCTCACCGACCACCGTGTCGAGCTGATCCGGCAGCGACCGGATCAGATCACCCAGCCGCGCCCGCTCCAACGCGTCCCACAGGTCCGCCTCCGCGGCCTCCGGGCGCGCGAGCAGCAGGTTCTCCCGGATCGAGTCGTGGAACAGGTGCCCGTCCTGCGTCACCATGCCGAGCGTGTCCCGCAACGACTCCGCCGATACCTCGCGTACGTCGACCCCGGCCAGCCGCACCGCCCCGGAATCCACGTCGTACAGCCGCGGGATCAGCTGCGCGATCGTCGACTTCCCGGCACCGGACGAGCCGACCAGCGCGACCATCTGCCCGGGCTCAGCACGGAACGAGATGTCGTGCAGCACCTCGACCCCGCCGCGCGTGTCCAGTTTCGCGACCTCCTCCAGCGAGGCCAGCGACACCTTGTCCGCCGACGGGTAGGCGAACTTCACCCGGTCGAACTCGACCGCGACCGGCCCGTCCGGCACCCGCCCCGCGTCCGGCTTGTCCTTGATCAGCGGCTCCAGGTCCAGCACCTCGAAGACCCGCTCGAAGCTCACCAGCGCCGTCATCACCTCGAGCCGCGCACTCGCGAGCGCGGTCAGCGGCGAGTACAGCCGGGTCAGCAGCAACGCCATCGCCACCACCGCACCCGCGTCCAACTGGTCGCGCAGCGCGTAGAACCCACCCAGCCCGTAGACGACGGCCAGCGCGAGCGCCGACACCAGCGTCAGCGAGGTCACGAAGATCCACTGCACCATCGCCGTCCGTACGCCGATGTCCCGCACCCGCCGCGCCCGGATCGCGAACTCGGCCGACTCGCGCGCCGGCCGCCCGAACAGCTTCACCAGCGTCGCGCCCGGCGCCGAGAACCGCTCGGTCATCTGCGTGCTCATCGTGGCGTTGTAGTTCGCGGCCTCGCGCTCCAGGGCCGCCAGCCGGGTCCCGATCCGGCGCGCCGGTACGACGAAGATCGGCAGGATCACCAGCGCGAGCAGCGTGATCTGCCAGGAGACCCGCAGCATCACCACGAGCGTGAGCAGCAACATCACCAGGTTGCTCACGACGCCCGACAGCGTGTCGCTGAACGCGCGCTGCGCCCCGATGACGTCGTTGTTCAGCCGGGAGACCAGCGCGCCCGTCCGGGTCCGGGTGAAGAAGGCGATCGGCATCCGCTGGATGTGGTCGAACACGGCCGTCCGCAGGTCGAGGATCAGCCCTTCACCGATCCGCGCCGACAGCCACCGTGTCAGCATGCTGAGCCCGGCCTCGGCGATCGCGATCGCCGCGATCAGCAGCGAGAGCCGCAGGACGACGTCGAACGGCCGCCCGCCGACGATCGCGTCGACCACCCGCCCGGCAAGCACCGGGGTCGCCACCGCGAGCACCGCGGCGCCGATGCTCAGCACCAGGAACCACACGAGATGCGTCCGGTGCGGACGGGCGAACGCCAGGATGCGGCGCAGGGTCGCGCGGGAGAACGGTCGCTTCTCGTCTTGGGCGTGCATCGCGTGGTACAGCGAGTTCCACGCGGTCATCTCCATGCTCACGGCTGGGCTCCGGGTCGATCGATCGGTCGGGAAGTCGATGATTCCGCAGACCACCGACAGAAACCGACGCTAGAACCTCGACAAAGCTTGAGGTCAACTGCGTACGCTGTACGAAGAATACCCGTTCACGGAAGACTGCGCACATGCATCAGGAGTACAGCGGCAGCGGCGACCCGGCGAAGAGCCTCGAGCTGCTCTGGCGCCGGCGCCCGCGGCCGACCCGCGGACCGAAGCCGGCGCTGACGGTCGAGCAGATCGTGCAGGCCGCGCGCGAGGTCGCGGACTCCGAAGGCCTCGGTGCGATGTCGATGCGCCGGGTCGCCGACGAGCTCGGCGTCGGCGCGATGACCCTGTACCGCTACGTCCCGGGCAAGGGCGAATTGCTCGACGTCATGCTCGACCACGTGTACGGCGAGCTGCCGCGGCGCGTCGTACCGGGGGACTGGCGGGCCCGGCTCGACGAGGTCGCGCGGGAGAACCGGGAGCTCTACCTGCGGCATCCGTGGCTGCTCCAGGTCGCGATCAGCCGGCCGCCGCTCGGGCCGAACGTGATGGCGAAGTACGAGTGGGAGCTGTCCACCGTGGAGGGGATCGGGCTCACCGACCTCGAGATGGACGCGACGGTTGCCTTGGTCAACGGGTACGTGCACGGCGCCGTCCGCACGGCGGTCGAGGCGCGGCAGGTGATCCAGCGGTCGGGGATGACCGACAAGGAGTGGTGGCTGGCGCACGTCCCGCACCTGGACCGGATCGGCGACCTGGAGAAGTTCCCGCTGTCGGCACGGGTCGGAACCGCGGTCGGGAATGAGTTCGACGCCCCGTACGACGCCGAACACGCGTTCGAGTACGGCTTGGAACGGCTGCTCGACGGGGTATCCGCGCTGGTCGCGAACCGGTCTGCTCCACCGGGGTGAATCCAGTTGTGAGTGAGTACTCACTCAGTTACCTTTGACTGCGTGTCACCGAGAGCGACCCCGCTACCACCCGAAGAACGCCGCGCCGCCATCGTCGCGGCCGCGCTGCCGTTGCTGGAGGAGTTCGGCCCCGACGTCAGCACCAAGCAGATCGCCGAGGCGGCCGGGATCGCCGAGGGGACGATCTTCCGCGCCTTTGGCAGCAAGGACGCGCTGATCAACGCCGCGATGCTGACCGCGATGGACACCACCGACCTGGTCAAGTCCCTCGAGGAGGTCGACCGGTCGCTGCCGCTGCGGGAGCGGACGATCGCCGCCGTCGAGATCGGGCAGCGGCGGTTGCGCAGCGTGTTCCGGCTGATGCTGTCGATGCGGCTCCGGCAGCCGCCCGACTTCAAGCAGCATCCGCTGGACGCGGCGCGCCGCAAGCGCCAGGCGGACCTGTCCAACGTGGCGTTCGCGGACCTGCTGCGCCCGGACGCGGACCAGTTCCGGCTGCCGCCGGAGGACGTGGTGCGGATGATCGGCCTGATCACCTTCTCGGCGACCCACCCAATGATTTCCGGCGGCCACGTGCTGACCGCCGAGGAGATCGTCGACTTCGCCTTCGACGGTCTCCGCAGCCACCACACCGGTCAGCCACCGGCCTCCGAGGACGTCGCCGAACTCGCGCTCGGCGGCGCCCGTCGCCACGACTCTGGGGATGATTGATGTTACTTCGCGTCTTGCGTACGCACCTGCGTCCGTACGTGGGAAACCTGTTCCTGGTGGTCGTCCTGCAGCTGGTCGGGACGATCGCCTCCCTCTACCTGCCCAGCCTGAACGCCGACATCATCGACAACGGCGTGGCCAAGGGCGACACCGGCTACATCATGGAGACCGGCGGCTGGATGCTCGGCGTCAGCCTGGTCCAGATCGCCTGCACGGTGATCGCGGTGTACTTCGGTGCGAAGACGGCGGCCCTGTTCGGACGCGACGTCCGCGCGGCGGTGTTCCACCGGGTCGGCGAGTTCTCGGCCCGTGAGGTCAACCAGTTCGGCGCCCCGACGCTGATCTCCCGCAGTACCAACGACGTCCAGCAGATCCAGATGCTGGTCGTGATGACCACGACCATGCTGGTCGCGGCCCCGATCACGATGATCGGCGGCGTGATCATGGCGGTCCGCGAGGACGTCGGCCTGTCCTGGCTCGTCGCGGTCGCCGTCCCGCTGCTGGCCGGTTCCGTCGGCCTGATCGCCAGCCGGATGGTGCCGCAGTTCCAGAAGATGCAGAAGAACATCGACGGCGTGAACCGGGTGCTGCGCGAGCAGATCGCCGGCATCCGGGTGGTCCGGGCGTTCGTCCGCGAGCCGCACGAGATCGAGCGCTTCGGCGAGGCCAACCGGAACCTGACCGACACCGCGATCCGGGCCGGCCGGCTGATGGCGCTGATCTTCCCGACCGTGATGCTGATCCTGAACGTGTCGAGCGTCGCGGTGCTGTGGTTCGGCGCCTCCCGGGTCGAGAACGGGACGATGGAGGTCGGCGCGCTGACCGCCTTCCTGAGCTACCTGATCCAGATCCTGTTCTCGGTGATGATGGGCGTGATGGTGATGATCATGGTGCCGCGCGCCTCGGTCTGTGCGGACCGGATCTCCGAAGTGCTCGGCACCGAGTCCTCCGTCCGGCCGCCGGTCACGCCGATCAAGAGCTTCACGGGCCGCGGCCAACTGGTGTTCGAGCGGGCCTCGTTCCAGTACCCGGGCGCCGCCGAGCCGGTCCTGCGGGACATCAGCTTCGTCGCGTCGCCGGGGCAGACGACCGCGATCATCGGCAGCACCGGCGCCGGCAAGACCACGCTGTTGTCGCTGGTGCCGCGGTTGTTCGACGCCACCGAGGGGCGGGTGCTCGTCGACGGCATCGACGTACGGGAGATCGAGCCCGAGGCGTTGTGGGAGCGGATCGGTCTGGTGCCGCAGCGTCCGTACCTGTTCTCCGGGACGGTGGCGAGCAACCTGCGCTACGGCAACCCGGACGCGACCGACGAGGAGCTCTGGCAGGCGCTCGAGATCGCCCAGGGCAAGGACTTCGTCGAGGCGATGCCCGAGGGGCTGGAGGCGCCGATCGCGCAGGGCGGCACGAACGTGTCCGGCGGTCAGCGGCAGCGGCTCGCGATCGCGCGGGCGCTGGTCCGCAAGCCGGAGATCTACCTGTTCGACGACTCGTTCTCGGCGCTCGACCTGGCGACCGACGCCCGGCTCCGGGCGGCGCTGCGGCCGGTCACGAGGGAGGCGTGCGTCGTGGTCGTCGCGCAGCGGGTGTCGACGATCATCGACGCCGACCAGATCCTTGTCGTCGAGGACGGCGTGATCGTCGGCAAGGGGACCCATCAGGAGTTGCTCGACACGTGTCCGACGTACGTCGAGATCGTCGAGTCGCAGCGTTCCGCGGAGGAGGCGGCATGAGCGAGGAACAGAAGCCGTCGTCCGAGGCGCCGGCGACCGTGAAGGCGACCGAACGGCCGACGTCCGGTCGTGGGTTCGGGCCGCCCGGCGGGATCCCGGGGGACAAGTCCATCAACTTCCTGCCCTCGGCGAAGCGGCTGCTCAAGCGGCTGCGGCCGCACCGGGTCCAGGTCGCGGTGGTCGTCCTGCTGGCGATCGGCAGCGTCGCGCTGTCGGTGCTCGGTCCGAAGATCCTCGGTCGCGCGACCGACATCATCTTCGCGGGCGCGATCGGCAAGGGGCTGCCGAGCGGCCAGACCAAGGAGCAGGTGATCGAGCAGACCCGGGCGGCCGGCAACGGCCGGCTCGCGGACCTGCTGCAGGGGATCGACCTGATCCCCGGCGTCGGCATCGACTTCGATGCCCTGCGCAACGTCCTGCTCCTGGTGCTGGCGCTGTACGCCGGGGCGTTCCTGCTGTCCTGGGCGCAGGGGTACATCCTGAACGGCATCGTCCAGCAGACGATCCTCGACCTGCGCGCCGAGGTCGAGGAGAAGCTGAACAAGCTGCCGCTGAGCTACTTCGACGGCGCGCCGCGCGGTGAGCTGCTCAGCCGGGTGACCAACGACATCGACAACATCTCGAGCAGCCTGCAGCAGACCCTGAGCCAGTTGCTCACCTCGCTGCTGACCGTGATCGGGGTGATCACGATGATGTTCGTGATCTCGCCGCTGCTGGCGTTGATCGCGCTGATCACGATCCCGGTCTCGATGGTGCTGACGGCCGCGATCGCCAAGCGCTCGCAGACCCGGTTCGTCGCGCAGTGGCGGCACACCGGCGCGCTCAACGGCCAGATCGAGGAGGCGTTCACCGGGCACGAGCTGGTGAAGGTCTTCGGCCGGCAGAAGGAGATCGAGGCGAGCTTCGCGGAGAAGAACGAGGAGCTGTACAAGGCCGCGTTCGGCGCGCAGTTCATCTCCGGCCTGATCATGCCGCTGATGATGTTCATCGGGAACGTGAACTACGTCGTGATCGCGGTGGTCGGCGGCCTGCGGGTGGCGTCCGGCACGATGTCGCTGGGCGACGTCCAGGCGTTCATCCAGTACTCGCGGCAGTTCACCCAGCCGCTGACCCAGGTGGCCTCGATGGCGAACCTGCTGCAGTCCGGGGTGGCGTCGGCGGAGCGGGTCTTCGAGGTGCTGGACGCGAAGGAGCAGGTGCCGGACGACGAGACGCCGGAGAAGGTGACCGACTCGCGCGGCCGGGTCGAGTTCGAGCACGTGTCGTTCTCGTACGACCCGGACAAGCCGTTGATCGACGACCTCAGCCTGGTCGCGGAGCCCGGTCAGACGGTCGCGATCGTCGGTCCGACCGGCGCCGGCAAGACCACGCTGGTCAACCTGATCATGCGGTTCTACGAGCTGAACGCGGGCCGGATCACGATCGACGGTGTCGACATCACCGAGCTCACCCGGCACGACCTGCGCTCGCGGATCGGCATGGTGCTGCAGGACACCTGGCTGTTCGGCGGCACGATCCGCGACAACCTCCTGTACGGCAACCTGAACGCCACCGAGGAGGACATGCTCGCGGCGGCCAAGGCGACGTACGTCGACCGCTTCGTCCACAGCCTGCCCGACGGCTACGACACGGTGATCGACGAGGAAGGCAGCAACGTGAGCGCCGGTGAGAAGCAGCTGCTCACCATCGCCCGCGCGTTCCTGGCGGACCCGCAGCTGCTGATCCTGGACGAGGCGACCAGCTCGGTCGACACCCGCACCGAGGTCCTGGTGCAGCGCGCGATGGCGGCCCTGCGGTCCGACCGGACCAGCTTCGTCATCGCACACCGCCTGTCCACCATCCGCGACGCCGACCTGATCCTGGTCATGGAGAACGGCGCCATCGTGGAGCAGGGCAACCACCACGAGCTGCTCGCCCTGGACGGTGCCTACGCCCGCCTCTACAACGCCCAGTTCAGCGGCGCGGTCGTCGACATCGACGAGGAGGCGGCAGCCGTCGCCGCCCCGGCGGCGCGCTGACCACGTGCGGGGCACCACCCACGACAGGTGGTGCCCCGCAGTGTCAGTTCTGTACCGATCGCGGACGTACGGCGAGCAGCACGCCGAGCGTCGCGTACCCGATCAGCAGGTGGCCCCCGCCGACCCAGCGGCCGACGGCGTCGCCGAGCACGATCGACGCGGGGACGGTGACCACGGCCCAACTCTCGGCGACCAGCGGCCACCACCGCAGGGCGCCACGCCAGCGCCCGGCCAGCGCGATCTTGATCGCGATCACCATCATGCCGAGCATCGACAGCGGCCAGCAGATGTCCATGACGAGCATCCAGGTCGTGTCCTGCAGGTTCGACGGCAGTACGCCGTGCAGCAGCGACCAGAGGCTCGCGATGCCGAGGATCACGGCCTCCACCTTGAGCAGGACGGTCGACGCGCCGGTCGCGCGGGTCCGGAACTGCACGGTCAGCAGGCAGAACACCCCGAGCTGGAACGCGAGGCCGGTCAGGTCGCCGATCCGCTCGGGCGTCCCCTCGTTCACGGTGCTGAACGCGAAGATGCTCGCCGCCCAGGCCAGCGTGCCGGCGGTGAGGCCGAGTCCGAGCCGCCGGATCGTGCGCTCCGTCGGGCCGGTCGCTGCCTGCGGTGCCGGGGCGACGTCGGTGCGGGCCCTGGCAGGTGTGGTTGTCATTGCGGTTCCTCCCCCTGAGGTTCTTGTTGCGACGACTCTGCTGGGCAGGCCGACCCGCCGGGCAGGGCCTGGCGTCCCGACGTGAATCGGGACAGTTGACCCGCGACGACGGGACACACTCTGGGTCACAATGCAGCGGTGGGGGAGGAAACCCGGAGGGGATGGGGGCCGGCTGCACTCGGGGCAGCCGCGCTCCTGCTGACCGCTGTCACGGTCGTTCTGGACGTCCGCAACGGCCCGGGCGCACCCGCGGCCGCGGAACTGGACGAAGGCTGGACCTCGGCGGTGTCCGGCCTGGCGCAGGTGGTGCCGGGCGTGCTGCTCCTGCACCGCCTGCCGCGGCATCCGATTGCCTGGATCCTGACCGGGTCCGGGCTCTTGTGGGTCGTGGACGGGTTCGCGTCGAGTTGGGCGACGTACGCGATCTACACGTCTCCAGGACTGCCCGGCGCCTCGCCGGCGTACTGGTTCTACTCCCGGTTCGGCGCGTTCCTGCTGCTCGGTCTGCCGCTGCTCATCCTGCTGTTCCCCGACGGGAAGCTGGTCACCGCGAAGGTTTGGCGCCGGCTCTCGATCGTCAGCCTCGCCCTGACACTCCTGCTTCCGCTACTGCTGATCGTCGCACCGATGGACGTCATGCAGCGCTATCACGGCGCCGCACTGCCGCCGGAGATCACGAGACTTGCCCTCGACCCGTTCAGCCTGGAGCTGCCGTACGGCGTCTGGGCCGGACTGCTGCGCGTGGCCTACGCGGGTGTGATCGTCAGCCTGGTCGTGCCGTTCGCCGTCGCCGTGCACCGCTACCGCGCAGCGTCGCGGGAGAGCAGGGCACAGTTGCGTTGGCTGATGTGGGCCGCGCTGGTGGACATGATCCTGCTGATGGTCCCGTTCGAGAACCCGCCCGCCGTACCGGCTGTTCTGTTCGGTCTGGCCATCGCGCTGACCTCGGCCGCGATCGTCGTCGCCGTCGCCAAGCACCGTCTGTACGACGTCGACCGGTTGCTCTCGGCCACCTTCCTGTACGGCGTCCTCGCGGCCCTCGTGGTGGGGATCGACCTGGCCGTGTTCGCGATCGCCGGCGGGGTGCTCGGCGAGCGGGACGCCGCCCTGGTCGCGATCGCGGTCGTCGCCGTCGTCTACGCGCCGCTCCGCAGCCGCCTGTGGCGGTGGGTACGGCGCCTCGTGCGCGGCTCGCGCGACGACCCGTACGCGACGATGTCCACGCTGGCGGAGCGGCTGGAGTCGGCCGCGGACCCGGACGAGCAACTCCGCGCTGTCGCCCGCACCCTGGCCGAGGCCTTCCGGTTGCCGTACGTCCGGGTGGAGATCGAGCGGTCCGGTGGTGGTCTGGCGATCGTCGAGCACGGCCGGGAGTCCGGTCCGACGCACGCGCTGCCGGTCGGGTACCGCGGTGAGCCGGTCGGTCGGCTGGTGTTCTGTCCAGGCGACGGTACGGCGCTGTCCGAGCGGGATCAGCGGCTGCTCGGAGATCTCGTCCGGCAGGCGGCCGCCGCTGCGCGGGCCAGTGAGCTGAGCCTCGAACTGCAGCGAAGCCGGAGCCGGCTGGTCGCCGCCCGCGAGGAGGAGCGACGGCGGATCCGGCGCGACCTGCACGATGGCCTCGGTCCGAGCCTGGGCGCCGTGGCGCTGCGGATCGAGACCGCCCGGAACCTCGCCGGCTCCAAGCCGGAGGAAGCGGACCGGATGCTGGCGCACGCGACGACCGACATGGCCGCCGCGGTCGCCGACGTCCGGCGGCTGGTCCACGACCTCCGACCGCCGGCCTTGGACGAGCTCGGTCTCGTACGAGCGATCCAGCAGCAGGCCGAGCCGTTCCGCCTCGCGGGACTCGCCGTCGCGGTCGACGCGGACGACCTCGGGCCGCTGCCCGCCGGCGTCGAGGTCGCGGCGTACCGGATCGCCTCGGAGGCGCTGACCAACGTCGCGCGGCATGCGGCGGCGTCGCGGTGCGACATCGCGCTGCACGTCGACGAGACAGCGCTGGAGCTTTCGGTGGTCGACGACGGGATCGGGATCGGCGCGGAGGTCGCCGCGGGCGTGGGGATGTTGTCGGTCCGGGAGCGTGTCGCGGAGCTCGGGGGAGTCTGTAGTGTCACCTGTCCACCGGGCGGCGGCACCGTCGTACGGGTGAGACTGCCGCTGGACGCCGTACCGGAGGTTGTTCGTGGATGAGCCTGTGCGGGTGCTGCTCGCCGACGACCACCCCGTCTATCGCGACGGGCTCGCCGCGCTGCTCGGTTCGCTGGACGGCGTGGAGGTCGTGGGTACGGCGGCCGACGGTGTGGAGGCGGTCGATCGGGCCAGAGAACTGCAGCCGGACGTCGTGGTGATGGACGTGCAGATGCCCCGGCTGGACGGGATCGAGGCCACCCGCGCGATCACCGCAGACAGCCCGCACATCGGGGTCGTCGTACTCACGATGGCCGAGGCGGACCAGACGCTGTTCGCCGCGATGCGGGCCGGTGCCCGGGGCTACCTGTTGAAGGGCGCGAACCAGGGCGAGATTGTACGCGCGATCACCGCGGTTGCCGGCGGCGAGGCGATCTTCGGGCCGGCGATCGCGCGCCGGGTGGCGGAGTTCTTCGCGGCCGCGCCGACCGCCGCTCCGGGCAGCCCGTTCCCGCAGCTCACCGCCCGCGAACACGAGATCCTCGCGCTGGTGGCCGCGGGCCGGTCCAACGCGCAGATCGCCACCGAGCTGTACCTGTCGCCGAAGACCGTCCGCAACAACGTCTCGAACATCTTCAGCAAGCTCCACGTCGCCGACCGCGCCGAAGCGATCATCCGCGCCCGCGAGGCAGGCCTCGGCCGCTGAGCTGTCAGCCTGCGGCGGATTGGGTACGGCGGGCGTACGCGCGGGCGGCGCGGACGCGGTCGCCGCAGCGGGTGGAGCACCAGTGCCGGCGGCCGTGGCGGATGAGGAAGCGGTTGCACGGCGTGGCGTCGCACGCGGTCAGGGCCTCGGCCTCGGGGCTGGTGAGGAGGTCGGCGGCGCTGGCGGAGATGGTGGCCAACGCGTGCTCGAGGATCTGGTTGGTCGGGCAGGGCGTCGCGCGGTACGGGCCGGTGGTGTCGTCCCAGCGCAGGAGCGCCGCGGACGGGACACTGGTCAGCGCGCTGTTGACGGCGTCCACGGCCGCGGGCAGGGCGGGCGCCCCCGCGATCCGGGCGGCGAACAGCGAGCGGACGTGCTCGCGGAGCGCGCGGAGCTGGGTCGCGCACATCTCTTGGACGTCGGCGTTCGCGGGCGCGAGGTCGTGCGCAGTCAGCCAGTGGTTGACCGCGGGCGGCGTACCGAGCAGGTCGACGTACTGACCGCCGGGGAGTGCGATCGCGGTGTTCGCGAAGTCCAGCGCGAGGTGCGCGTCGGCGCCAGGGGCGGGCGGCAACGGTGGCTCGGCGATCATGCGTCTCATGGTACAGGTTGCGCGTATCCGTGAGAGCGATCTACCGTTCTCACGGATCAATCACTCTCTATCCGTGAGGTAGTCAATGAAGCTGGTGGCGTTGCTGGTCTGCGTGTTCGGGGTGACCACGGGCGAGTTCGTGGTGGCCGGGATCCTGCCGGCTGTGGCGGGCGATCTCCAGGTGTCGATCCCGGCGGCGGGGCTGCTCGTGACCGCGTACGCGCTCGGGATGATCGTCGGCGGTCCGGTGCTGACGGCGGTGACGGCAGGCCGCCCGCGCAAGCCGCTCGTCCTCGGCCTGCTGGTGGTGGCCGTGGCCGGCAATCTGCTCTCCGCCGTCGCGCCCGGGTACGGCGTCCTGTTCGCCGCGCGGCTCGTCACCGCGCTGGTGACCTCGACGTTCTTCGCCAACGCGATCGTGATCGCGACCACCTCCGCGCCCCCGGACAAGAAGGCGTCGGCCGTCGCGAAGCTTGCCCTCGGCATGAACCTGGCGATGATCCTCGGCGCGCCACTGGGCACGTGGATCGGGGAGGCGTTCGGCTGGCGCGCGACCTTCGCCGCGATCACGGTCTGCTGCGCGGTCGGCCTGGCACTGGTCGCGTGGTCGATTCCGGCCGATCAGCCCGGCACGCGGACCCACGCCCTCGGCGAGTTCACGGTCTTCCGCAACCGTGAGCTGCTGCTGGCCATCGCCATCACCGCGGTCGCCAACATCGGCGTGCTGATGGTCTTCACCTACCTTGCGCCGCTGCTCACCGGCCCGGGCCAGTTCGCGGCGGCGGCCGTCGCGCCGATGCTGCTCGTGTACGGCGTCGGCGCGACGATCGGCAACCTCGTCGGCGGCCGACTGGCGGACCGCGCGCCGCTGCGGTACCAGCTCGGCGCGCTCGCGCTGCTCGTCGTACTCCTCGTCGCTCTCCGCCTGAGCCCGAGCGCGATCGTTACCGGCGGGCTCGTGTTCGCGCTCGGGGCGGTCGGCTTCTCCGTAGTCCCGGGGATGCAGGCCCGCGTGCTGACCACGGCCGCCGCCGCCCCGACGTTGGCGATCGCCGTCAACGCGTCGGCGTACCAGGTCGCCGCCGCGGCCGCGGGCTGGCTCGGCGGGCGGGTCGTCGCCGGGCCGGGCCTGCCCGCGATCTACCTGGCGGCCGCGGCCGCCACGGCCCTGGGGCTCGTCCTCACCGGGCTCGCGTCAGCGCGCGAGACGGCGTACGGCGAGCTCGGCCAGCAGCGCTGACGCGTCGGGCAGCACCGAGTCGTCGAAGTTGGCCAAGGGGGAGTGGTTGTCGGGGGCGGCGTCCGGGTCGTCGGATGCGCAGGCGCTCAGGTTCAGGTACACGCCGGGCACCTCGTTGAGGACGTACGACATGTCCTCGGCGCCGCTCCGCGGGTTCGGGCGCCGGCGGAACCGGTCGGCGCCGAAGAGGTCGACGATCGTCTCGCGGGCGAACTCGTACTCCGCCTCGTCGTTCACGGTCACGGGGTACCCCAGCTGGTACTCCGCCTCGACCTGCAATCCGTGCGCCGCCGCCACGCTCTCGACGAGCTGGATCGAGGACTTCTGCACCTTCGACCGCGTCTCCTCCGAGAACGTCCGGACCGTCGCGTCGAAGAACGCGTCGTCCGGGATGATGTTCTCCTTCGTCCCGCCCGCGATCCGCCCGACCGTGAGCACGACCGGGTCGAACACGTCGAACTGCCGGGTGATCATCGTCTGCAGGGCCGTGACGATCTCGCACAGCACCGGGATCGGGTCCTTGCCGCGATACGGCGATGCCCCGTGGGTCCCTTCGCCGACGACCCGCACATGCAGCTGGTCCGCCGCGGCCATGAACGATCCGGGCCTGCTGCTCCACATCCCCAACGGCTGCGACGACGACCCGACATGCAGCCCGTACGCCGCATCCGCCCGCCGCCCGGCCGCGTCGAGGACACCCTCGCGGATCATGATCGGCGCGCCGCCGGACGTCTCCTCACCCGGCTGGAACATGAACACCACGTCACCCGGCAGCTCGTCGCGCAGCGCGCACAGCACCTTCGCGGCGCCGACGAGCCCCGCGACGTGCAGGTCGTGACCGCACGCGTGCATCATCCCGGGATGCTGCGACGCGAACGGTACGTCGGTGCGCTCGGTGACCGGCAGCGCGTCCATGTCGCCGCGCAGCAGCACGACGGGGCCCGGGCCGCGGCCGCCCCGCAGTACGGCGGTGACCGACGACAGGTCCTTGCCGAGCGAGATCTCCAGCGGCAGTCCCGCCAGTGCGTCGATGACCAACTGCTGCGTCTTGGGCAGATCCAGGTCGTACTCCGGCACGCGGTGCAGCGCGCGGCGCAGCGTGACGATCTCCTCGCGGAACTGCTCCGCCAGCTCCCTCGTCCGGCTCATGCTTTCGGGCCCAGGTCGAGCGCCGCCATCACCCGTTGCGCGCTGCCGCCGAGCTCGAGCAGCTCGACGAGGTCCAGCCACCGCTCCGGGTCCTTGATCTCGCGCGGCAGCGTCGCGTCGTACGACCCGACCGGCGCGTCCTTCGCCACCGCGACGACCTTCGGCGCGACGTCGAGGTAGTCGCCGGCGGCCAGGATCTTCTTCTTCACGCCGGGCGCCATCGGCGTCGTCGGATCGGCGGCCGCGGCGCGGATCGCGTCCAGGTCGCCGTACGCCGTGACGAGCGCGGCGGCGGTCTTCTCGCCGACACCCTTCACGCCGGGCAGCCCGTCGGAGGCGTCACCGCGCAGCGTCGCGAAGTCGGCGTACCGCTGGGCCGGGACCTCGTACTTCGCGAGCAGGGCCTTCTCGTCGTACACGTCGGCCCGGCCGACGCCGCGCGCGGCCGTGTAGACGACCCGGATGCCGCGGCTGTCGTCGATCAGCTGGAACAGGTCCCGGTCGCCGGTGACGACGTCGACCGGCATCGTCGCCTGGTGCGACAGCGTGCCGATCACGTCGTCGGCCTCGTGGTCCGGGGCGCCGACGACCGCGATCCCGATCGCCTCCAGGCAGGCCCGGATGTACGGCACCTGGACCTCGAGCCGGTCCGGTACGTCCTCGACCTGCTCGCCCTTCGGCGTCACGAACTCGACCCGCTGCGCCTTGTACGACGGGATCAGCTCGACCCGCCAGGACGGCCGCCAGTTGTCGTCCCAGCAGGCGACGAGGTGGGTCGGCCGGTGGTTCTCCGCCAGCCGCGCGATGAAGTCGAGCAGCCCGCGGATCGCGTTGGTCGGCGTACCGTCGGCGGCCTTCATCGTGTCGGGGACGCCGAAGAACGCCCGGAAGTACAAGGACGCGGTGTCCAGCAGCATCAGGCGCTGTTCTGTCTCAGCCATGGGGCGATGCTTTCATGCCGGGCGCTCGCGGCAGTAGGGTCTCCAGGATGGAGGACCTGGACCGCAAGATCGTCGGGCTGCTCGCCACCGACGGCAGGATGAGTTTCACCGACCTGGGCAAGGCGACCGGCCTGTCCACCTCTGCCGTGCACCAGCGGGTGAAGCGGCTCGAGCAGCGCGGCATCATCCAGGGGTACGCCGCCACGGTCGACCACACCGCCCTCGACCTGCCGCTGACCGCGCTGATCTCGATCCGGCCGATCGACCCGTCGCAGCCGGACGACTCCCCGGAGCGGCTCCGCGACGTCCGCGAGATCGAGTCCTGCTACTCGGTGGCCGGCGACTCCAGCTACGTCCTGGTCGTCCGGGTCGCCTCACCGGCCGCGCTGGAGAACCTGCTGGCCGTGATCCGGGCCCGCGCGAACGTGTCGACCACCACGACGATCGTGCTGAGTACGCCGTACGAACGCCGTCCGCCGGCGCTGTGAAGGTCCTCGTCACCGATCTGTTCAGCACGCTGATCGCGGGCGGCGACGCCGAGCGCGCCGCGGTCAACGCGCGGATGGGCGCGATCCTCGGGGTCGACTCGACGGCGTTCCAGCGGGCCTTCGACGCGGCGGCGTACGAGCGGTTCATCGGAGCGTACGGCGACCTGCCGAACACGCTCCAGGTGATCGCGGAACGCTGCGGCGGTGCTCCCACCGAGCAACAGGTGCAGGAGGCAACCAGCCTGCGCCGATCCCTGGCCCAACGCCTGCTCGGCGCGGCGCCGGCGGCGACCCTGGACACGCTGGCCGCCTTCAAGCAGGCAGGCTGGCGGATCGGCCTGGTCAGCAACATCACCGCGGAGACCCAGCTCCAGTGGGCGGGCAGCCCGCTGGCGAAGTACTACGACGCCACGGCCTTCTCCGCCGAGGTAGGCGCCGCCAAACCCGACCCGGCCATCTACAAAGCGGCCTGCACAGCCCTGTCCGCGGCGCCCCGCGACTGCCTCTACGTCGGCGACGGCAACGACAACGAACTCCCCGCCGCAGCCGCCCTGGGCATGCACGCCATCCGCACCCTCGAACACGCCAACAACGCCCCCACCTGGCAAGGCCCCACCATCAACACCTTCGCGGACCTGCAGACCTACCTGACTCAGTAACCACCGGCGGCGACGAGTTCGTCGGAGGTCGAGAGGATCCGGAGCTTCGCGCCCTTCTTCGGAATGACGAGGGCGACCTGATAGAGGATCGTGCTGGTGATGGCGCCGTTGTACTTCGTGGTCGGCGGACTGTACGCGGAGCCAGGGCTGCCCTGGGACCAGTAGATGGAAAGACCCGCGCCGACCTGAAGCTGGAACTCGTCGGTCAGCGAGAGGAACACCAACGCCTCTCCGGAGCTCGTCAGGAAGGCGGTCGGCGTACCGTTCACCCTGAAGGTGTCGATCGCCGCGCGATAGGACTTCGGATCCTCCTTGACCAGCGACTTGCCGTCGGAGACTGTGCCGAGGATCCGGGTCACATCCTCGGACGGTTCGAAGAGGGCGGCGCGCCGCGACTGGGCGCCGACGTTCAGGTACTCGGCGAGTGCGGCTGCCGCGGCTGCCGGTGGAACCGCGAGCTTCCCGTGGTCTGCGGCAGCGAGCGGCCGCAAGCCTTCGAGGCCCGGGAGCTTGACCTTGTTCTCGGGGTACAGCGAGTGCTTCATCAGCCACGGGCTGCCGGCGGTCTTGCGCTCCCAGAGGTCGAGCGTCTTGTAGTCCTTGTGGGCCGACATCCCGGCGGCGCTGACGAAGTACATCGGGTAGCCGCCGTACGTTGGCGCACCGATGCTGGGCTTCACGTGCGTGGTCGGCTTGGGGAGGTTCTTGCCGGCTTTGTCGAGCACCCTGTCGATCGTGTAACTCGCCTGAGTCAGCCGCAGCAGGTCCCCGGTCTCGACGGTCGCGATGAGCTTGTCGTCCCGGCGCTTGTTCGCCGCGTTGCTCACCTCGTCGTAGCGCTTGATCGCGGCCGCGGCGGCCTCGGTGCTGACTGCGGGGCGGGTGAGCGACTGCACGGTGTCCTGCTGGGGGACTGCCGCGCAGCCGGTGAGCGCGCTGACGGCGAGCCCGGCGACCATGATGCGGCGCAGCGGTGCGCCCGTTGGCCGCGGCTGCTGCTGGGGCGGCACTGTGCTGTGCGGCTGGGGGATCGGGCGGTTGGGGCGGCGGCGGAAGAGGATCAGGAGGATGCCGATGGCGAGCAGGACGATGCCGAGGGCAAAGACTGTGAGGGCTGTGGTGAAGGCCTTCGGGATCTCGATGCCGAGGGTCACGCGTACGTCGGGGGCGGTCTTGCCGTCGGCGTTCATGATGACGAGGTCGTAGGGGCCGTCGGCGATGGGCCAGGTGAGGGACTGGGTGCCGGCGCCGTTCGCCTTGGCGACCCACCAGTCGAGCGTGGCCGGGGCGGTGAGCGGGCCCGCCGTACCCTTCTCGTCCTGCGTGGTCAACGCGACCGGGAACCGCACCTGCACGAGCTTCGTATGCCCGACGCCCTTCAGATAGCTCGCGACATCGAAGTCCCGCCCGACCCCGACGAACACCGGCGCCCCCGAGGCAGACCGCACGTCGACATGCAACACCGGCCCATGCCGATCCAACAACTCCGGCGTACTGGCAATCGCAAGCCCCTTACTGCCCAACACCTGCTCACCCGAATACACCGTGTCATCGGGCCCAACCAGCCAGAAGGCGGTTACCCCACCAACCACCGCAACAACCAACCCGACCAACCCCACCAACACCCCGACAACCCTGCGGATCACCCGCACAGACAACTCCCCAGCTCGCGGCACGCCCCGGACGCGCCATCCGACAGAAATCCCACCGTCAGTACCCGCCCGCATCGACCAGTTGGGTGGTAAAACCCAGCACCCGGATCCTGGCGTCCTTCCGCATCGGGATCGCGAGCGCGAACTGATGCACCGAGGTGGTGGTGAGTGCGTTGCGGTACAGGTGGTTCGGCGTGCTGAACGCCGCCGTGTTCTGGCCGACCGGCCACATCGCGCCGAACCGAGGCCGCATCACGTTCTCGTCGGTCAGCGTTGCGAAGGCCAGGACCTCACCGTTCGTCGTACGAAACGCCACCGGTGCTGAATTGACCGTGAACGTGTCCGTCACCGCGAGAATCAGGCCGGAAGGGTCGACCGCGTGACTGTCCGCCAGATTCTTCAGCAGCTTCGTCAGCTCCGGCGTCGGAGCGAACAGCCGGGCGTTCGCGGACTTCGTGCCGACGGTGAGGAGCTCGGCCAACTTCGCGGCTGCGCCCGCCGGCGACTCGGCGAGCTCGAGAGCTGATGACGGCGCGACCTCCCGCACGCCGGTCAGCTCCGGGAGACTGGCTCCCGCACTCGGCGGCACGCTGTAGCTCAACCGCCAGGCGGCCCCGGCCGACGCACGCTCCCAGACACCGACCCGTTGGTTACCCGAGGCAACGAACCGCATCGGATAGCCGCCGTACTCAGGCGCACCGACCGAATCAACGGTGAACGTCGAGGCACGCTCGAACGGCTTCTTCAGCAGCCGACCGATCTTGTACGCCGCCTGCGTCTGCCGCAACAGGTCGCCGGTCTGAACGCCGGCGATCGGATCCGCGGCCAGCCGGCGATCAGCCCCGGCCGCGACCGCGTTGTAGTGGGCGACGACTGCCGTCGCGCCCTGGGGCGTTACGGACTGGCGGGTGAGGCTGTCGACGGTGTCGGTGCGGGGGAGTGCTGAGCAGGCGGGTAGGGCGAGCACCGTGATGACGGCAGTCGCCGAGCGGACTCCCCGCACGTGTGCTCCCCAGATCGGACGGCGTTACGAGGGGTGATCGTAACGGTTGCCGTACGCATCGAGTGGCTCACGCTGAGCAAATTGCACGAAGTTGCAAAGAGTCTTGGGTGCCACCCCCTGCAGTAGTGGCACCCAAGACGGTTCAGTTGATTTCGAGGAGTTTCTGGGATTCGGCGGCGGCTCGGGAGGCGGCGGCGCGTTGTTCGGCTTCGGCCAGGTGGTCGCCGGCGTGCTGGGACCACCAGTCCTGGCCTTCGCGGGGGAGGGTGTCGATCGGGTCGTAGTACTCGTAGGTGCGGTTCAGCGCCTCCGGGTCCTGTTGTTCGATCCCGGTGCGGTAGTTCTTCTTCCAGTACGAGATGCCGCGGACCACGTCGTACTCCGACAACTGGTGCACCCAGCGCTTGCCGACATACGGGACGTCGCACACGATCCGTGGGGTCGCGAAGCCGGGGAGGTATCCGAGAATGCCGTGCTGCAGGTGCTGGGCCTCGCGCACCGAAACCCGCCAGTGCTCCGAGAACGGGATCATGTCGCACATGTAGAAGTAGTACGGCGTGATGTTCGCGCCGTCGAGCAACGCGAAACACAGGTCGAGCAGCTGGTGGACGGAGTCGTTGACGCCCCGCATCAGCACGCCCTGGTTGCGCACGTCGCGCAGACCCGCCTCCAGCATCGCCTTCGACGCCTCGGCGACGAGCGGCGTGACGGACTGCGCCGCGTTCACGTGCGTGTGCATCGCGAGCATCACGCCCCGGTCCCGCGCGACACCTGCGACGCGCGCCACGCCCGCCCGGACGTCGTCGGACAGCCAGTGCTGCGGCATACCCATCAGCGCCTTGGTGGCGAGCCGGATGTCGCGGATGTTCTCGATCTCGAGCAGGCTCGTCAGGAACGCCTCGAGCCGCGGCCACGGCATGTTCGCGACGTCGCCGCCGGACACGACGACGTCCCGGACACCCGGCGTCCGGCGCAGGTAGTCGAGCATGTCGTCCAGCCGGGTCTGCGGCTTCGCGACGAACTTCAGCTTGTCGATCACCGGCGTCGAGTTGCCGACGAGGTCCATCCGGGTGCAGTGACCGCAGTACTGCGGACAGGTCGGCAGGACCTCCGCGAGGACCTTCGTCGGGTAGCGGTGGGTCAACCCCTCCGTGGCCCACATCTCGTGCTCGTGCAGCGAGTCCCGGGCCGCGTGCGGATGCGACGGCCAGTCCGTACGGCGATCACTGAACACCGGAAGCATGTAGCGGCGGACCGGGTCGGCGTAGAACGCCTCCGTGTAGTCGTCCGCGCCGGAAGGAACGATCGTGTTCAGCATCTGCGGCGGCAGCAGCATCGACATCGTCGCGCGCTCGGCCTGGTCGCGGGTCAGGTCCTCGTAGAACCGCTCCTCGAGCAGGTCGCCCATCACGTCGCGCAGCTGCTTCACGTTCTTGACGCAGTGCGACCGCTGCCACTGCACCGAGCGCCACTCCTCGGCCGTGACGTCCTTCCAGCCGGGCAGCCGGGTCCAGTCCGGTTCGACCAGCTCGGTACGCCGGTACAGGTACGGCTGGCCGTCGCTGTGCACATCGGCTCCGCCAGGCTCCGAGTGCGCCAGCTCCGGAGTGATCAGGTCGGTCACGGGTCCTCCGCGGGGACGTGGGGGTGATGCGGTCTGATGTGAGGATAGCGATAGAACTTCCCTCAGATCCAACAGTACGCCGTAAGAATTCCCGTCGCGGCGCGCTGTGAGTAGTATTTTGCCTGACCCGCTGCGCCGCACAGAGGAGACCCCGTGTCATCGAGCCCGGTAGGACTGCACCGCGTACTCGCGCCGTCCGGCGTGTTGCCGCAGGCGGCGGAGAAACTCGACGCCCGTCCCGCCATCTGGCCCGACGAGGTCCGCATCGCGGTCGAGCGGCTGAACCTGGACGCCGCGTCGTACCGCCAGCTGGCCGAGGCGCACGGCGGTGACGGTACGGCGATCCGTCGGGCGGTGCTGGACATCGTCGAGACCCGCGGCAAGATGCAGAACCCGGTCACCGGCTCCGGCGGCATGCTCGTCGGCGTGGTGGACGAGGCCGGCCCGGAGTCGCCGCTCGGCGTCAAGCCCGGCGATCGGGTCGCGACCCTGGTGAGTCTCACGCTGACGCCGCTGCAGATCACGGACGGCCTCGAGGACTGGGACGGCAAGAGCGAGCAGGTCCCGGCGCGGGGTCACGCGATCCTGTTCGCGCGGTCGATCGTCGCGAAGCTGCCCGACGACCTGAAGCCGGAGCTGTCGCTCGCGGTCATGGACGTGTGCGGCGCCCCGGCGCTGACCGCGCGCGTGGTGCGCTCGTATGTCGACAAAGGCACAAAGCCTGTCGTGTCAGTAATTGGCGGCGCAGGCAAGTCCGGCTCGCTGTCGCTGGCCGCGGCTCGGCACGCCGGCGCCGCGCGCACGATCGGCGTCGTGCCCGTGCAGTACGAGAAGGACCGCCTCGACGGCGCGGGCCTCGCCGACGTCGTGACGCTCGCGGACGCCCGTGATCCCGTGGCTCTGGCCGAAGCGGTCGAGGCTGCCGGCGGTCCCGCGGACATCACCGTCGTCTGCGTCGACGTACCGGGCTGCGAGCACGGCGCCGTGCTGTCGACGGCCGCCGGTGGCACGGTGATCTTCTTCTCGATGGCGACCTCGTTCTCCGCCGCGGCCCTCGGTGCGGAAGGGCTCGCGGCCGACGTCACGATGCTGGTCGGCAACGGGTACGTCCCCGGCCATGCGGAGTACGCGATGGAGCTGTTGCGCTCCGAGCCGGGTGTCCGTGGTCTGTTCGAGAGCAGGCTGGCGGAGGATTAGTCCGTGCGCACACTTCTGACGAACGGTTCCGTCTACTCGCCCGCAGACCCCCACGCGACCGCGATCGCCTTCGACGACGGGGTGGTGACCTGGCTCGGTGACGACACCGGCGCGAGTTCGTACGCCGACGGCGCGGACGAGGTCATCGACCTCGACGGCGGCCTGGTCACGCCGGCGTTCGTCGACGCCCACGTCCACACCGCGGGGACGGGCGCGATGCTCACCGGCCTCGATCTGGCGGGCACCAAGTCGCTGACCGAGGCCCTCGACAAGCTGGCGGCGTACGCGGCGAACCTCCCGGAGGACGCGGTCGTCGACAGCGCCGGCTGGGACGAGACGGCATGGCCGGAAGGCCGCCCGCCGACCGCGGCGGAGCTCGACCGTGCGGCCGGCGGCCGGCGCGTGTACCTGTCCCGCGTCGACGGCCACTCCGGCGTGATCTCGTCGGCGCTCGTGCCCGTCGCCAAGGACGCGGAGGGGTACGACGAGACGGGCCGGGTCGAGCGCGCCGCGAACCACGCCGTCCGGGACGCGCTCGCCGACCTGATCGGCGAGGCCCAGCGGCGGACCGAGATCGAGGCCGCGCTGAAAGCGATGGCTGCCAAGGGGATCGGCGCGTTCCACGAGATGGCCGCGCCGCACATCGGCCCGCTGTGGGAGCTGCCGATCGTGCGCGAGACGGCCGAGCGACTCGGCCTCGCCGCGACCCTGTACTGGGGCGAGCCGGGCGCATTCGAGCACATCGGCACGTACGGACTCGCCGGCCTGGCTGGCGACCTGAACGCCGACGGCGCACTGGGATCGCGCACCGCCGCACTCCGGGAGCCGTACGCCGATCGCGCCGACCACCGCGGGCACGCGTACCTGACGCCGGAGCAGATCGCCGAGCACGTGATCGCGTGTACCGAGCGGAACGTGCAGGCCGGCTTCCACTGCATCGGCGACCAGGCGCTCGACAACATCGCCCGCGGCTTCGAGCTCGCGGCCGAGAAGGTCGGCGTGCAGGCGCTGGTCGCGGCCAGGCACCGGCTCGAGCACGTCGAAATGGTCGACGAGGCAACGATCGCGACACTCGCGCGCTGCGGCGTGGTGGCGAGCGTGCAGCCGATGTTCGACGGCCTGTGGGGCGGCCCGGACGGCATGTACGCCGAGCGTGTCGGCGACCGCTGGCAGGGCATGAACCCGTTCGGCTCGCTGGCCCGCGCGGGAGTCGTCCTCGCCTTCGGGTCCGACGCACCGGTCACCGAGCTGGGCGGCTGGGAGGCGGTCCGCGCGGCCGCGTTCCACCACGAGAAGTCGGAGCGGATCACGGTCCGGGCGGCGTTCCAGGCGCACACGCGGGGCGGCTGGCGCGCGGCCGGGATCGACGACGCCGGAGTGCTCGCACCCAGCACCGCGGCGACGTACGCGATCTGGCAGAGCGACGCGCCGCTGGTCGTGCAGACGCCCGACGAGCGCGTCGCCGCGTGGTCGACCGATCCGCGGGCCGGCGTACCGGTGCTGCCGGACCTGAGTGAAGGCACGCCGACGTGCCTGCGCACGGTCGTCGGCGGCCGTGTCGTCTATCAAGCCGAGGGATGGACCCAGTGACCCGTGCCGTGAAGAAGCTAGACCTCGATCCGGTCACCGTCCGGAAGGCGCGCAGCCTGGCGCGCAAGGCCGGCCGGCCGATCGTGAACCTCGCCCGGCAGCACACCACGGTGTCGGTCGAGCGAGCGGTACTGCGACTCGCCGGGCTGACGGGCGCCGACACGGAAGGGATCCCGTGGGTGAACCGGCTCGCGGACACCGTTCGGGCGGACGTCGGCCTCGAGCACGGTCTCGCGCTGCCGGTGTGGGACGCGCTGCTCCGCGGCGAGGCCGAGGACCTGGGCGTGCTGGCGCAGAAGGCCGCGTCGGGCTCGGTGACGTTCCGGATGCCGGAGGGCCGCGACGCGACCCGCGCCCGTGCCGCTGCGCGGAAGGTCGCGGCCGCGGGGTTGAAGCGGATCGACGGCCGCCGCCGCGAGCGGGACCGGCTGATCAAGCGGCACGGCGATCCGGAACAACGGCCGTGGATCTACCTGATCGTCGCGACCGGTGACATCTACGAGGACATCCCGCAGGCACAGGCGGCCGCGCGCGAAGGCGCCGACATCATCGCGGTGATCCGGTCGACGGGTCAGTCCCTGCTCGACTACGTGCCGGAGGGCGCGACCCGCGAAGGGTTCGCCGGCACGTACGCGACGCAGGAGAACTTCCGGCTGATGCGGGCCGCGCTGGACGAGTCCTCGAAGGAGCTCGGCCGCTACGTGCGCCTGACCAACTACGCGTCCGGCCTGTGCATGCCGGAGATCGCGACGCTGGCCGGCCTCGAGCGGCTCGACATGATGCTGAACGACTCGATGTACGGGATCCTGTTCCGCGACATCAACCCGATCCGGACGTTCGTCGACCAGCGGTTCAGCCGCCAGATCCATGCCCGCGCGGGGATCATCATCAACACCGGCGAGGACAACTACCTGACCACCGCGGACGCGGTCGAGGCCGCGCACACGGTCACCGTCTCGCAGTTGCTGAACGAGTACTTCGCCAAGGAGGCCGGGCTCGAGGACTGGCAGCTGGGCCTCGGGCACGCGTTCGAGATCAACCCGGACCTGCCGGACTCGTTCCGGCTCGAGCTGGCGCACGCGATGCTGGCCCGGCAGCTGTTCCCGGACGCGCCGCTGAAGTGGATGCCGCCGACCCGGCACATGACCGGCGACGTGTTCCGCGGGTACCTGCTGGACGGGTTCTTCAACCTGGTCGGCGCGATGACCGGCCAGGGCATCCTGCTGGTCGGGATGATGACCGAGGCGGTCGTCACGCCGTGGATCTCGGACCGCGACCTGGCGCTGCAGAACGTCCGCTACGTATTGGGTGCCGCCGGCAACCTTCACGAGGACTTCCGGCCGGAGCCGAACGGCTTCATCGCGAACCGCGCCCGCCAGGTGCTCGCCGAGTCAGTGGAGCTGCTCGAGGAGATCGTCGACGACGGCCTGCTGAACGCGATCGGCGACGGCACCTTCGGGCTGATGAAACGCCCGCAGGACGCGGGCCGCGGCCTGGACGGCGTCGCCCGGAAGTCGTCGGAGTACTACAACCCGGCGATCGAGCTGCTGGAGGAGGGGACCCGATGAGCATCATCCGGCCGTACGGCGACACCACGGGCGACGGCATGGTGCAGCTGTCGTTCACGCTGCCGGTCCCGCACGACAAGCGCGCCGAGGGCGCCGCGGTGCAGCTGGCGAACAAGATGGGCATGGACCCCGCACTCGTCGTGCACTCGAAGGCGATTGGCCCGGACTTCACGTTCTTCGTCGTCTACGGCCCGGTGAACCACCTGGTCGACACGTCGAAGGTCGAGGTCGTCGAGCGCGACTACCCGCTGCTCTCGCCGAAGGAGGTCAACCTCGCGATCCGCAAGGGCCTGCGCCGCCGGCTGACCGTGGTCGGCGCCTGCATCGGCACCGACGCGCACACGGTCGGCATCGACGCGATCCTGAACATCAAGGGGTTCGCGGGGGAGAAGGGCCTGGAGTACTACCGCGAGGTGAAGGTGGTGAACCTCGGCGCGCAGGTCGCCGTACCGGAACTGGTCCGGCGGGCCAAGGCGGACAAGGCCGACGCGATCCTGGTGTCCCAGGTGGTGACGCAGCGCGAGGCGCACGTGCTGAACACCAAGGAGATGTCGGCGGCGTTCCGGGAGGCGTACGCCGAGGACACCCGGCCGGTACTCGTTGCCGGCGGCCCCCGTTTCACCGAGCAGATGGCGGGCGAGCTCGGCGTCGACCGGGTCTTCGGCCGCGGTACGACGCCCGGTGAGGTGGCCAGCTATCTCGTCGACGCCCTCGTGACGAAGCGTCACGCCTACAGGAAGAGTGCATAAAAGGTGTCCAAGGCAACCGTTGGGCTGACCGTCACGCATCGTCGCTACGTCCCCTACAGCCACGCGCACTACGCCGGCAACCTGGTCGACGGAGCGTACGTGCTCGCGCTGTTCGGGGACGTCGCGACCGAGGTCTGCATCCAGGCGGACGGCGACGAGGGCCTGTTCGCGTCGTACTCCGACGTGCAGTTCCTGCAGCCGTTGCGGGCCGGCGACGTCGTGGAGGTGCGGGCGACGATCAGCCGGGTCGGCAATCGCAGCCGGGAGCTCGACTTCAGTGCCTACGTTGTCTGCCGCGGACGTCCGGACCGGTCCGCGTCGGCCGCCGAGGTGCTCGCCGAACCGCTGGAGATCACCCGGGCCAAGGGAACCGTCGTCGTACCGGTTGCGTGACGATTGGTTGCCCTGGGTAACGATCACGTGGAGTGCCGATATCGCTCTGTAACGTGACTTCGGTGAGCGATTCTCGTTTTCCCTTGTAGGGCAGGCGATCGTGTTACAACGGGCTCAAAGAGCCGGGGGAGAGGTTGACACCGTCGCCGCCAGCGAGCATCGTTTTGGGAGTCGTCAATATCCCGTTCGTTCAACGGTCACATGAAGTTCGGCCACCGGATGATCCCGCGACGCTGACCAGGCCACAGCCAGGCTTGAGTCGACGGGGGCTGAGATCGCCGGCGGTGAGCCCCCCGCGGGGCAGAGGTGGAAGAGGCTCGGCGGCCAGTAGACAACAGCCGACCGGTGCGCAGCCAGCGCATCGCCGGTTGGTCCGAAGGCACGCCGAGCCTCTTTCCTCTGTCCGCCCACGAACTCCATGGGTGTGATTCCCGCGTCGCCGTCGTTCGGCCCCGGCGCTGACAACGACCGACACCTTGTGGCTACTGACCGGATACATTGGCGTGTCCGGGACGTTGTACGGTCGTGCGACCGGCGTCCGCCGGTGAGTGAGGACAAGGGGTAACCGCGTGGACCGGTTGAAGGCGCTGGGGCGGCTGCTGCCGCGGGTGGCGGCGGCCGTCGCCGCCGGGGTGCTGCTCGGCTTCGCGTTCGAGCCGCACGACCATCCCTGGCTGGCGCTCGTCGCCGTGCCGCTCTTCCTCGCCGCGCTCAACGGGATCTCGATGAAGGCCGGTTTCCTGGTCGGCGCCGGTTTCGGGATCGCGTACTACGCCGTCCTCGTGCCGTGGCTGAGCGTGATCGGCGGCGACGCCGCGATCGCGCTGGCGATCCTCGAGGGGCTGTTCTACGCGTTCTTCGGGCTGTTCGCCACGCAGGTCCTGAAGCTGCGGCTGTGGCCGCTGTGGATCCCGAGCCTGTGGGTGGCCACCGAGTTCGCGACCGCGTCGGTGCCGTTCGGCGGCTTCCCGTGGGGCCGGCTCGCGTGGGCCTTCGCCGACCTCCCGCTCGGCCGGCTGGCGGCGTACGTCGGCATCCCCGGCCTGAGCTTCCTCGTCGCACTCGTGGGCGTCCTGCTGTACGCCGTACTGCGCCAGGGCACGGCCCTGCGGATGCGGGCCGTCGCGCTGGGCGCCGGGCTGGTGCTGGTGTTCGGGACCGCGCTGATCCAGCTGCCGGACGACGGTGACGGACAGACCGTGCGGGCCGCGATGGTGCAGGGCAACGTGCCGGGGAAGGGACTGGAGTTCCTCGGCCGCGCCCGGACCGTCACCCGCAACCACCTGAACGCGACGCTCGAGCTGCAGAAGCGGGTCGAGGCCGGGACCGAGCAGAAGCCCGACGTGGTGATCTGGCCGGAGAACTCGACCGACATCGACCCGTACAAGGACGCCGAGACCAAGGCCGACATCGAGACCGCGGTGAAGGCGGTCGGCGTACCGATCCTGGTCGGCGCGGTCACCCAGGGCCCTGGTCCGAACGAGCGGCAGACCACCGGCATCGTCTGGGATCCGGTGACCGGCCCCGGCCAGCGGTACGCGAAGCGGCACCCGGTGCCGTTCGGCGAGTACATCCCGTTCCGCGAGCAGCTGCTGCCGTACATCAAGCGGCTGGAGATGGTCGGGGCGCAGACCGTGCCCGGCGTCGGCCCGGGCGTGATGCCGATCCGCGGCGTGACGTACGGCGACGTGATCTGCTTCGAGCTCGCGTACGACAACGTGATCTCGGACGTGGTGAAGGGCGGCGCCCAGGTGCTGGTCGTGCAGACCAACAACGCGACGTACGGCGGGACCGGTCAACCGGAGCAGCAGTTCGAGATCACCCGGATGCGCGCGATCGAGACCGGCCGGACGGTGCTGATCGCGTCGACGAGCGGGATCTCCGGCGTGATCCGGCCGGACGGCTCGGTCGAGCACAAGTCGGAGCAGTTCGTGCCCGACGTGTACGTCGCGACGCTGAAGGTGCGGAACGGCCACACGCTCGCCACCACGCTCGGCGGCTGGCCGCAGTGGATCCTCACCGGCCTCGGCCTGCTGGGGCTGGTGCTCGCGCTGGTCGAACGCCGTCGTGGTGGCCGCGAGCAGACCCCGCCACCGCCGCCGGCGTCGGGCTCGACGCGGGCCCGGGAGAAGGTTCCGGCCTGACGGGGTGGGTTTGTCTTCCGGACCTGTAACACTGGGGGGACTCGCCGGAAGGGGTAGGACATGCCGTGGTTGATCGGGCTGGCACTGCTGGTCGTGCCGATCGTGGAGATCTACGTGATCATCCAGGTGGGCCAGGCGATCGGCGGCTGGCCGACGGTCGCACTGCTGCTGGTCGAGAGCGCGCTCGGCGCCTGGCTGGTGAAGCGTGAGGGCCGGCGCGCCTGGAACGCCCTGCAGACCGCGCTGCAGTCCGGCAAGGTCCCGGGCCGCGAACTCACCGACGGCGGCCTGGTCCTGATCGGCGGCACGCTCCTGCTCACCCCCGGCTTCGTCACCGACATCTTCGGCTTCTTCTTCATCCTCCCGTTCACCCGCCCGCTGGCCCGCCGAGCGGTCACCCGGTTCCTCAGCCGCCGCGCCACCACGCTCACCCCGCCGGCCTTCATCCCCTTCACTCCCGGCCCCACCCAGCCCCGCCAACCCGCCGGCGATGTGATCCAGGGCGAAGTCATCGACCCGGACCGCAAGTAGCCAAATCGTTGGCTGTAGGGGCGGTTCCCGCTCTAGGGTGACCGCCGTGCTGAACAACGCAGAAATCGTCGGCAACGCGCTGGACCGAATTGCAGCGGGGTATGTCTTCCCCGACCTGACCGCGGAGATCGGCTCCGCGATCAGGCAGCGGATCACGAGCGGGGAGTACGACGGCCTCGACGGCCCGGCGCTCTGCGAGCAGGTGTCCGCCCACCTGCAGGAGGTGGCAGCGGACAAGCACCTGCGGCTGCTGTGGTCGGACGAGCCGCAGTCGCTGGAGCCGGAGGACGAGGACGAGGGCGAGGCCGCGTTCCGCGCGCTGCTGCGAACGGAGAACCAGGGCATCCGCCGGGTCGAGAACCTGGACGGGAACATCGGGTTCATCGACGTACGGCGCATCCCGTACGCGGACGACGGCGCCGGCGCGATCGGAGCGGCCATGCAACTGGTCGCCGGGAGTTTCGCGCTGATCCTGGACCTGCGTGAGTGCCGTGGCGGGGCACCGGAGGGTGCCGCGATGTGGTGCAGCTATTTCTTCGCCGACGACCGAGTGCATCTCAACGATATCTACGAGCGGGCGAGCGGCGAGACGCGCCAGTTCTGGACGGCTGCGTACCTGCCGGCGCCGCGCTATCCGGACCGCCGGGTGTATGTGCTCACCAGCGCGATGACGTTCTCCGGCGGCGAGGACGTCGCGTACACGCTGCAGGCCCACGGCCGGGCGACACTGGTCGGTGAGACGACCCGCGGCGGCGCGCATCCTACGGCCCGGTACCCGATCACGGAGCACGTCCTGGTGGCGGTGCCGGTGGCCCGGACCGTGAACAGCGTGACCGGCAGCAACTGGGAAGGCGTCGGGGTGATCCCCGACGTACCCGTTCCCGCCGACCAGGCACTCAAGGCTGCACTCGGTCACCTGGGCGCATGAGCGGACTTCGGTAGCTGGTCCTCGCAAGCTGCACGAACGAGTGGGTGAGGGGAGTCGTGTCGGTCCAGGCGACGACGACCGGGCTGGGGGCCAGGTCGGCGACGGGGACGGTGACGAGTTCGTTGCCGGGGCTGTGGTCCGTGAGTGGGGCGAGGCCGATCGTGCCGTTCCAGAGGACGGCTTGGAGGCACTCCTGGACGGCTCGGACCACGGGGCCGGTGCGGGGTTGGCCGCCGTTCCAGTAGGACTGCCAGGTCGCGTCGGTGCCGCTGGGGAACTGGAACCAGCGGCGGTCCGTGAGGTCGGCGAGCGTCAGTTCGTCGCGGCCGGCGAGCGGGTCGTCGGCGCGTAACACGGCGCCGACCGGGTCCGACCTGAGCTGACGGATGTGGAGCCCGGTCTCGTCGAACGGCCCGCGGGTCAGCGCGACGTCGACCAGGCCGGCGCGCAGGCCGCAGGTCGGGTCGGTGAGGTCGGTCTCGCGGATGTGGATCTCGACGTTCGGGTGCTTCCGCCGGTACGCCGCGGCGAGCCGGGAGATGTCCGGATCCGTGCTGTCGCTGAGGATCCCGACCGTCAGGTTCGCGCTCCCGGCGGCCGCCGCCACCCGGGTCCGTGCCTGCTCCGCCTGCGCCAGCAGCGCGCGAGCTTCCTTCAGCAGCGCGGTGCCGGCGGGCGTGAGGCTGATACCGGACGCGGCTCGGCGGAACAGCGCCGTACCGAGGTCGGCCTCGAGTTGGCGGACGGCGCGGCTGAGGGGCGGCTGGCTCATGTACAGCCGGGCCGCGGCGCGACCGAAGTGCAGTTCCTCGGCGACCGCGACGAAGTACCGCAGGGTCCGCAGCTCCATCACCTGCGACGATACCTGCCGGGTACCGGCGATACCGCGGAAGTCTTGGACGGACGGTACGGCGCGATGCTGGGCTGGGCGCATGCCCGACTACCCGTACGCCAAGGCGGCGGGCTACCTCGAGATGTTCCGCGGGCTCGGCGCGCCGGTTGCGCGCGAGCTGGCCGACGTACGGATCCCGGTGCCGGATGTCACGTACGACGGGACGCACGAGCTCGACCTCGGCGGCCGGACCGTCCAGCTACGCCCGACTGGACGCGCGCACAGCAAGGGCGACCAGGTCGTCACGGTCCCTGACGCCGGCCTCCTGCTCGCGGGCGACCTGGTGGAGGCCGGACAGTTCGCGATCTTCCCCTGGTTCCCGCCGCACGACGTCGACGTCTCCGGCGTCCGCTGGATCGACGTACTCGACCGCCTGATCTCGGAACGCCCGCGGGTCGTGGTGCCCGGCCACGGCGCCGTCGGCGACTCCAAGTTGCTCACCGAGGTCCGCGACTACCTGACCGAACTCCGCGACGAAACCTGGCGGCGCCGGGACTCGAAGTTGCCTGAGGCCACCATCGCCGCCGAGATCCACGACCTGATGATCCGCCGGCACTCCGACTGGCGGCTCCCCGAATGGATCGACCGCGGCGTCGCCTGCCTCTGCGCCGAGTACCCGGCCGACTAGGCGAACGGGCCTTTGGGGGTGAAGGCGTGGCTGGTGAAGCGCGTGGCGATCGTGGTGTGGGTGGCGGCGTCGGGGTGCAGGTCGTCGGGGAGCGGGTGGGCGGCGTTGTCCGCTTCGCCGTACAAGATACGACCGTCGAGGTAGTGCAGGTTGGGGTCGGTGAGGGCGCGCTGGGTGACGACGCGGGACAGCTCCGCGCGGATCACGGACAGCGTGAGCTTGCCCACCGGGATCTCGTCGGGGTCGCCGGTGGCGGTGAACCGGAGTTCGCCGTCCGCGAGGCGCTCGAGGTCCCAGCCGGTCGGTCCGGGCGTGTCCTCGTGGATCGGGCACAGGATCGGGGAGACGACCAGCAGCGGCGTCTCCGGGTGCCCGTCGCGGATGGTGTCGAGGAAGCCGTGCACGCCCGGGGTGAACGTGCGGAGGCGCAGGCTGTCGCTGTTCACGATGTTGATGCCGAGCTTGACGCTGATCAGGTCGGCCGGCGTGTCGCGGATCGTCCGCGCGATGAACGGCTGCAGGTACGCGCTCCCGGCGAAGCCGAGGTTGAGCAGCTCCACGCCGGCCTCGGCGGCGACCAGGGCGGGCCAGGTGCCGGTCGGGTGCGTCGCGTTGGAGCCGTGGCTGATCGAGCTCCCGTGATGCACCCAGAGCCGGCGGCCGGCCTGGACCGGTTCGACCGGCGCGTCGGTGCGCAGGGCAACGAGTTCGGTGGTCTCGTCGTGCGGCAGCCAGATCTCGACGGTCTTCGGTACGGCGGCCAGCCCGTCGACGCGCAGCGTCTGCGGCGTACCGGTGGCGGTCGTGCTCGCGCCGGTCATCAGGTCGATGGTGATGACGTCGCCGCCCGCGGCCGTGAGTTGTGTCACCAGCCGGCCGTCGACGAGGACGTCGTACACGCCGTCCGGGCGCGGCGGGGCGCCGACGTAGTCCCGCTTGGTCGGGAGGGTGTCGAGCTCGATCACGGTCGCGGCGGTGCGGAACACCAGCCGTACGCCGGTCGGTTGCGACTCGGCCATCGACAGCTGCGCGTCGTCGTACTGCGCCCGCGCCCAGGCCGGGAGGCGGTGCGGCAGCACGCCGCGGCCGGTGTGCTCGAGGTCGAGCGCACCGCGGAACAGATCGAGGCTGAGGGGAACGGAGATCACGACGGCTGCCTTTCGGGCCAGGTGCGGAGGAGGGAGTCGAGAGCGGCGAGGATGCGCGGCCAACTCTCGTCGCTGGACGGCGAGCTGTAGTCGAAGGTCCCCGCGAGCTCGAGTGACGCGTAGCCGTTAAACACACTGCCCAGCAGCCGTACAGCGTCCGTCTGCGCAGGCTCGTCCAGCTCGTAGCCGCGCAAGACCGCCCGCATCAACTCCGAATGCCTGCGCCCGGCCGCGACGTATTCCGCACCCGGACTGGCGGGGGTGTGGCGGGAGGCGGTGTAGCGGCCGGGATGAGTGCGGGCGTAGCTGCGGTAGGTGTCTGCCAGGGCAGTCAGCGCTCGGTGGCCGGAGCGGCCGGCTACGGCGGCGGATGCCTGGTCAGCCAGCTCGGAGAGAGCGACCGTGGCGATCCGGGTCCTGAGGTCGTCCGAGTTGCGGACATGGGAGTACAGGCTGGCGACCTGGACGCCGAAGTGGCGGGCCAGTGCCGAGGCGGTGACCTGGTCGAAGCCGGCCTCGTCAGCCAGCTCGGCGCCGGCCCGGGCCAGCCGGTCGGCGGTCAGTCCTGCTCTTGCCATAACTCATTATGAGATTACCTAAAGACTTTAGGCAACCCAGAGCACAAAAGAGCCCTCACCGCGCCGTTGCGGTGAGGGCTCCGGTGCGGATCAGGCGGTGCGCTTGGTCCGGTGCAGGTGCGCGGGGCCGATCTCGCCCTTGCGGAGCAGCTCGACCCGCTCGGCCAGCAGCTCCTCCAGCTCGGAGATGCTCCGGCGCTCGCGCAGCATGTCCCAGTGCGTCCGCGCGGGCTTCTCCTGCTTCGGCTCCGGCTTCTCGCCGGTGGAGCGGGCGGCCTCGCTGCCGCAGTGCGGGCACTCCCAGACCGCGGGCACCTCGGCGTCGTGCGCCATGGTCACCTCGACCACGTGGCCGCGGGGGCAGTCGTACGTGATCATCTGGCGCGGCGCGAACTCGACACCACGGTCATCCTCGAAGCTGACCCCACCCAGCCCCGAACCACGCAGTACGCGATTAGACATGTCAAACCTCCGAGATCGTCATCCGTGCCAACGGTCGGCCGGCCCGGATCATTCCCATTTTGGCATGTCCGAGCCATATGTACGCACCTGACAACACCGTCATGACCCGCTGTCATCGAGTGTTCACGGTGCACGGTGTGTCGCAGGCCACCCGACGTACGACGTACCGAATCGATATCCGGTTCACAGCGGGTTGCCAGGAAGCGAGGATCTCCTCCTCAGCATCCGTCCCTAGCCTCACCGTCCATGGTGCTACCCCGCCACAAGCTCCGTGGCCTCAGTTTCGTGAACGTGGCCCTCGTGGCCGTCGTCCTCGTCATCGGCGTGACCGCCTACTTCCTGTTCTTCCGGAAGGATCCGCCGGCCGCCAGTGCGACCCGCCCGACGGCGGCCGTGCAGCGCGGCGAGGTCACCGCCAGCGTCAGCTCGAGCGGCACCTTGCAAAGTTCGCAGACCGCCTCACCGCAGTTCGAGACGTCCGGGACGGTCACGCAGGTGCTGGTCAAGGTCGGGCAGGTTGTGGCGAAAGGCACACCGATCGCGAAGATCGACCCGGCCGCTGCCGAGCGGCAGCTGCGGATCGCCCAGCAGAACCAGATCGCCTCCGCGAACTCGGTGACCGCCGCCGAGGAGACCCTCAGCGACGCGGAGGAGGCGCTGGAGGCGGCCGAGGAGGCCTCGGCGTCGCCGACACCGACGCCGACTGCCGGTCAACAGCAGCAGACCCAGTCTCAAGGTCAGGGTCAGAGTCAGAGTCCGGAAGTTGCCGTCAGCAACGCCGAGGCGAGCCTGGCCAAGGCGAAGGCCGACAAGGAGCAGGCCGACCAGAACGTCGAGGCCGCCGAGGCCGCGGTCGACGCGACCACGCTGAAGGCTCCGATCGCCGGCACGATCACCGCGGTCAACGGCGCGGTCGGCTCTGTCGCCGGCGGGTCCAGCTCAGGTTCAGGGACCGGCAGCACGTCCGGTCAAGGCTCGACCTCAAGTCAAGGTTCAGCCTCGACCTCGACCACCACGTCCGGCTCCGGCTTCGTCGACATCGCGGATCTCAAGGCGCTGCAGGTGGTGGCCGCGTTCGCGGAGGCGGACGCGATCAAGATCAAGGCCGGGCAGACCGCGACCGTCACCCTGAACGCCGAGCCCGGTACGACGCTCACCGCCGCGCTGGCGTCCGTGTCGCCGACCCCGACGACGACCAACGGCGTCGTGTCGTACTCGGCCACCTTCAGCCTCGCCAAGCTCCCGGCCAACGCCCGGATCGGCCAGACCGCGAACGTCACGGTCCAGACCGCGAAGGTCGCCGACGCCCTCTATGTCCCGAGCACCGCGATCGCGACCAGCGGTACGACGTACACCGTCACGATGGCCGACGGCAGCGGGACGCGGGAGGTCCAGGTCGGCGTCCGCGGCGACAGCTACACGCAGATCACCTCGGGGCTGAACGAGGGCGACCAGATCGAGCTCCTGCAAGGCGCCATCGGGACCCAGAACGGGCAGAACCGGCAAGGCCAGCCCGGCGGCGGCCAGCTTCCAGGAGCGGGGATCGGCCAGGGGACCGGCGCCGGAGGTTTCCGTGGCCGCTGACGCCCTGATCGAGCTCCGGGACGTCACCAAGACGTACGGCTACGGCGAGACCGCCGTCCACGCACTCCGCGGCGTGTCGCTGCGGGTCGAGGCGGGGGAGTACGTCGCCGTGATGGGCTCGTCCGGATCCGGTAAGTCGACGTTGATGAACATCCTCGGCTGCCTCGACGTACCGTCGCGTGGCGAGTACCGGCTGGACGGCAGCGACGTGGCCCGGCTGAGCGAGGACCAGCAGGCGCTCGTCCGCGGCCGGAAGATCGGATTCGTCTTCCAGTCGTTCAACCTGATCCCACGCACCACCGCGCTCGCGAACGTCGAACTGCCGCTCACCTACGCCCACCTGCGCCGGGCCGAACGCCGCAGGCGGGCCAACAGAGCGCTGGAGCTGGTCGGCCTCGCGGACCGCACCGGCCACCGCCCGAACCAGCTGTCCGGCGGTCAGCAGCAGCGGGTCGCGATCGCGCGGGCGCTCGCGACCGGCCCGCGGATCCTGCTCGCCGACGAGCCGACCGGCAACCTCGACGCGCACTCGACGGACGAGGTGCTGGGCATGTTCGACGACCTGCACCGTGGCGGGCGGACGATCGTGGTGATCACGCACGAGCACGAGGTCGCGGCCCGGGCGCGCCGGCTGGTGCAGGTCGCGGACGGCCGGATCGTCTCCGACGAGGTGACGCGCTGATGTCGCCCCGCGATCTGCTGGGTGCCGCGCTGCGCGGCCTGACGGCGAACAAGCTCAGATCCCTGCTGACCGTGCTCGGCGTGTCGATCGGGGTCGGCGCGGTCATCGTGCTGGTTGCGGTCGGCAACGGCTCCGGCAAGGCCGTGCAGGATCGCCTGGAGGCGATGGGTACGAACCTGCTGACGGTCTCCACGACCGGTGGCGGCGGCGGTTTCGTCCGGGGCCAGGCAGGACCGGCCAACCAGCAGTACAGCCTCACGCTCGAAGACGCCGCCGCGCTTGCCGACAAGAACCTCGCTCCGGACGTCGCCTCGGTCGCCCCGGTGATGACCAGCTCCGGTACGGCGACCAACGGCGACACGAGCTACACGGTCAACCAGGTGATCGGCACGACGCCGGAGTACCTGCCGGCGACGAACACGCCGGTGCAGCTCGGCAGCTCGTTCACGCAGGCCGACGTCGACGCGTCACGGCGGGTCATCCTGCTCGGGCAGACCGCTGCTACCGAGTTGTTCACGCGGCCGGCGAGCGCGGTCGGCCAGACGATCAAGCTCGGCGCCGTCGACTTCACGGTTCTTGGCGTCCTGGCGAGCAAGGACAGCACCGGGTTCAACGACCCCAACGCGACCGCCGTCGTCCCGATCACCACGCTCCGCGCGACGCAGGCCGGGTACGGCGCGCTGAGCCAGATCGTCGTACAAGCGGTGGACAAGGACAAGGTCGACACCGCGCAGGCCGAGGTCACGCAGTTGCTGACGGCAAGGCATCAGGTGCCGGCGACCGAGACGTCGCCGTTCCGGATCACGAACTCGGCGCAGATCCTGCAGACCAGCCAGGACACGGCGGCGACGTTCACCGCGCTGCTCGCGACCGTGGCCGCGATCAGCCTGGTCGTCGGCGGGATCGGCGTCACCAACATCATGCTGGTCACGGTCACCGAGCGGACCCGGGAGATCGGCATCCGCAAGGCGCTCGGCGCACGGCGGCGGACGATCCTCGGCCAGTTCCTGATCGAGGCGACGCTGCTCAGCCTGATCGGCGGCGCGGTCGGGGTCGGGGCCGCGCTGGTCGTCGCCCGCTTCCAGTTGGCCGGCGTCCAGCCGGCGCTGGTGCCGTCGTCGATCGGGCTCGCGCTCGGCGTGTCCGCGGCGGTCGGCCTGTTCTTCGGCAGCATGCCGGCGCACCGAGCCGCCGGCCTCCGTCCCATCGATGCCCTACGACATGAGTGAGTGAGAGGTCTTCCATGAGCAACCAGACACCCGACGAGTTCGCGCAGCTCGGGTCCGACGAGGAGGTCGAGGCGGCGCTGCAGCCGAAGAAGACCCTCAACCTGCCGCCGGCGACGGCGATCCTGACCGCGGTCGTGGTGCTGGCCGTCGGTCTGGCAGGTGGTGCCGGGCTGCATGCGGCGTTCGCGTCGGACAGCACCACGAACCAGCCGCAGGCGGGTCGCGGCTTCAACGGATACGGCGGGTTTCGCGGCCAGAACGGCCCGGGTCAAGCCGGCGGGCAGGGTGGTGGGGCCACGGTCGGCACGGTGGTCTCGGCCAGCGGCTCCGAGCTGGTCGTGAAGACCCAGTCCGGCAACGTCACCGTGAAACTGACCGGCGAGACGACGTACGAGATCAGCTCGAAGGGCACGGCCGCGGACCTGAAGGCCGGCGAACAGGTAGTCGTCAGCGGCCAAACCGCGAACGGCACCCTCACCGCGAACACCGTCCGCCAGGGCGGCCTTGGCGGCCTCCGCACCAACCCGAGTGCGACACCGCCGTCGCGGTGACGACCTCCAGGCCATCACAATCGCCCGCGCGCCGCGGCCGTGAGTGGAGCGCGGGCGCTCGCGGCGGATTGTGATGGCCTGGCGATCGCCTCCACCCGTTCACGCGCGGGTTGCGGTGAGGGCTACGGCGAGGGAGTTGAGGGTGAAGGTGCCGCCGGCGGCGTCGATGGCGGTGGCGGTGCCTTCCAGGACGGCGTCGAGTTTGCCGAGGTCGGCCAGCGGCTTGGCCATGCCGCTGGTGCGGAGCTGGTCGAGCCATTCGTCGCGGGTGTAGGTGCGGGACCACGGGTACGTCGGCCGCTCGACATCGGTGAACAACCCGTCGAGACCGGCCGCGGTCCGGTCGAGGAACTGCTCGTAGGCGCCGAGCGGTGACGCCGCGGCCTGGGTGGCGGCCGGGTGGTCCGGGAGTACGTCGCGATAGACGGCGGCGAAGGCCGCGCCGATCTCGGGCGGCGGCTGCAACACGTACCAGAACGCCGCGAAACGGCCCCCAGGGCGCAGCAGCCGAGCAGCCTTCGCCGCACCCACCGCCGGGTCGATCCAGTGCCAGGTCATCCCCGCGACGACAGCGTCGAAGGACCGGCCGGCCGGATCCCACGCCTCGAACGCCGACACCTCCACCTCGACCCCGGTACTCCGCGCGTACGCCGCCATCCGCTCGTCCACCTCCACCCCGAGCACCGAGCACCCCGCCGCCTGGAACTGGCGCGAGCTGATCCCGGTCCCGCACCCGACATCGAGCACCTCCCGCCCGGGCGCGGAGGCGACGATCGCCTCGATCTGCGCATCCGGGTACCGCGGCCGAGCCCGGTCGTACAGCGCCGCGTCGAGGCCGAACGACTCGGCCATCACGCGCTGCCGATGCGGCTCGGCGCTGCCGGAGGAGGACGGTTCAGGAGCTAGAGTGGGCATGTGCCCAAGATAGTGGGCGCTCGCCCATTCATGTCAAGGGACGGTGCGGATGCCGACTGGTGTCGCGATGCGGGACGCTCGCGAGCAGCTGTTCGACGCGGCTGAGCGGGTGTTGCTCCGGGAGGGGCCCGAAGGGCTGACCAGCCGGGCGGTGACCACCGAGGCGGGATGCGCGAAAGGCGTGCTGCACAAGCACTTCCAGGACTTCGACGGGTTCCTGGCCGAGCTGGTGCTGGATCGGATCCGGCGACTGGACGAGCAGGGTGAAGCACTGCTGGGATCAGCCGGGCAGGGGAGTGTGGTCGAGAATCTGACCACGATGCTGACCGACCTGTTCGGCTCGGTCGCCGTCGCGATCGTCAGCCTGACGATCTCCCGGGACGGCCTGCGGGCCCGGCTGCGGCAGGACGTGCCCGCCGGCGTGCCGATCCTCACCGAGGCCGGCCGGGTACTGCGGGACTACCTGGTCGCGGAGCAGAACTCAGGCCGCATCGCGGCGGGCGTCGACGTCGACGTACTCGGCCTGACCTTGATCGGCTCCACCCACCTGATGTTCGCCGATCGCACGGGCGCCCGCCCCACCGCCGACGAGGTGCGAGCCTTCGTCGGTTCCGTCGTGCCGAGCTGACCAACGCCGGGCATGACTCATCGGAGAGATCCGATGAGTCATTGACGCCTGCGCTCGGAAAGCGCTATCTTCCGACGAAATGAGGCCCAAAAAGTACAAATCTGGCCTCTCGTACGACAGGAAGCTGGCATGACTATGAGGTCATTCAAGGTGCTGGCCGCAGGGGTGGGGATCGCCCTGACGGTGGCGGCCTGCGGTGCGGGCGGTGCCGAGCAGGCGAAGCAGGATCCGTCCGCCCCGCTGGAGCTGTGGACCCGCACCACGCCCGGCGGCGACGGCGAGAAGGGCATGAAGAAGCTGGCCGCGGCCTTCGAGGCGGCGACCGGCCAGAAGGTCGAGGTGACGGCGATCTTCGACGACTTCGAGACCAAGCTGTCCCAGCGCGCGGCGCAGAAGGACCTGCCGGACATCGTGATGAACGATTCGTCCCAGCTGGGCACGATGGTGTCCCAGGGCATCGTCCGCGAGGTCGACCTGGCCTCGATCAAGGGCAGCGACCAACTGCTCGAGCCCGCACTCGCCGCCGCGCGCGCCGCGGACGGCAAGACGTACGGCGTCCCGTACTCGGCACAGGCCTCCGCGCTGCTGGTCCGCAAGGACTGGCTGAAGAAGGTCGGCCAGACCGCCCCGGCGAACTGGGACCAGCTGGTCGCCCTGGCGAAGGCCTTCACCACCCAGGACCCGGACGGCAACGGCAAGGCCGACACCTACGGCCTGGCGGTGCCCGGCTCCACGAAGCGCGGCTACGCCTCCTGGTACTTCTCGAACTTCCTCTGGGCCGGCGGTGGCGACTTCATCGCCAAGCAGTCCGACGGCAAGTTCAAGCCCGCGATGACCACCCCGGAGTCGGTGGCCGCCACCAAGTGGTTCCGCGACCTGGCCTGTAGGTCGAAGGTCGTCCAGCCCGGCGCGGCGACGATGGACACCCCGCCGACCAACGAGACCTTCGAAGCGGGCAGGACCGGCATGTACGTCGTCGGCCCGTACCTGATGCCCCGCTTCGACAGCTCGCTCGGCAAGGACAAGTACGACGTCGTACCGATGCCCCAGGGCCCGAAGGACGCGACGGTGCTCGCCGAGGGCGGCAGCGTCTACCTGATGGCCGGCTCGAAGAACGAGGCTGGGCAGAACGCGTTCGCCGGCTTCGCGATCTCGGCCGAGGGCCAGAAGCTCGGCATGCAGGGCGAGAAGGCCTTCATCGTGCAACTGCCGGTGAACAAGAGCGTCGACGTCACGACGGTGCGCCCCGATCCACGGTGGAAGCTGTACGCCGACGCGTACCGCGAGCACGGGCGCTACGCACCGTCGATCCCGAACTGGACCGCGGTCCGGCAGAGCACCGCGGACACGATGAACGCGCTGATCGCCGACTGCGGCCTGGACCTGGACGCCGAGCTGAAGAAGCTCGACCAGAAGCTCGGCGAGGCACTCAGCCAGCAGGGCATCGGCGCGTCGTGAGCGTTCACCAGGCGACCCGGGTGACCGGCTCGGCGCCCCCGGCGGCACGAGCCGAGCCGCCGGCGGGTCGTCAACGACTCAGCCGGCGGCGCAGTGGGCAGTGGTGGGTGCCGTGGTTGTTCCTGGCACCCGCGCTGATCCTGTTCCTGTACTTCAAGTTCATCCCGATGGCGCAGGCGATCGGGATGTCGGTCCAGGACGTCCGGCCGTACCTCGGCAACACCTGGGTCGGCGGCGCGAACTACGCCGAGGTACTCGGCTCGGACGGCTTCCGGTCCGCGGCCTGGAACACGGTCGTGCTCGCGGTCGGGCAGACGGCCGGGTCGATGATCCTCGGGTTCTGCCTGGCCCTGCTGGTCGAGGGCCAGACCCGGAAGCTGACCTTCATCCGCTCGGCCGCGTTCCTGCCGGTCGTCGTACCGCTGGCCGTGACCGCCGAACTGTGGCGGATCATGTACCACCCGACCGGTGACGGCCTGATCAACCAGGTGATCGGTCTGGTCGGGCTCGGTCCGTCCGGGTTCATCAACGACCCGCAGACGTCGCTCGCCTCGATCGCCGTCACCGGGATCTGGCGCGGGGCGCCGTACGACATGATGATCTTCCTGGCCGGGCTGGCGGGGATCGACCGCGGGCTGTACGAGGCCGCGACGGTGGACGGGGCGTCGACCCGGCAGCGGATCCTGCACGTCACCCTGCCCGGGCTGCGGCCGGTGTTCGCGATCCTGTTCGTGCTCGCCGCGGTCCGGGGATTCCGGACGTTCACCGAGGTGTTCCTGCTGACGAACGGCGGGCCGAACGGCTCGACCGAGGTCGTCATGACGCTGATCTACAAGCTCGGGCTGGAGCAGAGCCGGCTCGGTGTCGGCTCGGCCGGCGCGGTGCTGCTGTTCGCGGCCACGCTCGTGCTGACCGTGTGCGTCCAGCTGCTGCGACGGAGGAGATCCGCATGAGTGCTGCCACCGAGACCGCGCTCGGACTCACCGAGCGCACGGGCGTCGGCGCCCGGATCGCGAAGTTCGTGATCTACGCGGGGCTGTTCACGGTCTTCGCCGGCCCGCTGCTCGCGCTGCTGGTCGGCTCGTTCAACCACGTGTCGGACCCGACCCAGCTGAGCGTCGTGCCGAGGACGCCGACGCTCGACAACTTCCGGATCGCGTTCGACCACGGCGTACTGCGGTACTTGCTGAACTCGTTCTTCGTGGTCGGATTCGGGCTGCTGCTGCAGGTGGCGGTGTCGGTGCTCGCGGGGTACGCGCTGGCCCGCAAGGTGTTCCCGCTGATGACGCTGGTGATGGTCGCGATCCTCGCCACGATGATGCTGCCCGAGGAGATCCTCGCGCTGCCGCTCACGCTGGTGCTGGCCGACGTACCGCTGCTGCACGTCAACCTGATGGGGACACTCGCCGGGATGATCGTGCCGCTCGGCGCGTGGGCGTTCTCGATCCTGGTGATGACCGAGTTCATGAAGGACGTGCCGCGCGAGCTCGAGGAGGCGGCGCGGATCGACGGCGCCGGCGAGCTGCGGATCTTCGCGCAGATCATCCTGCCGCTGTGCAAGCCGGCGCTCGGTGTGATCGGGGTGTTCGGCTTCACGATGATCTGGGACCAGTACCTGCTGCCGCTGCTCGTGGCGCAGAACTCGTCGGCGTACACGCTGCCGCTGGCGCTGCGGACGCTGCGGATCGACCCGGCCGTGACGCCGGGCGTCGTCCTGGCGGCGTCGTTGCTGGCGCTGCTGCCGTCCGTGCTGGTGTTCCTGCTGTTCCAACGTTCGTTCGCCCGAGGGCTCACCTCCGGCGCACTCAAGGGGTGAGACATGGATCGACGCACCTTCCTGGCTGCCACCGGCCTGACCGCCGCCGCACTCACGACGCTTCCCACGCTCTCGGCAACCGCCGACACACCCCGTCGCCTCGTCCGCTCGCTGGACGAGCTGCGGGCTGCGATCGCCCGGGCGGTGCCGGGCACGGTCATCACCGTTGCCGACGGCACCTACGACGTACCGGCCGGGGCTCCGATCGCGATCACCGGCAAGCGCGGCAGCCGCGGCGCGCCGATCGTGATCCGGGCGGAGTCGGTCGGCGGTGTGGTGCTGACCGGTGAGCAGAGCTTCGTCCTGACCGGCTCGTCGGACGTGACGCTCAGCGGGTTCGCGTTCCGGCAGCGGACGACGCTCGACGTACCGCCGGACTGCCGGCGGATCCGGCTGACCCGCAACGACTTCCAGCTGGCCGACCTCGAGGGCCTGCACTGGGTGATGGTCCGCGCGGACGAGTCGACGGTCGACCGGAACGACTTCCACGGGAAGTCGACGCTCGGCATCTACCTCGGGATCGAGGGCGCCGGCGCCGACCAGATGGCGCGCGGCGTGCACGTCACCCGGAACCACTTCCGCGACCACACGTTCCCCGGCGACAACGGCGGCGAGCCGATCCGGCTCGGTGTCAGCCCGCGGGCCTTGTCGACGGCGGGCGCCGTCGTCGAGCTGAACCTGTTCGAGCGCGCGAACGGCGACCCCGAGGCGATCTCGGTGAAGTCGTCCGGCAATGTCATCCGGCACAACACGATCCGGGACAGTTTCGGCGGGATCGTGCTGCGGCACGGCAACCGGAACCGGGTCGAGGGCAACTATCTGCTGTCCGGCGAGAACGGGATCCGGATCTACGGCGACGACCACCTGATCGTCAACAACTACGTCGAGCGGATCAGCGGTGCCGGAATCGTGCTGGGCAGCGGCAACGTCCGCGACCACTACCCCGGCGAACCGGCCGCCTCGCGGCGCGGCAACGACGCGCCGGACCGGGTCCGGATCGCGCTGAACACCGTGCTCGACTGCGAGGCCGCGATCATCGGCGAGAGCCACCGGACCCTGCCGCCGCTGGACTGCGCGGTGACGGACAATCTTCTGATGGCAGACAGCGGACAGCTCGTGAACATGCCGTTCCCGGACGGCATCACCTGGTCGGGCAACCTGCACTGGGGACAGGCCGCGGACGGCAACGCACCCGCCGCCGGCTTCACCCGCGCGGACCCCCGGCTCGTCGCGGGACCCGACGGGGTACGGCGCCTCGCGCCGGGCAGCCCGGCGATCAACGCCGCGTCGCGCGCGTACCCGGACGTCGACGTCGACCTGGACGGTCAGCACCGCACAGGTCGTGCCGATGTCGGCGCGGACGAGTACTCCGTGCGCAGTCCGGCGTACCGCCCGTTGACACCGGCCGACGTGGGGCCGGGGTCGCGATGAGCACCGCGCCGACGACTGCGCTGGGGGAGCAGGAGATCATCCGGACCTATCTCGACCGGCTGCGCCTCGACCTGGTGGTCGCCGCCCGGATCACCAAGGTGCATCGCGAGTGGTCGCGCCCGTTGTTACCCGATCCGTTCTCGCGGCTGTACCTGATCCTGGAGGGGGAGGGTCGGCTCGTCGTGGGGGAGCAGGAGCTGTTCCCGCGGCCGGGCGAGCTGGTGTATCTGCCGGCCGAGGTGCCGGTGTCGTACGAGACGATCAGCGACAACGTGTTCCGCAAGCACTGGCTGCACTTCAACGCGCTGATCGGCGACCGCGACATCGGCGAGATGCTGACGCTGCCGTACATCGTCCCGAGCCGCGCCCCCGAGGAGGCGGCGGCGCTGTTCGAGCAGGTCGGCGCCGCCGATCGCGATCCGCCCGGTCTCGCCACGCCACTGCGGCTGCGCTCGGCGCTGACCGCGCTGTTCGCGCACTACCTGGACAGCGCCCCGCCCGGCGCCGTCCGGCTGTCACCGCAGCAGACGACCGAGTCCGCGATCGTCCGGTACATCCAGGAGAACCTCGCGACGCTGCCGAGCGTGGAGGAGCTCGCGGCGGTGTTCGGCTACGACCTGCCGGCGTTCCTGCGGCACTTCCGCACCGAGTTCGGCCTGTCGCCGAAGCAGTACATCAAACGGGCCCGGATCGAATGGGCCCAGCGCGAGTTGGCGGCGACCGCCCGGCCGATGGAGGAGATCGCGGCCGCCGTCGGGATGGATCAGTCCTATTTCTCGAAGGTCTTCCGGCAGGTGAGTTCGGTGACCCCGAGCGAGTACCGAAAGTTGTACCGCCCCAACAGCTAGGAGCTCGTCATGGACCGTCGTACGTTCTTGACCAGTAGTGGAGTCGTCGCCTTGTCCGTGGTGGCAGCGCGACCAGCGCTAGCAGCGGCGCAGGCGACGGTGACGTCGCTGGCCGAGTTGCAGCAGGCGATCAACAGCGCCACCGCGGGCACCACGATCACGATGGCGAACGGTTCGTACGCCGTGCCGTCCGGGTCGCCGATCCGCGTCAGCAACCGGCACGGCAGCAGCAGCGCGCCGATCACGATCGTGGCGCAGAGCCGCGGCGGCGTGACGCTGACCGGCGCCCAGAGCTTCGTGTTCTCCGGTTCGTCGGACATCACGATCAGCGGGTTCGCGTTCCGGCAGAGTACGACGCTGGAGATCCCGGCGGACTGCCCGCGGATCCGGCTGACCCGCAACGACCTGCGCTTCGCCGCGGAGACCGGGCACTGGGTCGTCGTCCGCGGCAACGACGCGAAGATCGACCGCAACACGTTCCACGACAAAGCCACCGTCGGCTGCTACCTGGTGATCGACGGGCCGGGCTCCGAGGCGATGGCGCAGCGCACGCACATCCTGCGGAACCACTTCCGCGACCACACGTTCCCCGGCGACAACGGCGGCGAGCCGATCCGGCTCGGCGTCAGCGGCCGCGCGCTCAGCATCGCCGACGCGACGGTCGAGTACAACCTGTTCGAGCGGGTGAACGGCGACCCGGAAGCGATCTCGGTGAAGTCCTCGGGCAACACGATCCGGTACAACACGGTCCGCGACAGCCTCGGCGGGATCGTCCTGCGGCACGGCAACGACAACCGGGTCGAGAGCAACTACCTGCTGTCCGGCGACAACGGGATCCGGATCTACGGCAACGACCACCTGATCGTGAACAACTACGTCGACGGAGTCGCCGGCGCCGGGATCGTGCTCGGCAGCGGGACCGAGCGCGACCACTACGCCGGCGAGCCGACCGACTCGCGCCGCGGCAACGACGCGCCCGACCGGGTCACGATCGTGCTGAACACCTTGCGGAACAACAGCCAGGCCGTGGCCGGTGAAAGCCAGCGGACCGTCCCGCCGCTGGACTGCGTGATCGCGGACAACCTGATGGTCGGCGGCAGCGGCGAACTCGTCGACATGCCGTATCTCGGCGGCATCAGCTGGTCGGGCAACATCGTCTGGGGCCAGGCGGCCACCGGCAACATGCCGTCCGCGGGCTACACCCGGGCCGACCCGAAGCTGACCGCGGGCAGTGACGGCGTGTACCGGCTCGGCTCGGGCAGCGCAGCCGTGAACGCCGCCAAGCTCGACCACGCGGGGCAGGTCACCGACGACGTCGACGGTCAGCCGCGCAGCGCGCCGTACGACGTGGGCGCCGACGAGTACTCGACGGGTACGCCGCTGCGCCGGCCGCTGACCGCCACCGACGTCGGCCCGAACGCCACCTAGACGACAGTCGGCTGGGCGTTGCCGGCCTCGGTGATGCCGCGGCGCATGTCGACCCGCGACAGCAGCGCGAGGCCGACGACGAAGAACAGCCCGAGGGCGACGATCGCGGGGCGGTACGAGCCGGTGAGCTGGTGGACCAGACCGAATACCAGCGTGCCGAGCCACGACGTCCCGCGTTCGCCCGCCTGGTAGAGCGAGAAGTACTCCGCCTCGCGGCCCTTCGGGATCAGCTGGCTGTACGCCGACCTCGACAGCGCCTGGGTACCGCCGAGCACGATCCCGATCGCGACGCCCATCGTCAGGAACGGCACGATCTGCCGCTCGGGCAGCAGGAAGCCCGCGATCACGATCAGGATCCAGAGCACCAGCCCGCCCGCGATCGTCCGCTGCGCGCCGTACCGCTGGGCGAACCGGCCGAACGCCAGTGCCCCGAAGAACGCGACGAACTGCACCAGCAGGATCGTCGCGATCAGCACCTGCGTCTCGAACCCGAGCTGCTTCTCGCCGTACGTCGACGACACCGAGATGACGGTCTGGATCCCGTCGTTGAAGAACAGGTAGGCGATCAGGAACAGCATCGTCATCTTGTACGCGCGCAAGTGCCGCAACGTCGCCGCGAGCTGTCCGAAGCTCTGCCGGACCAGGCTGCCGCTGCGGACCTGCACGACGGCGACCGGCGGCCGGTCCCGCAGCCGGAAGAACGGGACGAACGTGAACAACCCCCACCACAACCCGGCACTGAGCAGGCTGATCCGCACCGCGGTGCCCTGACTCATGCCCAGGGCCTCGTGGGCGGTCACCACTGCCAGGTTGACCAGGAGCAGCAGGAAGCCGCCGGCGTACCCGAAGGCCCAGGCGCGCGACGAGACGGCGTCGCGCTGGTCGGGCGGGGCGATGTCGATCAGGATCGAGTCGTACACCACCAGTGACGAGCCGAGACACAGGTTCCCGACGAACAGCAGCACCGCGCCGAGCAGCCACCGTCCGCCGCCGACGAACACCATGCTGCTCGCCGCCAGCGCCCCGGCCCAGGCGAACCCGCACATCAGCAGCTTCTTGCGGGTCATCCGGTCCGCGATCGCGCCGACCACCGGCAGGAACAGCGCCGACACCAGCGTCGCGACCGTCACCACGTAGAACGCCAGCGAACCGGGGGAGATGCCGAGCCCGAGCACGTCCAGGTTCGTGTGGCACGGCCGGTCGGTCGTCCCGACGTACCCGCAGGCGGCGCTCTCCGCGACCGAGGTCAGGTACGGCGCGAACAGCACGGTGCCGGTGGTCGTCACATAGCCCGAGTTGGCCCAGTCGTAGAGGCTGAAGCCCCAGTACTCGCGCTGGTCGACCGCCGGCGGCGCGGAGAGGATTCCCATGCGCGGAAGTGTGTCAGGTCCGGGGGACGATGCGGCGTACCCACGGATAACACTTCAGTGCCACTGACCTCGCTCGATCAGGACGTCCCGCAGTACGTCGGTGCGGTCGGTGATGATGCCGTCCACGCCCGCGTCCAGCATCCGGCGGATCACGGCGGCGTCGTCGACCGTCCACAGGTGCACCTGCTTGCCGCGGGAGTGCGCCCGCCGGACCAGGCCGGGCGTGAGCACCCGGAGCGCGCCGTACCGCTCGGGGATCTGCAGGCAGGCGCCTCGCGAGGGCACCCCGAACGGCAGGAACCGGATCAGCGCCGTCTCCCAGTCGCCGTACCCCGTGCACAGTCGCGGGCCGAGCAGCGAGCGGATCCGCCGGACCCGGGACTGGGAGAACGACGAGACGCAGATCCGGTCTATGGCGTTCGCCGCCCGGAGCACCTTGGCGGCGGGCTCGAGGCCGCCCTCGGCCTTGATGTCGAGGTTGAACCGGGTCTCGGGGAAGTGTTCCAGCAACTCGTCCAGGCGGGGGATCGGCTCGTTGCCGTTGATCTTCGCCTTGCTGACCTCGGACCAGGGCAGCTGAGCGATCACCCCGGTCCGGTCGGTGACGCGGTCGAGCCGGGTGTCGTGGAACGCGATCACGACACCGTCGCTGGTCGCGTGCAGGTCCGTCTCCAGGTACCGGTACCCGAGGTCGACCGCGTGCTGGAACGCGCGCAGCGAGTTCTCGTACCCGAGGTTGTCCGGGTGCTTCGCGCCGCCGCGGTGCGCCATCGCGATCGGCCCGTCGTGGTCGAGGTAGGGATACACGCGTGGAAGTATGTACCGTTTGCGTGATGACGGTACTCACGCCCCGCCCCGACCTGTGGACCCTCGATCCCGAGGTCGTGCACCTCAACCACGGTTCGTACGGCGCGGTGCCGCGCCGGACCCAGGAGCTGATGGCCCGGTTGCGGACCCAGATGGACGCGAATCCGATGCGCTGGTTCCGGACCGTCGCCGAGCGGCTGACCACGAGCCGGCTGGCGCTGGCGTCGTACCTCGGCACCGACCCCGACGGCTTCGCCCTGGTCGCGAACGCGAGCGCCGGGGTGACGGTCGCGCTGCACACGCTGCCGATCCCCGCGGGCAGCCGGATCGTGCTGACCGACCACGTGTACGGCGCGGTGCGGTACGCCGCCGAGCGGATCGCGAAGGACCGCGGCGCCGAGGTCGTGATCGTCGGGATCCCGCTGGAGGCCGACGACGAGACCGTGGTCGCGCTGATCGCGCGGCAACTGGACAACGCGTCGGTGCTGATCGTGGACCAGATCACCTCGGGTACGGCGAAGGTGTTCCCGATCGACGCCCTGGTGACGGCCGCGCACGAACACGGCGTACCGATCGTGGTGGACGGCGCGCACGCCCCGGCACTGATCGACGCGCCGGCCGCGGCGGGCGCCGACTTCTGGACCGGCAACTTCCACAAGTGGCCGGCCGCGCCGCGGGCGACGGCCGGTCTGGTGGTCGCCGAGCGGTGGCGGGCGGCGTCGAAGCCGCTGATCGTGTCGTGGTCGGAGTACGACGAGCGGATGCCGGAGCGCTTCGACACCCAGGGCACGTACGACTACGTGCCGTGGATCGCGGCGCCGGAGTCGCTGCGGGCGCTTGCGGACCTGAACTGGCCGACCCGCCGCCCGCAGCTGACCGGCCTCGTCGAGGAGGGCTCGAGGATCCTCGCCAAGGCGCTGGGAACCGGGATCGCCGAGGTGGTGCACCCGCCGGCGACGATGCGCCTGGTCGAGCTGCCGTCGTCGGTCGATCTGGCCGGCGGCGAGGCGCTCAAGAAGCGGGTGTCGCGCGAACTGAAGGCCGAGATCACGCTGACCGGCTTCGAGGGCCGCGGCTTCGTCCGGTTGTCGGCACATGCCTACAACTCGCTCGCCGACTACGAGAAACTGTCCGCGGGCCTGCCTAGGCTCCTCGCGTGAACGACATCCAAGCCTCGTACAACACCGCCGCCGCCGACTACCACGCGATCCTGAAGGACTACCACCGGCAGGACCCGTTCGAGACCGGCGCCCTGGAGTACTTCGCCGCGCTCGTCAGCGACGGACCCGTCGGGGACCTCGGCTGCGGCACCGGCCGGATCACGACGTACCTGGCCGGCAAGGGGCTGGATGTCTTCGGCGTCGACCTGACGCCCGGGATGATCGAGGTGGCTCGGCGGGAGTACCCGGAGCTGCGGTTCGAGGTCGGGTCGCTGTTCGACCTGGACCTCAAGGACGGCGAGCTGGCCGGGGCGCTCGCCTGGTACTCGCTGGTCCACACGCCGCGCGCGGACCTGCCGGCGGTGTTCGCCGAACTGTTCCGGGTGCTCCGGCCCGGCGGCCACCTCGTGCATGGGTTCAAGGTCGGCGACGGCAGCCGGCACCTCAGCCAGGCGTACGGCCACGACCTGGACCTCGAGGTCTACCTGTACGACGTCGCGGATGTCGCCGGGCTGCTCGCGGACGCCGGGTTCGCCGAGGTGGCGACCCTGACGCGCGCGGCGCTGCCCGGCGAGAAGGACGCCGGACAGGCCGCGCTCGTCGTCCGCAAGCCCGCTACCCCTTGACCGCGCCCGAGGTCATACCGGCGACGATCTGCCGGTTGAAGAACAGGAACATGATCAACGGCGGGATCGTGATCAGCAGGATGTCCATGAACAGCAGGTTGTACTGCGTGGAGTACTGGCTGGAGAAGTTGTAGAGCGTGAGCTGCACCGTGGCGTTCTTGTCACCGGGCAGGAAGTACAACGGGTTCACGAAGTCGTTGAACACGTTGACCGACTGCACCACGACCACGGTGACGATCACCGACCTGAGCAGCGGGAAGACCACCCGGAAGAACAGCTTCAACGGTCCCGCGCCGTCGATGATCGCGGCCTCGTCCAGCTCCCGCGGGATGGTCGCGACGAACGCCCGGAACAGCAGGATGCAGAACGACAGCCCGTAGGCGATCTCGATCAGGATCAGGCCGGGCATGGTCCGGAACAACCCGAACTTCTGCAGCACCCAGATCGTCGGGACCACGGCCGGCGGGATGATCAGCCCGGCCAGCACCAGGAAGTTGATGAACCCGTTCCAGCGGCTCTTCCGGCGCTGCAGCACGAACCCGGCCATCGCCGCCAGCACCACCATCCCGGTGACGCTGGCGACGGTCAGGATCGTGCTGTTGATGAACGCGATCACCAGCATGTAGTCGCGGGCCTCGACCACCTCGACGAAGTTCTGCACGAACCGGAACTGGTGCGGCCAGGAGAAGTTCAGGTCCGCGGCCTGGGTGCGGTCCTTCACCGCGGTCAGCAGGATGAACACGAACGGGATCACGAACACCACGAACGACAGCAGGATCGCGACCGCGCTCAGCGCCCACTTCCGGGCGGGCCGGTGGTTGACGAGCTCCGCGGTACTCACAGGTCCACCTCCTTACGGTTCAGGAACCACGACAGCGGCAGGATGATCGCGGTGACCACGACGAACAGCACCACGTTGCCGGCCGTGGACAGGCCGTAGAAGCCGGCCTGGTACTGCTTGTAGATCACCGACGCGATCACGTCCGAGGTGAACCCGGGCCCGCCGCGGGTCATCGCCCAGATCAGGTCGAAGGACCGCAGCCCGCCGATCAGCGACAGGATGATCACGGTCACGGTGGCGGGCCGGGACAGCGGCAGGACGATCCGCCAGAACTGCTGCCACGACCCGGCCCCGTCCACCCGGGCGGCCTCCATGTACTCGCGCGGGATCGAGACGATGCCCGCGATGTAGATCAGCGTGGCCAGGCCGACGCCCTTCCAGACGTCGACCGCGGCCACCGAGAGCAGCGCCCACTTCGGGTCGGTCAGCCAGCCGGGCCCGTCGATGCCGAGCATCGCGAGCGACTCGTTGATCAGGCCCTGCTCCGGGTTCATCAGCACGGTGAAGGTCAGGCCGACGCCGATCGTGGAAACCAGCACCGGGAAGAACACCACCGACCGCAGGTAGCCGCGGGCAACGATCTGCGAGGTGAGCAGGACCGCGAGCAGCAGCCCGAGCACCACTTTCGACCCGGACGTGACGACAGCGTAGATCAGCGTGTTCGTGAAGCCCTTGACCAGCGCGGGCTCTTGGAAGAACAGCTTGAAGTTCTCCAGCCCGATGAACTTCGACTCGAACAGGCTCCACCGGGTGAGGCTGAAGTAGAGCGAGGCGAACGTCGGCACCAGGAACAGCACGCCGTAGATCACCGCGGTCGGCAGGTAGAACCAGTTCGAGTACGGACGGTAGACCTTGCTCCCGCTGGTCGGGGACACCGCGGTGGTCTTGCTGTGTTCCTGGGTGATCGACACAGCCACCGCTCTCACCAACCCGCCAGGCCCAGCTGCTGCGCCTGCTTCTTGACGTCCTCGTCGTACCGCGCCGCGCCGTCTTTGGCCTTCCGGATCCCGGACCCGACCTCGACGGTGATCTGCTCCAGCGACGGGCCCTTGACCGGCGACAGGAACTCCAGCGCCAGGCTGGACGCGCCCTCCTTGTCGAGGTACGGCTGCATGTCCTTGATCGCCTGCGGTACGTCGTCCGGCAGCGTGCAGCCCTTCACGGCGTACGGACCGGTCGGGGCGGCCGCCTTGCGCAGCGAGGCGCAGCCGTCCGGGCTGGCCACGAAGGCGAGGAACTTCTTCGCCGCCTCGAGCTTCTCGCCGGTCGTCGTCTTCGGGATGTAGAGCCCGCCCGGCGTCCACAGCGTCAGGCCGTTCTTGCTCGCGTCGTCACCAGGCAGCGCGAACAGTCCGACGGTCTTGGCGGCGTCCGGGTACGTCGAGACCATGTTCGCGACCACCCCGGACAGGTTCGGGTAGTGCGCGCCCTTGCCGGTGGCAAGCATCTTCAGGCCGTCCGGCAGCTTCGCCGACGCGAAGTCCTTGTTCTGGTAGCCGCCGTCGTGCACCGCCTGGGTGTGCTCGAAGCCCTTCAGCGCGGACGGGGAGGTCGCGTACTTCGCCTGGTTCTTGGTGTACCTGTCGGCGAAGTCCGGCTCGACGGCGGAGACGTTGTGGAAGTCGCCGAGCACGAACAGCTGCGAGGTCCAGGTCTCGCCGTAGGTCTGGATCACCGGCGCGACGCCACCGCCGGCGGCCTTGATCTTGGCGTTGTTGGCCATGAACTCGGCCCAGGTCTTCGGGACCTGCAGGCCGAGCTTCTGGTAGACGGGGATGCTGTAGAGCACCGCGCCGCCCATGAAGCCGCCGGTGGGGACGCCGTACACCTGACCGTCGGCCGTCACGGTCTTGGTGAAGTTCTCGTCGAGGTCGCCGATGTACGGCTGGTCGCCGATCGGGACCAGGTTCTTCTGCGGCGCGATCGCCTGGAACAGCGACCCGGTGTTGTACGCGAAGACCTCCGGCATGTCACCGGTGGACAGCCGGGTCTTCACGATGTTGTCGCCTTCGGACCCGGCCGGCCGGGTCTCCAGCTTGATCGTGATGTTCGGGTTCTTGGCCTGAAAGTCCTTGGTGAGCTGCTCGGCCGACTTCACGTCCTGGTCCTGGTTGCCGATCAGGTACGTGAGCTCGACCGAGCCGCCGGTACCGGCGTCGTCGCTGGATCCGAGACTGCCCGCGCTGCACGCGGAGAGGGTGAGCGAACAGACGGCCAGCAGCGCTAGTCCGCTGGCTCCTGGGCGGAACCTCATCGTGACCTCCAAAGGGTGTTCTGCACTTGCAGCGGGGCGGTCGGGTGAGTGGGTCAGTGCTTGATCAGGGGGTTGATCAGGGGTTGAGCAGCGCGTCGAGCTTGGCCTGCAGGGACTCGGCGCTCCGGGAGAAGCCGCGCGGGCTGATCGCCTCGACCAGTCCGGCGGCCGGCTGGTCGAAGTACCGCTCGAGCTTGGCCGCGAGTTCGGCGTCGTCGGCGACGAGGCCGAGCTCCGCGGCGGCGGCCGACAGCTCGGACCAGGCCGCGCCGTGGTCCAGGAGCTGGCGGATGGTCGCGTCGGCCGGCAGCTTGGCCGGTTCGGCGTACGGGTCGGTCGCGGTCCACTCGTGCGTCCCGTGGCCGACCTCGACGACGTCCTGACCGGGGACGGCGACCTTCGCGCGGGAACCGACCGGGACGGTGACGGTCAGCGTGACCTGGCCGTCGGCGCGGCTCCAGGCGACCGACGCCTCGCCGTACGGCGTGAGGTGCTTCGCGGAGGCCTTCGTCAGCTGTTCGGTGAACAGCGGGCGGACGTCGATCGTGCGATAGCCGGGCTCGGCGGCCGCGAGACCTGCGACGCGTCGGTGCATCCAGTCCGCGACGGCGCCGAGGGCGTAGTGGTTGAACGACGTCATCTGGCCGGGGTTGATGCTGCCGTCGGGCAGCATGCTGTCCCAGCGTTCCCAGACCGTCGTGGCTCCCATCGTCACTGCGTACAGCCAAGAGGGGCAGCCTGTCTGTAGCAGAAGGCGGTACGCCAGGTCAGGATGTCCGGTATCGGCCAGCGCGTCGGCCATCAGCGGCGTACCGACGAATCCGGTGCTGATCCGGAATCCCGCAGCGCGGACGAGGTCGGCGAGCCGTTCGCCGGCGCGCTGCCGCTGGGTCTCGGTCGGCAGCAGGGCCCACTGCAGGGCGAGCGCGTACGTCGTCGCCGCGTCGCTCAGGACCCGGCCACCCTCGGTCGCGTACTCGGCGGCGAACGCCTGCCGGACGCGGCCGGCGAGATCTGCATACTCGCGAGCCACATCGGTCTGGCCGAGGAGCTCCGCGGCCTTGCCGACGACCTCGGCCGAGCGGGCGAAATGCGCGGTCGCGACCACGTCCGGGTCCGCCTTCGCGCGGAACGCGTCGTCCGGCGGCGCCGTCGGGTCGAGCCAGTCGCCGAACTGGAAGCCGCCGGACCAGAGCAGGTCGCCACCGGCCAGGTCGGCCATCTTGTCGACCCAGGCCTTCATGCTCGGCAGCTGCCGCGCGAGCAGCCCGGCGTCGCCGGTGCGCTCGTAGATCACCCACGGGACGATCGTTGCCGCGTCACCCCAAGCCGCCGTCGCCTGGCCGTCGTGCCGGAGCACGTCCGGGATCACGTACGGCACGGAGCCGTCCTTGTGCTGCTCGGCGGCCAGGTCGGCGAGCCAGTTGGTCAGGAAGCCGCCGATGTCGAACAGGAAGCTCGCGCTGGGGGAGAAGACCTGGATGTCGCCCGTCCAGCCCAGCCGCTCGTCGCGCTGCGGGCAGTCGGTCGGTACGTCGACGAAGTTGCCCCGCATGCCCCACACGACGTTCTGGTGGAACTGGTTGAGCAGCTCGTTCGACGACTCGAACCAGCCGGTCCGGCGGAGGTCGCTGCCGATGACGACGGCCTCCAGGTCCTCCTTGCGGAGGTCGGTGACGCCGTCCACCTCGACGTACCGGAAACCGTGGAAGGTCAGCGGCGAGTCGAGGGTGACCTCGTCCGGGCCGGCCAGGATGTAGGTGTCGGTGGCCTTCGCGGTCCGCAGCGGGCGGACGCCGAGCTCGCCGTTCTCCAGCACCTCCGCGTGCCGCAGCACGATCTCGTCGCCGGCGTTCTGGCCGCGGACCTTGAGACGGATGCGACCGACCAGGTTCTGGCCGAAGTCGACGAGCGTCTTGCCGGAAGGCGAGGTGCTGATCTCGACCGCGGGCAGGACGTCGGTGATCCGGACCGGCGGACCGTCGGGCGCGACCAGCAGGCTGAGGTCGGCGTCGAGAACGTCGACGGGCGCGAGTTCGCCGGGCTGCTTGCGGAGGTCGGTGGTCTGGCCGTCGTACAAGTCGTCGGCCAGGACGTTGCTCTCCCGGGACGTCCAGGTGCCGTCGCTGCCGAACGTGTGCAGCTGCCCGTCCTCCGTCGTCACTTCGAGTTGGGCGAGGACGGCCAGGCGTTCGCCGTACAGCTGCTTCTGGTCCTGGAAGCCGATCCGGCCGCGGTACCAGGCGTTGCCGAGCAGGAACTCGAGCTTGTTCTCACCAGGTCGGACAAGCTCGGTCACGTCGTACGTCTGGTAGCGAAGGCGGTACTGGTACGCCGTCCAGCCGGGCGCGAGCTCCTCGGTGCCGACGCGCTGCCCGTTGAGCTCGGGGAGATAGATGCCGTACGACGTCGCGTACAGGCGGGCCTTCACGATGCCGTCCGGGAGGTCGGCGGTGCCGGCGACGAGCGGAGCGGGGGAGCCGTGCGGGTTGTCGCGCGGGCTGACGAAGCGGGCACTCCAGTCGTCCGAGGTGAGCAGCCCGGCCTCGACGGAGGCGGGCTCGCTCCACTCGCTCCAGTCGTCGTTGCCGCGAACGCGAACCCGGACCTGCGCGGCTTGGCGGGAGGCGAGCGGGTCACCCGGCCAGGGCACCAGGACCTGGTCGGGGGACTGGACGGTGAAGACCTGTGTGGCGCCGGTGGTGATCTCGACCTCGTACGCGGTCTGTGCGTAGCCGGCGTCCGCGGCCGGGACCTGCCAGGAGATCCGCGGTGCGGAGGTGCCGATCCCGGCGACAGGTGCGGGTCGGTGCTCGAAGCGGAGGGCGGTGGGTGCGGCGAGATGCGACATGAGACTCCAACCAAGGAGGCTGATCAGGACGGTGACCGAATCGGGGGATGAAACGATTCATTGGGTGTTCCGACGAAGCGCCCGGCAGCTGTTCGATTGATCGGCGAGGACGTTTCGCCTGTTCCCCGATCCTGCGACCGGCAGTCGCCGGTCACTAGCCCGATGTGCACTCGCTCTAGCACGATCTGCACTTCGGCCCATATCGTGACCTATGGCCGATGAGCCGGTGAGGACCCGCGGAACCGTGCTGCACTTCGTCGAAGGGACGGTCGTGCACGCGGGCACGCACCTGCACGAGAATGCGCACCCGCTGCACACGCACAGTTTCTTCGAGCTGGTGCTGGTGACCGGCGGTGAAGGCGTCCACCACAGCCTCGCGGGCCGCCGGCGGGTCGCCGCCGGGGACGCGATCCTGCTGCGTCCGGGGGTCTGGCACGAGTACGTCGACTGCGATTCGCTCGAGGTCTACAACTGCTGTTTCTCGGCCGACCTTGTGCGCCGCGAACTCGCCTGGGCGCGCGAGGATCCCTTACTGGGTTACCTGTTGTGGACCGGACCGTTCTCCGCGCAACGCCGCGGCATGATCGCGACGCACCTCGATCCGGCGGCCGTCCAGGAGGCCGTCGGGCACCTGGACGGACTGCGGCAACTACGCAACCGGCCTTTGAGCCGGCATCGCGGTGAGGTGATCGGCTGGCTGTCGCTCTACCTGAGTTGTATCGCACGGGCGGTGACGCACAGTGAGGAACGCCGGGAACAGATCCACCCCGCGGTCCTCGACGCGATGCGGATGATGGAGGCCGATCCGGCCCGGCACTGGACGCTGACCGAGCTCGCCGGCGAGCTGCATCTCGCGCCGGGCTATCTGGTCCGGCTGTTCAAGTCGGTGACCGGGCTGCCGCCGATGGCGTACCTGTCGCGGCATCGCGTCGAGCTTGCGGCCGACCGGCTGCTGCACACCGACCTGCCGATCAGCCGGATCGGCGAATCGGTCGGCTGGCCGGACCAGAACTACTTCGCCCGTCGGTTCAAATCCGCCTACGGGCTACCCGCGTCCGTCTATCGGCAACGTTTCAATGCCGTCCGGCACAGCTACCCGGCCGCTGACGAGAAGCTCTAGCCCGTCCAGGATGCGCTTTAGGCCGAACTCCAGGCCCTGATTCGCGCCGGCGGCCGCGGTGCGCATCGCGGCGACGAGGTGCGGGAACCGGGCGGCCTCGGTGGTCAGGATCTCCGCCAGCGATCGCTGCATGTCCTTCTCGGTCAGCCCGGTGGTCGAGCCGGGGAACGTCACGGACTGCTGGGCGAGGTTCCGGACATGGCTGGTGACGACCAGGATCGAGTCGAGCTTCTCGGCGCCGGTCAGCCCGCTGTCCGCGAGGGTGGCGAGGCCGCTCTCGAGCCAGGCGAGTTCGTTGGGGCCGAGCAGCCGGCGGCCGATCGTGGACTGCAGCAGCCACGGGTGCCGGGTGAAGCTCTCGTACAGGTCGAGGGCCCAAGTGTGCAAGGCCTCGCGCCAGGGGAGACCGGAGCGGTCCGGCGGGGCGCCGACCGCCAGATCGCTCATCACCGCGACGAGTTCGGTCTTGCCCGGGACGTGCCGGTAGAGCGCCATCTTCGTGACCGGGAGCTCGCCGGCGACGCGCTGCATCGAGACCGCGTCAAGCCCTTCGGCGTCCGCGATCGCGATCGCGGCCTCGGCGATGGCGGTGAGCGTGATCGCCGGTTTCGGGCCGCGCGTGCGCGCCGGTTCCTTGCCCCAGAGCAGTTCGGTCATGCAGATCGTCCTTTCCTTCCGGCCCGAACTGTGTCTACCATACACTTTATTGTGTCCGCCGGACACAGTTAGGAGTCGGGATGAAGATTCTGGTGTCGGGTGCGAGCGTCGCGGGGCCGTCGGTGGCGCTGTGGCTGGGCCGGGCGGGTCACGACGTGACGGTCGTCGAGATCGCGCCCGCGCTGCGCAAGGGCGGGTACGCCGTCGACTTCCGCGGGGAGGTGTTCACGACGGTGCTGGCGCGGATGGGCGTACTGGACGACCTGCGGGCGCTGCAGACCGGTGGCAACGCGATGCGGTTCGTCGACACGAACGGCCGCAAGCTGATGCGGCTGCCGGCCGAGTTCGCGGGCGGTGAGCTCGAGGTACTGCGAGCCGACTTGTCGCGGGTGCTGTACGAGCACAGCCGCGCGCGGGCGACGTACCGCTTCGGAGACTCGATCGCCGCGCTGCGGGAGCACCCGGGCGGCGTGGACGTGCGGTTCGAGAGCGGACTCGAGGAGACCTACGACCTGGTCGTCGGCGCGGACGGGATGCATTCCGTCGTACGGCGGCTCGCCTGGCCGAAGGAGCAGGTGCTGGAGCGTCATCTGGACTACTACGTCGGCGGCTGGGAACTACCGAACACGCTCGGGATCTCCGGGGACACGCTCATGTACAACGTGCCGGGCAAGCTCGCGAGCGTCGGCGGCGACGCTCGCGACCCCGGGCTCGCGCAGACGTTGTTCGTCTTCAAGTCCCCGGTGCTGCAGTACGACCGGCGGGACGTGGACCAGCAGAAGGCGATCCTGCGGGAGCAGTTCAGCGGCCTCGGCTGGCACGTGCCGACGCTGCTCGAAGCGTTGCCGGCAGCAACGGAGCTGTACTTCGACTCGATCAGCCGGGTGCGCGTGGACCGCTGGTCGACCGGACGGATCGTGCTGCTCGGCGACGCGGGGTACGGCGCGACGTTCGGGGCGCTGGGTACCGGTACGGCGGTGGTCGGCGCCTACGTGCTCGCGGGGGAGCTGGAGCAGGCGCGCGGCGACTTCCGGGCGGCGTTCGAGCGGTACGAGGCGCGGTTGCGGAAGTCGGTGTCGACGACCCAGGACGGCAGCCGGGCCGGCGCGTTCATGGCACCGGCCACCCGGTTCGGGATCGTGGCCCGGAACCGGATCCTGGACATCCCGTTCTTCCTGAACCAGATGCTCCGGACGGCCCGGAACATGAGCGAACTGGTCGACCTGCCGGACTACTCAGGGCAGCAGGGGCAGTTTGCCGAGGAATGACTCCCAGGAGTCGGGCAGCCAGCCCGGCACACCCAGCACCGCCATGTAGAGCCAGATCGCGACGAGCACGCACAGGAACAGCGCGAGCGTCCCGAGGGCCTTCAACCAGGCGGGCTGCTTGCCGGTCCAGGCGGTGAGTGCCTTCACCCAGTCCTTGACCCGGTACAGCAGCCGCTGCGCCCACTCGAACTCGCTGGCGAGCACGGCCAGGCCCGCGATGAACAACGGGATCCCGCCCGGTCCCGGCAACCACCCGGTCAACGGCGCCGCGATGATCAGCAACCCCCCGACGACGCCCACGCCGATCCGGTAGATCAGGTGCTTCTTCGGGTTCGCCCGGATCTTGCGTCGCCACTCCCACCGATCGTCCTCGGCATCCAGCGTGACGTTGTGATCGGTGCGGTCGGGACTCTTCTGCTCGGCCACGTTCCTAGCGTACGGGGCGACGGATCCAGGATTGTCCGAACGCGTGACAATCGCCCGGGAGCCCTTCAAACTGGGCGTCACCGATCGCGGCTCGCTCAGCACTTTTCGTGACTGACGAGTCTCTGAAGTGGGACGCGATGCCAGGGGGGCGGAAGCGTGATCCGAGTTGTACTCGGACAGCACGGTGCTTTGCTGCGGGGGGCTCTCGCGGCCGTGTTGTCACAGGACGCAGGGCTGGAAGTAGTGGCTGAGGCCGACACGGCCACGGACGTGCCGGAGGCAGTGGCGCGCACGGATCCGCAGGTAGTCGTGCTCGACTTCGAGCTGGCGTGTGAGCTGGTGGCCGCGGGGCTGACCGGCCGGCGGCCTGACGTGAGTGTGCTGATCCTGGTCGACCGGGAGGCGGTCAGTGCCGCGTGCCTGGAACTCGCCCGGGCCTCACCGCGGATCGGGTTCATCGCGACGGACGCCTCGCCGGCCGAGCTGGTCGAGGCGGTGCGGAGCGTCGCCGACGGCGTGCCGGTGATCGATCCCGCGGTGGCGCTGGCCGCGCTGCGAGCCGTGCGCAACCCGCTGACCCCGCGGGAGTGCGAGGTACTCCGGTTGGTGTCGACCGGTGCGACCGCGCAGGAGATCGCGCACAAGCTCAACTTGACCAGCGGCACGGTCCGCAACTACCTGTCGCACATCCTCGCGAAGGTCGGCGCGCGCAGCCGGATCGAGGCGGTCCTGAAGGCTCAGGACGCCGGCTGGATCTGACCCCGATCGGCGTGCTCGGGTGGTTGCCAGTGCCCGACGAGGTCGCGGTACAGCGGGGAGCTGCGGAGCAGCGTGGTGTGGCGGCCGACGCACACGTCGTCGCCGTCCAGGACCAGGATCCGCCGGGCGCGGAGCGCGGAGCTGACGCGGTGCGCGACCACGATCAGGCTGCCGGGCCGGGCCGCGAAGGCCTCCTCGGCGCGGCGTTCGGCCTCGGGGTCCAGGTGACAGGTCGCTTCGTCGAGTACGGCGAGCGGTGCCGGTGACAGGAACGCCCGTGCCAGCGCGATCAGCTGCCGCTCACCGGCCGAGAGGTGAGCCGGACGGACCTGAGCGCGGGTCCCGCCGATCCTGCTGACCAGGGCGGCTGCGCCGACGGCCTCGATCGCGCGGTCGATCTCCTGGGCGGTGGCATCCGGTGCGAGGTAGCTGACGTTGTCGGCCACGGTGCCCGAGAAGACGTACGCCTCCTGCGGGATCAGGACCCGCGTCCTGGCCAGCAGGTCGGTGGACAGTAGTTCCGGTGGGACCCTGCCCAGCAGGACCCGTCCGCCGGTCGGCGCCAGCAGTCCGCAGATGAGGTTCGCCAGCGTCGACTTGCCGACGCCGCTGGGGCCGACGACGGCCAGGTGATCGCCTTCGGCCACCACGAGGTCCAGGTCGTGCAGGACCGGCTCCGCGTGGACGCCGTACGCGAACGACACCTTGTGCAGGCGTGCCTGGTGGTTGCGCGGGACCGCGGTCGGTGTGGCCTGCTCGTGCGGCGGTCCGCTGTCGAGGATCCGCCCGAGCGTGACGACGTACCGCAGCCCGCTGTCGCCGAGGGCCGCCATGACGGTGTTGAGTGCCGGTTGCAGACCGAGGAGAACGTAGGTCAGTCCGCCGAGCAGAGTCCCGGTGCTGACGCCGCGGCCCAGGAGCCAGGGACCCGCGGCCAGCAGGATCAGGAGCGGCAGCCAGCCGCCGACGGCGAAGCACAGCGTCCGGAGCGCGGCGACCTTGGCCAGCGCCCGCTCGGCGGCGGCGTGGGCCTCGATCGGCTCGCCGACCAGCTCCGCGGCGAAGTCCTCGGCGCCCGCGGCGGTGAGGTCGCGCACGCCGGCGAAGGTCGTACCGGCCGAAGTGGTCAGGTCCTCGTCGGCGGCAAGTGACGCCTGGACCCGCCGGGAGGCGAGTCCGAGGATCGCGAGCGAGGCGGCGAACCCGAGCAGGAACGGCGGTACGACGAGCAGCGCGATCACCGGCGCGAGCGACAGCAGACCGGTCAGCACGCCGACGACCGTGATCACGAATGTCCGGACCACCAGGATCAGCCCAGCGTAGGTGTCCCGGACGATCTCGACCTGGCGGTTCAGCCGCGAGACGGCGCCGTCCGTGCGTTCACCGGCCACGCCACGCCGGAGCGCGCCGCCGATCACCAGCCGGACCAGGTCGTCGCGGACCGGTTCGACCAGCTCACCGAGCCGCCGGTACACCTGGCCGGCACCGACCGCGCCGAGCCCGGCGGCGGCGACGAGGCCGGCGAGCCACGCCAGCCCCGCCTCGGACCGGCCGGCCAGGAACGCGTCGGTCGCGTGTGCGACCGCGACGCCGTAGCCGGCCGTCGGCACGATCTCCGGAACCGACCAGGCAGCCAGCAGGAGCGCCGGCCGCCGCCGGAGCGCCCGCACCCCGTAGCCCAGTTCGCGCCTCATCCGAAGATCTCCCGGTACGCCGCGGCGCGCCACAGGCGGGCGTGCGGACCGACACCCCGGACCTGCCCGCGGTCCAGCCAGACCACCAGATCGGCGCGGGCCGCCGTCGCCGCGCGGTGGGTGACGATCAAGCGCGTCCGGTGGTGGTTGTCGTCGGTGAGGGTGCGGTTGATCTCGAGCTCGGTCGCCGTGTCCAGGCTGGAGGTGGCGTCGTCGAGGACCAGCAGCCGTTCGGCGGGCCAGGCCCGCGCGAGCCCGAGCCGCTGTGCCTCGCCGCCGGACATCGGTGCCTCCGGCAACGGAGTGCTGTAGCCGTCGGGCAGGCGGCTCGCGTAGCGGTGGATGTGCGTGGCCCGCGCGGCCGCGAGCATCCGGACCGGCGTGACCGCGCCCGTCGCGATCGCCTCGCCGACGGTCCGGCCCACCAGTACCGGACGCTCGAACGCACAGCCGACGGCGCGGCGCAGCGCGTGCCGCGAGAGCGCTCGGAGGGGTACGCCGTCGAGGAGTACGAGGCCGGAGTCGGGATCGCGCAGCCGCGCGGCGACCGCGGCCAGGACCGACTTGCCGGCGCCGCTCGGACCTACCACGGCAACCGTTGCTCCGCCGGGCAGGTCGAGGGTGACCCGGTCGAGGACTGCGACGCCCTCGGCGGTCACGGTCACGTCGTCGAACGCCAGCCGTCCCGGCCCGGGCGGCAACGGCAGGCTGCCGTACGCGAGGGATTCGACTGCCAGGATCTCGGCGCACCGCTGGGCGCCCGCTCGCGCCCGGGCGATCTCGCCGAGCAGGCCGGTCAGGCTGCCGAGTCCCGCGCCGATGACGGCGTACTGCGCGGCGGCGAACAGCTCGCCCGGCGTGATCCGGCCGTCGACCAGCTGCAGGCCGCCGATCGCGAGCACCGCGACCAGGATCAGTGGGCCGACGATCGCCGCCTGCGCGCCGGATCGGGCAAGGACCCGCCAGGTCAGGCGGCCGTGCTGATGCAGCTCGGGCAGCGGACCGAGCACTCGCCGTTCTTCGCGCTCGACAGTGCCTGCGGCAGCGACGGTCCGGATCCCGCCGAGCGCCTCGGTCAGCAAGGTGGCGATCCGGCCTTGGGTCTCCTGGTAGGACAGGCTGATCTCGGTGGTCCGTCGGGCGAAGACCCACAGCACCGTGACGACGAGCAGGACACCGGCGAAGAATGCGGCCGCCAGCCACACGTCGATGAGCGCGAGCAACACGAGGCTTCCCGCGGGAGGCAGGACTGCGGCCACGGCCGTCACCGCGGTGGGACCTGCCTGGGCCGCGTCGCTCGCGCTGCCGGACACCCGGCTGACCAGGTCGCCGGTCTGGAACCGGCGGACTCCCTCCGGCCCGCCGGTGAGAACCTTCGCCACCAGCCGGTGCCGGAGCCAGGCGGTGGTCCCGGCGACACACGCCGTACCGGCGAAGGCGTCAACCAGTGCGGCGGCGATGCCGACGCCGATCAGTGCGCAGGCGAGGATCAGCCACTGGCCCACCCTGTTGCCGGAGGCAATAGCATCCACGGCCCGTCCGAGGACGGTCGGGAGCGCGAGCGTCACCGCGCTGTCCAGCAGCGCGAAGACCCCGATCAGCGGCAGCCAGCCGCGGCCGTGGCGGGCGACGGCGCCGAAGGTGAGAGCCGGGGATGTCATCGGGTCAGCCCGGTGTGAGCGCCGAGGAACGCCAGCATGTCCGCGGCCAGGGCGACGCCGCGGCTGACGGCCGCCGCCCCGTGACCGGCGCCGTCCTCGAACCGGAGCAGCACCGGTCTCGATCCGGCGGTCGCATGCTGCAGCGCGGCGCACATCTTGCGGGCGTGCAGGGGGTCCACGCGGGTGTCGCCGCCCGAGGCCGTGAACAATACGGCGGGATAGTCGGTGCCCTCAGCAACATGATGGTACGGCGAGTACGCCAGCAGGTCCTCGAACTGGGCGGGGTCGGTGACGGACCCGTACTCCGGTACCCAGGAGGCCCCGAGGCCGAAGTGCTCGTAGCGGACCATGTCCAGCACCGGTGCGGCGCAGACGGCCGCAGCGAACAGTTCGGGACGCTGGGTCAGGACCGCGCCGACCAGCAGCCCGCCGTTGGACTCGCCGCAGATGCCGAGCTGCGCCGCGGTCGTCCAGCCGTCCGCGACCAGCGTCTCGGCGGCGGCGACGAAGTCGTCGAACACATTCTGCTTGTGGTGCAGCCGGCCGGCCCGGTGCCACGCGTCGCCCTCCTCGCCGCCGCCGCGCAGGTTGGCGGTGACGAACACGCCGCCGGCCTCGACCCAGGCGAGCGTGAACGCGGAGTACGTCGGCGTGAGCGGCTGGCCGAATCCGCCGTACCCGTAGAGGATCGTGGGCCGTGGTCCGCGACGCCCGGGCGGGGCGAGCACGACCATCCGGACCGGCGTCCCGTCCGCCGACCGGTAGACGACGTGCCGGGCGCTGAGCCGCGGCACCTCGACCGTCCCGGGCGGCTCGGCCCACACCGCCGTCTCCCCGGTGCGGGCGTCGTACCGGTACACGGTCCCGGGCGTGACGCTGTCGGTGTAGCTGAACCAGACCTCGTGACCGCCGTCGAGGTCGGCGCTGAGGGAGCCGACGGAACCGGGACCGGGCAGTGGCACCTCGCCGAGGCGCTTGCCGGTGCGCAGCTCGTGGACGGCGAGCTCCCCGAGGGCGTGGCGGGTCCGCGCGACGACCAGGAGCGGCCGGGGCAGCTCCGGGCCGTCCAGCGTCGCCAGCTCGCTCAGCGGCGCGCCGGGGTCCTCGGGGATCAGGTCTCGCCACTGGGCCGGTTCCGGCCGCGTCGGGTCGCCGACGCAGATCCGGCCGGCCGGGGCGTCGAGTGTCGTGAGGACGTACAGACGTTGGTCGCGGCCGACGATCAGCGCGCTCCGGGCCTCCACACCCTGGTGCACGGCGGTGAACTTCGGCCGGTCGGGGACCGAGACGTCGGCCAGCCAGACGTCGTTCGCGGCGCCGCGGGCCGCGGAGATCGTCAGCCAGCGCCCGTCGGCACTGATCTCCAGCCCGTACGAGGCCTCGCGGCTGAGCACGGGCGTGTCGTCGGACCGGCCGACCCGGTGCAGGAAGAGCTGCCGGTCCCTGACGAAGTAGAAGGCGCTCCCGTCGGGGAGCCAGGCGACGGGGGAGTAGCGGCAGCGGTCGATCGGTCCGTCCAGCACGTGACCGCTGCCGACGTCCATGACGTAGAGGCTGGACTCCTCGCTGCCGCCGCTCGACAACTGGTAGGCGAGCAGGCGTCCGTCCGGCGACGGCTGCCACAGGTCCAGGGTGGTTCCGCCGGTCGGGTCGAGCTCCATCGGGTCGACCACCGGCCGTTCCGGCGTGGCGACGTACAGGACGGGGTGGTCCTGGTCAGCGGTCCGGCGGAGGAAGAACTGGCGCCCGCCACGCCACAGCGGCGGGCGCACCATGCCGACGTCGCTGAACGCCGCGACGCGGGTCCGGAAGCGGTAGCGGCCCGGCAGTTCGGAGGCATGGCTCAGCCAGAGCTCGTCCTGGGCTGCCTGCCACTGCACGGTCCGCGGGTCGGTCGCGTTCTCGAGCCAGCGGTACGGATCCGGCACAGCACGGCCGTGCAGCCGGTCGACGACCGGCAGCCGTTCGGTGTCGGGATACCTGAGGCCGAGCAGGTGCACCGGGCGCTCCTTCCCCGGTCCGGTGCCCCGGACGGGAAGTCCGGAGCACCGAACCTACTGCTGGTCAGCGCTGCTGTCAGTGGCAGAGCGCGACACTGAGGTTGCTGGGACGCTGGGAACCACAGCCGAGCACGGTCAGCGTGCTTCCGCCGCCACCACCTCCGTGACCACCACTGGGAGCCTGGAGTCCCTGAAGGTCGAGAAGTGCCATGTCTACACCTCCTTTCGCACACTGGAAGGGCTTGATACCCCTGCCGCGGACAAGGGTTCGAAGAACGGGAGGGCCACCGGCTGCTCGTGCAGCGCGGTTCCCAGAGCCAGCAGGATCCCGGCCGAACCGGTGGCCAGGTCCGTCGAGAGACGCAGCAGCTGGTTGCCGGGGAAGGCGAGGCCGCCGGCGTACGGCAGCGCGTGCCAGTCGAGGCCGCGCACCAGTTCGGCGGTCGGCAGGCCGGCGTCCGCGGCGGCCGTGATCAGGCCGGCGCGGCCCATGAACAGGCCGGGCTGCACGCAGTACCCGCAGCGCGTGACCCGCAGGAGAGCGGTGCGAGCGTCGGCGAGCTCCTCGTCCGGGCGGTATCGCAGGTAGCGGTCGAGGACGAGGGCGATGCCGGCTGATCCCTCCTCGAGGTACGGCAGCGTCCGCCAGCCCTGGTTGACCTGCAGCATCCCGGCTTCGTCACGGCTGCACCGTCGCAGGTCCTGGCGCAACGCCGTCTCGGCGAGGTCGAGCAAGCCGGTGTCGCCGGAGCGCTCGTAGGCGCGCAGGAACAGCAACGCCGATCCCGACGAGCCGAACATCAGTCCCGCCCGCGGGTTTCCCTCACCGCTGGTCTCCGGTACGTCGGCCACCCGGCCGAGCCGGTCGGCGACCTGGTCGATCACCCTGATCGCCGCCGTCCGCACACCGGGCTCGCCCGCGAAGTGGAGCAGGTTCAGCCCGATGCCGGCGAGTCCGGAGTGGAGGCCCAGCTCGAGTGCGGTCGGTGGCATGGCCAGACATCGGTCCAGGACGTCGAGTGCGTCCTGCCGGTAGCCGAGGTCGTCGAGCACGTGGGCGACGCCGTGCAGGCCGTCGTACAGTCCGAGGCCGATCGCCGGGTCCTGCGCGTGTTTGCGGAGCCAGTCGTCGTACTGCGGGAAGCGGCCGGCGCCGGTCCGGTGCAGGGCGTACAGCACGCCGGCAGCGCCGTACGAGAGGTTCACGCCGCCACCGGGCTGGAACTGGGCGATGTCACCGGGGAAGAGCCGGTCGTCGCGCTCGGGCGTGGCCGCGGCGACGATCGCCCGGGTGATCCCGGCCCGGACCTCCGGCCAGCTCGACCGACCGGGTAGCGGCAGGTCCTGCGGGAGGGTGTCACCCGTCGGCCCGGTGATGGTCGCGACCGCTTCGTCGATCGTTGCCTCGGGCACCGGGAAGGTCCGGGTGATCAGGTCGGCCAGGTGCCGGGCCTTCCCCGCGTGCAGCGGCAGCAGCATCGTCGTCTGCGGCGCGAACAGCCCCAGCGCCAGACAGGCCAGCGCGTACCGGTCGGCGTCCGCGCCCTGCCGCTCAGGTGGGGCGACGTACCCGGGATGGGCCAGCGCGGACCGGGCCTGCTGCTCGGCGAGGGTGGCGACCTCGAAGTCGATCAGCACCGGGTGCCCGTCGGCGTCGATCAGGATGTTGTCCGGATGCAGGTCGCCGAACACCACCCCGCGGTCATGCAGCGCCGCGATGGCGTCCGCGACACGCTCCAGCATCGTCAACGCCCAGTCGGCGTACTCCTGCAGGGCGGCCGGGGACGGGTCCGGCCGGGTCAACGGGTAGCGCATCACCACGAGTCGTTGCAGCGGGTTCGCGTCGACGAACTCCTGCACGAGGAAATGGTGCTCGCCGAGGACGAAGTAGTCCTGCACCGCCGGTACGACGTCCAGCCCGGCGAGCCGCTCCAGGATGGTCCGCTCGTGCTGCATCCGGGTCACCGCGTCGCGGCCGTCGACGTCGAGCCCGGCCAGCGGGCGGCCCTCCTTGAGCACCACCCGGGCCTGGGACTCCCGGTGCCGGCCGAGGTAGACACCGCCGCCGTTCGAGAACTGGATGACGCTGTCGATCGCGTACGCGAGCTCGTTGGTGGTAACGGCATTGCGCGCGTCGAGGTGTGGTTCCAGGAACGCGGGCAGCGTGATCCACGCCGGGGTGGCGAAGACCGGGCCGCGGGTGTCCGGTACCAGCCGTCCGCTCGGATCCTCGACGGCGAGCACCCGTTCGCCGGTCGCCGACACGCAGTGCCGCTCGGCGAAGGCGCCGTACCGGACGAACAGCGGTCCCTCGCCGTAGCGCAGGTCGCTGAGGATGTACGGGCCGCGGATGCCGCTGAGCAGCTCGTCCAGCTCCTTGAGCACGAGCTCGAACTCGGAGCTGTCGACCGGGTAGATCGTGACGAGCTTCCCGCTGGAGCCGCGGAAGGCCGCCTTCGAGTTCGTCATCACCAGCACGGCTTCGCTGCGCAGGAACTTGAACGGGATGCCGCGCGGCACGCAGTACGCCCAGACCGCCGCCAGCGTCCGCTCGGCGTCGTCGAGGCAGGACGAGACGTGGATCTTCCAGCCCTGGAGAGGCAGCGCGACGCCGCGCGGCGCGTAGTGCATCCAGATCTCGCCGGCTTCGTGGTCCCAGCCGTCCGGAACGGCACGGCCGGCTATGGTGAAGTCCGGGTGCTCGCTGCCTTCGGTGGGACGGTCGTAGAAGGACCGGTCGGACAGGCAGTAGAGCTCGTACTGCTCCATGCCACCCCCTACCGTCGGACGCCTCGTGGCTATCCTCGGTAGTCAGCTCTGTCCGGCGTAGTGCATGGCGTCATCAGTTCGCGATGAGGAGTGCGTTCCCCTACTCACGCGTATGTCACGATGACACAGGGTTACCGAATTCCCAGTGCCAGGGCTCCTCACGGTTGCCGCCCTGGTCAGCCCAGACCGGATGCAGCCAGCCGTACGACGGGGCGTGCGACTTCATCCAGCGGTACTGCGTGGTGCCGAACCTGTCGACACCGCCGCAGAGGTCGACGGCGACGCCCCAGCCGTGGTTGGAGGTGCCGGGCAGCGCCGCCAGCGACGGCTTGCGCTGGTACAGGCTGACCTGGGAGGCGTACGAGCGGTACGAGTCGGTTATGCACAGCGACTTGCCGAACTGGGCGCGGTAGGCCGCGGACAGCTGCAGGTACGCCGCGGCGGCATCGCAGCGGAGCAGGTGGCCGGAGCCGATCGCGCACAGCCTGCCGGCCGGGATCATCCCGTTGCTGAACCCGCCCCAGCCGGTGCTCGCCGAACCGGTCGCCAGGAACGGCATCGGGTTCACCGGGTCGCCGCCGAGCCGGACCTCGAAGTGCAGGTGCGGACCGGTCGAGTTGCCTTCGGTGCCCACGGCACCGATCCGCTGGCCGGCCGTCACCTGCTGGCCGTCCGTGACGTCGACCCGGCTCAAGTGGGCGTACAGCGTCTCGAGGCCGTTCCCGTGGTCGATCCGCACCAGGTTGCCCGCCCAGGCCGGCTGCTCGACGCGGACGGTGCCGGAGGTGACGGCGCGGACCGTCGTACCGATCGAGGCCGGGAAGTCCTGGCCGGTGTGCACCCCGCTCGACCACATCGACCCGGACTGGCCGAACGGCGTACCGATCTCGTAGCTGCCGTCCGGCAGCGGCCACGACCAGGACCCGGAGCCGACGTCGTACGACGTGGCGGTGTTACCGCAGCGGAACGCGTACGCGTCGGAGGTCGCCACCGGGGCGATCTGCGGCTTGGACGGCGCGCCGAGCGTCGGGCGGAGGACGGCGTACAGGTTGTCGGGGACCGTGGTGACGACGACCGCGCCCTTGGCCTCGTCGGCGGCGATCATCTCGCCGTTGTCGAGCGCGATGCCGATGTGCACGAGGCCGAGCGACTTGCTGCCCATCACGAGCAGGTCGCCGGGCTGGACCTGCGGGGCCGGCACGGCCTGGTAGTTCGGGTACACCTTGCCGACCAGGTTCGGCAGGGTCGTGTAGGGCTGCCAGGCGACGCGGGCCGCTCCGAGGCATCCGTACTTGTCCGGGCCGGTGGCCGCAACGCCGTACGGCTTGCCGAGGAGGCTGAACGCCTGGTTGACCGCACGGATGGTCTCGGCCGACATGACGCGCACGGTCCGGCCGGCGACAGTGACGGCCGCGACACCAGGAACGGCGGCGCCTCGGCGGGTCAGCGGGGTGAGGCCGGTCGGCAGCTTGCCCGGATTCTTCAACGCCGCGGCCGCCGGGGGAGTGACCTTGGTGGCGGTGAGCTCGGCCAGGTACGTCTGCCAGCGGGCCAGGGCCTGCTCGTTGCGGGTCTGCTGGAGCTGCTTCGACAGCGCGGAGGCCACGTCCAGGTCAGCCGTCTGGTCGGCCATCGCCGCCGAGGCGTCGGCGGCCTTCTGTTGCACCTGCTTGCTGAGCTCCTGTGCCTTCGCGGCCGCTTCGTTCGCTGCGGCGCGCTTGCTGGTCGCGTCGTCCTTGAGCCGGTTCGACTCGGACTCCGCGGCCATCGCCCGCTGGTACTGCGAGACCTGGGTGTTGCCCAGCTGGGTGATCGCGGTCTGCCGGTCGGCGATCTCCTGGAGGCTCTCGGCGATCGGGGCGAGCGACCAGAGCATCGACTCGGCGCCCATCACGGTCGGGATCCCCAGCTGGTACGCCTGCGCGGTGACCACGCCGAGCCGGCGGCGCTCCTCGTCGGCCTTGCCCTTCGAGGTGGTCGCGGTGGCTTCGGCCTTCTTCGCGGCGGCCTCGGCGGCCTGGGCCTGCTCGAGCGCGTTCGTGTAGGCGATCGTCGCCTTCGCGAAGTCGGCCTGGACCGCGGCCGCCTCGGCCTGGAGCTGCTCGAGCGACCGATTGACGTCGGTGACCGATGCCGGCGGGGGCGTGGACGGGGGCGGATCGGCGTACGCCGGCACGGCGACGGCCGTCAGCACCACACCCAGTGCCGCGAGCCGCAACCCCCGGCGCCTGCCCTGATCCATCCGTCCCCCATGCCCACTCGCCTCACGCGCGTGCCCAAAGGGTAGGCGCCGTACGGGTCCTGGCGAAAGCCTCCCTGGTCCGACCTATTAAAGTTCACTGCATGGCCTCGCACTTTGACGTTGTTGTCCTCGGCGCCGGTCCCGGCGGGTACGTCGCGGCGATCCGCGCCGCCCAGCTCGGGCTCAAGACCGCCATCATCGAGAAGAAGTACTGGGGCGGTGTCTGCCTGAACGTGGGCTGCATCCCGTCCAAGGCGCTGCTGCGGAACGCCGAGCTGTCGCACATCTTCCGGACGGAGGCGAAGACCTTCGGCATCAGCGGCGAGGTGACCTTCGACTTCCCGGCCGCGGTCCAGCGCAGCCGCAAGGTCGCGGACGGCCGGGTCAAGGGCGTCCACTTCTTGATGAAGAAGAACAACATCACCGAGTTCGACGGCTGGGGCTCGTTCACCGACGCGAACACCCTCGACGTCACGCTGAACGACGGCTCGTCGGAGACCGTCACGTTCGGGTCCTGCATCGTGGCGACCGGCGCGACCACCAAGCTGCTGCCGGGCACCCAGCTGAGCGACCGCGTGGTGACCTACGAGGAGCAGATCCTCACCGAGGAGCTGCCGGGCTCGATCGTGATCGCCGGCGCCGGCGCGATCGGCGTCGAGTTCGCGTACGTGCTGGCGAACTACGGCGTCAAGGTGACGATCGTCGAGTTCCTGGACCGGATGGTGCCGCTGGAGGACCCGGAGGTCTCCAAGGAGCTCGCCCGGGCGTACAAGAAGCTCGGCGTCGACGTGCTCACCTCGACCCGGGTGGACTCGATCGACGACTCCGGCGACAAGGTCAAGGTCACGGTCACCGGCAAGGACGGCAACCAGCAGACCATCGAGGCCGACAAGGTGCTGCAGGCGATCGGCTTCCAGCCGCGCGTCGACGGCTACGGCCTGGACAAGATCGGTGTCCAGCTCACCGAGCGCGGCGCGATCGGCATCGACGGCTTCTGCCGGACGAACGTGCCGAACATCTTCGCGATCGGCGACGTGACCGCGAAGCTGATGCTCGCGCACGCGGCCGAGGCGATGGGCGTGATCGCGGCCGAGACGATCGCCGGGCACGAGACGATGGAGCTCGACTACGCGATGATCCCGCGGGCGACGTTCTGCCAGCCGCAGATCGCCAGCTTCGGGTACACCGAGGAAGAGGCCCGCAAGCTCGGCCACGACGTCAAGGTCGCCAAGTTCCCGTTCACCGCGAACGGCAAGGCCCACGGCCTCGGCGACGCCAGCGGCTTCGTGAAGGTGATCAGCGACAGCAAGTACGGCGAGCTGCTCGGCGCGCACCTGATCGGCCCGGAGGTCACCGAGCTGCTGCCGGAGCTCACCCTCGCGCAGAAGTGGGACCTGACCACCAAGGAACTGGCCCGCAACGTGCACGCGCACCCGACGCTCAGCGAGGCGCTCCAGGAGGCCTTCCACGGCCTCGAAGGGCACATGATCAACTTCTGATCCAGCAGCTACTCGTGCCGGCCGGCCCGGCACGAGTAGCTGACAGGTCGTCAGGCGACGGCGGTTCCCTCCAGCTCCACCAGTTGGCCGGGGATCGCCAGCCGCGTGACGCCGAGCATCGTCGTGGCCGGCGCGACCCCTGCGGCCGCCAGCCGTGACGCCAGTACGCCGTAGTGCGGGAACAGTTGGTCGACGTCGGTGGTGTAGACGTTCAGGCGGACCAGGTTCCCGAGGGTCATGCCGGCCTCGGTGAGGACGGCCTCCAGGTTGTCGACGCTGAGCGCCAGTTGGGCGGGCAGGTCGCCGTCGTGCTCGGGTTTGCCGTCGGCGTTCATCGAGGTCTGGCCGGAGCAGTACAGCGTCCGGGTCTGCCCGGAGACCAGTTCGCCCTGGTTGAAGCCCAGCTCCAGGGACCACGGCACCGGGTTCACTGCGGTTCGTTCGATCGTCATGTGGCGAGCCTGCCAACAAATCACGACATCCTCTGTCGGGTAATGTTGCGGGATGCGCGCCGACCGGTTGGTCTCGCTGGTCCTGCTGCTGCGCCAGCGGGGGCGGTTGACCGCCGACGTGCTCGCGCGCGAGTTGGAGGTGTCGACCCGTACGGTCCTGCGTGACATCGAGGCGCTGTCCGCGGCGGGTGTCCCGGTGTACGCCGAACGCGGCCGGCACGGAGGCTTCGCGTTGCTGCCCGGCTTCCGCACCGAGCTCACGGGCCTGAACAACGACGAGGCGCTGGCGTTGCTGACCGCCGGGTCGGGACGCGGCGAGCAGGTCTTCGGCCTCAGCGCGGCGCTCGCGTCGGCCATGCGCAAGGTCGTCGACGCGCTCCCGGAGGCGCACCGAACGACCGCGAGCGAGGCGGCCCAGCGCATCCTGGTCGACCCCGAGACGGATCTGCTGTCGCGCCGCCTGATCACCAAGGAAGTCCCGGACGCGACGATGCTGGAGGTCCGCCGCGCAGTGCTCGCCGGGCACAAGCTGCGCATCCACTACGCGGCCACCGGCCGGGAACCGGAGTGGCGCACGGTCGACCCGATCGGTCTCGTGACGGTCCGGGACCGCGGCTACCTGCTCGCCAGAAGATCCGGCGAGGACCGCACGTACCGGCTGTCGCGGCTGCTCGGCGCCGAGGAGCTCCCCGAGCCGGCGGAGCGACCGCGCAGCGTCGATCTGGACCGCATCTGGCGGGAACGCGCCGCCCAGTTCCTCGCCGACGGCCACCTCACCGTGCACGTACGCGTGCACCCGGCACGCCGGGAGGAGCTGCTGAACGCCGCGCGCGCCGTCCGCGCGGAAGAGCCCGACGCGGACGGCTGGCTGCGGCTGGAGGTGACGTTCGAGGATGCGCGCCATGCCGAATGGGCGCTGTGGCAGCTCAGCACGAACGCCGAGGTCCTGAGTCCGGCGTCGTTGCGCGCCTCACTGCACCAGCGCGCGACCGCAATGGCCGCCAGCTACGAGGACCGCGGATAGCGGTAGACGGTCTGCAGCGGGCTGTCCTCGGTGTGGATGTGGAAGGCGAGGCCCGGGTAGGCGGTCGGGTCGACGACCGAGTCGGTGCTGGGCTCGAAGGGGAGCGGGACCGTGGAGCGTATGCCGGGAGCGCCGAGCACGGGGTGGCCGGCGAACGTCGTCACGATCGCGTTGTGCACATGGCCGGTGAGGATCGCGGTGACGGGCTTGCCGGTGAGGACCGCCGCGAGCGACTTGCTGTCCTCGAGCTTCCACTGGTCCATCACCGGGTGGTGCAGCTCGAGCGGCGGGTGGTGCATCGCGACGAAGAGCGGGCCGTCGAAGGGTTCCCGCAGTACGCCGTCGAGCCAGGCCAGCGAGTCCGCGGAGAGCAGACCGTGGTCGGCGCCGGGCACCGTGCTGTCCACGAGCACGAAGCGTGAGGCACCAACGTCGCGCACCTGGTGGACCGGGTGGCTGTCGCCCGGCGCGTCCAGGAAGCCGGCGAGCCCCTTGCGCAGCGGATCACTGACGTCGTGGTTGCCGGGCAGCACCAGCACCGGTACGTCGAACGCGAGCTCGGCGGCCAACTCGTCGTACTCCGCCGCGAGCCCGTGATCGGCGAGGTCCCCGCTGACCAGTACGACGTCCACGGCGGACTTCCGGACGTACGACGTGATCGTCCGGAGCCGCGATCGCGGCTCCTCGGTACCGTCGAGATGCGGGTCACTGAGGTGTGCGATCACATACATGACCGCACACTAACCGCAGAAGCCCGGCGGCAGCGCACCACACGGGACCAGCCCGCCGCGCTCGAGGACCGGCCGCGCCTCGGTCGAGCGCAGGTAGTCCAGGAACGCCCCGGTCAGCGACTTCGCGTCCGGCGCCTTGTAGGTGTAGGCGTGCTCGACCTCCCAGAACTTGTACGAGCGGTCCGCCACCTTCGAGGTGTCCGGTACGACGTCGTCGATCGTCGCGGCCGCGAGGCCCGCGAACCTGCGGGCGCTGCCGAGTTCGGCGTACCCGATCGCGCCGTCGATCTCGTTCACCCGGGTGAGCAGCTCGTCCGTCGTACCGACCTCGCAGCGGTGGTACTTCGCGACCGGGTCGTCGTCGCTGCGGCAGTCGTCGGACGTGATGCCCAGCTCCTGGACGCCGCCCAGGACCTTCTCGCGGAACACGAGCCGGGAGCCGGAGTCGGGCCCGACGCGACTGACCATCCGGATCGGCAGGTCCTTGCCGCCGAGCTGCTTCCAGTTGGTGACCTTGCCGGTGTAGATGTCGCGCAGCTGCCCGGTGGTCAGCCCGGTCAGGTCTGCCGACCGGTTGACGACGACCGCGAACACCACGACCGCGACGGCCTCGCCGCCGAGGTTCGGCGCGTCCGCGGCCGGGCCGTCGGACATCGCGATCACCTTGCCGGCCGCGGCCGGGTCCTGGGCGCCCAGGGTGTTCAGGTCGCGGACCCCGCTGCGGCTGCCGTTCGCCGCGATCGTGATGTCGGCCTCCGAGCACTCGCTCGCGTACGCGCTGCGCAGCTCGGTCATCGTCCGCTCGACCGCGGTCGACCCGATCACCCGCAGCTGCCCGGACCGGCAGTTGTCCGGCGGCTGCAGGACGTCGACCAGGAAGAACGCCACCAGCGCGCCGACCAGCAGCAGTGTGGTCGCGCCGAAGATCAGGGTCCGGCGGCCCGGTCCGCGCGGCCGCGGCTCGTGGTAGATCCCGCCGTTCGCGCCTCCGGCCAGGTACCCGGAGTGCTTGACCTCCTTGCCGGTCCCGGACAGCACCAGCAGGAACTTGAAGTGGTCGCCGCGGTTGATCGCGAGCTTCGGCACCTCGATCCGGTCGGTGTCGACGTAATCGACCGGCTTCATGTTCTGCTCGATGAGTTCGCCGAGGTCGGGCGGCTGCGACTCGACCACCTTCATCCGGACGATCCTGCGGTCCGGGAAGCTGAACCCGACCGGCTTCTGCATGTCGCGCGCGTCCACGTCGGTGCCGGCGTTGTCCATCCGGAGCAGCACGATGCTCGGGTCCTGGACGACGGTGCCCTGGTGCACGACCTCGATGTCGACCATCTCGCGGGCGCGGGTCTGCCGCGGGTGGACGCCGATCTGCGCGTCGACCTGGACCCGGTAGACGAGCCGCTTGCGGCGCCAGAGGTAGCGGTCGAGCAGCCAGACGATCGACGTACCGATGAGCGAGACCAGGGCGATGACGGTGCCGAGATCGATGTTTCCCAGCTCAGAGAAGTCCAGCAACGTGCCCCCACTTCTACGAGAACAGAACGCTAGTGGCCGGTGGTGAACGGGCGCTTACGGCGCGATGACGGGCGGGGTGCCGACTTGGCCGGGTGCGGCCGGTCTGGGAGATTTGGCGGCATGGCTGAACAGGTTGATGTGGTCGTCGTCGGGCTCGGGGTCGGCGGGGAGGAGACGGCGGGGCGGCTGGCGCAGGCCGGGCTGCGGGTGGTCGGCATCGAGTCGCGGCTGGTCGGCGGCGAGTGCCCGTACTACGGGTGCATCCCGAGCAAGATGATGATCCGGGCCGCGAACCTGATCGCCGAGACCCGGCGCGTCGACGGCATCGCCGGTACGGCGAGCGTCGAGCCGGACTGGACACCGGTCGCGAAGCGGATCCGCGAGGAGGCGACCGACACCTGGAACGACCAGGTCGCCGTCGACCGCCTGGTGAACAAGGGCGCGACGGTGATCAAGGACGTCGCCACCGTCACCGGGCCGAACACGGTCCGCGCCGGCGACCGCGAGTTCGAGGCGGCCCGCGGCATCGTGCTCGCGACCGGGACGGTGCCGTCGATCCCGCCGATCGATGGCCTGAACGGTACGCCGTACTGGACGAACCGGGAGGCGATCGAGGCCGAGACGCTGCCCGCCTCGCTGGTGGTTCTGGGCGGCGGCGCGATCGGGATGGAGCTCGCGCAGGTGTTCGCGCGCTTCGGCGTCCAGGTGACGGTCGTCGAGGGCGCCCCCGAGGTGCTGTCGATGGAGGAGCCGGAGTCGGGCGCGCTGGCCCGGGAGGCGCTGCACCGCGACGGCGTGACGTTCCGCGTCGGCGCCCAGGCCAAGCAGGTCGGGTACGCCGGTGACACGTTCACCGTCACGCTCGCGGACGGCTCGGCCGTCACCGGCGAGAAGTTGCTGGTGGCAACCGGCCGGCGGGTGGCGACCGCGGACCTCGGCGTCGACAAGCTGGGCCTCGATCCCAAGGCCCGCCGGATCGAGGTCGACGAACACGTCCGCGCCGGCGACAAGGTGTGGGCCGTGGGCGACGTGACCGGCGTCGGCGCCTTCACCCACAACGCCATGTACCAGGCCGACATCGCGGTCCGCGACATCCTGCAGGAGCCGGACGCGCCGGCCGCGAGCTACCACGCGATGCCGCGGGTGACGTTCACCGACCCGGAGATCGGCGCGGTCGGGCTGACCGAGAAGCAGGCCCGGGACGCGGGGCTGAACGTGCGGACCGGATCGACCGAGATCCCGGCCTCGACGCGCGGCTGGATCCACAAGGCCGGCAACGAGGGCTTCATCAAGGTCGTGATGGACGCCGACCGCGGCGTGCTGGTCGGTGCCACCAGCGCGGGCCCGACGGGCGGCGAGGTGCTGAGCGGGCTGGCGGTCGCGGTGCACGCCGCCGTACCGGTGACCACGCTGCGTCAGATGATCTACGCGTATCCGACCTTCCACCGCGCGATCGGCGAGGCCCTGAAGCAGTTGTGAGACCGTTTGTTGCGAGTCGGTCGCAAGAAGATCAAGAATGTCCGCGTGCATGTTCCTGACGGCTTCTTCGACGCACCGACGTCCGTCGCCACCGGCCTGATCGCGGCCGGGGCGGTCGGGTTCAGCCTGCAGCGGGCGAACCGCGAGCTCCGCGAGTCCGGTCCGGCGCTGGCCGGGCTGACCGCGGCGTTCGTGTTCGCGGTGCAGATGGTGAACTTCCCGGTCGGCGCGGGCACCAGTGGCCACCTTCTCGGGGGTGCGCTGGCGGCCGCGCTGGTCGGCCCGTGGACCGCCGTCCTGGTGATGTCCACGGTCCTGCTCGTGCAGGGGCTGCTGTTCGCCGACGGCGGGCTGACCGCGCTCGGCACGAACATCACGCTGATGGGCCTGATCACGGTGCTCGTCGGGTACTTCCTGACCCGCGCGCTGCTGAAGGTGCTGCCGCGCCGGATGGGCAGCGTCGTACCGGCGACCACCGTCGGTGCGCTCGTCTCGGTGCCGGTCGCGGCGCTGGCGTTCACCGGCCTGTACGCGATAGGCGGCGCGGTCGACATCCCGCTCGGCAAGCTGGCGTCCGCGATGCTCGGCTGGCACGTGCTGGTCGGAATCGGCGAGGCGGTGATCACCGCGGCGGTGCTGAGCGCGGTCGTCGCCACCCGCCCGGACCTGGTGTACGCCGCCCGGCACCTGCAGCAGGACCTCGTACTGGTCGATGCCGACGGCAACAGCTCGACGGTGTCCCCGGACCGGCCGATCGCGGCGAAGCCGGCCGGGCGCTCGCTCGGCGTCGGTGTCGCGGTGACCCTGCTCGTCGCGGGCGGGCTGAGCCTCTTCGCGAGCGCGCATCCGGACGGGCTGGAGTTCGTCGGGGCGAAGCTCGGGTTCGACGCCGCCGCGAAGGACTCCGCGGTGGCCGGCAGCCCGCTGGCCGACTACGGCGTCCAGGGGATCGGCAACGCGCAGGTCTCCGGCGCGCTCGCCGGAATCATCGGCGTCCTGGTGACGATCGTCGTCGGCCTCGCGATCGCGAAGCTGGCCTCCCTGCGAGCGAACAAGGCGTCATGAGTGGCGACGGTCTGCTCGTCGCGGTGGACAGTCCGGTCCACCGGATACCGGCGCAGGTCAAGCTCGTCGCGTTGTTCGTCTTCGTCCTGGCGGTGGTGTCGACGCCGGCGCCGGTGTTCTGGGCCTTCGGGGTGTACGCCGTCCTGCTGATCGGCGGCGTGGTGCTCGCCAGACTGCCGGTGACCGTGGTGTCCCGGCGGCTCGCGGTGGAGACGCCGTTCATCGTGTTCGCGTTGCTGCTGCCGTTCGTGGCCACCGGTCCGCGGATCGACGTCCTCGGACTGGAGTTGTCGGAGTCGGGTGTGCTCGGCGCGTGGAACGTGCTGGCGAAGGGGACGCTCGGCGTCGTCGCCGCGATCCTGTTGTCCGCGACGACCGCGCCGCGGGACCTGCTGGCCGGGCTCGAGCGGCTGCGGCTGCCCGCGACGCTCGTCGCGATCCTGTCGTTCATGGTCCGGTACCTGAGCGTCGTTTCGGACGACCTGCACCGGATGCGGATCGCCCGGGAGTCCCGCGGGTACACCGGCGGCCGGGTCGGTCATCTGAAGGCGGTCGCCGGAGGAGTGGGCGCGTTGTTCGTGCGCAGCTTCGAGCGCGGCGAGCGGGTCCACCTGGCGATGCGGTCCCGCGGCTACACCGGCCGGATGCCGCTGCTGAGTGTGCGGGGCGCGTCGGGCGCGCAGTGGGCCGAAGGGCTGACGATCTCCCTGCTCGCGGTGGCGATCGCGGTCGCGGCTAGGGTGGTGTCCTTGTGAGCGGTCCCGCGATTCAGGTCGAGCGGCTGGTGTTCGCCTATCCCGACGGGCGGCAGGCCCTGTTCGGCGTGGACTTCACGGTCGAGCGCGGCGAGCGGGTCGCGCTGCTCGGGCCGAACGGCGCCGGCAAGACCACGCTGGTCCTGCATCTGAACGGCATCCTCGGGTCGGTGGCCGGCGGGACCGGGAGCGGCCGGATCCAGATCGGCGGCACCGGCCTGCACCGCGAGCACCTGACCGAGATCCGGCGCAAGGTCGGCCTGGTGTTCCAGGACCCCGACGACCAGCTGTTCATGCCGACGGTCCGCGACGACGTGGCGTTCGGCCCGGCGAACCTGGGGCTGCGCGGCGCGGAGCTCGACGAGCGCGTGCACGAGGCGCTGGTCCAGGTCGGGATGCAGGACCACGCCGACCTGGCGCCGCATCACCTGTCGTTCGGTCAGCGCCGGAGGGTCGCCGTCGCGACGGTGCTCGCGATGCGTCCCGAAGTACTCGTGCTCGACGAGCCGTCCAGCAACCTCGACCCGGCGGCCCGCCGCGAGCTGGCCGACATCCTCGCCGGGCTCGACGTGACGTTGCTGATGATCACCCACGACCTGCCGTACGCGCTGCAGCTGTGCGAGCGGAGCCTGCTGATGGACGGCGGCCGGATCGTCGCCGACGGCAAGACCCGCGACCTGCTGGGCGACGCGGACCTGATGGCCGCACACCGCCTCGAGCTGCCGTACGGGTTCGACCCGCTGTCCGTCCAGGGACCGGAGCGCTCATGAAGATCACCGGCGTCGCCGTCGAGTTCACGTCCGAGCCGAAGCCGCACCCGGTCCGGGACGCGATCCAGCTGCTCGACCGCAACGGCGTCACCCGGGTCCGGATCGACACCGACGAGGGCGTGAGCGGCGAGAGTACGACGTACTTCGGTCGCGTCGAGAGCTCGCCGGCCGTGCTGGCCAAGATCGTCACCGAGCAACTCGCGCCGGCGATCGTGGGGGAGGACCCGACCCTGATCCGCGGTATCCGGCAGAAGCTGCAGACGCTCACCGACTACCAGGGGACGGCGGGGCTGTCGTCGTTCGGGATCTCGGCGATCGACCAGGCACTGTGGGACCTGCTGGGCAAGTCCCTGGACGTCCCGGTGTGGAAGCTGCTCGGCGCCCAGCGCACCGCGATTCCGGCGTACGCGATGGTCGGGTGGCTCGAGCTCGACATCGCCGGCCTGGAACGCGTCTGCGGCCGGGCCATGGAGCAGGGCTTCCACGGCGTCAAGATGAAGGTCGGCGGCGGGCCGCTCACCGAGGACGTGCGGCGGATCACCGCGGTCCGGAACGTGATCGGTCCGGACGCGCCGCTGATGGTCGACGCCAACCAGGCCTTCGGGTACGCCGAGGCGCTGCGGCGCGGGCGGGTGTACGAGGACCTGGACTGCCGGTGGTTCGAGGAGCCGTTGCCGGCCGGCGACACCGACGGGCACGTCCGGCTGGCGGAGAAGCTGGACATCCCGATCGCGACCGGCGAGAACCGGTACGGCCAGGCGGCGTTCCGGGACCTGATCGCGCGCGGCGGCGTCGGCGTCGTCCAGCCGGACCTGCGGCGGGCCGGCGGGCTGACGGACTGCCTGGAGATCGGGCTGCTGGCGGCCGGGTTCGGGGTGCCGTACGCGTCGCACGGCGGCGGGGCGCACATCCATGTCCTGGCCGCGCTGCCGAACACGATCTACGTCGAGAGTGGCCTGCTGCCGGCGGGAGTTCAGTTGACCGACGGGTGCTATCCGTTGCCCACGGGACCTGGCCTGTCGTCCTGGGACGGCTAGTCGGTGACCGTCACCGGGAATCCACGGTGAATTTGTCACCAGACCCTTGTCTGTTACTCGTGAGTCAGCGAAGGTGACGTTGAGTACTTCAGTCGCCACTCCTCGCTCACGAAGGCGGTCCGCCCATGAAGTCCTTCGCCAGTCTGGTCTCCGTCGCGGCGCTCGGCGCCGCGATGCTGCTGTCTCCCGGGGTCGCCCACGCGGCGGCCCCGAACTACGTCGCCCTCGGTGACTCGTACGCCTCCGGCGTCGGCACCCGCAGCTACATCGACAGCAGCGGCTCCTGTCAGCGCTCCACCAAGGCGTACCCGTACATCGACGCCGGCCGGATCGGCGCGAACCTGACGTTCGTGGCCTGCTCCGGCGCCCGGGTCGCCGACGTCACCGCGAACCAACTGCCGTCGGTGACGAGCGCGGCCGACATCGTCTCGGTCCAGGTCGGCGGGAACGACGCCGGCTTCTCTTCGGTGATCACCGAGTGCGCGAAGCCCTCGTGGCTCGGGGACTGCACCGGCGCGATCGCCAACGCGCAGTCGATCATCAACAACACCCTCCCGGGCCGGCTGAACAACCTGTACTCCGCGATCCGCGGCCGCGCCGCGTCGGCGGACGTCGTGGTGGTCGGGTACCCGCGGCTGTTCAACGGCACCGACTGCAACGCCGGCACCTTCTTCAGCCCGACCGAGATGAACCGGCTGAACGCGACCGCCGACCTGCTGAACTCGAAGATCTCGGCGTCCGCGAGCGCGGCCGGCTTCGCGTTCGTGAACCCGACCGCGAAGTTCATCGGGCACGCGGTGTGCGGCAGCCCGGAGTGGATCAACGGCCTGTCGAACCCGGTCTCGGAGTCGTACCACCCGAACGTCACCGGCCAGGTGGCGTACGCCGACCTGGTCCAGCCCGCCCTCTGACGACCCGCTCCAGGTGCCGTCCCCGCGCGACCCGGGGACGGCACCTCGGCCTTTGGGGATGCGGACTCGTCCGGTTCGTGGTGTCATGCAGGTGTGGCGCGGAGGTCTGTCGACTGGTTGCTGGCGGCCAGGATGCAGGCCAACTGCCTTGCGCGTCCGGTGCACGAGGCCGGCCCCGGAGGGGTGGCCGACGTCGTACGCCGGACGGGGGGACTCCAGGCCCAGACCTGGCGCGGGGCGTCGTACGCCGTCCGCGCCCGCTCCACCGCGACCACGCTCGCCGACGTCACGCACGCCCAGGAGACCGAGCGCTCCGTCGTCCGCGGCTGGTTCCAGCGCGGCACCCTCCAACTCGTCGCGACCGAGGACGCCGGGCCGCTGCTCGGACTGCTCGGCCCGAAGCTGATCAAGGACACCGAACGCCGGTACGGCGAACTCGGCCTGACGGAGCGCGTCCGCGCCGAGGCGGCCGACGTACTCGAGGACTGGCTGCTCGCGCACGGGCCGGCCGGCCGCGCCGAGCTGGCCGACGTCCTGGTGCGCGCCGGGCTCATCGCGGAGCCGAAGGGCCAGGCGGTGTACGCGCTGATCCGGCACACAGGGCTGCTGGGGCGGCTCTGCTACGGCCCTGGTCACGACCGCGCCGAGACGTGGGTCGCCGTACGGGACTGGCTCGGTAAGCCGCTGGTGCTCGAAGGCGACGCCGAATCCCTCGCCAGCCGCTACCTGACCGCCTACGGCCCGGCGACGGCGCGGGACTTCGCCACCTGGTCAGGCCTCCCGGTTCCGGCGGCTCGCGCGGCGATCACCTCGGTGGCCTCGGCCTCCTTCGAGGTCGAGGCCACCGAGCTGCACGCCATCGAAGATCTCCCCGGCTGCCAGGACGTCCGGATGCTCGGCGAGTTCGACGCCTACCTGCTCGGCTACCAGAACCGGCTGCAGGACCTGCCGGCCTCCATCTTCCCGGGCGGCGGCATGCTGCGCCCCGCGGTGGTCAGGGCCGGCCGGGCCATCGGGACCTGGCGGCACGCCGACCTCGCGGTGGAGCTCTTCGAACCCGCGGAGCTCACCGCCGAGCTAGACGACCTGGCTCGGTTCGGCGCCGGCTGAAACGTACTGGCGCAGGTGGTCGGCGGTGACGGTCGGGCTGCTCTCGACCAGATCCGCCGGAGTGCCCGTGAACACCACCTGACCGCCCGCGTGCCCGGCGCCGGGCCCGATGTCGATCAGCCAGTCGGCGTGCGCCATGACGGCCTGGTGGTGCTCGATGACGATCACCGTGTTGCCCTGGTCGACGAGCGTGTCGAGCATGCTGAGCAGCTTGTCGACGTCGGCCAGGTGCAGGCCGGTCGTCGGCTCGTCGAGGATGTAGATCGAGCCGGTGCGACCCATGTTGATGGCCAGCTTCAGCCGCTGCCGTTCACCGCCGGACAGGGTGGTGAGCGGCTGCCCGAGCCCGATGTACTCGAGCCCGACGGTCGCCAGCCGGTCCAGGATCGTCCGCGCCGTCCCGGTCCGGAAGAACTCGCGGGCCTCCGCGACCGTCATCCGCAGCACCTCGCTGATGTTCTTCCCGCGCAACCGGTACTCGAGCACCTCGGCGGTGAACCGGGCGCCGTTGCAGTCCTCGCAGACCGACGCGACCTCGGCCATCATCGCGAGGTCGGTGTAGACCAGCCCGATGCCCTTGCAGGTCGGGCAGGCGCCGACCGAGTTCGCGCTGAACAGGCCGGGCTTCACCTTGTTCGCCTTCGCGAACTCGGCGCGGATCGGATCCAGGAGGCCCGTGTACGTCGCCGGGTTGCTCCGCCGGGAGCCGCGGATCGGTTCCTGGCCCGCGACGATCACACCGTCCCGCCCGGCCAGCGAGCCGTGGATCAGCGAGCTCTTCCCGGACCCGGCGACCCCGGTCACCACCGTGAGCACCCCGAGCGGTACGTCGACGCTCACGTCGCGCAGGTTGTGCAGCGTCGCGTGCTCGATCGCCAGCTTCCCGGTGGGACGCCGTACGTCGTCGCGGACCTTCACCCGGTGGTCGAGGTACTGCCCGGTGAGCGTCCCGGAGGCCTTCAGCCCGTCGACGTCACCCGCGTAGCAGAGCCGGCCGCCGGCCAGGCCCGCGCCCGGACCGAGGTCGACGACGTGGTCGGCGATCCGGATCGTCTCCGGCTTGTGCTCGACGACGAGCACCGTGTTGCCCTTGTCCCGCAGTTGCAGCAGCAGGTCGTTCATCTGCTGGATGTCGTGCGGGTGCAGGCCGACTGTCGGCTCGTCGAAGACGTATGTGACGTCGCTCAGGCTGGAGCCGAGGTGCCGGACCAGCTTCACGCGCTGCGCCTCGCCGCCGGACAGCGTCGAGGACTCGCGGTCCAGGCTCAGGTACCCGAGGCCGATGGTGACGAACGAGTCGAGCAGCTGCTTCAGCCCGTCGAGCATCGGCCCGACGCCGGGATGGTCGACGCCGGCCAGGAACTCGGCGAGATCGCTGATCTGCATCGACGAGCACTCGCCGATCGTCCGGCCGTCGACCGTCACGCTCCGGGCCGCCGCGTTCAGCCGGACGCCGCCGCAGTCGGGACACGTCTGCTGCCGGATCGCGCGCTCCGCGAACGCCCGCGCCTGGCTCTGCATCGTCTGCGGATCCTTGCTCAGGTACTGGCGCTTGAGCTTGGTGACGAGCCCCTCGAAGGTCAGGTTGCTCTTCCCGATCCGGACCTTCATCGGCTCCTGGTACAGGAACTGCTGCCAGGCTGCTTCGGGGTAGTCCTTCAGCGGCAGGTCGGGGTCGAACAGGCCCGACCCGGCCATCAGTTGCCACGGCCAACTGTCGACGGCGTACCCGGGCGCCTTGATCGGGCCCTGGTTCAGGCTCTTCTCGCGGTCCACGAGCTCGTCGAGGTCGAACTCCGTCGTCCGGCCGAGCCCCTCACAGACCGGGCACATCCCTTCGGCCCGGTTGAAGCTGAACACCGACGGCGGTCCGGCGTACGGCGTCCCGGCGCGGCTGAACAGCACGCGGAGCATGGTGTGCGCGTCGGTCGCCGTACCGACGGTGGAGCGGGCGTTGGCGCCGATCCGTTCCTGGTCGACGACGATCGCGGCGGACAGGTTGCGCAGCGCGTCGACGTCCGGGCGGCCGAGGCTCGGCATGAAGTTCTGCACGAACGCGGTGTAGGTCTCGTTGATCAGCCGCTGGGACTCGGCGGCGATGGTGTCGAAGACGAGCGAGGACTTGCCGGAACCGGAGACCCCGGTGAAGACGGTGAGCCGGCGTTTCGGGATGTCGAGCGAGACGCCGCCGAGATTGTTCTCGCGGGCGCCCCGCACCTGGATGACGTCATGACTGTCAGCAGGAAGCATCCTTCAATGGTGTCATTGAACCAGTCGTAGGAACTTGGCCGCGACTGCGCAGCGGGTTGGCAGCGAAAACCTTCAACCTCCGACGGAAGGTTGGCGGGCCACCCGGCTGACCTCGTCGAGCAGTTCCTGCAGTTGCGCGGCCAGGACGGCCCGGCCGTCGGGGGACAGCGAGGCGACCAGTTCGGACTCGCGCGTCAGCACCTGGTCGACGGTCCGCTCCACGAGGTCGTGACCGGCCTCGGTCAGCGTGACGACCACCGCGCGACTGCCGTCCGCAGCGGCCCGGCGGGTGACCAGACCGCGATCCTCGGCCCGGGCGACCCGCTGCGAGATCGCGCCCGCGGTGACGAGGGTACGGCGGGACAGTTCGCGCGTGCTCAGCTCGTACGGCGTGCCCGCGCGGCGCAGCACGCTCAGCAGGTCGAGCGTCGCCGGGTCGACGCCGGCGTCGGCGAGCACCCGGCGCCGGTCGTCGGCGAACAGCTTGGCCAGCCGCCACAGCGGCGTGACGATCTCGATCGAGTCGGTCGGCGTCCCGGGGCGCTCCCGCTGCCAGGCGCGCGCGATCTCGGCGGCGGGGTACGCGTTCGGTGCGTCGAGCGGGTAGTTGTCGGTCACGCGTCCATGCTACGTTTAGGGCTAAACATTTAGGGCTAAACGTGAGGATTTCCTTGATGAGGACGATCGTGGTGACCGGCGGCGCGACGGGGATCGGGCGGGCGACCGCGGAGCGGTTCCGCGCGGACGGCGATGACGTGGTGATCACCGGCCGGCGCGCCGACGTACTGGAGAAGGCGGCCGCCGACCTGGGCGCCAGGGGAGTGGTCTGCGACGCGACCGATCCGGCGCAGGTCGAGCGACTGCTGGACGAACTGCCCGAGCGGGTCGACGTGCTGGTCAACAACGCCGGCGGGAACACCGACTTCGGCCGGCCGGCCAGTGATCTCGCGGATCTCGCGCAACTGAAGGCGAACTGGCTCGCGAACCTGGAGACCAACCTGATCAGCGCGGTGCTCACCACGACCGCACTGGCGCCGCGGCTGACCACCGCCGTCGTCCACTTGGGCTCGATCGCGGGCTCGCGCGGTCCCGGTTCGTACGGCGCGTCCAAGGCGGGGCTGGCGATGTGGAACGCCGACGTGGCCGCGGAGCTCGGCCCGCGCGGCGTGACCTCGAACGTCGTGGCGCCGGGTTTCACCGCCGAGACCGAGTTCTTCCAGGGCCGGCTGACCGCGGAGCGGCGCCAGACGTTGCTACAGGCAACGTTGACCAAGCGCGAGGGCCAGGTCGAGGACATCGCGAACACCATTCATTTCCTTGCCTCACCCGCCGCACGGCACATCACGGCCCAGGTCCTGCACGTGAACGGCGGCGCCTTGCTCACCCGCTGACGCCTGACAACGTCCGTCAGGTGTGACAATGGGCGGCATGCGTCCCACCGTCAAAGATGTTGCCAAGCTGGCCGGGGTGTCGCCGAAGACGGTGTCGAACGTGATCAACGGCGTCGTCTTCGTGCGCCCCGAGACCCGCGCTCGGGTGGAGAGCGCTCTCGCGGAGCTCGACTACGTGCCGAACATGAGCGCGCGCGGACTGCGCAACGGCCGGTCCGGCATGATCGCCCTGGCGCTGCCCGACCTGCTCCGGCCGTACTCCGCCGAGGTCGTCCACCTGGTCGTCGAGCTCGCCCACGAACGCGGCTGGGGCGTGCAGATCGAGCAGACCGCGGCCGAGCCGAAGCGCGAGTTCGAACTGCTCTCGAAGGCCCGCGCGTACCTCGTCGACGGCCTGATCCTGAACCCGGTCAACCTCGACGACAGCGCGGTGACCTCGGCCGGCCCGCTGCCGCCGCTGGTGCTGATCGGTGACGTCGACCAGGACGTCGTCAGCCAGGTGGCGATCGACAACGTCGCCGCCGCGCGGGACATGACCGAACACCTGCTCGCGAAGGGCTGCCGCCGGATCGCCGCCGTCGGTACGCCGGAGATCCCGCGCGGATCCAGTGGCGCCGGAGTGCTCGCCGGATCGGCCGAATCCCCGGGCACGGCGGCGTCACGGCTGCGGACCGCGGGCTACCGCCAGGCGCTCGAGGAGGCCGGCGTACCGATCGACCCGGCGCTGGAGATCAGCCTCGACCGCTGGCGGCCGGAAGGTGCCGCGACGGTCGTGGGCAAGTATCTGACCGAGCACGAACTGCCGGACGCGTTCTTCTGCTTCACCGACACGGTCGCCTCCGGCACCCTGTCGGCGCTGTGGAGTGCGGGTGTCGGGGTGCCCGAGCAGACCCTGGTCGCCGGGTTCGACAACATCCTCGAGAGCCAGTTCATGATCCCGCCGCTGACCACGATCGACTTCGACCGGCGCGCGTTCGTCGCGGCGGCACTCGATCTGCTCGCCGAGCGGATGGCGGACAAGAGCGCACCGCCGCGCCGGGTGATGATCCCGCACCGCGTGATCGAACGCGCCAGCACCGCGCACTGACGGACCTGCTCGCCGAGGCTCCGGCAGTCGGTACCGGCTATAGGAAATTTCGTGGACGGCGGTCCCGGAGGACGGGATTCCTGTCACGATCTCTTGAAAACGTCGTCACTCTCAGCAAGGGTTGCCTGATCACTTCCGCGTCGTTTCCGGGTGCGGGAAGGACGGGGGAGTGTGCGGGCGTGCCGTGACAACGAGGTGTCGGCGCGTCCCGCTACCGCCATCACTCGGGGGCAGTAACGATGAGAAGGGGGAAGTGTGTCAGCGATGAGTAGGCTCGCCGAGCAGTGCCGTGGTGTGAGGAGTCACGGCAACGCGGGGCTCGGACGGGCTGCGATCCAACCGGCGGTCTGCACCGGCATCCACGAGGTGAACTCGTCGATCCCGTCGGGGCGGCCGCGACGCGTGGCGGTGCTCAGGTTGAGCAACGGTATGACGACCACGCTCCGACTCGGCGACGGTGTGCAGGCACCGGCGCCAGGCACGACCGTCCACGTCCGAGGTGGCCGGGGCATGGGTGACCAGCCTGCCTCAGGTGGGGTCATCCTCGCGTCGAGCGAGCAGGTCCGGACGGTGCCGGTCTGAGGACGGCCTGAGTCAGTGACTCGCCGGTCTCAGGTGTCCAACGCCCAGCTGAGGCCGGCAAGTCCCTGGGACAGCTAGCTCCCCATCGGATCCGTGAACTCGCGGATCTCGACGGGTGAGTACCTCGCCTCCGGCAGCCGCGCGGCGATCTCCGTCGCGCGGTCCAGGCTGCAGTCGACGATGTAGTAGCCGGCCAGGACCTCCTTGGCCTCGGTGAACGGCCCGTCGGTGACGGCCGGTACGCCGTCGTTGACCTTGATCACGCGCGCGTTCGCGGTGGTGAGGCCGATACCGTCGACGAGTTCGCCGTTCGCCGTCAGTTCTTCGGCGAGCACCCGGTGCTGGTCGAGCACCTGGTCGATTCCTTCGGCGTGCAACGTGTCCCAGGTTTCGTCGTTCCCGTAGATCAGCAGCATGTATTTCATCGCTTGCCTCCCTTTCACCCGGGTACGTCGGAGCCCCGGACGCCGGCTCGACATCCGGGGCTCACGTTAGCGGGTCACCAGGTCGCGCCCGCGGGCTGCCGGGTGGTGGTGTTGAGGCGGTTGAACAGGTTGGTGAGGCCGATCATCAGGATGACCGCCGACAGTTCCTTCTCGTCGAAGTGGTCGGCCGCCGCGTTCCAGATCTCGTCGGTCACCACGGTCGGGTTGTCGGCGAGCCGGGTCGCGGCCTCGGCGAGTTCGAGCGCCGCGCGCTCGGCGTCGGTGAACAGGTCGGAGTCGCGCCAGGCGGCGACCTGGTGCAGCCGCTCGTCGGTCTCGCCGTTCTTCAGCGCCGACTTGATCCCCCCGAACACGCACGGCGAGCAGCCGTTGATCTGGCTGGCCCGCAGGTGCACGAGTTCCAGGAGCTTGCCGTCGGCACCGGACTGCCCGATCGCCTTGTAGATGTTCTGGATGCCCTTCGTGGCGTCCGGCAGAACCATTGCGGGGTTGGTCATCCGTGCTTGCATGGGAGGTTCTCCAAGGTTTGTCTGCTGCTGGTTTCACTCCCTTGACGGATGCTGTGCGGCGGATGTGACAGCGAAGCGCAGGTCTCTTTCCAGCCGGGTCGCGACCGGCGTGCTCACGTCGGAGTACTGACCTGTCAGGCAGATCGGGCCGTCGTACCCGAGTTGCCGCAGGGTGGCGAAGACCGCCGGCCAGTCGGACAACCCGTCCTCGGCCTCGACGAAGTTCGTCCGCCAGCCGTCGCCGGTGCGGACGTAGTGCACGTTCTTGAGGTTCACGATCCCGAGCCGCTGCGCACCGAGCTCCAGCGTCACCGCGGGGTGATCGCCGGCCAGTGCGTCGTGCGCCGCGTCCCACACCAGCTTGAACTGCTCGGGCAGTCCGTCGAGCAACTGCAGTACGCCGAGCGTCGACGACACGTAGCGCCCGTGATGCGGCTGGACGCCCACACGGACGTCGTACCGCTCGGTCAGTACGACGGCGCGCTCGAGCAGCTCGCGGTTGCGCCGCACCGAGGCGGCGTACCCGTCGGGTCCGAGCTCGGCCATGATCCTGATCAGCGGGACCCCGGCCTCGGCACAGGCGGCGAACACCGGCTCGGACAGCTCGCTCGCGACACTGATGGGTTCGATGCCCTCGGCCCGTAACTGCGCGGCGAACTTCGGCAGCTCGGCGCCCGCGTTCGCCGGCGTGACGTACGCCGTGTCGCGCACCGGCACCTCGGCGCCGCCGAACCCGATCCCGGCAACCAATCTCCCGAGCTCGTCACCGGGCAAGGCCGACCACGGCTTGGTGAAGACGGACCACAAGTACGACATCGACGTCCTTTCTGTTCAGCAGTAGCGCAGGTTGAGCGACTCGGCGCGGATGCGCTCCTCGTCGACCTCGACGCCGAGGCCAGGGGCGGTGGGGACTGTTGCGACGGCCTTGGTGATGTGCAGGCCGTCGACGTACAGGTCGGTCAGCAGCTCCGGGCCGTTGAGCTCGGCGGGTAGGGCGAGCTCTAGCTGACTGAACACGTGTAGTGCAGCGGCGAAGGCGACACCGCAGTCGGTGAGGCCGCTGGCGAGTAGTTCGACGCCGCCGGCCAGCGCGGTGTGGGCGGTCTTCAGCGCGTTTCGCAGGCCGCCGGACTTGCAGGTCTTGACCACGACCAGGTCCGCGGCGTCGAGACGGATCGCCCGGGCGAGGTCCTGCGCGGAGAAGCTCCCCTCGTCGATCGCGACCGGAAGGTCGACGAGCTCGCGGACCCGGCGCATCGCGAGCGTGTCGGTGCTCGGGACCGGCTGCTCGATGCAGTGGATCGTCCGGATGTGCCTGGTGCGATCCAGCAGCTGTCTGAGCGCGGCCGGGCGGTAGGACTGGTTCGCGTCCAGCCACAACGGCTTGCCGTCGGCAACTTCCGCGATCGTCTCGATCGCTGCCGTGTCGGCGTCCAGGTCGCCGCCGATCTTGACCTTGTACGCCGAATACTCCGCCGACCGGAGTGCGTGGTCGCGGACCGCGTCAGGATCGCCGACCCCGATCGCCGAGCAGAGCGGGAGCTCGTCGTGGACCTTGCCGCCGAGCAGCGCGTGCACGGGGACGCCGGCGAGTTTGCCGGCCGCGTCGTGCAGCGCGACGTCGAGCGCGGCGCGGGCGAACGGGAAGCCGTTCGAGACCGCGGGGCTGAGGCGCTGCGCGGCGCGCCGGTGGAAGAGCTCGACGTCGAACGGCGTGAGGTCGAGCAAGATCGGCGCGAGGTGCCGGCGGATGACTACGGCCATCGTCTCGGCGGTCTCGTAGCTCCAGCTCGGCAGCGCGCGCTGTTCGCCCCAGCCGACCACGCCGTCCTCGGTGGTCAGCTTGACGAAGACCACGGCGGTTGACTGGTCCGGGACCGCGTCCGGCGCGCCGACGGCGCCGCTGCCGAGCACGAAGCGGCGGGCGAACGGTACGGCGACCGGGAAGACCTCGACCTGGGTGATGCGGGACATCGGTAGTCCTCTCAGGCGGCGATCGACCAGGCGGCCGGGTCGACGAAGCTCGCACCGCGGGTACCGTCCGCGAGCCAGCGCAGGGCGTCACGCAGTACGTAACCCGCGAGGGCCAGGTGACCCTCGGCAGTGTCGCCCGCGATGTGCGGGCTGAGCAGCAGGTTGGGCGAGCGAAGCGTGGCGGCGTCGAAGGCCGGCGGCTCGGGATCGTAGACGTCGAGGGCCGCGTAGATGCGGCCGTCGAGCGCGTGTTCCAGGAGGGCCTGCTGGTCGATCGCCGGGCCGCGCGCCGAGTTCACGACGACCGCGCCGTCGGGCAGGTTCTCGATCAGGGCGCGGGTGATCATGCCCTTCGTCTCGGGGACGTTCGGGACATGGATGCTGAGGAACGGTCCGCTCGCGGCGTCCTCGAGCGTCGTCGTGCGTACGCCGAGTTCCTGGGCGCGCTGGTCGGAGAGGTGCGGGTCGTAGACGGCGAGGTCGCAGCCGAAGGGCTTCAGCATCGTGATCAGCGCGCGGGCGGTGCTGCTGGCGCCGATGATGCCGACCTTGGCGCCGGCGAGTTCGTGGCCGCGGTACCCGGTCTGCTTCCAGCCGCCGTCCCGGATCGCCGCGTCGAACCGGGGCAGGCGACGGGCGAGGGTGAGCAGGGCACCGAGGCAGTACTCGCCGACCGACCAGGCGATCCGCGGACCGGCCGAGAACACGGCGACGCCCTGGTCGAGGATCGCCGGATCGACGAGGTTCTTCACGGTGCCGGCGGCGTGCGCGACGACCTTCGGCCCGTTGCCGTCCGCCCACAGGTCCTTGGGGAGGTGCGGCGTACCCCAGCTCGTCAGCAGCACGTCTGCGCCGGCGGCCAGCTCGGGTACTGCGGCGGGGTCGAGTGCTGGCGGCTTGGCGAGGGAGCCAGGAGAGATGCTGTGGTCGACGGTTGCCCAGTTGGCGTCGAAGCGCTCCTCGATCAACCTGCGGGTGTCGGCGTCGACAACGTCGGCAGCACGTTCCGGGGACATCAGAGCGGCGAGTCTGAACGCAGGATTCGGCACCGTTCATGCTCCTTCGGCTAGGCGTTGCACCGAACGGTAGGCGCTTTCCGTTATGCAGGTCCAAGCCCGATTTCGCATGAACCGATACCGTGCCCGCATGGATTTCTCGCTGCAGCAGCTCCGGGGCTTCGTCGCTGTCGCCGAGGAACTCCACTACGGCCGCGCGGCACAGCGCCTGAACCTGACGCAGCCGCCGCTGACCCGGCAGATCCAGGGCCTCGAACGGACCCTCGACGTACGCCTGTTCGATCGCACCGGCCGCGGCGTGCGGCTGACCGCGGCCGGCGGTGTCTTCCTCGAGCACGCGCGGCGGGTGCTCGCGCTGCTGGAGGTCGCGCCCGAGGCGACCCGGCGCGCGGCCGACGGGACGACGGGGACGCTGCGGCTCGCGTTCACCGCGATCGGCGCGTACGCCGTCCTCGCGGACTTCCTGACGATGGTCGGCAACCGCACGCCAGGTGTAACGGCGGAGCTGACCGAGCTGGTGAGCCCGGTGCAGTTCGACGCGCTGGCGAACCTGGAGATCGACCTCGGGCTGGTGCGGCCGCCGATCCCGGAGCGGTTCGAGTCGCTGCTGGTGCATTCGGAGGACCTGGTGCTCGCCGTACCGGCCTCGCATCCGCTGGCGTCCGGCGCCGGGCAGGTGTCGCTGGCCGACGCGACCGACGACTACATCGGGTACAGCCCGGAGGGATCGCAGTACCTGCACGACATCTGCGCGGCGATGATCGGGATGGACCGGTACGCCGTGAGCCAGCTGGCGTCCCAGGTCCCGACGATGCTCGCGCTGGTGCGGGCCGGGCTGGGGTGCGCGCTGGTCCCGCGGTCGATCATGGCGATGCGCGTCGAGGGCGTCCGGTACCGCGAACTCGACGCGGCCGACGCGCACTCGGTGACACTGCACGCCTGCTGGAGCCCCGACAACCCGAACCCGGCCCTCCAGCGCTTGGCGGAGTCGCTGCGTGCTGATCCACGCTTGACCTAGAGCCTGCGTTGGTTCGGATAGGCTGCAGCGGTGCTGAGGGTCTCCGTTGATCTCGGTCCGGTGGTCGCGCGGTTGCGGGCGTCCGGGTGCGTGTTCGCCGAGGACGAGGCGGAGCTGATCGTCGAGACCGCGCGAGACGTGCGCGAGTTGGCGGCGATGGTCGACCGCCGGGTGGCGGGGGAGCCGTTGGAGTACGTCGTCGGCTGGGCGTCGTTCCGCGGGTTGCGGATCGCCGTCGATCCCGGGGTGTTCATTCCGCGTCGCCGTACCGAGTTTTTGGTGACTGAGGCGTTGCGCGTGACGGTCCCGGGAGCGGTCGTCGTCGACCTGCTCTGCGGCTCGGGCGCTCTGGGTGCGGCGGTCGCAAGCGAGCGTGCGGTGTCGCTGTACGCCGCCGACATCGAGCCGGTCGCGGTGCGCTGCGCCCGGCGGAACCTGCTGCCCTGGCAGGGGACCGTCTACGAGGGCGACCTGTTCGCCCCAGTGCCGGAGCACCTGCGCGGCCGGATCGACGTACTGCTGGCCAACGTCCCGTACGTCCCCACCGACGAGATCCGCCTGCTTCCCCCCGAGGCCCGACTCCACGAACCCCGCATCACCCTCGACGGCGGCCCCGACGGGTTGGCCACCCTCCGCCGCCTAGCAGCCGAGGCTCCGGCTTGGCTGGCTCCGGGCGGCCACCTCTTCGTCGAAACGAGCGACCAGCAGGCGCCACGTGCAGCAACGGTCCTCCGCGAGCACGGCCTGGGCGCGCGGATCGTGTCGGACAAGGACCTCGGCGCGAACGTCGTCATCGGCCGGCGTCAGCGGACCGCGTAGTCGCCGAGGGCGGGATCGAGCAGGTCGAAGGCCTGCGCTCCTTCGGGGGCAATGAGGCTGGCGATCTCGTCGTTGGTCCGGCCGGACAGCGTGAGGTGCTGGATGCGGTCGAAGAGGGTGCGGTGTACTGCGCCCAATAGGGCGGCGGCGGTGTGGACGGTGATCGAGTCGGAGGGCTCGCCGACGGCTTCGGCGAGGGTCTCGCGGAGGGCCTGTTCGCGTTGGTCGTGGAGGCCGCGGAGGCACGTGGTCAGCGTCGGGCTGTCGGCGATCATGCGGGTGAACTCCAGGCCGGCGAAGCCGGTGACGGGGTCTTGGGTCGCGACCGCCTGCTCGAAGCCGCGGCGCAGAGCGGCGAGCGCGGACTCGCCGGGGCTGCGGGCGGCCACCGTCTCGGCCAGGGTCGCGACGAACGCGTCCTGATGGTCGAGCGCCAGGTCCTCCTTGCGGGCGAAGTAGTTGGTGACGGTCTTCTTCGCGACCCGCGCGGCGGTGGCGATCTCGGCGATCGTGGTCTGCTCGAAGCCCTGCGCGATGAACAGCCGGGTCGCGTGGTCCGAGATCAGCTGCCGGGTCTCCTGCTTCTTGAGCTCCCGCAGCCCGGTCGGGGCCGTCTGAGTTAGGTCCATGCGAGGAATCTTACCTCCGTCGTAAATATATGTTGACAGCATTCTCGTGTCGGGCTAAAGTTACGTCCGTCGTAAAGTTACCTCGAAGGGAAGTACTGGATGCGCAACTCCGATCTCGGCAACTCCACCGCGTTCTCCCGGCGCGGTCGTGACGCATGGCGTCCGGCGCAGACCCGCACCGTTCGCTACCAGGCGGGTACGCCGCGCCGGGCCGTCCCGCGCCGTACCGGCCGCTGACCCCGCGGTCGTCCCGCAGTCCGCTCCGTGCGGTCCGCCGTACCCACGGCCGATCGCCTGCCGAGTTCTCCGGAAGGAAACCCTTGAAGATCAACGCCTCCACCCTGTCCTTGACCGTCGACGACGTGATCGCGTCGCGCGGGTTCTTCGTCGACCACTTCGGCTACCGCGAGCAGGCGGCCGCGGACGGCTTCGCCTCGTTGACCCGAGACGACGCTGTCGACCTCGTCCTGCTGCAGCGGGGGATCGAGGTCCTGCCGCCGGAGCAGCGTGACCAGCGGGCCGCCGGGCTCATCCTGGCGTTCACCGTCGACACGCTGGACGCCGAGGAGAAGCGACTGCGCTCCGAAGGTGTCGAGATCACGATGCCGCTGCGCGAGGAGCCCTGGGGCGAGCGGCTGTTCCAGGTCACCGACCCCAACGGTGTCGTCGTACAGCTCGTCGAATGGGCCGCACCCACCACCTAGCATCAGACCCGGCGCTGGACGTGCAGCAGGTACTCGCGCCGGTTGAGCGGGTCGTGGTCGGTGCGCGGCCGCTCTGGGATCGGCCCGGTCACCGGCTGGTAGCGCTCGAACGCCGACTCGAGCACACCCTCGCCGCGGGTCAGCGCGGGGAGCTGCTGCTCGAGTTCGTACACGGCGGCCGCGGGAATCTCGCCTTCCAGCGTCGAGGTTTCCGCGGCCGGCGCCGGCACCTGCGGGATCGCCCGGAGCCGGGCAAGAGCTGCGAGTACGGCGCGGGTCGTGTCCGTCGGGATCTCCAACTGGAAGCGGTGCATCGGCTCGTGCACCGTCGTACCGGCTTGCCGAAGGGCGGCCATCAGCACCAGCGGCGTGAGGAACCGGAAGTCGCCGGCGGTGCTGGACATGCTCTTGTCGAACACCGCGTGCGCGTGGCTCTGCCGGGCGGAGTACCCAGAATGCGTCATGACGACGTGCGCGTCGGGGATCTGCCAGCCGTGCAGGCCCTGGTGCAAAGTCTCGCGGACGGTCTCCTCGACGGCCTTCATGAACGCGAACGGCATCGAGCCGAGTTCGACCTCGAGGTCGAACGTCACGCCGGCGCCGACCGGTGCGGGTTCGACGCGCAGGCCGACCGTGGCCAGGAACGGGTTCGGGTCCTTCTTGTTGAACTCGACCGCCTGGCCGGTGCCGACGATCCGCTCGACGCAGATCGTGGTGGTCTCGCGGAAGTCGACCTCGATGCCGTACTCGGTGGCCAGCGTGCTCTCGATGACCTCCTTCTGTACCTCGCCGTACAGCGACACGTAGGTCTCCTGCCGCAGGTCGTCCTGGCGGAGGTTGATCAGCGGGTCCTGCTCGGCGAGTTGGGTGAGCGCGACGCGGAGGTTGCCCTTGTCGGACAGCTTTCGCGGCGTGACCACGGTCTCGAGCGTCGGCGGCGCGAACGCGGTGACTCCGGCTCGCCGGTGGGTGGAGTCGTCCCCGAGCGCGGTGATCGTGTCGCCGATCCTGATGCCGGTGAGGCCCCAGAGCTTACCGATCTGGCCGGCGCGCAGGGTGGTTCCGTCGCCGAAGACCTCGAGTGCGGTGATCTTGCCGTCCGTGTCGCCGTACCGGATCCGGTCGCGGACCGCGAGGCTGCCGGAGAACAGCCGCGCGTAGGCGATCTTCTCGCCGGCGGGGCCGCGTTCGACCTTGAAGACGGTGCCGTCGAGCGGGCCGTCGGTGGTGCGGGCGCGGGGGAGCAGGTCGCGGATGCCGTTGGTGAGGGCGTCCGTGCCGGCGCCGGTGATCGCGGATCCGAAGTACACCGGGTGCACGATCGCCCGGCGGGTCTGCGCGGCGAGGGCTGCGTCGAGGTGCAGTGGTACGCCGTCGACGTACCGCTGCAGGAGGTCGTCGTCGTGATCGGCGAGGACGTCGAGCAGGAGATCGTCCTGGACGATGGGCTTGAAGTCGGCCGCGGGGGTGCCGAGGTCGGTGGCTTCGCCCATCGGTACGACGTTGCGCGTCAACTTGGCGGTGAGCTCCCGCAGTACGCCGTCGGACCGCGCTCCGGCCCGGTCGATCTTGTTGACGAAGATCAGGGTCGGGATCCGCAGGCGCTGCAGCGTGCGCATCAGCACCCGGGTCTGCGCCTGGACCCCTTCGACCGCCGAGACCACCAGCACCGCGCCGTCGAGCACGCTCAAGGCGCGCTCCACCTCGGCGATGAAGTCGGGGTGCCCCGGGGTGTCGATCAGGTTCACGCCGACGTCGCCGATCGTGAACGAGACCACCGCCGACTTGATCGTGATCCCGCGCTGCCGTTCGAGCGCGAGGGAGTCGGTCTGGGTGTTCCCGTCATCGACCCGACCGACCTCGCCGATGACCCCGGCGGCGTACAGCAGCCGCTCGGTCAGACTCGTCTTCCCGGCGTCAACATGCGCCAGAATCCCAAGATTCAGTACGTCCACGCAGCTTCATGTCCTTTGAACAGGTGCCCTTCATTCCCACGACAGACATGAAGCGAGCTCGCACGACGCACTCTCCTCCAAGTAGACACCTGTTCCTACGCCGCCGAGTACACCAACTCCCTCCCACACCCCACAAACCATTTAGCCCCCACCTACACCTGGTCCGTAGGATCGGGCTCGATGCTCGATCCGATCCTGGTGGCCACGCCACACCTCGGCGCCGTCGAACGCGCGGAGCCGGTCGACGGCTTCGTCGGCAACCAGACCTTCCGCCTGCACACAGCCGACGGCGTCTACTACCTGAAGTCCGGCGCCACGATCGCCGACGAAGCACGCGCGTGCGAGCTCGTACGCGCGGCGGGGGTGCCCGCGCCGGAGGTGATCGCGCTCGGCACGAACTACCTGATCACGCGAGAACTCGCCGGCCGGCCACTCGCCGAAGCATCAGCCTCCGTCCTGCAAGCCGCCGGGCGGGCCATGCGGCGAGTGCACTCGATCGCCGGGGCCGACGCTGGGTGGCGGCGACGACTCCAGCAGGTCCTGGACGATCTGGACGTTCTGCCGGCGGAGCTCGCCGTGCGGGTGCGCGAGATGCTGCCGCCGTTCGTGGCGCGCGTCCAGGAGACGGCGCCGGTCCTGCTCCATGGGGATCTGCATCTGCGGCACCTGTACGCCGTCGGCGGTGAGCTGACCGGGATCCTCGACTGGGGTGATGCGGCGTACGGCGATCCGGTGTTCGATCTTGCGCGGATGTCGATGGCCGGGCCGGAGGCGATGGCGGCGTTTCTGGACGGGTACGGCGTGATCGAACTGCCGGAGCGGACGCTGTCGTGCTATCGCGTGCTGTGGTCGCTGATGGCATTGCAGGCCGAGCACCTGGCCGGTGGCGACTGGTTCCAGGCGCACCTCGACAGCATCACGCGCGAGCTCAGTTGATCAGGGTGCCGATGTGGGTGCCGGTGGCTATGGCGGGGGCGGCTTGGGGGCGGTCTATGTCGAAGACGTGGAGGGGGAGGTGATGGTCGCGGGCCAGGATGAAGGCGGACTGGTCCATGACGGTGAGGCCGCGGTCGATGACTTCCTGGTAGGTGAGGTGGTCGAAGCGTGCCGCGTCGGGGTGCTTGTTGGGGTCGGCGTCGTACACGCCGTCGGTGCCGTTCTTGGCGACCAGGAGGGCGTCGGCCTGGAGTTCGACCGCGCGTTGCACCGACGGGTAGTCGGTGGTGGTGAAGGGCTGTCCGTTGCCGCAGGCAAGCAGGATGAGCTCGCCCTTCTCCAGGTGCCGCAGCGCCCGCAGCCGGATGTACGGCTCGGCGAGGTTGTTGATCGGGATCGCCGTCATCAGCCGTACGTCGTGCGCGCCCAGCGCCGCGAGCCGCCCGCGGAGCAGGACCGCGTTGATGACCGTGCCGAGCATGCCGATGTTGTCCGCCTCGACCCGGTCGATGCCCCAGTCGCCGGCCCGGTTGCCGCGGAACACGTTCCCGCCGCCGACCACGACCGCGACCTGGACGCCGGTGGCGCGCAGCGCGATCACCTCGGTCGCGAGGTGGGTCAAGCGATCGCTGCTGAAACCGAACTCGTGCGGTCCGGCGATCGCCTGGCCGGACAGTTTGAGGACGAGCCTGCGATACATGCCGCTCCGTTCGCCGAGGAACCGGGTCGGACCTCAGATCTATCACGGACGGCTCCGGGCCGCGCGGTTCTCACAACGAACGGTCTCTGTCACGCTGGCCGCGTGACCGAGTTCAAGGAGCAGAACCTGGACGCGGCGCGGTTCGAGGAGTCGACGCTGCGCGGCGCGGTGTTCCACGACGTCGACCTGTCCGGCGCCACCTTCGACAACGTCGACCTCAGCGGCGCGACGATCCGCGGCGCCCGGCTCGTCGACGTCACCCTCGACGGCGACATCCGCAACCTCAAGGTCTGGGGTGTGGACGTCGTACCGCTGATCGACGCCGAGCTGAACCGCCGCCACCCCGGCCGCGAGCGGATGCGGCCGACGAACGCCGACGGCTACCGCGAGGCCTGGGACCTGCTCGAACAACTCTGGGGCGAGACCGTGGCGAAGGCCCGCCGGCTCCGCCCGGAGCTGCTGCACGAATCGGTGGACGGCGAGTGGTCGTTCATCGAGACGCTGCGGCACCTCGTCTTCGCCACCGATGCCTGGGTACGGCGCGCCGTTCTCGGCGAACCCGAACCGTGGGATCCCCTGGATCTCCCGCACGACGAGATGCACGACACTCCGCCGATACCGCGGGACCGCACGGCCCGGCCGTCGCTCGACGAGGTCCTCGTACTGCGGGCGCAGCGGATGGCGATCGTCCGCGCGCTGCTCGCGAACCTGACCGACGAGCGCCTGGCCGAGCGCACCGTGCCGGTCGCAGGTCCCGGCTATCCGGCGTCCGAGAGCTACGTCGTCGGCGACTGCCTCGGCACGATCCTCGGCGAGGAGTTCGAGCACCGCCGCTACGCCGAGCGCGACCTGGCGACGCTGGCCGCGCGAACTGTCGGTGCGGGCTCCTAGCCTGGTGCGCATGGACCAGGACTGGCGGAAGCTTGCGCAGGCGTGGCATGCGCGATTCCTGATCGACACGTACGTCGATGGCGCGCGCTTCGTGCAGGCGGTAGCGGAAGCGTGCTCGGACGCCGTACCCGAGGTCCGGCTGGGCGCGACGTTCGTGGACGTGACGAGCCGGGACGAGGCTGTGGCGCAGCAGATCAGCGCGATCGCGGCGAAGCACGGCCTGACCCCCGATCCGACAGCGGTCGCGCAACTCGAGATCGCCCTGGACACCGCGGACCTTGTCGAGATCGGTCCGTTCTGGGCGGCGGTCCTGACCGGCAGCACCGACGCGTTCACCGGCAACGACGTCCTCGATCCGACGCGCCGGGTCGCGAACCTCTGGTTCCAGGGCACCACGCCGCACGAGGCCCCGCGCCAGCGCTTCCACCTCGACCTCTGGCTGCCGCCCGAGGTCGTCCCAGGGCGTATCGAGGCCGCGCTCGCGGCCGGCGGGAAGGTCGTGTACGACAACGAGGCGCCGGCGTTCACCGTCCTCGCCGACCCGCAGGGCAACAAGGTCTGCCTGTGCACCTCCGAGGGCCGCTAAAACCGGAGCGAACCACGCCGTGCTCTGCTACGGTCGTGCTGAATCGAGGAGGTGTGTGATGGCTTGCAAGGTTATCCGGTTCCGCGCCAATCCCTCCTCCTCGGCTGTCCGCTGACAGGCTGACAGCTTCTCTTTCCGGACCGATTGGTGCGTCGCGGCGGCTGGCCGCGGATCACGCGCGCCCGGAGGCGCGCTCCGTGCCGATCGAACCGGAGATTCCCCATGTCCTCCGTGGACACCCAACTTCATGCTGCCCTCGCACGCGCTCTCCGCGGTGTGCCGTACGACGACCTGCGCCGCCGGGTGACGGCGCTCTCGCACCGGTACCGCAGCGAACAGGTCGACGACACCGCTCCCGGTATGAGCGACGCCCTCGACGCCCTCGCGTACGCCGTCGTACGCATGCCCGCGACCTTCCGCGCCCTGCACGCGGCCCTTGCAGCGGCCGAACAGCGGATCAACGCACCGGTCAGCTCCCACCTGGATCTCGGCGGCGGCACCGGAGCCGCCGCATGGGCAGCCGCCGCCCTCTGGCCGGCGGTCGCCACCGAGATCGTCGAACGCCAGCCGGCCGCTATCCGTCTCGGCCGGGACCTTGCCGCCGGCAACCTTCCGCAGGTCCGTTGGACAACGTCCGACCTCGGAACCTGGACCGGCTCCGGCCCGGTGGACCTCGTCACGATCGGCTACGTGCTCAACGAGCTGACCGACCAGGCCCGCCGCGACCTCACCCGCACCGCGACCAGGCGCGCGATCACGATCGTCGTCGTCGAGCCGGGTACGCCGCGCGGCCACCGCCGCATCCTCGACGCCCGCGACCTGCTGATCGATCACGGTTTCCGGATCGCCGCACCGTGCCCACACCAAGGTCCGTGTCCCGTCGACTGGTGCCACTTCGCGACCCGGCTGCCGCGCACCGAACTCCATCGCGCCCTCAAGGACGGCACCCGGAACTTCGAGGACGAGAAGTTCGCGTACGTCGTCGCGACCCGCGCCCCGATCCGCCCGGCACCGGCGCAGGTCATCGCCCGCCCGAGCCGCCTGAAGAACCGCGTCGTGCTCGACCTCTGCACGTCACAGGGCGCCGTCGAGCGGATCGTCGTACCGAAGTCGGCTGAGGCGTATCGGGCCGCACGCAGTACGGCGTGGGGTGATGCCTGGGGCTAGCGGTCCGAACCCTTCGCCCGCAGCCGGAGGAAGAGCGCCAGGAGGAGGACCGCGGCCAGGATGCCGAGGGTGAGGGGATCGCTCGCGCGGCCGCCGAGGTCGCGGTCCATCAGATGCGACGCGAAATGCACGATCGCGGCAGTAACGGCACCGACGAGCGCCACCACCAGTGCGTCGTTCCAGATCAGCGCGCCGAGCAACGCGACCCCGATGCCCAGCTGAAACGCGCCCAGGTCGTGGAACAGGTGCAGGTTGAACGGGTCGAACATCGCGACGTGCTCGTGGAAACTCTCCGGCCAGAAGAACGACCACGCACCCGGCACCAGAAACGTCAGCGCCGCCAGCACCACGGACCCCACGACCCATGGCCGCCGTTGCCTCATCCCGAACTCCCTTCGTCGATCAACGACCCCAGGACACGCCGCGGCCGGGAGTTGTGACATCAGGGGACGGACGACAGCGAAGGAGCCGGCGCTGTGGTGGCGCGGATGATCAGTGACGTGCCGAGCAAGACGCGGCGTTCGGGGGCGCTGGGATCCTCGAGGTGCTGGACGAGGAGCTCGACCGCGGCCTCCCCGGCGTCGGCCGCATGTGACGAGACCGTGGTGAGCGGCGGATAGACCTGGGCCTTCAGGACGTCGTCGCAGCCGACCAGGCTGAAGTCGTCCGGAACCGATACCCCGTGCTGGACCAGCCCGGCCATCACCCCGTGCGCGAGAACGTCGTCGAAGGCAACGGCCGCGGTCGCACGGGTCGCCAGAAGATCCGGCGCCGCCTGCATGCCGGCCTCGTAGCTCGAGACCCGCCCCGGCAGCAGCACAGCGTCGATCCGGGCCCGCTCGGCGGCGCGCTTCACCGCCTTCTTCCGTTGCGCGTTCGCCCACGACCGCGTCGGCCCGGCCAGGTACGCGATCCGCCGATGACCGAGCTCGGCGAGGTGCTCGACCGCGGCCCGGACCCCGTCGGCGCTGTCGACCAGCACCCGGGGGAGACCGGGGAGGTCGCGGTTGACGAGTACGACGGGACGCCGGCCGGCGAGGCTGCGGATCTGCCGTTCGCTCATCCGGCTCGCGGCCAGCACGAAGCCGTCGGTCTGCGGCGTCAGCCTGGTCACCATCGTGTGCTCGCGCGCCGGGTCCTCGTCGGTGTTGCCGAGCAGCAGCGCGAGCCCGGCGGTCTCGGCGCGGCCCTGCGCGGCGCCGATCATCGGCGGGAAAAACGGGTTGGCGATGTCCGGGACGATCATCGCCAGCAGCCCGTGCCGCCCGGTCGACAGCGCCTTGGCCGTCGGGTTGGGCACGTACCCGAGTTCCGCCGCGGCCGCGTGCACCCGGTCCACCGTGTCAGGACGCAGTACCCGCGGGTTGCTGAACGCCCGGGAGACGGTCGAGCGCGACACGCCCGCGAGCGCCGCCACGCTGGTGATGGTCGGTGCCGCGGTCTCCGGCCCCCGATCACGTGCCGCCATGCGCGCAGCGTAGCCCCACACCCCGCACGCCGCCAGCACCGGGCTGCAACCGGTTGCAGACGGGACCCCAGGCGGGCCCCAGGCGCGAACTCAGCCGCGAGCTCAGGCGTCGAGGAACGTGGTGACCGTGTCCAGGACCAGGGCCGTGCGGCCCAGGCCGGTGAAGTGCGTGGTGCCCGGGAAGATCGCCAGCTGCGACGCCGGGACGCCGACGAAGTCGCCGTTCACGTCACCGCCGCGGAGCTGGTGGAAGCGGACGACGTGCTCGAGCTTGACCGCGTCCGCGTCGCCGAACGTCAGCAGCGTCGGCGCCGCGATGCCGCGGATGTCGTCGTCGCTCCAGCCCTCGGTGCCGCGGTCGTAGCCGCCGAGCTTGTCGAGCAGTGTCTGCAGGTGCTCGTGGTCCGGATGCGGCGACTTCGCCAGGTAGTCCGCCTCCATCGGCGTACCGGCGATCATCTCCACCTTCATCTCGCCGACCGCGTCCGTGTTCTCGGCGCGGTCCCCGGACGGGTGGAACGAGACCGACGAGATGACAGCCTTGCGCACCAGTTCCGGGTGCTTGATCGCGAGGTAGAGCGCGACGGCCCCGCCGACGCTGAACCCGAACACGTCCGCCTGCGGTACGTCGAGATGCTCCAGCAGCGCCACCACGTCGGACGCGAGCGCCGGCGTGCCCAGCGGCCGGTCGATGTCGTTGGTGTACCCGTGGCCCTGGAAGTCCGCCGCGATCACCTGCCGCCCGGCCGCCAGCCCTTCCAGCAGCTCCCCGAACTGCAGGTCGATGTTGAACAGCCCGCCGTGCAACAGCACCAGCGGCGTACCCCCGGACCCGTGGATCTCGTAGTACATCCGCAGCCCGTTGATGTCGGCGTACCCAGTCTGCTTGCTCACTGCTCTCCCCGCCTGTAGACGCAATCGTGGCGTCCGAGCCTACGTGCTGCGGAAGGTCGTCCGGTACGTGCTCGGCGGTACGCCGACGACACGCTGGAAGTGCCGGCGCAGCGAGGTCGCCGTCCCGAGCCCGGTCGCGGCGGCGATCTGTTCGATCCCGTCGTCGGTCGACTCGAGCAGCTGCTGCGCGCGACGGACCCGTTGCGCCAGCAACCACTGCAGCGGCGACTGACCGGTGACCGCCCGGAACTGGCGACCGAGGTGGCGCGGACTCGTGTTCGCCCGCCGAGCGAGGTCGGTGACGGTCAACGGCTGATCCAGACGCTCCTGCGCCCACGCCAGCAGGTGCGCGAGCGAGTGGTCACCGCGCACCGGCACCGGGGTCGACACGAACTGCGCCTGCCCACCCGCCCGATGCGGCGGTACGACGAGCCGCCGGGCGACGGCGTTCGCGACCGTCGCGCCGTGATCGCGGTGGATCAGGTGCAGGCACAGATCCACCGCCGCCGCCTTGCCGGCCGCGGTCAGCACGTCCCCGTTGTCGGTGTACAGGACGTCCGGATCGACGACCGCGCCCGGATACCGCTCGGCCAGTACATCGGTGTGCGCCCAGTGCGTGGTCGCCTGCCGGCCCTCGAGCAGCCCGGCGGCGCCGAGCACGAACGCGCCCGTGCAGAACGACGCGATCCGCGCGCCGGCTTCGTGCGCCGCCCGGACGGCGTCGACGAGTTCGGCGGGTGGTGGTTCGTCGACGTCGGCGACGGCCGGGACCAGCACCGTGTCGGCGCGGGTGAGAACCTCCAGCCCGTCCGCGGGCTCGACCACGAACGGCCCGACCTGCAGCGGCTGCGGTCCGCTCAGGCGTACGTCGTACCACTCGTCGGCCCCGGGTGGCGGGTTGCCGAAGATCTCGTAGGCGATGCCGAGTTCGAAGTGCAGCAGGTGCCCGGCGGTCGCGAGCGCGACGGTGTGCATGTCCGAAAGTGTACGGATGGTGTCGTTCCGGACTCTCACACCGGGGTGCCGCGACCAGCCAGACTCGACGGCATGAACGCAATCGTCGTGTACGGCGCCACCGGTCACACCGGCCGGTTCGTCGTCGAGGAACTCCTCCGCCAGAACCTCCCGGTCGCCGTCTCGGGCCGCAACGCGTCGGCCCTCGCCGAGCGCTGGGGACACCTCGACGTCCGCCCGGCCGCGGTCGACGACCCGCACGCCCTCGACCGGGCGCTGCAGAACGCCGCCGCCGTGATCAACACCGCCGGCCCGTTCGCCACCACGGCCGGACCGCTGATCGCGGCCGCCGCCAGGCAGCGGATCCCGTACGTCGACGTCGCCGCCGAGATCGAAGCCAACGCGGCGACGCTCGCGCGGCGCAGCGACACGCCCGTCGTACCGGCGATGGCCTTCTACGGCGGACTCGGCGACCTGCTCACGACCGCCGCGCTGGGGGAGCGGACCGCGGCCGACGAGGTGCACGTCGCGTACGGCCTCAGCAGCTGGCATCCGACACCCGGCACCCGAGTCGCCGGCAAGGTCTCGCACCAGCGGCGCAACGGTCGCCGGGTGCGGTACGCCGACGGCCGGCTGCGGTACCACGACGACGAGCCGGTCCAGCAGGACTGGGCGTTCCCGAAGCCGCTCGGCCGCCGCCGGGTGATCGCGGAGTTCAGCATGGCCGACATCGTCACGATCCCGAGCCACCTCACCGTCCCCGAAGTGCGTACGTACATGACCGTCGAGGCCGCCGGTGACCTCGCCGACGCCGACACCCCGGCGCCGGCAGCAGTCGACGAGCAGGGCCGCTCGGACCAGACCTTCGTCGTGGACGTCCTGGCCGACGGCCGGCATGCCACCGCCTCAGGCCAGGACATCTACGCGATCACGGCCCCCCTCGCGGTCGGCGCCGTACGACGGATCCTGGCCGGCGAGACCCGCGCATCCGGGGTGGCATCGGCCGGTGCGATGTTCGACGCCGTCGACTTCCTCAAGGATTTACCACTGACGCTCGAACTGTCGTAAATCGATTCCCTGCGGGAGAATCGGCGGACCGCCCACTCGTTGGAGGCCGCCCATGACCCGCCCGTCCCGCCGCGCCCTTCTCCAGCTCACCGCCGCCGGTGCCGTCGCCGGAACCCTGGGCAGCGCCCTCCCGGCGTACGCCGACGGCATCGACTACACCGCCCGCCGCACGTTCGACGACTGGGACCGCCTGTTCCGGCAAGGCGGTCCCGGTCAGCCGGACCAGCCGAACGACAACACCAACCGCGACGGCCGCTCCGGCATGCTCGCGTGGAGCCAGTCGTACGTGCTGCTCGGGCTGGTCCGCATGTACGAGACGTACGGCGACACGTACTACCTCGACCGGCTCGTCGACAACGTCGATCAGGTCCTCGGCGTCCGCGACAGCGAGCGCGGTGTCACGGACTACCGCGGGCTCTCGCTTCCAGCGTGGCGCGCCGACCACCCCTACACGACCGGCTACGCAACCTTTGCCGACAGCAACGGTACGCCGCTGCTCGACCTGCGCCAGGCGCTCCCGTACGCCGAGGACACGACGGTCACCGTCACCGCCGGGACGCGCGCGGACACGTTCACGGTCAAGCTGGTCAACACCTTCGTGAACCGCACGGTCACGCTCACCGACCTGTCCCTCGACCCCGCGAGCCCGGACTACGCCGTCGCCCGGATCTACACGGCGGCTCCCGGTCCGCTGCAGCTCACCGCCGAGGACCGCAGGCCGGCACCAGGCAGCGGCGACGTACCGCGGCTCGGGAGCTACGAGCTGAAGTGCAAGCCGGTGATCTTCGCCGTCCACACCGGGATGATCACCTACCCGATCGCGAGCTTCGTCCGGCTCGTTGCGGGCTCGCCGGTCCTGCGGCGGCGCTACTGGCGGAAGGCGGCCGAGTACCTGATCGCCTGCCGCGAAGCGGTCGCCGTCCACGACTGGGAGTACCGCGAGGGCGGTCATCTGATCTGGCCGAAGGGGCAGCCGCTCGCGTACGACGGGTGCGAGCAGCCGATCAACCAGACGGTCGGCCTCGGTCAGACGCTGGTGGAGCTCGCACTGGCGACCGGGGACCCGGGCTACCGGGCGAAGGTCGCCGCGATGGGCCGGATGCTCGCCGGCCAGCTCACGGCCGACGCCGGGGACGCCTACCGCTGGCACTACTGGCCGGCCGGCGGGCGCATCCACACGGGCTTCACCAAGACCGGCGACCCGGCGACCGACGTCTCGATCTTCACCCCGTCCGGCGGGCCCGCCCGGCAGTTCGAGGACATCAGCCACGGGGCGATCGACGTCGAGTTCGCCGTCCGGGCGTTCCGGGCGAAGCTGGCGTTCACCGGGCGGGACATGGCGCGGCTCGCGCGGACGTACACCCAGAACGTGGCGACCACCGACGCTGCCGGGCAGCCCGCGATCCACACGACGGTCGCGGGCGGGACGGTCGGCGCGGCCTCGGTCGCGCACCAGGCGCCGCGGTGGATGCAGGTGGCGCCGTGGGATCCGCAGGTCCACGCCCACTGCCTCGCGCTCTACAACCGTTACCAGCCGACGCCGGAGCGCGACGGACAGCAGGCGATCGGGTTCGGCTGGCTGCTCGCGAACGTCGCCTACCTGAACTGGGGTGCCGCCCGATGACATAGCCTGGGGGTTGTGGAGGGGGATCCGCTGGTCCGGCGGTCCGTGGGGATCGTGATCGCCGGTTTGTTGCCGTGGGCATGGTTCGTGGTGCGGGACCGGCTCGGAGTGGTCACGGACGTGGCCGCGATCGTGCTGCCGCTGCTCGCGCTGGCGACCGCCGCGCTGGCCGTGGTCGTCGCCGGCCTGTTCGGTCGGCTGCGGCGGGCGGCGCTGGTGTTCGCGGTGTCGACGCTGCTGGTCGGGGTCGTGACGACGTTCGTGCCCTGGATCCCGCACGGCACCGGGAGTGTGGCCGCGGGGCGCGGCGTCCGGGTCGCGGCCGCGAACATCGGCGCCGGCGAGCTCGACGGGGCGGACAAGCTGCTCGCACTGCGCGCCGACGTCCTCGTCATCTCCGAGATCGGCGAACCGCTCACCACCCGTCTCGCCGCGTCCTACCCGGAGCACGTCGCCTACTGGAAGGGCCCGTCGATCGGCGTCTTCAGTCGCTGGCCGCTGACCGTGCTCGAGCAGCCGGGGCCGGACCTGCCCGGGTACGTCGTGCGCGTGCGCGCACCGGCCGGTGAGTTCGACCTGATCGCCACGCACGTACCGCGCCCGTGGTGGACGTCGGGCGGAGCGACGTACGACACCTCGACGGACGGCGGGAGGCCGTACCAGGCGACGGTCGCCGAGCACCACCGCCTGATCGAACAGGTCGCGGCCCGCGCCGCCCGCGACGACCGCCCGGTGGTGGTGGCCGGCGACCTCAACACCACCGACCGCGGCCGCGACTACCGCCTCCTCACCGACGACCTGAACGACGCGATGCTGGACAGCTGGGGCCGCCCCTCCCAGATCGGCAAGTGGCTCCCGCTCGGCGTCCGCATCGACCACCTGCTGGTCGCCCCCGGCTGGTGCTCCGACGCCAACCACTGGTACTCGATCCCCAAGTCGGACCATCATGGCCTGATCTCGACGATCGGACCGTGTGGCTGAGAGCGGCTGGGGTTGGTTGATATGGCAGGATTCCTACGGTGAGTAGTGGGACGACGGACGAGCAGCGCCTGCAGGATCTGGCGCGGTTGCGGCGGGTGAAGGACCGGATCGACCGGGAGTACGCGCAGCCGCTGGACGTCGAGGCGCTGGCGCGGGGTGCGCACATGTCGTCGGGGCACCTGAGCCGCGAGTTCAAGCGTGCTTACGGAGAGTCGCCGTACGGGTATCTGATGACGCGCCGGATCGAGCGCGCGATGATGCTGCTGCGGCGCGGCGGGATGAGCGTCACCGACGTCTGCTTCGCCGTCGGCTGCCAGTCGCTCGGCACCTTCAGCACCCGGTTCACCGAGTTGGTCGGGATGCCGCCGAGCGCCTACAAGGAGCACGCCCAGGACGCCACCCTCGGGATTCCGTCGTGTGTGGCGAAACAGGTGACCCGACCGATCAGGAATCGAGAAGCATCTCCGTCCCCGGGCACGTAGCGTGACGCCCATGGAGATCACCATTCACGCCAGTTTCCTGCCGCACACCGATCCCGACGAGTCGGTGAAGTTCTACCGCGACATCCTCGGCTTCGAGGTGCGCACCGACGTCGGGTACGAGGGGATGCGCTGGATCACGGTCGGCCCGGCCGGCCAGCCGGACACCTCGATCGTGCTGTACCCGCCGGCCGCGGACCCCGGGCGCACCGACGACGAGCGCCGGACCATCGCCGAGATGATGGCCAAGGGCACGTTCGCCACCATCGTGCTGCAGACCGACGACATCGACGGCCTCTTCGAGCGCCTGCAGGCCACCGACGCCGAGGTGATCCAGGAGCCGGTCGACCAGCCGTACGGCGTCCGCGACTGCGCCTTCCGGGATCCGGCCGGGAACCACATCCGGATCAACCAGGCCTCCTGAAACGACCCTTTGGAGACAGACGCAATGCATGCTGCCGACAGCCACGACCTGATCCGGGTGACCGGCGCCCGGGTGAACAACCTCAAGGACGTCAGCGTCGAGATCCCGAAACGCCGGCTGACCGCGTTCACCGGGGTGTCCGGCTCCGGCAAGAGCTCGCTGGTGTTCGGCACCATCGCGGCCGAGTCGCAGCGGCTGATCAACGAGACCTACAGCGCGTTCGTGCAGGGCTTCATGCCGAGCCTGAACCGCCCGGAGGTCGACGTCCTGGAAGGCCTCACCACCGCGATCATCGTCGACCAGGAGCGGATGGGCGCCAACCCGCGCTCCACGGTCGGTACGGCGACCGACGCCAACGCGATGCTCCGGATCCTGTTCAGCCGGATCGCGAAACCGCACGCCGGCCCGCCGACGGCGTACTCCTTCAACGTCCCGAAGCGCACCGCGACCGGCTCGATGACCGCCGACAAGGGCGCCGGGGAGAAGAAGGTCGTCCGCGAGGCCGTGTACGCCGGCGGCATGTGCCCGCGCTGCGAGGGCATGGGCTCGGTGACCGACTTCGACCTGACCGCGCTGTACGACGAGAACAAGTCGCTGAACGAGGGCGCGCTGACGATCCCCGGCTACAGCATGGACGGCTGGTACGGGCGGATCTTCCGCGGCGCCGGGTACTTCAACCCGGACAAGCCGATCAAGAAGTACACGAAGAAGGAACTGCACGACCTGCTGCACCGGGAGCCGACGAAGATCAAGGTCGAGGGCATCAACCTGACCTACACCGGCATCATCCCGTCGATCCAGCGGTCGTTCCTGTCCAAGGACGTCGACGCGATGCAGCCGCACATCCGGGCCTTCGTCGAGCGGGCGGTGACGTTCACGACCTGCCCGGACTGCGAGGGCACCCGGCTGAGCGCCGAGGCGCGGGCGTCGAAGATCAAGGGCAAGAACATCGCGGACCTGTGCGCGATGCAGATCACCGACCTGGCCGCCTGGATCCGCGACCTGAAGGAGCCGTCGGTCGCGCCGCTGCTGAAGGCGCTCGGCGACACGCTCGACTCGTTCGTCGACATCGGCCTCGGGTACCTGTCGCTGGAGCGACCCGCCGGGACGCTGTCCGGCGGTGAGGCGCAGCGGACGAAGATGATCCGGCACCTCGGGTCGTCGCTGACCGACGTCACGTACGTGTTCGACGAGCCGACGATCGGCCTGCACCCGCACGACATCCAGCGGATGAACGAGCTCCTGCTGCAGCTGCGCGACAAGGGCAACACGGTGCTGGTCGTCGAGCACAAGCCGGAGACGATCGCGATCGCCGACCACATCGTCGACCTCGGTCCCGGCGCGGGGTCCGGCGGCGGCGAGGTCGTGTTCGAGGGCACGCTCGAGAAGCTCCGGACCAGCGGCACGTTGACCGGCCGCCACCTCGACGACCGCGCGACATTGAAGCCGTCGGTGCGGTCGGCGACGGGCGCACTCGAGGTCCGCGGCGCTTCGACGAACAACCTGCAGGATGTCGATGTCGACGTACCGCTCGGTGTGCTGGTCGTCGTGACCGGCGTCGCCGGGTCCGGGAAGAGCTCGCTGATCCACGGCTCGATCGCCGACCGCGAGGATGTGGTGGCGATCGACCAGGGCGCGATCCGGGGGTCGCGGCGGAGCAACCCCGCGACGTACACGGGCCTGCTGGAGCCGATCCGGAAGGCCTTCGCCAAGGCGAACGGGGTGAAGCCGGCCCTGTTCAGCGCGAACTCCGAAGGCGCGTGCCCCGCGTGCAAGGGCGCCGGTGTCATCTACACCGAGCTCGGCGTGATGGCGACCGTCGAGTCCACGTGCGAGGAGTGCGAGGGCCGCCGGTTCCAGGCCGCCGTACTGGAGTACACGTTCGGCGGGAAGAACATCGCCGAGGTGCTGGCGATGCCGGTGTCGGAGGCGCTGCCGTACTTCGCCGAGGGCGAGGCGCGGACGCCCGCCGCGGAGAAGATCCTGGAGCGGCTCTCGGACGTCGGGCTCGGGTACCTGTCGCTGGGGCAGCCGCTCACCACGCTGTCCGGCGGCGAGCGGCAGCGGCTGAAGCTCGCGACCCACATGGGGGAGAAGGGCGGCATCTACGTTCTCGACGAGCCCACCACCGGCCTGCACCTGGCCGACGTCGAGCAGTTGCTCGGGCTCCTGGACCGGCTGGTCGACTCCGGCAAGTCGGTGATCGTGATCGAGCACCACCAGGCCGTGATGGCGCACGCCGACTGGATCATCGACCTCGGCCCCGGCGCCGGCCACGACGGCGGCAAGATCGTCTTCGAGGGCACCCCGGCCGACCTGATCAAGAAGCCGAAGACGCTGACCGGAAAGCATCTCGCGGAGTACGTCGCCTGACGCTCAGTCGGCCGGCTTGTCCAGCCAGCGGCCGTCCCGCATGACCGTGCGGCCGGTGAATTCGTGCAGGCCGTTCCAGACCTGGATGCGTCTGGGGTGCAGGCGTAGGTAGACGAACGTGCCGTCGGGGTAGCTACGCGGGTCTGTGGAGACTCCGGCGTAGTGCTCGGCGATCTCGGCGTCGATGTCTGGGACGTGCACCAGCGATGCGCGGGTGTCGATCATGACGACGTCGGCGGTGTCGCCGAGCGCGACCCGGGCTTGTGGGCGGGCTTCGATGTTGGCGACGGTGCGGCTCTTGGCGAACGTCGCCGTGCAGAGGGCCGTGCCGTCCCAGGCATAGGCCACGGGGATCAGATGGGCACCGTGGCTGTCGCTGCCGGTGGCCAGCCATAGCTGGAAGCCGGTCTGCAGCCGGTCCCGAGCAGCTGCTCGCCGTTCGGCGAGGCTGCGCGGGACCGGCATCGCGGTTTCGTGGGCGTGCATGACGATCCTCCTGGGCGTCGGTACTGGGCTGTGCCTTGTAGACGAACGGCACTGCGCGCGCTCCGACACAGCGCCGGACGGCAACTGGTCAGGAATCGAGAAGCACGGGGTGTGCGGCCGGAAATAGCGTGGAACCAGTCGAGATCACGGGCTTCGGCCCCGGAAACCGGAGAGACGAAATGACCACCACGCAAGGCGTTCAGACCATCCTGCACCCCGTCACCGACCTCGCGAAGGCCAAGCCGGTGTACGCCGCGCTGCTCGGCGTCGAACCGATGGCGGACTCGCCGTACTACGTCGGCTTCGAGGCGGCCGGCCAGCAGATCGGGCTGGTGCCGAACAGCGACATGACCTCGCCGATCGCGTACTGGCACGTCGACGACATCGAGGCCAAGATCCAGGAGATCACCGCGGCCGGCGGCGAACTCAAGGACGCCCCCAAGGACGTCGGCGCCGGCCGCCTGGTCGCCACCCTCACCGACCCCGACGGGAACGTCCTCGGTGTCCTGCAGGACCCGTCCTGACATGTGCAACATCCCGAGGGAGTACCGCGCCGCGGTGTACGGCGTACGGCAGGAACCCGACGGGGACGACGTACCCGCGGCGGAAAACCCGGTGCCGGTCGAGGAACCGGTCGGGCATCATCTAGCCCATGAGTGAGCGCACATCCGCCCACCCGCTCGTCGTAGTCGGCAACCTGCGACGAGCGGGGGCGCGCTGATGCCCGAGGTGCGGCACGTGCTGTTCGACGCGGACGGGGTGCTGCAGGACCTGCCCGGCGGGTGGGTCGCGGCGATGGAGCCGTACCTCGGGGAGCGGGTGCTGGACTTCCTGCACGAGACGTGGGCGGACGAGCTGCCGATGCTCGCCGGGCGGGGCGACTACTTGCCGCTACTGGCGGCGACGTTGGCGAAGTACGGCGTACGGACACCGGTGCAGGAGGTGTACGACGCGGTGTGGAAGAACATCGTTCTGGTCGAGGAGTCCCTCGCCATCGTGCGTGCGCTGAAGCGGAACGGGTACGGCGTACACCTGGGCACGAACCAGGAGTGCTACCGGGGCGGGTACATGCGGACGGCACTCGGATACGACGAACTGTTCGACGTCAGCTGCTACTCGTACGACCTAGGCGTCGCGAAACCCGATCCGGCCTTCTTCACCCGCGCCGCCGAACGCATCGGCGCCACCCCCGACTCGATCCTCTTCATCGACGACACCCCCAAGAACGTCACCGCCGCCCGCACCGCCGGCCTCCACGCCGAACACTGGACCTTCACCCAGGGCCACGCCACCCTTCAAACCCACCTCACCACCCACGGCATCACCGCCACTTGAACCGGTGTCCTACTCCGCGATCACCTCGACGGAGATGTTGCCTTGGGTGGCTCGGGAGTAGGGGCAGGTGGCGTGGGTTGCTTCGAGCAACTTCTTGCCGGTGTCGTTGCGGAGGTGGTCGGGGAGTTCTACGCGGAGTACGGCGGCCAGGTCGAACTTCGCGCCCGCGGGGACGAGGCTGACCTCGGCGGTGACGGCGACGTCGCTCGCGTCGAGGTTCTGGAGCTGGGCGATCCGGTCGAGCACAGTGGAGAAGCAGGCGGCCCAGCCCGCGGCGAGGAACTGTTCGGGGTTGAGGCCGTCGCCGGTGCCGCCCAGTTCCTTCGGCATCGCGAGCTGGACGTCGAGTTGCCCGTCGGCGGTGACGGCGCGGGCGTCCCGGCCGGAGGAGGTCGCGACGGCTGTGTACGTGGGGTTCATTGTGTGTGGATCCCTTCCAGGTCGGTTGCGAACCACCGTCGGCGATCGCGGGTAGCCGGCTCAATTACCTCCTTGGTGCAGTTACCTCGCGGGTAATGGCTGCGCCGCGCGCTACCGCCGTACGCTGAACCCGTGACCGTCCTGGAGGAGCCGCAGACCGTGGGGGAGCTGCTGCGCTTCTGGCGACAGCACCGCCGGCTGAGCCAGCTCGACCTCGCGCTCGACGCCGAAGTGTCGACCAAACACCTGAGCTTCGTGGAAACCGGTCGCGCCCAACCGAGCCGCCAACTGCTGGTCCACCTCGCGAACCACCTCGACCTACCGATGGCCGAACGCAACCGGCTCCTGCTGGCCGGCGGTTACGCCCCGCTGTACCTCGACCAGCCGTACAACTCCGACGCGATGCTCCCGCTCCGCGAACCGCTGCGTCAGCTCATCGATGCCCACATGCCCAACCCGGCTCTCATCGTCGACGGCCTCTGGAACCTCGTCGACGCCAACGCCGCGGCCTCGCTCTTGTGGGAGGGCGTAGACCCCGATCTCCTCAAACCGCCTGTGAACATGCTCCGCCTGTCGGTCCACCCCGGCGGCCTCCCGAGCATCTCGTCGATGACGGCGGCCTGCAGCCTGGGCCTGATCCACCAACTCCGCCGCAAGAGCCGCGACACCGCCGACCAGCCGCTGGCCGACCTCCTGACCGAACTGGACCCCTACCTCCCCGACCAACCTCCACTGGCCCCGGCCCAACAGCCGATGGTCACCCTCGACCTCAACACCCGCCTGGGGCCCGTCCGCCTCTTCACTCTGATAGCCACCGTCGGAGCCCCGCTCGAAGTCACCGCCGCCAACCTGGCCATCGAAACGTTCCTCCCCGCCAACCCCACCAGCGCCGCCCGTCTACAAGAACTAGCCAAGTAGATGGACGCCGCTCGAGGCGTGCTGGTGGAGCTGTGTGAGTCCGGTTCGCCGGTCGTACGCCGTGACCGCGTCGACGAGCTGCTCGCGGTCGCCGTACGACGGTGGCGGCCGTACCCACGCCGCAACCCGCGTCGGCCCGCGGATCTCGCGCTCCGCACCGAAGACCTGGCGAAGGGTCTTCGTGATGCGTTCGAACCTGAGCCTGGTCTTGTCGGGCCGCTCATGCAGGACTACCGGCATGTTGCCGGCGCTCTGGCGCGGGAGTTGGTGCGTCAGTCGGGGTAGCGCTGGAGGAGCTTGGGGGAGGAGTGGAAGCCGAGGCGCTCGTAAACCGGGACCGCTCGGGTGCCGGAGTGGACTGTGGTGTGGAGGGAACCGAGCTGCTCGGCGTGCTGGGTAGCGGCCTCCACGAGTGCTGAGCCGATGCCCTGGCCGCGGTGGTCGGGGTGGACGAAGACACTCTGGATGTCGGCGGACAGTCGGCTCATGAGCCCCGGTCTCGGCACGCGGGGAACCAACGCGACCCACGCCATCCCCACAAGCTCCGATTCACCGGCCTGTCCGGCAAGGCTTGCGGCGAATGCCACGTGGGTGTGTTTGTGGGTTGTCCACCAGCGGGCGAGGTCGACGGTGAAGGTTTCGAGGGAGTGTTGTTCCCGGTTGGTGGTGTTGAGCCAGAGGAGGCGGGCCAGCTCCGGGACGTCGGTTACGTCGGCTTGGGTGATCTTCACGTCGTGTGCCATGTCTGCCAGAGCCTTCCGTAGGTGCTTCCCGCGCGGACCAGTTCGTCGTGGGTGCCGAGTTCGACCAAGCGGCCGGCTTCCATGACGGCGATTCGGTCGGCGTCGTGCGCTGTTTGCAGCCGGTGAGCGATCGCGATCACCGTGCGCCCGTGCAGAACCGAAGCGAGCGACCGCTCCGTCCGACGCGCCGTACGCGGATCAAGCAGCGACGTGGCCTCATCCAGGATCACCGTGTGCGGATCGGCGAGTACGACGCGCGCCAGTGAGAGCTGCTGCGCCCCGGCATCGTCAAGAGTCACGTCGTCGCCGACCGCACTGTCCAACCCCCGTGGCAATTCCTCCAACCACCCCGCCCCGACAGCCTCCAACGCCGCCCGCAACTCGTCATCCGTCGCCGTCGGCTTCGCGATCAGCAGGTTGTCTCGGATCGTGTCGTGGAAGACATGATGATCTTGGGTGATCAGTACGACGTGCTCCCGCAGCTGCTCAGGCGCCAGCTCAGCCACCGCCGTACCACCGATCGTCACCGCCCCGGTGTGCGGACGATCCAGCCCGGCGAGCAGCCGCGCGAGCGTCGACTTGCCCGCACCCGACGTACCGACGATCGCCAGCCGTTCGCCAGGTTGCACCGACAGCTCGATGCCCCGCAGTACGTCGCGCTCGCCCGTGTAACTGAAGTGCGCGTTCTCCACCCGGATCCGCTCGTCGCGCACCCGCTGCACCACCTGGGCATCCGCCGCGGGTACGTCCCCGACACCCTCGACCCGCGCATAGGACGCGCCCGCACCCTGCAGCTGCTCGATCCACAGCATCAACGTGTCGAGCGGACCGACGAGCTGCCGGAGATAGAGAGCCGCCGTCACCACCGTCCCGAGACTGACCAAGTCGTTCCCGTACAGCGCACCACCAACCAGCAGAACCCCTACGACCGGCAGCGCCAACGCGATCTCCGACGACGGAAACAGCACCGTCCGCAGCCACAACGCATCCAGCCGAGCAGACCGCGCCCGACCGATCGCGCGCTCCGCGACCTGCGTACGACGCTCCTCCAGCCCGAGCAGCTCGACCGTACGCGCGCCCTTCGCAGTACTCGCAACCGCATCAGCTATCTCGGCACCAGTCGCCGCAACAGCCAGGTACGCCGGCCTCGCCCGTCGCAAGTACCACCGCACCGCGCCCGCAACCCCGACCAAGCACACCAGCCCGCACAGCCCGAGCCGCGGATCCAGCACGAGCACCGCGACGATGAGGAACAACGCGTGGACAACCGCCACCAGCACCTCGGGCACCGCAGCTCGCAACGTAGACGCAACCAGCGAGGCGTCGTTGCTCCCGCGCGCTATCAGGTCCCCGGCCGGGAGATGGTCCGCGACCCGCGGCGGCAGCGCCAACGTCCGCCGCAGGAACCGTTCGCGAACCCGCGCCGCCGTGCGTTCGCCGTACCGGTAACCGAGCTTGAGCGCCCACCACGACAGCACCATCTGCACCACCGTGAACAGCAGCGCGCCGAACGCGAGCCGATCCACCGCCCCGAGCACGTCACCGGAGCCGGCCTGGATCGTGTCGATGATCCGCCCGAGCAGCAACGGACCCACCAGACCGGACGCCGACGCAAGCCCGTTGACCAGCACGACGCCGATCACCGCGCGCCGGTCTGCCGCCAGATCCCGGAGCGCCGCTGCACGCACTTCGGCCCGGCTCGCCACCGGCAGCTGCGTGATCATCGGTCCTCCTGCGCACGGGTCACCAGATCGCGGTACGACGGATCGCTGCGCAGAAGCTCCGCATGAGTACCTGCCGCGGCAACCTTCCCGTCCGCCAGCACGATGACCTCGTCAGCACGATCCAGAACGAGCGGCGATGTCGTGGTCACCACAGTCGTCAGCCCGCGCCGGGCCTCGCGGATCCGGTCGATCATGACCGCCTCGGTGTTCGCGTCGACCGCGGACGTCGGCTCGACGGCCAGCAGCACGTCAGGTACGGCGTACACAGCACGCGCGAGCCGGATCCGCTGCCCTTGCCCGCCGGACAGATCGCTGCCGCCTGCCGCGATCTCCGCGTCGAGACCATCGGGCAGCGCCTCGACGACGTCGTCGGCCACGGCGACCCGGAGCGCGGCACGGATCCGCTCGTCGTCAGGCTCCGAGCGACCGGCGACCACGTCCCGCACCGAGCCCGCGAACAGCTCGGCATCGTTGTCGGCGACAACCAACCGGCGTCTGAACTCCACACGGTCAACGTCAGCAACCGGCACATCCGCCCACGTCGTGCCTGCTGCGGTATCACTGCCCAGGTGCCCGAGCCGCTCGACGACCGCGATCGCGTCCGCCGACCGCGCCGCGACCAGCGCGGTCAGCAACCCGGGCCGGACGAGAACCCCCGAAACCGGATCGGCCACCGGCCCGTTGCCGGTTGGAAGGTCGACCGGCGCCGAACTGTTGTGCGCCACCGGCAGGTTGAGCAGATCGACAATGCGCTGCCCGGCCACCCGCGCCCGCACGATATCGCTCCCGCCCTCGATGAAGAACGCGACCGGAACCACCAGCACGGCGACGTACCCGTAGACCGCGACGACGTCCCCGATCGAGATGGTGCCCGCAGCGGCCATCCGCGCCGACAGCCACACCACCGCGGCAAGGAACAACGCCGGCAACCCACCCGACAACGCCCCGACCCAGCTGGTCGGCCCCGCGACCCGATACCCGTGCCCCACCAGGCCCTGCGACTCGTGCTCGTACCGCCGCGCGACGAACGCCTTCCCGCCGAGCCCGTTGAGGACGCGAAGCCCGGCCAGTACGTCGACCAACCGAGTCGTCAACCGCCCTTGGTGCGCGCGATACGCACCGCCCGTCCGTTCGATGCGGTGCAGGAACGGGCCGACCGCGACCGCGAGCAGCGGAACCCCGGCCAGGATCACCGCGGCGAGCAACGGCGAAATCGTGAACAGCACGACCGCGACAACGGCGTACGCGACGACCGCACCAACGCCCGGACCGGTGACCGTCAGCGCCTGAGCGACCGTGTAGACGTCGGAGATGCCGACGGTCACCACCTCACCGGCGCCCACCCGGCGCGTCAACGACGCACCCAACCGGGACGTGTGCCAGACGGTCGCCCGGATCGAGCGGAACGACGCGTCCATCCGGATCTTCGTCATCGTGCGATGCCGGGCGATGCCGAGGAACGCGTTCACGACCGTGACGGCGAGCAGCACCGAGGCCCACCCGACGAGCGCGCCCGTGTCACCCGCGACGAGCCCGTCGTCGACAGCATGCGCCAGTACCCACGGCGGGACCGCCAGCCCGACCGTCCACAACGTGCCGAGCACCGCACCCCACGCGGCCCGCCGCGACTGCGACTGCACGAGCCAGTACATGTAGCGGAACGGCCCAGTCAGATCACCAGGTGCCGGTGGCGCCCACGTCTCAGTTGTCTTGTCGAGCCACTCGCGAGCACGGCCCATCCCTCACACCCGCCGTGCACGGTCGCTGGCCACACCAGATCCTCTCAGCTAGTGAACGGATTCACAAGAATCGTTCCATGGACTCTTCCCGGTCATCCGTGACGCGCCGCGCCCAGCGGTCGGCCTCGCCGCGAAGGAGCTTGTCGGTGATCCACCCCAGCGCGACGAGCAGGCCGACGGATCCGGAGGTCACGAGGACTGCGAGGAGCATGTTTCTCATCGTCCGAGCGGGCGCCGCCGGGGGACAGTGGCAAGAATGCCCAGGTTCGATAGATTATCGCCATGCACCGGATGGCGGTCCTGCTCTTCGACGGGATCCACAGCTTCGACCTGGCGATGCCGCTGCAGGTGTTCAGTACGGCGCACTCGGTGGACAGGGCGCCGGGGGAGTTGTTCGGGCCGCGGCTGTACGACGTCCGCGTCTGCGGTGACGGCCGCGACCTGATGATCTCGGGTGTCGGCGGCGTCGAGATGTACACGTGCACGCCGCCGTACCCGCTGGCCGCCGCGATCGACTCCGACACGATCGTGGTGATCGGCCATCCAGCCGGCCAGGAGGCGCCGGCCGAGGCACTCGAACTGCTGCGCGAGGCGCACCGGCGCGGCATCAGGATCGCGTCGATCAGCGCCGGCGGCGCACGCGTCATGGCGGCGACCGGACTGATGGACGGCCGCCGGATGGCGACCCACTGGTCGCGCGCCGAGGTGCTCGCCGAGGAGTACCCGCAGGTGCGGGTCGACACCGACGTGCTCTACCTCGACCACGGCGACATCCTCACGTCCGCGGGCGCGGCGAGCGCGATCGACATGTGCCTGCACATGATCCGCCAGGACTACGGGTCCGCGGTCGCGGCCGACGTCGCCCGGCACATGGTCGTACCGCTGCAGCGCGACGGCGGCCAGACGCCGTACATCGCCCACCCCGAACCCGGCGACGACCACGGATCTCTCGAGCCGACGATGCGCTGGCTGCGCTCACAACTCGGCGAGCCGGTGACGCTGGCAGACATCGCGTCGTACGCCGGAACGAGCCCGCGCACGGTGAACCGGAAGTTCCGCGAGCAGACCGGCACCACACCGCTGCAATGGTTGCTGCGGCAACGAGTGCATCGCGCGCAGGAGCTGCTCGAGACCACCGACCTGTCCGTCGAGGAGATCTCGCGGTACTGCGGATTCGGTACGTCGATCGCGCTGCGCCAGCACTTCGCCAAACACGTCCGTACCTCACCGACGGCGTACCGCCGTACCTTCCGGGCCCGCAGTACGACTTCCTGACGAACCAGACGCGCGGAGGCCGCGTCTGCCTGGTGGAAGCCTGCCGACAGAGGGAGCAACTCCGTGCCGAAGACCGACTACGACGAATTCGCCGAGGCGTACTCCGCCGACAACGAGGTCAATCTGCTCAACGGGTACTACGAAAGGCCCGCGATGGTGAACCTCGCCGGCGACGTGGCCGGCCGCCGGATCCTCGACGCCGGCTGCGGGTCCGGTCCGCTGTCGGCGGCGCTCCGCGACAAGGGCGCGATCATGAGCGGGTTCGATCTGAGTGCGGCGATGATCGACCTGGCGCGGCGACGGCTGGGCGAGGACGCCGACCTGATCGTCGCGGACCTGGCCAAGCCGCTCCCGTACGGCGACGCGGCCTTCGACGATGTCGTCGCGTCGCTCGTGCTGCATTACCTGGAGGACTGGACGGAGCCGCTCGCCGAACTCCGCCGGGTGCTGAAGCCGGGCGGTCGCCTGATCCTGTCGTTGAACCACCCGTTCGTCTACACGGCGCTGACCCCGGACGGGAACTACTTCGACGTCGCCTCGTTCTCCTTCGACGCGGAGCACGCCGGCCGGACTGTCGTCTACACGATCTGGCATCGTCCGCTCCAGGCGATGCATGATGCCTTCGCCGCGGCGGGGTTCCGCATCGCGGCGATCAGCGAGCCGCCCATCGCCTGGGACACACCGGCCGAGCTGCGTCCGCCGAACCTGGAGCACCCGGCACGCTTCATCAGCTTCATCTTCTTCGTCCTCGAGGCCTAGCGTCGTTTCAGGTGAGTCGGGTGAAGGTCGGCTCGGGCGCCGCGAGGTTGGTTAGCTGACTTGCGAGACGGGCGGCGCCAGCTGGGCAGAACGGCGTGAGTTCTGTGGCGATCGTGCGGCAGGCCTGCACGATCCGGCTGAGGAGACGGTGGGTGTCTGTGCCGTGGCGCTTCCAGGGTTCTGCGGCGTTCAGAAGTTGGTTGGCGAGGTTGACCGTGGCAACGAGATGTGCGGTTGCTGCTCGGAAGTCCGCGGTCTCGAGCGCTGCGTCGATGTTCGCGGGCAACGCGGTGCAGGCTGTTTCCAGAGCGGTGCTGTCCCACGTTGGCCCGTTGACGGGCGCCTCGTCGACGTGCGGTTGGCCGCCGTACTGCGTGTGCAGCAGGGTCAGGGTGCGGTTGGCGAGGTTGCCGAGGCCGTTGGCGAGGTCGGTGTTGTAGGCCTGGATCAGGCGCGCGGTGGTGAACTCGGTGTCGCCGAGGAGCGGTACCTCGCGGGTGATCCACCAGCGCAGTGCGTCCGTGCCGAAGGTGGTGACCAGGTCGACGGGATCGACGATGTTGCCGGTGCTCTTCGAGAGTTTGGCGCCGCCGACGTTGACGTAGTCGTGGACGTGGATGGTGGTCGGTAGCGGCAGGCCGGCCGAGAGCAGGAGCCCGATCCAGTAGACCGCGTGGAAGCGGGTGATGCCTTTGCCGATCACGTGGACCCGCTCGCCGTCGCCTGCCCACCAGTAGTTGTACTCCTCGCCGAGGGCGGTCAGGTAGTTGGTGAGGGCGTCCCACCAGACGTAGATCACTTGGTCGGGGTCGTGGGGGACAGGTATGCCCCATCCGCTCGCGCGGGCAGCCGGCCGGGAAACGCTGAAGTCCTGCACTCCGTTGTCGAGGAGGGCGAGTACTTCGTTGCGTTTCTGCGGCGGGTTGATCGTGACGTTGCCGGAGGTGATCGCGTCCTTGATCTGATCGCGATAGGGGGACAGCCGGAAGAACCAGTTGGTTTCGATGACCTGCTCCGGCGCGGTGCCGTGCTCCGGGCAGACATCGTCCACTTCGTAGAACTGCTCGCACCCGACGCAATAAAAGCCTGTATAGCTGTGCCGGTAGAAGTCACCCGCTTCGGCGCAACGCTGCCAGAGATATTCGACACCAGGTCGATGTCGCGGGTCGGACGACGTACGGATGTAGTCGTCGCAACTCAACTCGAGAACATCCTGAAGCGCCTGGAATCGGTCAGCGGCAGCGTTGACGAAATCCGCCACCGGTACGCCGGCATTTCTGGCCGCGAGGACGTTCTTCAACGCGTGGTCGTCGGTCCCGGACAGGAACCGTACAGGCTGACCACGCAGCCTCCGGTGCCGAGCGAGCACATCAGCCTGGACGAACTCGAGCGCATGCCCGAGATGGGGTGCCGCGTTCACGTAGGGGATCGCGGTCGTGACGTAGTACGGATTCATGGTTGGGGGAGACCTTCCTGTCTGATCGGCAGGCAGGCCCCAGAGCACGTCGAGCCCACCGCCGTGGGCTCGACCGATTCAGCGCGCGCCGACAAACCCCACGAAGGGGGCCGTCATTCGCCGCGCGGTAATCATGAACACGACACTACGTCGATAGCCGGGCTTCGACCAATCCGTTTTAGCTCGCCGCCGCGACGGCGCTCATGATGTTCGGCAAGCTGTTCGGATGGGCCAGCTTCAAGGTCTCGAGCTCGCTGGGCCGGAACCAGCGAAAATCGTCGTGCTCGTCGGGCGCGGCATTGACCGGCTCTCCGTCCCATCGCGTGACGAGAAACGCGTGCAGGTGGAGATTCGGGTCGCTGATTGCCATCGGGAAAGGTACCGGGTCGTGGACCTGGACCCCGAGTTCTTCGAGGCATTCCCGACGTACGGCTTGATGAGGCAACTCGTCCGGCTCGACATGACCGCCGACGAGATCCCAGCAGTCCGGGTACCGCAGCCGCGCCGGATGCCGATGCACCAGCAGCACCAGACCGTCCCGCACCAGCGCAGCAACCGCGATCGAGATCCGGGCAACCATCCCGGCACTCTAACGCCACGACCGGCTGAGTCAGCCGCCCACCCAGACAGCACGGACAGCATCGATCTGGGCGTCCAACGTCATGGTCGACACTTCGATGTCGGCATCGGTTTCGGCGGACGCCGAGCACGTGTTGTGCGCGCCCTTCCGCTCCGTCCCACGGCGCGGCAGCTCCGCCCTTCACGAGCTGGCGGATGTCGTCGACGTCGACGTACGCGCATCGCACCGTCGACTCCGCCAGGGCTCGCGCGGTCACGGTCTTGCCGACCGCGGGACCGTCGGTGAGAAGCAGAGGCCGAAGCGTGGGCATGCGTTCGAGGCTAGCTGCGCGACGCTGCCTACCGTCCCGCCAACTTGGCCACGACAGGCGCGAACGTCTCGGCGAAGTCGGCGCCGATGACGAAATAGGAGAAGCCGATCTCCTCGCGTCGACGCTGGATCTCCTCGGCGGCCGCTGCGGGGTCGCTGGGCAGTACGACGAGCGAGTCGGCCGCGTGCAGCGCCGCGGTGTCGAGGTCGGGCGGCGCCATGAAGGGCGCGATACCGTCGCCGACGACGGCGACGTGCTGCGCGAGTTCCATGTCGCGGCGGCCGGCGAAATCACGAACCGCGTTCGTGGTCTTCGCCCGATCGTCGTCCGGCCCGAGCACGAACGTGACGGCGTCAGCGACCTCGAGCGCCAACTCCTGTGACTTCGGTCCGCTCACCGCCATCACCACCGGCGTGTGCAGGTCCGGCCCGTCGAACGTACGCAGCGCGGCCACGGTGTCGCGCATCCTGGTACGACGCTCAGCGGGGGAGACGGCAGCCCGCCCCAACTCGACCTCGATCCCGGGCCGCCCGGCGCCTATCCCCATCTCGAACCGCCCTTCGGTGAGCACCGAGAGCGAGTGTGCTTCCCAGGCGGTACTCCAGGGTTCGCGCAGCGCGGCAGCATAGACCCACGACCCGACCCGCAACTCAGCGATCGCAGCCGCAGTAGCCAACGTAGCCCCCAACGCCGGCTGCCAGCTTGGCACGTCAGGCATCAACAACGTCGAGTAGCCACTGTCAGCAATCCGCCGTACACGATCCCGCCACGCCGGCAGCTCAGACATCACCGGGGCAACAACCCCAAACCGGAACGCTCTGGTCGCTTGCTTGGCCTGCTCGGGCATCCTGATTCTCCTCGAAGTCTGTGATCTCGTTCGTTCCCTCTGTCCTATCCACGAACCACCAACCGAAGATCCGACAACCCTTCCGCAAATCGATTCGACCTCACCGTGCCATGGGTTAGGGTCGCGGATGCGAATGTTCCTGGCTCTGGCTCTGGCAGTGGGGCTGCTGAGTGGTTGCTCTACCGATCCCCGCAGCTCGGCACCCGCTCCATTGCCTGCGACTGAGAGCACGCTCACTCCGAGTCCGACAACGCCGGCTGGGTCGTCAGCGCCGAAGGCGCCGGTGCAGCGCGTCGCTCTCGGCTCGTTGGGGCTACAGGCGCGCTGGTGGGAGTGGGCGGCGGTCGCGGAGAACGTCAATCCGGTGCTGGACGAGACTGGTGCGCACTGTGGAAACAACCAGCCGGAGGATGTCTGGCTGGTCGCCGGCACGTTCGGCGGCGAGGTTTCTCGCGTGTGCGGCTGGCCGGCTGAGCGTCCGTTGGCCGGTCCGGTCGTCAACCTGGTCGACGACGAAGCGGGATGCCAGGCGTTCCTGGCTGATGCAATGGGTAGCGTGACGTTCGACGGACGGCCGGTCCCGATCCAGCGGCTCGGACCCGAGGACATCCGGTTCACCGCTCAGGCAGGCAATCCCAGTGGGTTCGAAGCGGGGCGGCTGAAGGGCGTCGCTTGCGGACTCTGGTTCGCGGTGCCCCCGGCGACACCGGGCCGGCACGTGCTGGTGATCCGCGGGTCGACCGGCGACTTCGCGACCGCAGCGACGTACAACCTGACCGTACGAGGCACGACGGCGCACTAACCTTCCGGGTCCCACAGGGGTCAGATCCAGCGCTTCAGGGAGTTGGACGTAGCGGGGCGACTAGTTGGACACCGTCACCCTGATCTGAACCTTGTTGTGGTCCGAGGGGAACTCCCCGGGCACCAGGTCTGCGTCGGGCGGCTTGTTGGTCCAGCCTTCCACAGCGACCACGTTGGTGGTTTCACCCTGCGCTCGGGAGACGTAGACCTGATCGATGTGGTTGCCGTTGCAACGGACGGTCGGAACCGAGGTGCAGCTCTGGCGCTGGAATCCGTTGAAGGTGTCGTACGCCGCCCCGGACTTCTCGGCGGCCACGTTGAAGGCATTGGTACGCAGCCGCGCGTTCCACAGATAGTCGTTGAGCGGCCGCATGGTGCCGTCGCTGCTCCGGTAGGCGGCGGGGATCGTGACACCGACGGCCGCATCTGCCAGCGATGGGTAACGCGTGCCATTGGTGTTGAAGTCACCAGTGAGGAAGTCGGGGGAGTCGTGGCCGGCCCACGCGATGTAGCGGGCGTCGGCGAACAGGTCGTCCAACTCCCTGAAGCGCTGGATCTGACCCCTCACGGGGTCGCTGTCTTCACCCGGCCTGGTACCGCCACCCTGAACCGGTACATCCTTCGTGCTCGAGCACACGCCGTCACTGTTCACCGTGGCGTCGAGATCGTACGTGGTGAGACCGCACTTCGACGACGTGAGATGGACGTTTGCGACGACGATCTCGCGCCCACTCGCGATGTGCTTGAGGGCGACCCAGCTCGCGGTCTTGCCGGCCGCCGCGCCCCCGACGACAACGGTTCCGGACGCGATTCTTCCACTGCTGTCCCTGAGGATCTGGAAGGACGCACTCTTCCAGTAGATCGGTCGGGAGTTCGTCGCATAGTCGGCCGCTGTCGTATAGCCGTGGGACTGCATGCCGTTCCGGAAGTCGGTGCGCCTCGCTTCGTTGCTACCGGCTTCCTGGATACCGATGACATCGGGAGCGTAGGAGCCGATCTCCCGGAGCAGGTTCGACCTCTGGGACGGCCAGCTTGCGCTGTCCGTCCCGTTGGCATGAATGTTGTAGGTCCCGACGCGGAAGGTGGCAGACGGTGCGGCCGCTGCAGCGGGCCTCGCCGGCCCCGAAGTCGCCACCAGAGCCGTCGACATCAGTCCCGCTGCGACCAGGCCCCTCAGCCACGACGATACAAGCGGACGAGTCACTGACCTGCGTACCCGAGAGATGTTCACAGTCGGCCCTCACCGATCCTGGGATGGTGCACCCACCCTATAGACGATTGATGCGCGGGGGACCGACGTCCCGGCGCGGCGACCCGACAGTCCTGCCGGCTCGCGATTCAGTCCGGTGCGCAGACGTAGAGTTGGAGCGCCGCATCTGCGGTGAGCGGCGCACGGGACCAATCGCCGAAGCGTTCAACAACCCGAAGACCGGCAAGCGAGAGCAGCAGCGGCAACTCCTGGGGGAAGATGCTCCTGATCTCGAGCGGCGCGACACTGAAGTCGCCCTCGGAATCGGTCGAGAAGTACCACCTTCCGCGAGTCACCTGCGCGGCCGCGTCGTAGGTCTCCGCGACATCGACATGGACTACGCCACGATCGGGATCCACGAACGACAATGCGTCGCGCCTGCGTCGAACGCCGTCGGCCTGGGCAAGCATGCGCACGCTCGGGTTGAACACGTCGAAGATGAGCCGCGCTCCGGGCGCCAGGTGCCGTCGCACCGACCGGAAGCAGTTCACCAAGTCCTCAGCGTCATGCAGGTGGAGCAGTGAATTCGCGGTGATGAACACGAGATCGAACGTTCTTCCCAGGTCGAACTCGCGCATGTCACCCAGCACCCACTGGACCTCCACGCCGCGCTCGTCCGCCTTGCGCTGAGCCTCAGCAAGCATGTCCGGCGAGAGCTCCAGGCCGATGCACGGATGCCCGTCGGATGCGATCGGGATCAGCTTCTGTCCGGTGCCGCTCCCGAGTTCCAAGACCGACCCGCCTTGCCGATCGGCCTCGTTCCTGTAGAAGTCGACGGCCTGTTCGCCCCCGGGGAACAACCGGTCGTACAACCTTGCGTCGGAGTAGAACTGGTCGCTCACGAGACACACACTCCTTGCCGGATCTTGGGCAGTCGCATCTACTTCTACCCCCGTGGCTTCAGCGCCGATAACGGACATTATGTCAACTACCAGTCTGCATATCGCACAGATGAACCACGGCGCCTACGGCTCATCCACTACCCCGCGGCCAACGACGCATCCGCTCTCGACCTGCGGAAACACTGCGGAAGCCGGACCTCCTGCGGGCGCTGATGCACACAGGTGTCGATCTACCGGCGCCGGAACCGCGAGCCCTTGGATGTTCCCGGGCACCGAGGGTGGTCTCCGGCGCGTACGGCGTCTCGCCGGCCGACACCTGCATGCGAACACCGTCATGGACCGGCTCCGACGACCTCGGCGTGTAGCTTCTCGGCGCCCGCAACCGAGCTATCGCCGAACTCGTCCTCGAGTGCCCTCCGTCGATAGTTGCCGACGCCCTCGAGTACAGCCACCAAGTCGCGTTCCTCCATGCCGAGAAATCCTGCGCGGCGAGCTCCGGCTCACCGACCTGGTCCGGCGGCCGCAGAACCCTGAGCGCGCTACGCGGGCCGCCGTGTCCGCTCGCTGTAACGCAAACAGCAGGACTCTGTCCTGCGAGCGGCAGCGCGGTCCGGTCAGGGGCTGTGAGCCCGGTGTCTATACCTTGCGCCCGACCACCGTGTAGTTCTCGGCCTCGAGGTCGAAGGTGCTCACCTCTGTCCGAAGTCCGACCTGGTGCAGTTCGGCTTGGAGTTCCTCGTACTGGTAGGGCCAGCAGGACAGCAGTTCCGAGCGGACAAGAACCAATCCAGTCGCATCAATTTGCGCGATCGCGATCTCGATGTGGTGCTCCTCCTCCCAATTCGGTGCAATCTCCCAGCGGTAGACCACGACGGCATCGCGACCGTTTCGGCGGACGAGTCGGTCACCGATGTCCAGCCGGGAGCCTCTGGCCCTCACGCGTTCCCAAGTGCGGGATGTGAGCACCAAGCGGCCGCCGGGGCGCAGGAGCCGTGACATCGACTCCAGAGCAGCACCCCTGCCTGTCGCGCCCGCGGCATGGTGAAGTGAGTTGCCAACGCAGAACACCATGTCGAACGTGCCGTCCTCGAAATGGTCGGGCAATTCTTCCCAGCTCGCCCGAATGGCCCGGACGGATGCCCCGAACTCTTCAGCCAACCCTGCAGTACGTCGAACCATCGCTTCGCTGGCGTCAGTTGCGACAACCTGTATGCCACGACCGGCGAGGCCAACCGCCAACTGTCCGGTACCGCACGAACAGTCGAGGACGCGAGCGTCCGCCGGCAGAAGACTGAGGACGTCATCGAACGACGCAGCGAACTCGGCCGGAGGCAACTTTGCATCCGAGATGAGCCATTCGTACACCTCGGCAAGCACGTCATAGTCCGTCACAACCACGACCTCCGTCACGCAGCAGACTCCCCCGGCTGGGACATCAGTCCATCAGCGGAGCAAACCGAGCACCAATGGTTTTCGCACGGACAACCCCGTCCGCGCATGCCGCGGATAGCGCGAGCCTCGCGCAGCGAGATGTCAGCTCGCCAGATTCGAACCCTGGATCAACGCAAGGCTCGACGGTCTCCCAGACGAAGTACGTCGACCGTCACGCGAGCTTCGTGGCGAGGAGGGCTCGCACCGGGACCTGCTCGATGTACGGCCGATGGGGATGAAGCACTTCCCGGAGTTCCGCTGCGATCTGTGGACGCTGCTCGGGCGAGGGAAGGCGGTCGACCGGTAGGGCGCTGTAGATGCCGCCGAGTAGGTGGTCGAAGTCGAGCTCGGCGGCATAGTCGAGCTCGACCTTGCTGACCTCGAAGCCATTGGCCGTCAGACTCTGGCGATAGCGTTGTTGCGTTGCGCTGTCGGTGCCACAGCTGTTGGTTGGACGGGCGCCGAACCAGTCGGACAGCCATTCGCGTAACGCCCGCGACCAGTCCGAGTCCTGCAGCCACAGCGGGATCCCGTTGGCCACGACCATGACACCGCCTCCAGGACGCAGGAGCGGACCGACCGCGGCAAACAGCGCCTCATGGTCCATCCAGTGCAGTGCTTGTCCGATTGTCACAGCACCAACCGACTGTTCCGGCAACAGCGATCGCAGCAGCGGAAGGTCGGAGTCGCTGCCGACCATCCACGCCACATTCGTGACGCCCTGGTCCTGGGCAGCTGAGCGGGCGCGGGCCAGCATGTCCGGTTCAGGATCGACCCCGATCACGGCCCGAACATGCGGGGCGATCGGTGTCGCCAGTTGCCCCGTGCCACAACCGAGATCGATCACGAGATCGTCGCCTGTTAGCGAGAACGCATCGACGCACGCGCCGATCAACCGTGACGGATAACCGTGGCGGTACCGGTGATACAGATCAGCAACCTCGCCGCCGAACCCCAGGTCCATCGTCTCAGGATGCCTCCTTCCGTCGATGATCCGACAGGGCTTCTGCCGCCGGCATAACGCCTGTCGGCCGTTCTGGAAGCTGACCGCCGACCGTGCCACCACCGGGCCGGCACTGAGCGAGTCTTGAGCGGGGAGCGAACGAGTCGCCCGCAACACCCGCCCGGCTCCCCCGCCCTGTCAACGGGCGACATTCGGGCGCCCGGATCAGGACCGAAGGCACACCAACTCAAGACCCAAAGACTCCGGCAGTCTGTGTATCGCGCACCAGCGAATGACACACACGGTTTCCGAACCGCTGCGCAGGTCACGATGTCGTGTGCAGGCGAAGACGGCGTACCAGGCCACGCTCCGTGCATGCAGGTTGACGACAGTAGCCTCGTGGCGACAAGCGTCGCGGACTGTTCGTCGCTCAGTCCTACGACGTACTCGTCGCTGACCCCACAGGGCTGACCCAGCCGGCCCGAGGATGAAATTGCCCGGCTCCCCCGGCCTGTCAACGGGCGGACGGTTGCGTTCGCCGGGATGGGTTCAGGCGTTGTAGCCGCCGTGGGCGTCGAGGACGGCTCCGGTGACGTAGGTGGCGGTGGGACCGGCGAGGAAGCCGATAGCGGCGGCGACTTCGTCGGGATGACCGAACCGCTGGATGGACAGACTGGCGAGCAGCGTTGTCAGCGCCTCGGGGTGCGGGTTCATCTCGGTCTCCATCAGGCCGGCCTCGACCACGTTCGCGGTGATGCCGCGGGGGCCGAGGTCGCGGGCGACGCCGAGCGTGTAGCGCTCGACTCCGGCCTTGGTCGCGGCGTAGTCGGCTGCGCCGGGGACGCCGACACGGGACCCGAGCCCGGAACTGATGGTGATGATCCGGCCGTTGTCGCGCAGCACCTTGACCGCGGCCCGGATGACCCCGATCACGCCGAGATAGTTGACCGCGTGCATCCGGTCGAGGGCCGCGGTGTCCACGTCCGAGTCGTCCACCGTCCGGCCCTGCTCGACCCCGATCGCTGCGTTGTTCACCAGGATGTCGAGTCCGCCGTACGTGGCGACCACCTGGTCGATCAGGACCGGGGCCTGACTCATGTCGGCGTGGTCGACCTGGAACGCGACGGCCTTGGCGCCGAGCGCCTGGACCTCGTCGACCACGGCCTGCGCCCGGGCCGCGGACTGCACATAGGTGAACGCGACATCCGCGCCCTGCGCCGCCAGCAACCGGACCGTCGAAGCGCCCAGCCCTCGGGACCCTCCGGTGACCAGCGCGACCTTGCCCGCCAATGCCTTACTCATAACGAACTCCTCAGTCGTAACAATCGTGGTTACATCACGATCAACGTAACACATTTGATTACGACAGCAACTGCCGTAGCCTTGCGACCGTGAGCGCGAACAGCAGGCTGACCATCGCGGCGCACACGTTGGCCTGGATCGGCCAGTACCAGCGCCAGGGCCACGAGGTCGCCACCTCGGAACAGATCGCGGCCAGCGCGAACACCAACCCGGTCGTCATCCGCCGCCTGCTCGGTGAGCTGCGCGAGGCCGGGCTGGTCGAGTCGCGCCGCGGCGCCGGCGCCGGCTGGTCACTGACCCGCGACCTCGCCTCGATGACCCTGCTCGACGTGTACGACGCGATCGAACCCGGACAGCTCTTCGCCTTACACCGGGCCAGCCCTGACGAGGGGTGCGTCATCGGCCACGGCATCCAGCCCGCGCTGCACGATATCTACGCCGGCATCGAGCGCACCGTGCGTACCGAACTGAGCAAGACCACGCTCGAGGACGTCCTGCAGGCGGTGCTGGCGGTACCTCGCTAGCCGCATCACTCCCACGTCGCCGGCACTCGGAAGCGGCTAGGATGAGGTCGGAGCTTGAAGAGCAGGATGCCGAGGTGCTTGTTCATCCATGCCTGCTTGTGCGGGTAGCGGCGTTGCGCGTCCTCGGACAGTTGAGGCTCGATCGCCGTCTCGATCCATAAGCCTGCCGCGCTGAACACGTTGAGCAGGTCCGAGATGGTGTAGGGACGCTGCGTGAGGGTGACACTCCCCTGGCTGTCGCGTGGGTCGCGGCCGGGCGCCGGGCGGCGTACGTGGCCGACGGGCACTTCCGCGACAGCGTGCACCTCGCGGCCGGGATCGCGCTCTGCGCGGCCGCTGGCTGCGTCGTCAGCGACTTCGACGGCAACCCGCTCCACGCCGGCCGCGGGCTGATCATCTCGGCCGACCAGGCGACGCATCACCGGATGCTCGCTCTGGTCGAACCCCACCTGTCAGCGTGAGCGGGCTCTCCCTCGATCCCTCGCGTCAGCTAAACCGGTCAAGGACTGTTTACCCTCAGTTTCCACCGATCGATGGTAAGTGCTCGAAGGCTATCCCTTGAGCGTGTCTCATCACTCAGTGAGTTCTTGTGGTGATCGGGTGTGACGGCGAACGATTCCCGGACCGTGGCCTGTGAGGCGGGCCACCCCAGCGGAAGTGGATGTCTCCTATGTCCCCACTCAGCCGCCCCCGTGCGGGGCGACGAACCATCGCAGGTGCCGTACTCGTCCTCGGTCTCGGCGCCGCCGCGCTCGCGCCGGTGCAGACCGCGACCAGCGCCCCGGTCCCGGCGCCCGTCGACGGCGTGTACGACGTACTCGGCAAGACCTGGGGCGTCACCCCGGCCCAGGCCAAGGCACGGCTCGACGCCGAGCACCGGCTGGCGTCGGCGCTCGAGTCAGCCCAGAAAGCCACCCAGAAAGCAGCCCAGCAGGCGACCCCGAAGGCGGCCCAGTCGGCCTCCCCCGAGCTCGACGGCGCCTTCTTCAACTCCGCCCGCGAGCTCGTCGTGAACGTGCACTCGGCCGAGGCCGCCGAGGTCGCGCGCGACCACGGGCTCACCCCGCGCACCGTCGCCCGCGGCGAGAAGGCCCTGACCAAGCTGCAGAAGCAGGTCGAAGCCCTGGCCACGGCGTCCGGCTCCACGCAGGTGCAGTCGATCGGCACCGACCTGCCGACCGATCGCGTCCAGGTCGTCCTGCAGCCCGGCCGCCAGTCCGCGAAGACCGTTGCCCTGGTCAACCGGCTGAAGGCGGTCCCCGGCGTCGACGTCAGCACGAACACCACCACACTCACCATGACGTACGACGTCATCGGCGGCCAGATCATGGACCTGGTCCCAGGGACGAACTGCTCGCTCGGCTACTCCGGAACCCGCAACGGCAACAACGTGATGCTCAGCGCCGGCCACTGCGTCGAAGGCAACCCGATGGTGCAGAACCGCTACGGCCAGCGGCTCGGCGTCGGCATCGCGAGCCGCTTCCGGACCGGTTCGCCGAGCGTCGACATGGGCCTGATGGACATCGACTCCACCAACGTCGGCCGCGGCTACATCGACAACCGGAACGGGCAGACCACCCGGGTCACGGGTTCGTCGAAGGCCCCGGTCGGCTCGACGATCTGCAAGGCCGGTAACACCACCGGCTGGACCTGCGGAAACATCACCAACTACAACCTGACCGTCAACTACGGCGGCGCCGGCGGCTCGATCACCCGCACGAGCGGCCTCGCGCGGTCGACCGTCTGCACCGAGGGCGGCGACTCCGGCGGCGCCTACATCTCCGGCACGATCGCCCAGGGCATGACGTCCGGCGGCCCGAACGATGGCCACGACTGCGGCTGGAACCAGGGCGGCAACGCCACCGGCTCGTACTCGTTCTACCAGCCGGTCGTCGACGCCGCGTCGTACTACGGCGTCACCCTGACGCTCGGCTGACCTCTCCCCCGACGACCGGGCCCCTTCTCGCCGTACCGCGGTGCGAAGGGGCTCGGCTCATCGCATCTGGGAGCGCAGTACTTCGAACTCGGCGCCCGGTGACGCCGGGTCGAAGCCGTGTTCGATCAGCCACCGCGCCGCGCACAGGCTGCGCAGCGACCACCAGGCGCGGATCATGTCGACGTCGACGTCGGCGCCGTACCCGGCGAGGAGGTCGTCGAGGCATTCCTCATGGCCCAGCGTCAGGATGGCGAGGTCGAACATGGCATCGCCCTGCGACGCTTCGGACCAGTCGATCACGCCCGTGACCTCGTCGTCCTCCACGAACACATGGGTGATCTGCAGGTCGCCGTGGATGAACACCGGCTTCCAGGCCCGGAGCGCGGTCTCGGCGATCCGCTGGTTGTACGTCACGAGGTCGGCGGGCAGTACGTCGTTCGCGATCAGCCACGCGCATTCGCGCTCGAGCTCCGCCGCGAAGTGGTCGACGCTCCGGCCGGGCCACGGCGGCAGCGGCGCGTCGTGCAGCTTCCGGATCGTCGCGCCCGCGGCGGCCCACGCGCCCGGCGAGGCGGGTGACGGCTCGCCGAGGACGCCGAGAGCCATCCCTGGTACGGCGGAAATCGCGAGCACGTGCGGCTTCCGCCACAGGACTCGCGGCGTCGGGATCGGCGCCATCGCCGTCGCCTCGGCCTCCACGTCGGTGCGCGCCTGGTCGGCGTCGATCTTCAGGAACATGTCACCGACCCGCAGCGTCGTACGCTCGCTGTGGGCGACGACCACCTCGACCTCGTTCACGTCGGCCATGCTCCTGGAAGACAGGCGAAGTCGCGAACGGTTTTGCGCTCAGTCCCCTAGGCTGCGGTGATGCGATCGCATCTGGCCGAGGGCTGGGACGCCAACGCCGCAGCGTGGATCGAGTGGACGCGCCGCGGGCTCGACAGCTACCGCACCCACAAACTGGCATTCCTGCCACTGATCCCACGGCCCGGCCGGCTCACTGTGGACATCGGTGCGGGCGAGGGCCGCGTCAGTCGTGAACTGCGAGCGTCAGGCCACCGGGTCCTGGCCATCGACCGTTCGCCGACCATGACGCGGGCCGCGGCGACGCATCCGGAGGAACCTGTACCGGCCGTCGTCGCCGACGCGACACAGCTCCCGCTGCCCGACGCGGCCGCCGACTGCGCTGTCGCGTTCATGTGCCTGCACGACATCGACGACGTCGTACCGGCGATCGCCGAGGCCGGCCGGATCCTCGCGCCGGACGGCAAGCTCGTGCTGGCCATCGTGCACCCGCTCAACTCCGCGGGCCATTTCGAGCCGGACGGTTCGTTCGTGATCCCGGACGCGTACACGCAGGCCAGGCACTACGCCACCACGCGCACCCGCGACGACCTGTCGATGACGTACCACGGCATCCACCGGCCACTGCAGACCTACACCGAGGCCATCGCCGACGCCGGGCTGGTGATCGAGCGGCTGCGGGAGTACGGCAGCGATGATCCCGCTGACAAGTGGTACCGGGTCCCGCTGTTCCTGCACATCGTGGCTTCCCGGCCGGCTGTCGGATCCGGGTGACCTACTTCGTTGCACGGGTGTACGGGATGAGCGGAGGGAGATGGTGATGGGCGTTGGCGGCTTCTCCGGGAAGCGGTTGGGGCGGGTACGCGGGCTGCTCGAGCGGGAGGTCGAGCGCGGGTTCGTGCCGGGACTGGTCGCGGTGCTGCGACGGCACGGTGAGACGTACGTCGAGGCAGTCGGGCGGCTGGCCTTCGACGGGCCCGGGGCGGCGGTGCCGATGGGGATCGACTCGGTCGTCCGGTTGGGGTCGATGTCGAAACCGATCGTCGCCGCCTGCGTCATGTCGCTGGTCGAGGACTGCACGCTGCGCCTCGACGACCCCGTGGACGACCTCCTGCCGGAACTCGCGAACCCACGGGTGCTGGCCGATCCGTCCGGCCCGGTCGACGACACCGTCCCCGCGGAACGGCCCATCACCGTCAGGGACCTGCTGACGTTCACGCTCGGCACCGGGATGGTCCCGGACACGGTCCCGATCGCGGATGCGCTCGACGCACTCCCCGAGGGCTCGCTGGACGAGTGGGTCCGCGGACTCGGCAACCTTCCGCTCGTCCATCAACCCGGCGAGCGCTGGATGTACGACACCGGCTCCGACGTCACGGGTGCGCTCATCCAGCGCGCGACTGGCCTGACGCTCGGCGAGGCGCTGCGCGAACGGATCCTCGAGCCGCTCGGCATGAAGGACACCGGCTTCAGTGTGCGCCCGGACAGCCTCGACCGGCTCGCGGCGGCGTACGAGCGGGACAGCGCCCCGACCGGCGAAGCGGTGCTCGAAGGCGGTCGCGATTGGGCCAAGCCGCCGGCGTTCGAGAGCGGTGGCGGCGGGCTCGTCTCGACGGCCGAGGACTACCTGCGGTTCGCGTGCGCACTGCTCGACGGCGGCGGGCCGCTCTCCCGGCCGTCCGTGACACTGATGACGAGCGACCAGCTCACCGAAGCGCAGCGTGCGACGTCGGGTTTCTGGCCGGGGTACTTCGCGACCACGAGCTGGGGGTTCGGGATGGGGATCGTCACCGACCGCACGCGCCTCGGCCCGTCCGCCGGAAGCTACGGCTGGACCGGCTTCTACGGTACGGCGTGGTACAACGATCCGGCCGAGGACCTGACCGCCCTGCTGATCCTGCAGCGCGCGCACGCCGGCGACCCGTCGCTGCCGCTGCCGAGAGATTTCTGGACGACCGTCTACCAGGCGATCGACGACTAGCTGACGGAGACGAACATGCAGTACCTGATTTCGGTGATCGACGACCGCACCGGGTCGGCGACCGAGGACGAGATGACGGCCATCCGCGCGTTCAACGAACAGTTGGTGGCCGACGGCCACTGGGTGTTCGCGGGTGGGTTGAGTTCGCCGAGCGACGCGACCGTGATCGACGGGCGCGGCGACGGGGAACCGCTGTTCACCGACGGGCCGTTCCTGGAGTCGAAGGAGTACATGGCCGGCTTCTGGGTGTTCGAGGCGCCGGACCTCGACGCGGCGCTGAAGCTCGCCGCCGGCGCGTCCAAGGCCTGCAACCGGCGGCTCGAGGTGCGGCCGTTCCTGTGAACGACGTCCAGGAAGCCGTCACCCGGGCGCACCGCGGCGAATGGGCGCGGGTCGTCGCATCGCTGACGAAGCGGTTCGGCGACCTCGACATCGCCGAGGAGGCCGCGGCCGAGGCCTTCGCGACGGCGGTCGAGCGCTGGCCCGCGGACGGCGTACCGCCGAACCCGGGCGCCTGGCTCACCACGACCGCCAACCGCAAGGCGATCGACCGGATCCGCCGCGAGGCCAAGCGTGACGACAAGCAGAAGGAGGCGCAGATGTCGTACGGCGAACCGCCCGAGCCTCTCGGTGTGATCGACGACGAGCGGCTCCGGCTGATCTTCACCTGCTGCCACCCGGCGCTCGCGATGGAGACCCGGGTCGCGCTGACGCTGCGGATGGTCGGCGGTCTGACCGTGCCGGAGATCTCCCGCGCGTTCCTTGTCCAGGAGACGGCGATGGGCCAGCGCATCACGCGTGCGAAGGCGAAGATCAAGGCGGCGCGGATCCCGTACCGCGTCCCGTCCGCGGAGGACCTGCCGGGGCGCGTGTCCGGAGTACTCGCTGTGCTGTTCCTGGTCTTCAACGAGGGGTATCTGGCGACGGGCGCCGATACCGATCCGGTGCGCCATGAGCTGACCGCCGAGGCGATCCGGCTCACGCGGCTGATCCGCGGGCTGCTGCCGGACGACGGCGAGGTGGCTGGGTTGCTCGCGCTGATGCTGCTCACCGAGGCTCGGCGTACGGCGCGCGTGTCGCAGACCGGTGAGCTGGTGTCGCTCGACGAGCAGGACCGTGGCGCTTGGGACACCGCGATGATTGCCGAGGGCCACCAGTTGGTGCGGGAACGTCTCGCGACCCGGCTGCCGCCGGGGCGGTACCAGATCCTGGCGGCGATCAACGCAGTACACACGTCGGCGCGCGACGCCCGCGACACCGACTGGTCGCAGGTGGTCGCGCTGTACGACCAGCTCGCCCGGATCGACCGCTCCCCCATCGTCGCGCTCAACCGCGCGATCGCCGTCGCCGAGCTGGACGGCCCGGAGGTCGCGCTGGCGATCGTCGACAAGCTCGGCGAGAAGCTGTCGGGCTATCACGCGTACCACGCGACGCGCGCCGACCTGCTCCGGCGCCTGGGCCGCAGCGCGGAGTCGCGCGCCGCGTACGACAAGGCGATCGAACACGCCGCGAACACCGCCGAGATCGCTTACCTGACCCGCCGCCGGGATCAACTGGCATGAGGCTATGAGCGGCCGAAGCGGGCCAGGTAGTGCCAGACGTACTTGATCGACTGCGCGGGATGGATGCCGGAACGTGCTGCGGAGCCGAGGATCTCGGGGGTCAACTCCTCGCCGAGCTTGCAGGCGAGAGCGACGATCTCGGGACTGCGGTAGTTCGGGTCGAAGACGGTCGGGTCGGCGCGGAAGCCGGGGTGGTACTCGAGTGGGCAGCCGAGTCGGCGGGCGGCGGTTTCGACTGGGGTGCCGGCGAAGGACGGGTCCAGGACGATGGCGTCGACGTCTGTCGCGAAGCGGATCGGACCGTGGATGTGGGCCTCGATGTAGTCGTCGAGGTCGTCGTGAGTGGCGGCGTCGGCGAGGGCGTGCAGGTGCGGGAGGACTGTGTGGTCGCCGAAGTCGGCCGGTTCGCGGGCGGAGTCCGGGAAGCAGAACGTCGCACGGTCGGCCAGGTCGGGTTTCAGGCGCAGGTACGACGATCCGAAGCGGATCGCGCCGCCGTAGATGTCGGCGCGGCGGTTCCACGCGCCGTACGCGGGGCGGGCCGTTCCGGGTTGGTCGTCGTACCGGCCGGCGAACAGGCGGCTCTCCCAGCGCCAGCGGTCTCCGCCGGGTTGGGCCGTCAGTCCGCCGTTGGAGATTCCAGTGGCGAACTGTGAGCGGTAGAACCCGTCGGCGGCCATCGACTCGATCACCAGTTGGCCGTCGTGCGGCCAGTTCGGGTGGAACTGCACGGTCAGCATGGGCCGGTTTCGTTGCCGTCGGCGTCGACCGTGATGAAGCGGAGCTGCTGGTCGTGGCGGCCGATGCGGAGCCAGTGCCGGAAGGCGATGCGCGCGGTCGGCGGCATGTCGAGGTCCGGGTCTTCGGTGAGGCTGAACCAGTGCAGGTCACCTTCGGCGCATTCCGTCGGGCGCGACGCCGTCGGGAGCAGGGTTGTGGTGAAGTAGTACGTCGTACGCACCTCGGCGCCGGTGTCGCGTACGGCGACGTACCGGAGCGCGAGGTCCGTGAGCTGGTCGGCCGTGACGCCGATCTCCTCGTGCAGTTCGCGGAGCGCGGCGGCTGTCGGGTCGGTGAGTTCGGCGGGCTCGAGGTGGCCGCCGATGCCGACCCAGGAGTCCGCGATCGCGCGCGAACCGCGGCGGTAGAGGAGCAGCACCTGCTCGTCGCGGACCAGGTACACCGAGGTGAGGTGCCGCGCGGAGCGCAGGCTCATCGTCAGACGTTGACGTCGAAACCGAGGTCCAGGTCGCAGGCCGCCTGACCGCCGCGGATGCCCCAGTTCGAGGTCGGGTGGTCGCGGACCAGGATCGTGACGTGGTCCGGCGGGATGCCGAACGCCTTCAGGTTCGTGACGATCTCCGTGTACAGCGTGCGCTTCGCGTCGACCGAGCGCCCGGCGAAGCAGTCGATGCTGACCAGCGTGAAGTACTCCGGCTGCGCGAGCCGCGGCGAACACGCGAACCGATGCGGCGCGTGCGCCACCAGCCGCACGTCCTTGTCCTGCGGCGGAATCCGGAACGCCGTGACCAGCGCACCATGTACCGCCTCTATCAACCCGACCTCGTCCGCCGCGGAGTACTCCCGCCGCACCTCGATCAACCCACTCGGCATGAACCGCATCCTTTCGTCCTACCCCCACCCCACCACGAAGCCCCCACTCCGGCGACCGAATATGTCGGTGGCGACCGGAACACTTGGCTGCCATGAAGATCCCGCGCGGTGCCGCCGTCGTCATCCGGTCCGGCAAGGTGCTGGTGGTGAAGCGGTACCTGCGGCACCGGACGGCCGCCGAGTGTGTGATGTGCGAGTACGCCGGTGCGCGCGGTCCGGAGTGCGGCGGTCATCGGTACGCCGTACTGCCCGGCGGACACGTGGAACCGGGCGAGTCGGCGGCGTCGGCCGCGCTGCGTGAACTCGAGGAGGAGACGACGCTGACCGGGTCGACGGCCCGGCTGCTGTGGACGGGCACGCACAACGGCCGTCCCGCGTACTACTTCCGGGTCGACGACGCGAGCGGCGTACCGAAGCTGTCCGGCGACGAGGCGCTCGAGCACTCCGCCAGGAACCACTTCGAGTTGAGGTGGGCAGATTCCCGAAAGCTGGAAGCCTTCGGAATCTACCCACCGGAGCTGCTGGGCATGCTGGTCGAGGCCGGCTGTGATACCGGTCAGCCAGAGGTCAGCTTCACGGCATGATTTCGGCGATCATGCGGTGGCCTTGGCGTTCGAAGGGTTCGTCGCCTACCTGGTGGGCCCAGATGGCGGTGTTGACGGCTTCGCGGAGTTGGGCGCGGTGCCAGGCGGCGGGTTCGCGCGGGTCGGCGCCGTAGCCGGTCAGGAAGGCCTCCTCGAGTGCCGGCTCGGTGCGGAACTGCTGGGCGGCGAGGCGGGCGAGGTCGGTGTACGCCGGGCGGAGGTCTGCGCGCCCGAAGTCGATGACGCGGACGGCGCCGTTGTCGATCAGCCAGTTGCGCGGCTGCCAGTCGCCGTGCGTCGGTACGAGCGTCGCAGGCGGCGTCGGCCAGCCCTCGATCGTCTTCCGCAGCCGGGCGGCGAGGTCCGGGGCGATGCGGTGGGGCTTGCTGAGGTTGGTCAGCGTCCGCTGGTTCTCGCGGGACTCGTAGGCGTCGTCCGGTACGGCGGACTGCCGGTGGAACGCCGCGAGCAATGCGCCTGCCTGGCGGTAGGCGTCGGGCGTCCATTCGTACGGCGTACCTTCGACCAGCTCGCCTGGCAGGAACCGGGTGAGCAGCAGCTTCGCGGGCCCGTCGGCGTGGACGAGCTCGGGCGCCGACCCCCGCGCGGTCCATGGCCGCAGCCAGTTGCGGTGGGCACGGATCTCGCGGGCCAGGTGGTGATCGGCGTCGCCGCCGGCCTTCGCGATGTACCGCTCGCCGTGGTGCTCGAACTCCAGGACGAGGGTGCCGACGAGATCCCAGCTGTGGTCCTGCACGAGCCGGGCGGACGGCAGCCATGCGTCCAGCAGGACTTGCTGCGATTCGGTGAGTCCCACGCGCAAAGACTAGCGCAGAAAAGTGGCGGGAAAAGCTGGACGAATTGTCCGGCAAGATTTATCCTGGCCGAATGCAGAATTCACAGGAGAATGCCTCTTCACCAATTAACTTATCATCCGGAATTGCGGAAAGCAAGTCCGGTGAATTCTGGCAGCTCGGGGAGGTGGCGGTCCGGCGGATCGGCTTCGGGGCGAAGCGGCTCGCGGGCGCCGGCGACGGGGGTGGCGTTCAGGAGCAGGCGGTCGGATTGCTGCGGCGCGTGGTTGAGCTGGGGATCAACCACATCGACACCGCGGCCTTCTACCCGAGCCGCGGGCGTGCAGGTGAGACCAGTTTCGAGAGTCTGGGCTGGGCGAACGACGTGATCCGCCGCGCGCTGGCGCCGTACCCGGACGACCTGGTGATCGCGACGAAGGTCGGCCCGACCGACCACGGCATGGCGCGACCGGACGAGCTCGCCGGTCTGGTGGAGGCCGATCTGCGCGCGCTCGGCGTGGATTCCCTCGACCTGGTGTATCTCCGGCAGCAAGGGCTGACGTCGATCGCAGAGCATTTCGGCGTACTGGCGGAACTCCAGAAGAAGGGCCTGATCCGGCAATTGGGCGTGTCGAACGTGCGCGCCGAACATTTCCACGAAGCGCGCGCGATCGCACCGGTGGCCGCCGTACAGAATCGGTACAGCGTGGGATTCGGGCGGGTGAACGACGACCTGCTGCGGTTGTGCGGTGAGCTCGGGATCGCGTTCATCCCGTTCTTCGCGCTCACCGCCGAGTCGCGCGAGGCCGGCGGCGTACCGGAGTCGGGTCCCGTCCAGGAGATCGCGAAACGACACGGGGCGACCGACGCGCAGGTGCGCCTGGCGTGGACGCTCAGCCGCGGCGCCCACGTCCTCGCCATCCCCGGTACGTCGAGCCCACACCATCTCGAGCAGAACCTGCGAGCCGCCGACCTCACCCTGTCCCCCGCCGACCTCGCAGTACTGGACGCCCTGACCGACTGATCCACGTAGGGTGAGCTGACCTGGAAGGGGTGTTGGGTGCGGGCGGTGGCGTTCTTCGACGTGGACGGGACGCTGGTACCGGGGATCTCGTCGGCGGTGTATCTGGCGGGTCATCTCGGGCATCAGCAAGCAGTCGCCGCGGCCGAGGCGGCGTGGGACGCCGGGCTGGTCGATCCGCGGTACGTCGAGGAGCTCGACGCGCGGCTGGAAGGGCACGAGCGAGACACAGATCCAGGAGTGGCTCGAGGACATGCCAGTCGTCGATGGCATCGCGGACGTCGTCGAGTGGTGTGTCGCGCACGATGTCGTACCGGCGCTGGCCACGCTCGCCTGGCGGCCGGTCGGTGAGTTCCTGTGTGCGAAGTTCGGGTTCGTCGCGGCGTCCGGGCCGACATTGGAGGTGCGCGACGGCGTCTACACCGGGATCTCGCTGACCGGCAGCGACGAGTATCGGAAGCGGGATTTCGCGCGCGAGTTCGCGCGGGACCGCGGGCTGTCGCTGGACCGGTGTGCCGCGATCGGTGACAGCCTGTCCGACCTGCCGTTGTTCGGTGAGGTCGGGCTGGCGATCGGCTTCAACCCGACACCCAAGGCGCAGGCGCTCGCGCACACCAACCACACAGGTCCGGACCTCCGGGTTGTGCTGCCGACGCTCAGGGCGGGGCTGTGTTGAGCACTGTGTTGTTCGATCTGGACGGGACGCTGGTGGATCAGGAGTCGGCGGCGGCTGCGGCGGCGGCGGCGGTCGGGTGGGCCGCGGAGTACGGCGTGACGGGTGTGGAGGTCGCGGCGGAGTGGGCGGTGGTGTCGGAGAAGCACTATCGGCGGTATCAGCGGTTCAAGCTCGAGCGGCTGGGGCTGGCGGCTGAGATCGACCTGTTGATCGCCGGCGACACCCTTCCGGCGGGCAAGCCGGATCCGCGCGCGTTCGCACACGCGCTGCAACGCCTCGACGCAGCACCCCACGACGTGATGATGGTCGGCGACTCGCTGACCAACGACGTCCGCGGCGCCCGGGCCGTCGGCATCGACGCCGTACTCGTCGACCGGTCCGGCCGGCATGCGCAGGCCGGCGTACCGCGGGTCCGGTCGTTGGTTCAGGTGCTCGACGTCGTCAGAAGGTAAGCTCCTCGGTCTTCTTCACGGCGGCGGTGCGACCGGGCGCGCGGTGCTCCTGCCAGTAGAGGTTGGTGTGGGCGATCACCTTGTCCGGGCTCGGTGCGCCCCACTCCGACAGGTCCTCGGTGGTGTGCGCGTCGCCGACGAGCGTCACGTCGTACCCCCGCACCATCGCGCCGTGGATCGTGGAGCGGATGCACTCGTCGGTCTGCGCGCCGCTGACGATCAGGTGACCGATGCCGGCGCGGGCGAGCACGTCCTCCAGATCGGTCGCCTCGAACGAATCGGCGTACGTCTTGTGGACAAGCGGCTCCGAGCCATCCCGGGACAGCTCCGGGACGAGCTGCCAGGCGTCGGAATCCTTCGCGAGGCCCTCGCCGGAGTGCTGGACCCAGACGACCGGGACGCCCCCGGCGCGGGCCTTGCCGACGAGCGTGCTGACGTTGGCGACGACGCGGTCTCGCTCGTACGCCTCGCCGACGACGCCGTTCTGTACGTCGACCACCAGCACCGCGGTGTGCGGCCGGTCGGGCAGCGTGGTCATCTCGTCCTCCTTGTCCCCGAGCTGTACGGCGAACGCTAGACCCGCCCGCCGACAGTTCTCGTCACTTCCAGCTCCGCAGCCTCAGCCGCACGGTCGGTACGTCGCCGTCGTCGAGGTCCTCCGCCCGCCGGACCGCAGCCTTCACCGGCAGGACGTACCGCCCGTCCTTCGGAAACATCGACGTGTCCCAGACACTCGCGCCGATCTCCGCCGTCACTGAGATCATCCCCCACCCGTACGTCACGAAGTTCGACTCCGCCTCGAAATACGCACTCTCCTCGTCAGGCACCGTGATGAAGTACCAAGGCGCAGGCCCCCGCCAGTACCAGATCTCCCCCGAGAACTCGATGTCGTTCACACCCACCCGTCCAACACTCGCAGGAAGTCGCCCATCCGCCCATACCAGACACAGTGCCCGGCTCCGGGAATCGCCCGCACACAAAATCCGAGGGCCTCCAGCTCCGACGCCCGCTCCGCCGACACATACCGACTCGGCTCAGCCCGAACCAGCAGTGTCGGCACCACCGGTGCTCTGGTCGGTTTCGTCATGTACGAGCGTTCGAGCGACACGGCCGTCTCGATGTCGAACCGCGCAGCGGCCTCAGCCTCGACACGGCAGTCCTCGGCGAACCATTCGGGACGCGTCGCTCGAAGCTGGGCCTCGGTGCGCGCGGCGCGCGCCGACGCGAAACGGGCCCGGAGTTCCTCGGCTGCGGGCGGTGGGCCGGACCAGCCGGCGAGGGGTACGTCGACATATACGACGCGCTCCGGGCGGAGGCGGGGCAGCGCACCATCGCGCCGAGCGAGTGGCCTATGGCCATCACCGGCGGGGCGTCGACGGCGTCCAGGACCGCGTCGACGAAATGCTCCATCGTCGCGTCCGGTGCCGGCGGGGCGAGGCCGTGCCCGGGGAGGTCGACGGCAAGGGCTCGGTACCCGCGTTCAGCGAGCGCCGGGCCGACCTGATGGAACTGCGTGGCCGCACCGAGCATCCCGTGGATCAACAGCACGACCCGGTTGCCGGATCCCCAGGTCAACGACGTACGGCTCATTGGTCCAGCGTGCTTGCGGCGAGGAGGCGTTGGCCCAGTTCGCGGGACGCGGATTGGAGTTCGGGCCCGCCGAGGATTCGGTACGGGGCCCGGATCGCGGTGAGTTGGGCGGCGTACCAGTCGGGTTCGTCGGTGCTGGCGAGGAGGCGGGTGTGGGTTTCGTCGATCGGCTCCAGGCGGCCCATGCTGCGCGGGATCCAGCACTCGGCGTCCGCGCGCGGCGCGTCGATCTCCACCTCGATGGGGTATCGCCAGCCCAGCGCCAGGTGTTCTTCGACAGCCGCCAGCGGGTCCAGGTCGGCGGGTGGCGTGAAGTCGGTCGGCTGCGGATCGACCTTCGTGATCTTGTCGACGCGGAGCACGCGCCGGGCGTCCTTGGTGTGCGACCAGCACAGCAGGTACCAGCGGCCGCGGCGTACGACGACCGCCCACGGGTCGACGTCCATCGGCCATTCGTCCTGGTGGCGGCGGTAGTGGATGGTGACGCGGCGGTGGGCCGTGCTGTACGAGACCAGCGCCGCGGTGATCCCGGGATCGGGCGTCCGTACGCCGGGATCGGGGCCGCGTGCGCTCACCCGGCGGATCGCGTCCGTGGAGCGCGCGACCGGCTCCGGTAGTACCCGGATGATCTTGCCGAGCGCGTCCTCGACCGGGTCCGCCGCGCCGCGCGGTCCTTCGAGCACCGCCATCACCAGCCCGAGCGCCTCGGTGGTGCTGAACATCAGCGGCGGCAACCGCAGCCCGCGCCCGACCCGGTACCCGCCGTACGGCCCGCGCTCGGACTCGATCGGGATCTCCGCCTCGCGCAGGATCGCGACGTACCGCCGGGCGGCGCGCTCGGACACGCCGAGCTTGTCGCCGAGCTGCTCCGCGGTGATCCCGGGGCTGTTCTGGATCAGCTCCAGGACCATCAGGGTCCGCGCCGTCGGGCTCACGTCGTACGCCATCGCTCACCATTCCGGAGGAAGTCCGTCCGGATCCGAGGTTAACCGAACAGCGCTCACACAAGTGCCCCTGAGAAGTGCTCAGCAGATGAGCGGTTTGTCTGCGACGATCGGCGGGTGCGGGCGGATCGGTTGGTGGCGGTGCTGTTGCTGATGCAGGCGCGCGGCCGGGTGACGGCGGCGGAGGTCGCGGCGGAGCTGGAGATCTCGGTCGCGACCGCGCGCCGGGACCTCGAGGCGCTGTCGACGGCCGGCATCCCGGTCCATCCCCAACCGGGGCGGAACGGCGGCTGGCAGCTGATCGGCGGTGCGCGTACCGATCTGAGCGGGCTGACGGCGACCGAGGCCCAGGCACTGTTCCTGCTGGTCGGACCCGCGGCCTCGATCGCGCCGGACGCCAAGGCAGCGCTGCGCAAGCTCGTCCGCGCGCTGCCGGACACGTTCCGCGAGCACGCGCAGGCCGCGGCCGAGGCGGTCGTGATCGATCCGGCGCGCTGGGGCGCGCACGTGAAGGAACGTCCGGAGCTGGTCCGGCGCCTCCAGGACGCCGTCGTACGGCGGGAACGGTTCCGGCTCGTGTACTCCGGGCGTGGCCGCAGTACGTCGGAACGCGTCGTGGACCCGCTCGGGCTCGTGGACAAGGACGACGTCTGGTACCTCGTCGCGTGGACGGAGAAGGGACAGCGGACGTTCCGCGTGGACCGGGTGGTCGAGGCGGAGCCGACCGGTGCGGTGTTCGAGCGGCCGGCGGACTTCGACCTGTCGACGGCGTGGGCGGAGATCGTCGAGCGGATGGAGGAACGGCGATCGGGGCTGACGGCAACGGTGTTGATGGACGCGCGGTTCGTGTGGGTGATGCAGGACCGGCTCGGGCGGAACTGTGAGGTCGACGGTGCGGTCGGCGACCGGGTGCGGGTCAGGGTCACGGCGCCGACGCCGTTGATGATCGCGCAGGAGCTGGCCGGCTGGGGCGGGTCGATCGAGGTGCTCGGTCCGCCGTCGGTGCAGGCGGAGCTGGCGCGACTTGGCCGGGAATTGACGGACCGCTATGCGGGGATGGACCAATCCGGTGAGTAGGGTGCGATGGTTCATCGTGTCCCGATCGATCTTCAGGAATTTTCCGTGACCACATCCCCTCCCCAGCCGCCGCAGAACCCGTACTCCGGACAGCCCGCCGGCTACGGTCCGCCACCGCAGCAGTTCCCGCAGTACACCCAGCCGGGTCAGCAGCCCCAGCAGCCCGGCGCCGGTCAGCCCGGTGAGCAGTACGCCGGTCAGCCGGGTCAGTACCAGCAGCCGTACGGCGGCCAGCCCGTGCCGCAGTACCCGGGCCAGCAGCAGGCACCGCAGCAGCCCCAGTACCCCGGCCAGCAGCAGTACCCCGGCCAGGACGGTCAGTTCCAGCAGGGCCAGTCGTTCCCGCAGCAGGGCTTCGCTCCGCAGGGACAAATGGTCTGCCGGTTCTGCGGTGGCTACCCCGCGGTCAACGCGACGGTCCGCGGCCACCAGGGCCTTGTCATCCTGATGCGGTTCCTGAAGCTCGAGGGCCCGTTCTGCAAGACCTGCGGTACGGCGACCGTCCGGGACATGACGGCGAAGAGCATGTGGCAGGGCTGGTGGGGTATCGGCTCGGCGATCGTCAACCCGATCACGATGCTGATGAACATCGGCCCGAGCCAGCAGTTCAAGAACCTGCCCGAGCCCGCGCCGGGCCCCGGCCGCCCGATGAACCCGGGCAAGCCGCTGTTCCAGCGCCCCGCGATCCTCGGCCTGCTGCTCCCGGTCGCCCTGATCGGCCTGATCGTGTTCGCGAACCTGAACACGACCGAGTCGAAGGCCAAGGTAGGCGCCTGCGTGGTCAACAAGGGCAGCTCCGTCAACCCGGACGTGGAGGTCGTCGACTGCGCGTCCTCCGAGGCGGAGTACAAGATCGTCGAGAAGATCGACGACTCCACCGACGACAGCCAGTGCGGCCAGGACGCCGAGGCGTCGTACGTCTACCAGCGCAAGTCCACCAAGTACGTCCTCTGCCTGACCCCGGTCCGCTGACGAGCGCGGGGTCCCCCGGGACCCCGCCTACTCACCCGGCCAGCCCGGCGCCGCAGTCGCCGCGGTCCGCCCCACTCCGGTACGCCGCCACGCAACGGCCACGCCCGCGTTCGCACCGCGACACCTCGCGCGAACGCGGGCTCGGCGTGTTCGTCCGGTGTCATCGCCAGCGACAACTGCACCATCGGCGGTTCGATCCCCTCGGTCTGCGCGGCGACCAGCCGGCAATGCCCGTCGAGGACCAGCCAGCCGTCGAACCCACTCACCCACCACAACAGCACTGGTGCCAACGTCCCGTCCGCGGCCTGCTTCCGGTACGCCTTCACACGTCCCGCGTTCTCGGCGGGCAGCTCGCGCAGCGGCACCAACCCGTTCCATCCATCACCGAACCAGTCCAGGTACACCGACGGATGGTCCCGCACCAGATCACCACGCGTGCTGTACTGCGGAAGCCGGCGCGACTCCAACGTCTACCAACGCAAGCCCACCAAGTACGGCCTCTGCCTGGTCCCGGTCCGCTGAGGGCAGGCGTGCCGAAGAACGGGTAGTGGTCGGCCGACGGTGCCGGTCTCCCGCCTGCGAGGAGGTCTACCCGGTGCCGGGTCGGCACCACTACCTGTTCTTCGGTACAGCTCAGACGTAGTAGCCGTCCACCGGTACGCGTGCCTCGTCGTACAGGGCGGGGCCTTCCTGGGGGACCTCGGGGAAGTTGCCTGTTGGTTTCAGGCCGTTGAGTTGGTCGCCGGAGAGGGCGTAGACGACCTTGCCCAGGCCGGAGCGGGCGAGGGCTCCGCCGCACATGGGGCATGGTTGGCAGCTGGTGTACATGGTCGTGCCGGCCGCGACCTCCGGCGTGAGGTTCTGCGCGGCCCAGACGGCGAGTTTCAGCTCGGGGTGGAAGCTGATGTTGCCTTCGGTGATGGTCGTGTTCTGCGCCTCGGCCAGGACGGCGCCGTCGGGGCCGACCAGAAGGGAGCCGAACGGCGGGTCGCCGCCCTCGCGGGCCGCTGCGGCCAGGGCGATCGCGCGGCGCAGGAAGCCTTCGTCCTCAGGTGTCACATCGTCTCCAGTCATCGGTGCGCCGCGATCGTCGCGAGCGCCTGCCAGGCCGCCTCCGGCCGCTCCGTCTCGGCGGGGTCGCCCACGAACGGATCCAGTACGACGCTCTGCGCGCCGAGTTCCCGCAGCGTGTCGAGATCCCGCAGTACCTGCTCCAGCGAACCCTCCCCCGCGACCCGCGCGTCGTCCGGCAGCGGCTTGTCCGTCAGCCGGAGCAGGATCCGCGGCGCGAACGCCGGTACCGGCCGCCCGAGCGAGTCCGCGATCGCCCGCAGCTCCTCGAGCCCGTCGCGCAGGAAGTCGATGGTGTGCCGCAGCGGATGCCACGCGTCGCCGTACCGGACCGTCCGGCGCAGACCCGCGGTGGTCTTGCCGCCGATCCAGATCGGGATCGTACCGGTGCCGTAGTCCGCGGTGTCGGACCACGCGCGCCGCAGCTCGGCCAGTACCTCGTCGGTCTGCCGGCCGCGCCGGGCATGGTCCGCGCCGAGCGCCTCGAACTCCTGCCGCGCCCACCCGACGCCGACGCCGAGCACCAGCCGGCCGCCGCTGAGCGCGTTCAGGTTCGCCGCCATCCTTGCCGTCAGCAACGGATGCCGGTACGGCGCGATCAGCACGGTCGTGCCGAGCCGCATCCGCTCCGTGATTCCCGCCAGCCAGCTCAGGGTCGTGAATGGCTCGAAGAACGGCGCCGGGTACTGCTCGGCGACGTCCGGCGTGATCGCCACGTGGTCGGACACCATCAGCAGGTCGTAGCCGAGCCCTTCGACGACCCGCGCCCAGTTGCGCAGGCGGTCCGGGTTCGTCCCCGGCCCGAAGTTCGGCACGTTCACTCCAAGTTCCACGCCTCGAGACTATCCAGGCCGCACGCCTGTTCTGAAGAGAGTTCTCCCGGTGTCCAGGGACATGCACCGAGGATTCACCGGTAGATTGGCCTCATGACCGAGAGTCTCGACGCGACAGACTGGGCCATCCTCGGCGAGCTGCAGGAGGACGCCCGGCTGTCGCTCACCGAGCTCGGCCGGCGGGTGAACCTCAGCGCCTCCGCCACCACCGAGCGGGTCCGGCGGCTCGAGTCGATCGGTGTCATCACCGGCTACCGCGCCGAGCTCGACCTGACCAAAGTCGGGTACCCCGTGCTCGCCGTCGTCCGGCTCAAGTACCCGGGCAACAAGCACGAGCCGCTGCACCGCCTGCTCGAGCGGCGCGGCGAGATCCTCGAATGCCTGCGGACGACCGGCGACGACTGCTACACGCTGAAGGTCGCGGCCGCCTCGATGCCGCACCTCGAGGAGCTCGTGAACGAGCTGACCGACTTCGGCAGTACGACGACCAACCTGGTCTACTCGCAGACGCAGCGCTACCGCGGGCCCCAAAAGCCGGTGACCGAACACGCACAGGGATGAGACCGTTGCCCGGTGCTGACCGTCCTCGGTATCGATGTCTCCCCGGCCCTGCTCGAGCGATGGGTCGACTGGCTCGCGCCCGATGAGCAGCCGTTCTTCCTGACGACGAAGCAGGCGACGGCGTGGAAGTTGCCCGTCAGCGACCGGGAGCCGGGTCGCGAGGACCGCGACACCTACCGCGTGTACCGGATCGATCGGAAGGCAGCACGCACCATCTGGCTGAGCGAGCCGGCGTACGACGACCTGCCGAGGCCGACCCGGGCGGCGTTGGTCCGGGCGCAGGTGAACTACGACCGCGGCGCCGTTCCGACCGTGCGCGCCTGGTCCAAGATCCTGGGCCCGCAACTGCGGCAGCAAGCCGACGGGCACCGGTTCGTCTGGTGGAAGTCGTTGCTGCAAGCGCCTGAGCAGGTGCTGCCGGCGGTGGTGAGCGAGGACCTCAACCCGAGCCGGCACACGGAGGTCCGGAGTTGGCCGAAGCAGTTCCCGCGCGTCCGCGAGCTGGCCGGAACGTTCGCCGACGGCAGCGGCCCGAACTGCTTCGGTACCGTCATGGCAGCCAGTGGTGTCGAGGGCGCCGAGACCGTCTGGATGGTGCGCGAACCGTTCGAGGAATGGCTCGCGAACCACACGGTGCCCGGCGGGAAGGACGCCGTACCCGGCACGGTGTTCGTCTGGCGTGACGCTGCGAGGCTCGTCCAGCACGCGGCGCTGACGATCGGCGACGGGTGGATGCTGCACAAGCCGTCGCAGGCCTGGTCGTCGCCGCGGAAGGTGCGGACCGTCGCCGAGGTGAAGCGCGCCACCCGCACTGCCGGCTGGCGGCTCGAACGCCATATGGTGGTCGGGTGAGGTTGCTCGTCACTGGGGCCGCCGGTCTCCTGGGGCGCGAACTCCTGCGCTCGGCCGCCTGTGACGTGGTGCCCGCGTACTTCTCGCAAACTCTTCCCGGCGGGGTCCACCTCGACGTCCGCGATCGCGCCGGCGTCCGCGACGTGATCCGCGCCGTCAAGCCGGACGGGATCATCCACACCGCCTACCTGCAGGACGACTGGCTGACCACAGCGGTCGGCGCGGTCAACGTCGCGCTCGAGTCCGGCGGTGCGCGGCTAGTCTTCGTGTCGACCGACGCCGTCTTCGGACCCCGCGAGACGCCGTACGCCGAACACGAGCCGCCGTGCCCGATCACGCCGTACGGCGCCGCCAAGGCCGCCGCCGAGACGGCGATCCAGGCGATCACACCGGACGCGGTCATCGCCCGGACGTCGCTGATCGTCGGCTCGGACGGCACCTCCGAAGAGGAGCAGCGCGTACGGCGGCTCGCGGCCGGCGAACCAGGCGCGTTCTACACGGAGAACATCCGCTGCCCGGTGCACGTAGGCGACCTGGCGGCGGCGCTGCTGGAACTGCTCGGGTCCGACCTCGACGGCGTCACGCACGTCGCGGGCCCGCAGGCGGTCAGCCGGCTCGAACTCGGCCGGCTGATCGCGATCCGCGACGGCTACGACCCACAAGCGCTGCCGTCGGTGCCGGGGACCCCGTCGGACGTCCGGCTCGACTGCCGCCGGACCCAGGCGCGGCTGAAGACCTACCTGCGGCCGGCGAGCGAATTCCTCAGTCGTTGACCGTGGTGGTGACCGGCGTGCCGATCTCGACCGTGCGGCTGACCGTGCAGAGCCGGTCGTGGGACATCTTCACCGACCGCGGCAGCGCCTCCCGGGCCTTGTCGCCGTCCTCGCCCTCGGGGAAGTGCACGGTGAACTCGACCGCGAGGTTCTCCATCCGGTTGCCCTCCTCGGGGTCCCGGATCTTGTCGCCGCGGACCACCGCGCGGAACTCGGTCGGCTCGGCGCGCCGGCTGACCACGACGTCGACGTCGATCGCCGAGCAGGTCCCGATCGCCGCCAGCAGCAGCTCGACCGGCGTGAAGTCGGTGTCCGCACCGCCCGAGCCGACCCGGATCGTGCCGCCGCGGGCGTTCCGGACCTCGTAGCTGCTGTTCGCCAGGCGCTCGAAGGTCACCTGACGCGAAGTGTCTGCCATAGTGTCGCAGTCCCGTCACATTCTGTTGCTTGTGGCAACGTCATCGGAGGTTCTCGAGGGCCTCGGCGACCGGCGTGTCCCCGGCGACGAGCTCGAGCGTCCGGCCGATCGAGGCCGGAGTGTCACAGAGGCCGGCCAGCACCAGCGCGACGTCGTCGCGGGTGACCCGGCCGTTGCCGGTCTTGTCGGCGAGGTACACCGTGCCGGTCCCGGGGTCGTCGGTCAGGCTGCCCGGGCGCAGCACCGTCCAGTCCAGGTCGCGGGCCCGCAGGTCTTCCTCGGCAGCCCATTTCGCCTTGAGATAGACGGTGAACGTGGAGTCGTCGGTCAGCGACTCGGCCCGGTCGGCGCCCATCGAGCCGACCTGGATGTGCCGCCGGACACCGGCCTGCTCGGCGGCGTCCGCGAACAGCGCCGCCGCGCCGCGGTCGACGGTGTCCTTGCGGGCGTTCCCGCTGCCCGGCCCGGCGCCGGCCGCGAAGATCGCCACGTCCGCGCCGTCGAGCACCTTGGCGACCTCACTGACGTCGACCTGTTCGAGGTCCAGTACGGCGGCCTGCCCACCGGCCGCGGCGATGTCGGCCTCGTGGTCCGGGTTACGCACCACCCCGATCACCTGGTGACCGTCGGCGCTCAGCAGCTTCGTCAGCCGCAACGCGATCTGCCCGTGTCCGCCCGCAATGACGACTCGCATGCCCCGAGCCTATCCCGGCGCCCCATGGAACAGCCCAGGCACCAGATCAGGCACCAGATCATCCACGCAGTACCGGGCGGAGCGCGTCCAGCACGGCCGGGTCCTCGATCGTCGACGGGACCGGTTCGTCGCGGCCGTCGGCGATCCCGCGCATGGTGCGGCGAAGGATCTTCCCCGACCGAGTCTTCGGCAGCGCGTCGACCACCGACACATCCCGGAAGGCGGCGACCGGCCCGATCTCCCGCCGTACCGCGGCCACCAGCTCGTCCCGCAGTACGTCGTCGGTCACCGTCGCGCCGGCCTTGAGGACGACGAATGCCCGCGGCAACTGACCCTTCAGCGCGTCGTGGACGCCGATCACCGCGCACTCGGCCACCGCCGGGTTCGCCGCGACGACCGCCTCGATCGACCCGGTCGACAGCCGGTGCCCGGCCACGTTGATCACGTCGTCGGTGCGGCCCATCACGAAGATGTAGCCGTCGTCGTCGATGTAGCCGCCGTCCCCGGTCAGGTAGTAGCCGTCGTACTCCTTGAGGTAGCTGTCGATGTAGCGCTGGTCGTCGCCCCAGAGCGTCGGCAGCGCGCCTGGCGGCAGCGGCAGCTTGATCGCGATCGCGCCCTCCTCGTGTGGCAGCAGTTCCTTGCCTCCCGCATCGAGGATCTGCACGTTCCAGCCCGGCATCGGGACGGTCGCCGAGCCCGGCTTGGTCGGCAGCGGTTCGAGGCCGCGCGGGTTCGCCGCGATCGGCCAGCCGGTCTCGGTCTGCCACCAGTGGTCGACGACCGGTACGTCGAGATGCTCGTGCGCCCAGTGGTACGTCTCCGGGTCGAGCCGCTCGCCGGCCAGGAACAGCGTCCGGAACGTGTCCATCGGGTACTTCGCCAGCTCGGCGGCGTCGGGATCCACCTTCTTGATCGCCCGGATCGCGGTCGGCGCCGTGAACAGGGCCTTCGTGCCGTGCTCGGAGATCACCCGCCAGAAGGCGCCCGCGTCGGGGGTGCCGACGGGCTTGCCTTCGTAGAGCACGGTGGTCGCGCCGACCAGGAGCGGGGCGTAGACGATGTACGAATGGCCGACGACCCAGCCGACGTCCGAGGCGGTCCACCACACGTCGCCCGGCCCGATGTCGTAGACGTTGCGCATCGTCCAGGCCAGTGCGACCGCGTGGCCGCCGTTGTCGCGGACGACGCCTTTCGGGCGTCCCGTCGTACCGGACGTGTAGAGGATGTAGAGCGGCTCGGTCGCGGCGACCGGGACCGGGTCGACCGGCCGCGCGTTCGCGACGAGCTCGGTCCAGTCCAGGTCGTTGTCGCCGAGGTCCGCCCGGGCCTGCGGCCGCTGGAGGACGACGGTGTGCTCGGGCCGGTGCGACGCGATCGTGAGCGCCTCGTCGATGATCGGCTTGTACTCGACGATCCGGGTCGGCTCGATACCGCAGGACGCGGCCACGATCACCTTCGGCCCGGCGTCCTCGATCCGCGCGGCGAGCTCGCGTGGCGCGAAGCCGCCGAAGACGACGGAGTGGATCGCGCCGACTCGCGCGCACGCGAGCATCGCGACGACCGCCTCCGGGACCATCGGCATGTAGACGACCACGCGGTCGCCCTTGCCGACGCCGAGCGAGGCCAGCGCGCCCGCGAACGTCGCCACCTCGTCGCGCAGCTGCGCGTAGCTGTAGGTGCGGCCGGTCCCGGTCACCGGCGAGTCGTAGATCAGCGCGGTCCGCTCGCCGTCACCGGCCTCGACGTGCCGGTCGAGCGCGTTGTACGCCGTGTTCAGCTCGCCGTCGGGGAACCAGCGGAAGATCGGGTCGCCGCTCGCGTCGATCGCCCGGGTCGGTGGCCGCGTCCAGGAGATCGCCGCGGCCGCCTCCAGCCAGAACCCGTCGGGATCGTCCAGACTCCGCCGGTAGCTCTCGTCGTACGCGCCCGTTCCAGCGCTCATCCCGGGGCCTCCCGTCCGTCGGCTGTCCACCATCGTGGCAGGGTTGAGGCATGACGGTAAGTGTCGACGACGTGCAGCGTGCCGCGGAGCGAGTCGCCGGGCGGGTACGCCGTACGCCGGTGATCGAGGTGGCGCCCGGGCTGACCTTCAAGCTCGAACTGCTCCAGCACACCGGTTCGTTCAAGCCGCGCGGCGCGTTCAACCGGCTGCTGAGCGCGAAGGAATCGGGTGAGTTGACCGGTCAGGGGATCGTCGCCGCGTCCGGCGGCAACCACGGGCTCGCCGCGGCGTACGCGGCCCGCGAGCTCGGCGTACCGGCGCGGATCTTCGTCCCGGAGACGACACCGGCGGCGAAGCTGGGCAAGTTGCGCACGCTCGACGCGGACATCGTGCAGGTCGGCAGCGAGTACGCCGAGGCGTACCAGGCGGCGCTGCGGGCGCGCGACGAGTCCGGCGCGGTGCTCGTACACGCCTACGACCAGCCCGAGGTCGTCGCCGGCCAGGGCACCGTCGGCCTCGAACTGCTCGAGCAGGTGGAGAGCTTCGACACAGTCCTCGTGGCCGTCGGAGGCGGCGGCCTGATCGCCGGCATCGCGACCGCGATCGGCGACCACGCGCAGGTCATCGGCGTCGAGCCGGCGCTCGCGCCCACCATGCACCGCGCCCTGAGCGCCGGGCAGCCCACGGACGGGACGGTGGGCGGGGTGGCGGCCGACTCTCTGGGAGCCCGCCGCCTGGGCGACCTGGCCTTCGAAGCGGTCCAGGACCATCAGGTGCGGTCCGTGCTGATCGAGGACGACGCGATCGTTGCCGCCCGCAAGCAGCTCTGGCGCGAGCAGCACCTCGCGACCGAGCACGGCGGCGCCACGGCGTACGCCGCTCTCGCCTCCGGCGCCTACAAGCCGGCGGCGGGTGAGCGGGTCGTCGTGGTGGTCTGCGGAGCGAACACCGACCCGAGCACGCTCAGCTGACGCGTTGCTGCTGCTTGTCGTCCGCGAGAATCCAGGCCGCGAGCACCCCGGCGATGCCGCCGAACAGGTGCCCCTGCCACGAGATCCCGGCCTGCGGCAGCAGCCCGCCCAGCAGCGCACTCCCCCACACCATCACGACCACGACGCCGAGCAGCACCTGACCGAGCCGCCGGTTGAACAGCCCGCGCAGGATCAGGTACGACGCATACCCGAAGACGAGGCCGCTCGCGCCGATCGTGATCGTGTTCGGCGGTGAGATCAGCCAGGTGCCGAAGCCGCCGATAACGGTCACGATCGCGGTCACCGAGAACAGCCGGGCCGCGCCGCCGATCGCGATCAGCGCGCCGAGCGTGACCAGCGGCAGCGTGTTCGAGATCAGGTGCCCGAACCCGAGGTGCAGGAACGGCGCGGTCAGGATGCCGACCAGGCCCTGCGACTCGCGCGAGATGATCCCGTACTGGTCCAGTTGGCCCTGCAGCGCGGTGTCGACGATCTCGCTCAGCCACATCAGCCCGAGCAGCGCGACCAGCAGCTTCAGCCCACTGCCGATCCTGGCGGTGTCCACACTCCGCCCAGTCCGCTTCGCCGGGGTCTGAAAGCTCATACCTCCACGATGCCGTACTCCTCCAAGTCTCAGCCCGTGACGGGCGCGGCGACAGCGGAACGTGACCTCTGCAATACTCCGAGTGGCAGTCGTCGAGTGAGGGGGAACGAATGCCGGTCGCCGTCTATGTCCTCGGCCTGAGCATCTTCGCCCAGGGCACCTCCGAGCTGATGCTCGCCGGACTGCTCCCCGAGCTCGCCGCGGACCTGCGCGTCTCGATCCCCCAGGCCGGGCTTCTGATCTCGGCGTTCGCGATCGGCATGCTGGTCGGCGCGCCCGTGCTCGCGGTCGTCACGCTGACCTGGTCCCGCCGTACGGCGTTGATCGCCTTCCTCGCGGTCTTCGCGCTCACGCACGTCGCGGGGGCGCTGACCACCAGCTACGCCGTCCTGCTGGCGACCCGGATCGCCGGCGCCTTCGTGTACGCCGGATTCTGGTCGGTCGCCGCGGTCACGGTGATGACGCTGGTCGCCGCCGACCGGCGCGCGCGGGCGATGAGCATCGTCACCGGCGGGCTCACGATCGCGACCATCGTCGGGCTGCCGCTGGGCACCGTCCTCGGGCAGCACCTCGGCTGGCAGTCGGCGTTCTGGACCGTCGCCGGGCTGTGCGTGCTCGCAATGGCCGGCGTCGCCGCCACGGTGCCGGCCGACCGGCCCGATCCCGCGAACCTGCCGCGGCTCGCGGACGAAGTACGTGCCCTCCGCAGTACTCGGCTGTGGCTCGCGTTCGGCACGACGGCGCTCGTCACCGCGACGATCCTGGTCACCTTCAGCTACCTGGCGCCGCTGCTCACCCAGACCACCGGCCTCCCGGCCGGAGCCGTCCCGGGCGTGCTCGCCCTCTACGGGCTCGGGTCCTTCGTCGGCATCACCACCGGCGGCAGATTCGCCGACGCCCTGCCCTTCCACACCTTGTTCATCAGCATCACCGGACTCGTCGTCCTGTCCGCGGCCCTGGCCCTCACCGCCGGTTCCCCGGTCGCCGCGGTCGCGGTGATCGTGCTGCTCGGCGGCTTCGGCTTCGCCGCCAACCCGGCGCTGAACGCGCGCGTGTTCAACCTGGCCGGGGACCGTTCCACGCTCGCGACCGCGACGAACTTCTCCGCGTTCAACGTCGGCATCACGGCCGGGCCGTGGCTCGGCGGGCTCGCGATCGACGCCGGCGCGGGTTACCCCGCGCTCGGCTGGATCGCGGTCGGCACCGGGCTCGCGGCCCTCGCGACCGTGCTGTTCGCGGTGCTCTCCCCAGGCCCGGTCAGTTCACCGGGCCGTGCTTGTCGAGATGTGTCGGGTCGAAGTCGGGGTGCCGGTTGAACACGTACTTGTTCAGCAGCCAGGTCAGCGCCCACAGCCCGACGCCGATCAGCATCAGCCAGCCGGCGATCTTGTAGTCCGCCGACGCGCGACCGGACAACGGGCTGGCCAGGTAGACGCACAGGACGGCACCGAGCACCGGCAGCACGGTCGGCGCGTGGAAGTGCTTGTGCTCGACCCGGTCGCGGCGCAGGACCAGCACCGCGACGTTCACGATCGCGAAGACGCACAGCAGCAGGAACGCCGTCGTACCACCGAGCGCCGCGAGGTCGGCGTACCCGATCAGGAAGAACGCGAGCAGCGTGGTGAACAGGATCGCGACCCACGGCGTCCGGCGCCGGTGCAGGACGCGGCCGAGCGGGCCGGGCAGGACCTGCTCGTGCGCCATGCCGTACAGCAGCCGGCTCGCCATCAGCATGTTGATCAGCGCCGAGTTGGCGACCGCGAACATGGTGATCCAGGCGAAGATCTCGAGCGGGAAACCAGGGGCGCCGGCCGAGATCACCTTCAGCAGCGGGGTCGATCCCTGGTTCAGCTCGCTGGGCGACACCAGCGTGACCGCGGAGATCGCGACCAGGACGTAGATGACGCCGGTGACGCACAGGCCGATCAGCATGATCTTCGGGAAGATCCGGACCGGGTCCTTCGTCTCCTCGGCCATGTTCACCGAGTCCTCGAAGCCCACCATCGCGAAGAACGCCAGCGCGGTCGCCGCGGTCACCGCGCCGAACGCCGACTCCCCCGACGGCGTGTTGAACTCGGTCAGCCGGGAGGTGTCGCCGTCGCCGCTGCCGATCGCCCAGACGCCGATCGCGATCACGATCAGCAGGCCGGACAGCTCGATACAGGTGAGAACCACGTTCGCCTTCACGCTCTCGCCGACACCGCGCAGGTTGACCAGCGCGATCAGTGCCATGAAGGACAGCGAGGTGATCATCAGCAGCGAACCGCGGTCAGGGTCGATGTCGACGGCAGAGAAGAAGTTCGCCGCGAAGGCCTTCGACGCGCTCGACGCCGAGGTGAGGCCGGAGCACATCACCGCGAACGTCAGCAGGAACGTCAGGAAGTGGATGCCGAACGCCTTGTGCGTGTAGACCGCCGCACCGCCGGCCCGCGGGTACTTCGTGACGAGCTCGAGGTAGCTCGTCGCGGTCAGCAGCGCGACCACGAACGCGCACAGGAACGGCAGCCAGACCGCGCCGCCGACCTGACCGGCGACCTTGCCGGTCAGCGCGTAGACGCCGGTGCCGAGGATGTCGCCGACCACGAACAACAGGAGCAGCCCGGGTCCCATGACCCGTTTCAGCTCGGGACGCTCACCGGCCTGCTTCGTCGCGGCGGCCGCCGAACTCTCACTCATTGTGCCTCCCTGGATCCGGTGCGTCAGTGGACCATATCCGGGGGTGCATCGGTGCGGCCTTGGCCGGAAGGTGACCGGCGGCCTGACAACATGTGACCCGTGATGCACCTTCGTCTCATCGTCCCACCGGACCGCTGCGACCGCGTCCTGGACACGCTCGTCGACGATCCGCGGGTGACCAGCGTCGTCCGGCTGCCCGGCGCCGCGCACCGCCCGAAGGGCGACGTCATCGAGTGCGACGTGACCCGCGAGGCGACCTCGGAGATCCTGAGCTGGCTGAAGGCCCAGGGGCTCTACGAGGAAGGCTCGGTGGCGATGGCCGCCGTCGACTCGGCGCCGTCGCGCAACGCCCAGGCCGCGGAGAGGGCGGCGCCCGGCGCCCCGGACGACGCGGTGATCTGGGACGCCGTCGTCGACCAGGCCTACAACGAGGCCGGCGGTTCCTGGGTGTACTACGTGTTCCTGACGCTGGCGACGATGATCGCGTCGGTCGCCGTCGTCACCGACTCCGCGATCCTGGTCGTGGGCGCCATGGTCGTCGGGCCGGAGTTCGGCGTCGTCGCCGCGCTGGCCGTCGGGTTGTTCCTGCGCAAGGGCGGACTGACCAAGAGATCGTTGTCGCTGCTGGTGAAGGGATTCGTGCTCGCGATCGCGGTCACGGCACTCGCGGCGTTGCTGGCCCGCGCGGTCGGCTGGATCGACGTCGACGACGTGACCGCGGCGCGCCCGCTCACGGGTTTCATCTGGCGGCCGGACAAGTGGTCCGCGGTGGTCGCCGTACTCGCCGGCTGCGCGGGTGTGCTGTCGCAGACCGCCGGCCGCGGCAACGCGCTCGTCGGGGTCTTCATCTCGGTCACGACCGTCCCGGCGGCGGGTGACCTGGCGTTGTCGGTGGCGTTGTGGGCACCGCACCACATCGGCGGGTCCGCCGCACAGCTCGGCATCAACCTGGCCGGGATGACGGCCGCCGGCGTGGTGACGCTCCTGCTGCAGCGGATGATCTGGCGCAGCTACCTGCGGATGAAACGTAGGGTGGGCGCGCGCGTTGAGGCTTGACCGGGCGTCCCCTGTCCGGTCCGCGCGCGCCCAGCACCGTCAGACATACCCCACCGAAGGGGTCGGTGCACCTGTCCTTCCCCGCCGGAGTGCTGACGTATGTCGGCCATGGCGTGAAGTCGCCATGTTGGCCGAATCCCCGTCGAGCCCGTCCAACGGACGAGATAGCCTGATCAGATGCTGGAGTCCGTTGGGGTGGAGCCGCCCGACGAGGAGGCCTATCGGGCGTTGCTGTCGGCTCCGGGCTGCGAGGTCCGGCAGCTCGCGGAGCGCCTCGGCCGCGACGAGCAGGACGTCGTCGCCACCGTCGGCCGGCTCGAGAAACTCGGCCTGCTGACGTCCACCTCCGACGACCCGGTCCGCCTGCTCCCGACCCGTCCGGACGTCGCCGTCGACGCGCTGGTCGCCGTCCGGCGGGCCGAGCTCGACCGGGTCCGCGCCGAGGCGCGGGTGCTGCTGTCCGAGCTGAGCACCCAGGAGCGGTACCGGCCGGAGAACCTCGTCGAGGTGATCGTCGGGCAGGAGGCGATCGCCGCGCGCTTCGCACAGTTGCTCAACGGCACCCGGAACCAGTTGCTCGTTCTCGACAGGCCGCCGTACGCCGCACAGCCCGACCAGTCCGACAGCACGGTCCGCGGCCTGCTCGGTGAGGGCGTCGTCGTGCACGGCATCTACTCCCCCGACTCGCTCGACATCCCCGGCGGCGTCGACGAGGCGTTCAGCGCGGCCGACGCCGGCGAGACCTCACGCGTGCATCCGCAGGTGCCGATGAAGCTGGCCGTGTTCGACCGGAAGATCGCGCTGCTGCCGCTCGCCGTGGACCAACTGGTCGACAGCGCCCTCGTCGTCCATCCGTGCGCGTTGCTCGACGCGCTGATGGAGATGTTCTGGCTGCTGTGGGACCAGGCCGTACCGGTCGTCCCGGCCGCCAAGGCGGACCCGACCGACGCGCGGCTGATGACGTTGCTCGCCGCCGGGTTCAAGGACGACGCGATCGCCCGGCAGCTGGCGCTCAGCAGCCGGACGGTCGGGCGCCGGGTCGCCGAGCTGATGGAGACGCTGGGCGCGCGGACCCGGTTCCAGGCCGGCATCCACGCCCAGCGCCGGCACCTGCTCGAGGACTAGCAGCTCCCGAGCATCTGCGTGAGCGCGGTCTTCTCGGCCGACTGCAGCGTCAGCTTGTAGGTGTACTTCACCCAGATCCACTCGCGCGCGTAGATGCAGTGCACCGACGTGTTCGGCGGCTTCCACGCCGACGGGTCCTTGTCGCTCTTCGAGCGGTTGCTGGACGCCGTCACCGCGATCAGCTGCGAGATGGCCAGGTCGTTCGCGAACTGCTGCCGGCGTGACTGCGTCCAGGTGTTCGCGCCGGACTTCCACGCCTCGGCCAGCGGCACGATGTGGTCGATGTCGATCGACGAGTCGTCGGTCACCCAGGTCGCGTCGTACACGCTGTACCAGCGGCCGCCGGTCGGCTCGCACTGGCTGTCGACGGTGACGTTCGTGCCGTCGCGCTTCAGCACCTCGTCACGGGTGTCGCAGGTGCCGGACTGCGTGATCCAGTGCGGGAACTTGTCCCGGCTGTACCCGTCGGTCGAGCCTTCCGACTTCACGGTCAGCGTCGCCAGCTGGCTCGCCGCGGTGCTCGCCGACGGCGGGGTCGGCGGGTACGCCATCGCCGGTCCGGCGCTGAGCGTCCACGCGGCCGCTGCCGCGGCAACGGTGGTCACCAAGGTCGTAGTACGTCTGGTCGTGCGTTTGGTCGTACGGGGCATCGGTCAGGCCTCCGAAGGGTCGGGCGGATCCCCCCTGACGTGCTGCCTTCAGCCTTCCCCGGTCACGCGCGGTGAGAAACCACTCACGGATGAAAGCCGTGTGAACGGATTCATACCGCGTTCACAGCACTTCACCCCGGCGAAACGCCGAGCCGGTAGACAGACGGCACCATCCAGTGAGGAGATGCCGATGGCAACCTTTGGTGAGTACGCCGCCGCGCTGCTGCGGTCCGGCCTCGGACGACGCGACTTCCTCCGCGCCGCGGCGGCGGTCGGCGGCGCCACCGCGGCAGCGGGTACGGCAGCGGGTACGGCGACGTCCGCGGCGGCCGCCGTACCGCGGGAGGTCCTGCAGCCCGGCAAGGGACCGATTCACGGGCGTCACTACCTCCGGTCGACGCCGGATCAGGTGCGCTGGGGCTACGTCCCGTCGGTCGGCAGCTCGCCGGTACTACGGGTGCGGTCCGGCGACTCGGTCACCGTCGACACCGTCTCGCACGAAGGCATCCTCGAGGACCAGGGACGCGATCCGGTCGCGTACTTCGCCAAGCACGGCGTCGGCAGGTCGTCCGTTCTGGAGGACGCCGTCGCGATCGCCCGCGACTACGACCGGACCCCGCGGAACTTCGACGTCGACGGCCCGCACGTCGTCACCGGGCCGATCTTCGTCGACGGTGCGGAACCGGGCGACGTCCTCAAGGTCGAGATGCTGTCGATGCTGCCGCGGGTCCCGTACGGCGTGGTGTCGAGCCGGCACGGCAAGGGCGCCCTCCCCCGGCTCGCGGGCGGCGGTGTCCCGGCCGGCATCACCGAGGCGGAGATCATGCCGCCGGTGCGGACCGACGGTCGCTCGACCGGAGAGCCGACCAAGTACGGCAACGTCTCCGTGTTCACGCCGATCCGCGGCGGGCGTGGCGTGCTGTCCCGAGGCAAGGTGACGTTCCCGATCAAGCCGTTCATGGGGCTGATGGGTGTCGCGTTCGCCGACTCGGCGTCGCTCACGGCACCCGAGCTCAACTCGATCCCACCGACCCTCGGCGGCGGCAACATCGACATCAACCTGCTCGGCGTCCGCTCCACCTTCTACCTGCCCGTGTTCGCCGACGGTGCGCTGTTCCACGTCGGCGACCCGCATTTCGCGATGGGCAACGGCGAGGTCGCGCTCACCGCGCTCGAGGGTTCGCTGCGGGCGACCTTCCGGCTGACGGTGTGCAAGCCGGGCTCGGGCGACGCGCCGTCGGTCGCGTTCGGCTACCCGTTCGCCGAGACTCCGGACGCCTGGGTGCCGATCGGCCTGTCCGACCCCGACGGCAGCCGCAACGGCCAGGGCAACGACCTCGACATCGCGATGCGCCGGGCCGTGGTCAACGCCCTGGACTTCCTCGAGACCGACCAGGGCATCGACCGCGCGACGGCGTACGCCTACCTGTCGGCCGCGGCCGACTTCGAGGTCTCACAGGTGGTCGACCGGACCACCGGGGTCCACGCGGTGATCCCGAAATCCCACTTCAGCTAATCGTGCTCCACCACGGTCAACGTCCAGCCCGTCGCCGCACGATCGAGCTCCGCGTTCCAGCGCTCCGCGACCAGTTTGTGCAGCGACTTCGGTGTCCCCGGGTCCTTGCCGGACTCCAGCAGGTGCCGCGCGACCAGACCGCGAGTGTGCTTCGCGTTGTGCGAGACGACGGAGCGGACGCCGTCGCGTTCGCGGACCACGTTCACCGACACCCACTTGTCCGCCTGGTCGCCGGTCGGCCGCCACGCCGCGACGTACGTCGACGACCGGCAGTCCACGATCACTCCGTCGACGTCGGCGAGTACGGCGTTCAGCGGATCGCGCCACACCGAGGCCAGCGGTCCGTGGCCCGGCAGCGTCGTACCCATCGACAAGCGGTACGGCGGGACGCGGTCGCCCGGGCGGAGCGCGCCCCACGCCGCCGAGATGACGAGCAGCCGGTTGGCGGCGCGGCGCTTCGTCCCGGCGGAGAGCGTGGCGTAGCCGAGGGCGTCGTACAGCACGCCGGAGTACAGCTCGGAGGCGGGGACGGACGGCTCGGTGCGCCAGCGGGTGTTGCGGTCGACCTCGTGCTGCAGCGACGGGCCGACGCCGAGGACCTCGTGCGCGTCGGCGGAGGCGGAGACCTTCGCGAGGGCTTCGAGGACCTGCTCGCGGACCGGGTTGAGCTCCGGGAACGACAACGTGCCGAAGTCGATGGCGCGGCCGCGCGATCGTCCTGTCTTGCCTTCGGAGGGCGGCAGGAGAATGAGTGTCATGGGGCCTCCCGGTCTGGACTGAGGAGCGGCGGGAGCGAAGCGACCAGAGCGACGAGGGAAGACCGGGAGTCACAGCCCCATGACACGCCGCGCGGAGCGCGGCATTCAATACCGATCACGTCAGGTCGTCCAGCGCGGCGAGGTCGGCGGCGGTCGGTTGCCAGGTGCCGGCGGCGACGTTCTGCGCGATCTGCTCCGGCGTCGTGGCGCCGGCGATCACCGACGCGACCGCCGGCTGCGCGGCCAGGCCGCCGATCGCGACGTCGATCATCGACAGGTCCCGCTCGGCCGCGAACGTCTCCAGCGCCTCGATCTTGTCGAAGTCCGCCCGCGCCAGACGCTCGGGCTGCGTCGCGAGCCGGGTGCCCTCCGGCGCCGACGTACCGCGCTTGTACTTGCCGGACAGCAGACCGGAGGCGAGCGGGAAGAACGGCAGGATGCCGAGGCCGAGATGCTCGCAGGCCGGGACCAGCTCGTCCTCGACGTCGCGCTCGAGCAGCGAGTACTGGTTCTGGGCGCTGATGAAGTGCTCCAGCCCGTTCGACCGGGCGGTCCAGTCGGCGTCGACCACCTGCCAGGCCGCGAACTGCGAGCTGCCGATGTACCGCACCTTGCCCTCGGCAACCAGTTCGGACAGCGCCGCCAGGGTCTCCTCGATCGGCGTCACCGGGTCCGGGAAGTGCAGCTCGTAGAGGTCGATCCAGTCGGTGCCGAGCCGCCGCAGGCTGGACTCGACGGCCTTGCGGATGTACCGGCGGGAGCCGCGGACGCCCCAGTCCGGGCCGTTCACACCGCCCATGTCGCCGCCGAACTTGGTCGCGATCACGACCTCGCCGCGGCGCGCGCCGAGCGCCTTGCCGAGCAGCTCCTCGCTGAACCCGTGCTCGCCGCGGTAGATGTCCGCGGTGTCGAACAACGTGATCCCGGCGTCGACCGCGGCGTTCACCACGGCCTCGGTGCGGCCCGCGTCCAGGCGCCGCCCGAAGTTGTTGCAGCCCAGGCCGACGACGCTGACCGTGAGGCCCGAGTCACCGAGCTGCCGGTACTCCATATCACTCATGTGCTCAGCCTAGTCACGGCATACAGTGGCCCTCATGCCGAGTCTCACCGTCGACGGCGCCCGCACTCGGGCCGCCGCGCTCTCCGTCCAGTCGTACGACGTCGACCTCGACCTCACCCAGGGCGAGCGGACGTTCGGGTCCACCACCACGATCCGGTTCGCCGCCACCGCCCAGTCGACCTGGGTGGACGTGAAACCCGACGAGCTGACGTCGGTCACGCTGAACGGGAGCCCCGTCGACGTCGCCGGCCTGAACGACGGCCGCCTCGAACTGACCGGCCTGCGGCCGGACAACGAACTGGTCGTCGAGGCGACGATGCTGTACTCCCACGACGGCGAGGGCCTGCACCGCGCGGTCGACGCCGCCGACGGCCTGGCCTACACCTACGCGATGTCGTTCCTGGACGCCGGCCCGCGGATCTTCGCGTGCTTCGACCAGCCCGACCTCAAGGCGCCGTACCGGGTCAAGGTCACCGCGCCGCCGGAGTGGCTCGTGCTCGGCAACGGCGCCGTGACCCAGGTGGCGCCCGGCCGCTGGGAGCTGGCCGAGACCAAGCCGCTGTCGACGTACTTCGTGACGATCGTCGCCGGGCCCTACCACCAGCTCACCGACACCCACGACGGCATCGCGCTCAGCGTGGTCTCGCGGCAGTCGCTGAAGGAGGCGCTGGACCGCGAGGCCGCGGACATCTTCGAGGTGACCAAGCAGTCCTTCGACGAGTACCACCGGATGTTCGGCTACCGGTACCCGTTCGGCGAGTACCACCAGGCGTTCGTGCCGGAGTTCAACGCCGGCGCGATGGAGAACCCGGGCTGCGTGACGTTCCGGGACTCGATGGTGTTCCGCTCCGCGGTCACCGACGGCGAGCGCAGCAGCCGCGCCCGGACCATCGTCCACGAGATGGCGCACCAGTGGTTCGGCGACACCGTGACGATGAAGTGGTGGAACGACCTCTGGCTGAACGAGTCGTTCGCCGAGTACATGGCGCACCGGGTGTCGACCGACGCGACCCGCTACACCGACAACTGGATCGACTTCGCCTACATCCGCAAGTGGTGGGGCCTGCAGGCCGACCAGCGGTCCTCGACGCACCCGGTCGCGGCCGACGCGGTCAAGGACGCGCTCGCCTCGCTCGACGACTTCGACGGCATCTCCTACGCGAAGGGCGCCGCCGTCCTCAAGCAGCTGGCGGCGTACCTCGGTGACGACGTCTTCCTGGCCGGCGTCAACGCGCACATCGCGGCGAACGAGTTCGGCAACGCTACCTTCGCCGACCTGCTCGCGAAGTGGACCGAGGCCGGCGCGGTCGGGCTCGACGACTGGGCGCAGGCGTGGCTGCGGACTCCGGGCCTGGACACGGTCAGCGTGACCCGCACCGGTAGCGGCATCAAGCTGCACCGGAAGGCACCCGAGGCCTATCCGGCATCACGACCGCACAAGCTCACCGTCGCCGGGTACGACGCCGACGGGCAGCGCACCGCGGTCGACGTACTGCTCGACGCCGACGAGGTGGACGTCGACCTCGACGCGTCGGTCGCGGTCGTGATCCCGGACGCCGGCGACGACAGCTGGGCGAAGATCCGCCTCGACGCCGACAGCCTCACGAACCTGGCCGCCGTACTGCCGAAGATCGGCGACGGCGTGACGCGGGCCGTCGTCCTGAACAGCGTGCGGGACGCGGTCGCCGACGCCGAGCTCGATCCGAAGACCGGCTTCGACGTCGTCGTCGGGATGCTGCCGACCGAGACCAGCGACATCGCGGTCGGCACGCTGCTCAACTGGGCGAACACGCACCTGCTCGGCGTCTACCTGCCGTACGAGCCGTACCGCGGGCAGCTGGCCGACGTACTGCGGGCGCGGCTCGAGACCGTGGAGACCGGGAGCAGCGTGCAACTGTCGGTGGCGCGCGGGTTCGCGCGGTTCAGCGACGACGTCGACCGGTTGCGGGGCTGGCTGGCGGGTGACGGCGTACCCGAGGGCGTGACGATGGACGCCGACCTGCGGTGGATCGTGACGCTGCAGCTCGCCCGGCTCGGCGCGATCGGCGAGGCGGAGATCGACGCCGAGCTCGAGCGCGACACCTCGTCCGAGGGCATCGTGCACGCGACCCGCTGCCGCGCCGCGCTGCCGACGGCGGCGGCCAAGGAGCGCGCGTGGACGCAGCTCACCACGGACGCCGACCTGGCGAACTACGAGCTGTACGCCGCGTGCGAAGGGTTCTGGCACCCGACGCAGTCCGAGCTCACGGCGCCGTACGTCGACCGGTACTTCGCGGAGATCGCCGGCACCGAGAAGCTGCGCTCCGGCTGGGTCGTGGCGACCAGCGCGAAGCTCGCGTTCCCGCGGTACGCGATCGAGCAGCGGGTGGTCGACCGGGCCGCGGACCTGCTCGCCGACGAGTCCGTCGCGGCCGGCATCCGGCGGTCCGTCGGCGACGGCGCCGACGACCTGAAGCGTGCGCTTGCGGTGCGTTCGGTGTTCGCCGGCTGACGCGTGGTTCGCCGTCACACCGTGTTGTGACTACTGTGACTGGTGTGACCAGGAGGACCCTGGTGACCAGGCAAGATGTGATTTCGTGACGTAACCTCCACAATGACCGCGCGGCACGGCGCGCCGGTCTTGGTCAGGCAGTACGTCCCGGGAGAGACTGTCGAGAACCGCACAGGAGAACAAGGTCAATGCGCGAGGCGAGGCTCGTCGGTCTGAGCCAGGACGGAAGGCAACTCGTCCTGGCGATGGCAGAGACGGGTGAGGAGTTCGCCGTTCCGGTCGACGACCGGTTGCGTGCGGCCCTCCGCGGCGACCGTGCCCGACTCGGCCAGCTGGAGATTCAAATGGAGAGCGCGCTGCGCCCACGAGACATCCAGGCTCGTATCCGCGCCGGCGAAAGTCCCGAGGCGGTCGCGGCCGTCGCCCAGATGCCGATGGAACGCGTGATGGCGTTCGCCGGCCCGGTCCTGGCCGAGCGGGACCACATTGCCAGCCTCGCGCAGCGCGCGTCCGTCCGCCGTCGCGGTGGCGGTGACGCGCCGACCCGCAACCTCGGCGCCTGGGTGACCGACCGGTTGCGTACGCGGCAGGTCGACCCGGCGTCGGCCGAGTGGGACGCGTGGCGGCGCGAGGACGGCCGCTGGGCCGTGCGGGTGTCGTACTTCGTCGAGTCCGAGGACGAGGCGGAGCAGAAGGACGAGAAGATCGCGATGTTCGCGTACGACGCTCCCGGGCGGTACGCCGTACCGGACGACGACGAGGCGCGCTGGCTGGTCGGGGAGCAGGCGCAGGTCATGCCGACGCCGGTCCAGCCGCAGCCGGGTGAGCGCCGGTTGGCGGCGGTCGCGGACATCGACCCGCTGATCGCGCCTGACCACGGCGCCGACAGCTACGAGGCCGGCTTCGAGGACACGGTCGCCCTACGCCGCCGCAACCACCCGTCGGCGCGCGAGTCCGGCGAGCCTTACCCCCGCGAGGCCCGCGAACCCGGGTTCGCTCGCGACTCCGGGCGTGAGTTTGGTCGTGAGACCGGGCGTGACCCGGAGCGTGGCCCGCGGCGCGTGCACTCGGTGCCGAACCCGGACGAGGAGCCGACACTGATCGACGTACCGGTCGACCAGCCCCCGGCCCCACGCCCGGCAGTCCGCGCCGTCGAACGCCCCGCCGACCCACCCGCCTTCGCCTCCCCCGCCACCCCACACGACCGCACCTCCCACGACCGCGACCAGGACGACCGCCGGCGGGACGACCGCGCTTCGCAGGCTCGCGGCCTCGAGGCGCGTGGCCTGGACGACCGTCCCGCAGACGACGAGCCGCGACCCACTCCGGCCGCTCGGGTGGAACAGCCCCGCCCCGCGCCGGCCGCTCGGGCCGAGCAGGCGCGCCGTCCGCAGGCTCGTCCGGCGGACCGCTCCACCGAGGCCGGGCCGCAGGAAGCCAAACGCACCGAGCCCGTCTCCCCCGAGGCGCCGCCGCGCGCCGAGCCGGAGGCGGCGACCGCCCAGCAGACCTTGCCGGACGCCGAGAACGCTCAGCCGGCCGAGGACACCCCGGCCGAGCCCAAGAAGAAGCCGGCCCGCCGCGGCAAGCGGGCCAGCGTCCCCAGCTGGGACGAGATCATGTTCGGTAAGAAGGCCGACTGACCTCGACCGTCGTCCGCCAGTGGTCGACCGCAGGCTTCAGGTACTCCGACAACTCCGGAAGCTGCGGCACCAGCGAAAGAGTGGCGACCACCCGCAGCATGCCCACGGCGTTCACGAACCCGAGCAGCTCCGGGTCAAGCACCCTCGTACCGTTGCGCCGTGCACCCAGGTCGTACGCCGCCACGTGCTCCGATCCGAGCCCGGCCAGATCCCACTCGACAGGCCCCAGCGTGACCAGTTCGAAGTCGGCGTAGCGGTCGCCGTCCACCGCGCTGAAGATGTTCGCCGGCGGAGAGTCGCCGTGAATCGGCTGGAGCTCGACGCCCGGGAACCGGGATTCGAACGCGTCGCGTGACCGTACGAACGGTTCGAGAATCGACCATTCACGCCGGGCACGGTCGAGCTCGTCCGCGCCGATCAGCTCAGGATGCGCCTCCAGCTGGGCGAGGCTGTCCGCGATGAAATCCGGCTCGGCAGCCGACAAGAACTCCAGCCGACCCTGGTAGCCGCGCAGTGCCGCGTGCAGGTCCGCGACGCTCGCGGCGTTCGCCACGTAGTCGGGTTCCTTGCCCCGGGCCTCCTCGACGTACGCCCAGAACGTCATCGAGAACCCGTCCCGCTGCAGAGGTTCGTGCGGCACCAGCGGGCTGGGCGCAAGCACGGGCACGCCTTGGTCGGCGAGCCACCGGGTGACGTCCAGCTCGTCCTGCTGGCGGCGTGCGAGGGCGGCCAGGTCGACCGGCTGGGGCAGGACGGTGGGAATCCGGGCCACCACCGGCGCCGGCGCCAGATGCACGACGACCGAGAAGACGTCGTGGAGCACCGTGGGCTCGCCGACAGTCAGGCCGAGCCCACGCCCGGCCGCGACGGCTGCCGCGACGACGGCGGAGGTGCGGTCGGCGCGCTGTTGGGGTGTCAGAAAGGTTGTCATGGGTTCCTTGTTCCAGTGAGGTTGTGAAGGGTCAGCGTCGGTGGCCGGCATGCAGTTCCAGGTGCTCGGCTGCGAAGCGCGCCCGGAAGTCGCGATCGTGCGAGACCGCCACCACCGCCCCCGGGTACTCCGCGAGCGCCGCCTGCAGGTCCTCGACCAGGTCGAGCGCGATGTGGTTGGTCGGCTCGTCGAGCACGAGCAGATCCGCGGGTTGGGTCACCAACATCGCAAGCTGCAGCCGCCGCTGCTGCCCGACAGACAACGCCGCCACCGGAACCTGCAGATCCCGCTCACGAAACAGCCCCAGCGACAGAAGCAACTCGGCATACTCCTCCAGCCCGTGCGTCGAACCCGACGACATGGACCGCAGCAGCCGCTGCTCGGCGTACCCCTCCAGCCCATCCGTCGAACCCGACGACATGGACCGCGGCAGCCGCCGCTCGGCGTACTCCCCCAGCCCATCCGTTGAACCCGACGACATGGACCGCGGCGGCCGCTGCTCGGCGTACCCCTCCAGCCCACCCGTTGGACCCTGCGGCGTTGACTGCGTCGGCCGCTGTTCACCAGCCAGCAGATCGGGTCGCCCGGCGGCGAACGCCGCGAGCAGTGGCAGCCGGGTGGTGTGTGCGGGCAGTTCCTGGGCGAGGTAGCCGATCCGGGCCGGGCGACACACGGTTCCTGAGTCCGGCTGCAGGTCGCCGGCGAGGACGCGAAGCAGCGTCGTCTTCCCCGCGCCGTTCTCACCCGTGACGAGCAGCCGCCCGCCGGGCTCGATCGTCAGGCGCCCGTCCAACCGCAGCCGTCCCCCGACCCGTACGTCGTCCAGCACAGCAAGCACACCCTGCCCCGAACCGTCAGCCACGGACGACCCAGCCACGGACGGCGATGGCAGGGTCGGTGTGAATCGGAGCGGTGTTGGCGGTGGCGCCACTGGGCTGCGTCGGAGTCGGTCCAGGCGTTCCCGGATCGAGCGCACCTGTCCGCCGAGCTTGGTCTCGCTGGAGCGGCGGTGCTTGCCGAAGCCCTGTTTCGGGTCGCCGCCTGTGGTGGCCAGGCGCCTGCCCGCGGCCTCCAGCAACTCCTCCATCTCGGCGACCTCCGCGACCCACTCGGCGTACCGCTGCTCCGCTCCGCGCCGGGCGGCGGCCTTCGCGGCGCGGTAGCCGGTCCAGCCGTCGCCGTACCGCCGTACGGTGCGCTCGTCCCGGTCGACCTCGAGGATCGTGGTGGCGATGCGCTCCAGGAAGCCGCGGTCGTGGGTGACCGCGACGACGGTGCCGCGGTGCACGCGCAGGTGTTCCTCCAGCCAGCGCACGGCCGCCGCGTCGAGGTGGTTCGTCGGCTCGTCGAGGAGCAGCAGTTCGGGCGCGGCGGCCAGGACGCACGCGAGCGCGAGTCGCGACTGCTCGCCGCCGGACAGCGAGCCGAGCTGGCGCTCCCGGGTGATGCGCGTCAGCCCGAGCCCGTGCATGGCGGCGTCCACACGGGCGTCGGCCTCGTACCCGCCGCGTTCCTCGTACGCGATCAGCAAGGCGCCGTACGACGACATCTCCTCAGGCGACGCGTCCGCGAGGGACTCCTCTGCCGCACGGAGTTGTCGCTCCATCTCGCGCAGCTCGGACAGGGCGAGGTCGACGGCGTCCTGCACAGTGCAGTCCGCGTCGAGGTCGAGGGTCTGGGCGAGGTACCCGGTGCCGCCGGGGAAGTGGACAGTGAGCTCGCCGGCGTCGGGCAATTCGGCCGCGGCGAGCAGCCGCAGCAAAGTGGACTTGCCGGAGCCGTTCTCACCGATGACGGCAGCCTTCTCGCCCGGGCGGACGGTGAAGGACACTTGGTCGAGGACGGTCCGGTCGCCGTACGACTTGGTGACGGACTTGACGGACAACTGCGCCACAGCAGGAACGGCTGTGGGCAGGGAGGTATGAGCGCGATCGCGCATAAGGCTTTCCCTGGGTACGACGGGTCAACGGGCAGCAGAAACGGCAGCAGCGGCCGTGCCCGGACTCAGACGAAGAAAAGGAAAGCCATCCCGATACCTTAGCAAGACGCACCGTCTCGCCTCAATCGGCGCCACGCCGCGGCGAGCTCCTGACGCATCATGGACATGCGTCTCGGATCGCGGACGGTGTTTGGCTGATCACGCCCGCTCTGCCATCATTCTCGGCATGCAGATGCTGTGTTGTTGCTGTTGTCGCTGACGCGCGCCGTCTCCGGCGCACGAGGCCCTGCCCTTTTCCGTGGCCCGCCCGCCGACACAGCACTCACAGGAACTTCGCATGAATCTCCCGGCTCTCGCCGACCTGCTCGCATCCCGTGGTCTCCGGCTCCTCCCCGGCTCGTACGCCGTACCGGTCGAGCTGCTGGTGCAGTTGCCCGACGCCACGATCGTCCAGTTCACCGCCCGCGGTACGACGCTGCGCCTGCGCACCTACTCCCCTGACGCGCTGACCACGATCACCATCCCCGCCGAGTGCGGCTGCGGAGACCACCACCCCCAGACCGGCCCGACGCGCGTGACCCTCAGCCGGTACGCCGTACCGCTCGAGGAACACGTCATCGACGGCGAACTCGAATTCGGCTGGCACCACCACGAAGCCGGCCTCCTCCGCCTGGAAACCGCCACCACCCACTTCCTCACCCTCCTCGACACCCTCCGCACCAGAGAACTCGTCGGCGTCGCCTGACTTGTCGCGAAGGACTCATGAACACCGTGGTTTCAACGCGATTCTCACGGTGGTCTCGGCGAAGTACGACCGTTCGCCGACGCTGTAGTCGACACGCAGCGCGCGCATGGTCGCCTCACCGACCCCCGGATCCTTGACGACGTGGACCACCAGATTCACCGTCGTTGTGGCTGCCGGCGGCAGCACGTAGCCGAGCGCCGGCCGTCGGGTCCTCCACTGCGCGGCCTTGACCGGTTCCTTGACCGAGCGTGGTGGCCAAGCGGTCCACACACCGAAAAGCGTCTGATCGTCGATCGCCACGGCGACGGCTTCGGCGACTCGCAGGCCTTCGGCGTCGACCGCCGATACTCGGGTGATCGTCGCGGGCTCGCTTCCCTGATTGCGGACGACGTCGTGCCCCAAAGCCACGTCGCCACCGCCGTCCGGCATCGGCAGGCACAGCGCCACGGCCCGCGCCCAGCGTGACAGGGCCGTTGCCAGTGGGTTGCTCAGCAGCGTTGTTCGCTCCCGAGCAAGCCACGCAGGTGGCCACGACGGTCGCGGCAACCAGCACGCGGATTCTCACCTCGCGCGTTCTCCGGATTCCATCTGGCTCAAACGTCAGGGGCGGCGGTGGGCGGGTTCGTGGGTGTCGAAGTGGGCGCGGGCGGCTTCTACCTTGGCCAAGTTGGGGGACCATTCGGCTAGGGAGTGGAAGAGTGGGGCGAGGCTGCGGCCGAGGGGGCTGATGTCGTACTCGACGCGTGGGGGGACCTCGGCGTGGTAGGTGCGGGTGATGAGGCCGTCGCGTTCCAGTTGGCGGAGGCGTTGGGTGAGGACCTTCGGGGTGATGACGCCGATCCGGCGCTGGAGTTCTACGAAGCGCTGTTGGCCGTACTCGTTCAAGGTCCACAGGATCGGGGTCGTCCAGCGGCTGAAGACGAGGTCGACGACCGGCGCGATCGGACAAGCCTGCGTCGGGTTCACCGTGCTGTCGGCAGCCGGTTGAGCGGCGGGAGCGACAGCTGGATCGGCGGCCGCGTCAACTGGTGTGGTCTCGGTCACGAAGCCAATACTATCCTCTAGGTACCTACTATCCCTCGGCCAGTAGCGTCAGGGCCATGATCGTGATCACCGGAGCAACCGGCAACGTAGGCCGCCCACTCGTCCAGACCCTGACCGCCGCCGGCGAGGACGTCGTCCCCGTCTCACGCCACGGCGACGGCTTCCAGGCCGACCTCTCCCGGCCCGAGACCCTCAAGCCAGTACTCGACGGCGCGAAGGCCGTCTTCCTGCTCACCTCCGCTGACTTCCTTGCCGGCGGCAACCTCCAGGACGCCGTCGACGTGATCCGCGAGGCCGGCGTACCGCGTGTCGTACTGCTGTCGTCGCAAGGTGTAGGAACCAAGCGGCACCCGTCCGTCCACGAGGACGTGGTGACCGGATCGGGCCTCGACTGGACGATCCTGCGGCCGGGGAACTTCGCCAGCAACGCGTTCGCCTGGGCGGAGTCGATCCGCACCGAGCGCGCGATGGCGGCTCCGTTCGCGGACGTCGCCCTCCCCGCGGTCGACCCCCAGGACATCGCCGAAGTCGCCGCGGCCGCCCTCACCGACCCGCGCCACACCCACGCCATCTACACCCTGACCGGCCCCATCGCCATCACCCCGCGTCAACAGGCGGAAGCCATCCAGGACGCCCTCGGTACGCCGATCCACTTCACCGAACTGACCCGCGCCGAGGCCCGCGCCCGCATGCTCACCTTCATGCCACCGCCCGTCGTCGAAGCCACCCTCGACGTCCTGGGAACTCCTACCCCCGCCGAACAAGCCATCAGCCCGGACATCGAGAAGGTCCTCAACCGCCAACCCCACCCCTTCGCCGACTGGGTCGCCCGAAACCTCCAAGCCTTCCGCTGATCCGCAGCAGGGTGACTGCGCCATCACAGCGGTCACCCTGCAGGCGTCTCCCCGGCATCAGGTGGCGGCGTGGAGTTGGCCAGTTGTTGGCGGAGGGATTCGGCGACTTGTTCGGCTGCTCGGTGGGCTGTCGTGAGGGCTGCTACCCGGTCTTCAGCGGACTTCTTGGCGTCGGCCAGTTGGGCTTGGTGGTCGGCTCTCAGTTGTTCGCGGTCGGCGCGGTGTTCGGCACGGAGGGCTTCCAGTTCGGCTCGGTGCTGGTCGCGTTCCTGGCTGAGTTCTGTGCGGAGTCGGTCTGCCGCTTGCTGGGCGGCTTGGCGTTCGGTCGCGGCGGCGGCCTGGGCGGCTCGGGCGGCCTCGAGGTCGGTGTGGGCCTGGCGTAGATGGTGGTCGGCGGCGGCTTGTGCGTCGCGGAGCTGCTGGTCGGCCTCGGCGCGCAGCCGTGCAAGCTCCGCGGCGCTGATCTCAAGCGCGTTCGCGAGCTCCGCGGCTGCGCTCTCACGCGCGTCCGCCAGCTCCTGGCGCAGCTGGTCCAGTTCGGCGGTGGCGCTCTCGCGGACGGCGGCCGCCTCGCGGCGAGCCTGTTCCGCCGCTTGTTCGGCGACTTCTACCTCGACGCGGGCTTCGTCGAGCGCGGCGACGGCTTCGCGGGCCGCCTCGTCAGCCTCTTCGCGTGCATCCTCGGCCTCAGCGGCTTGCTGCTCCGCCTTGCGCCGGCGGTGCTCTTCCTCAGCGCGCCGCCTCTCAAGCGCGGCCAGTTCCGCGCGCGACTCCGCCTGCAGTTGCTCCACTTCAGCCGCGACCGCTTCCGCGTCGCCATAGGTACGTACCGCCTCCGCCAGCTGTGCGAGGTACCCCTCCAGCTCCTCCACCAGGCGCGGCAGGTTGCCCTTCATCAGCTGTTCGAGGGTCAGCCGCGCCGACGTCACCGGGCCCGGCGTCGGCTCGGTGCCGGGCGTGGCGGCGTCACGGCGTACCGGTTGTCTGGCCAGCCGGTTCTTCGCGGCCCATGCGTTCGCCTTGTTGTGGACGACTGGCTTGCCGTCAACTCCGGCGCCTTCGCGGCCGCAGTACTTCGGAGGGCGCCCAGGTGTGCCGGGGTCGACCTGCTTCGGGTTCGCACAGCTCACCCCGGGGAACTCGCACAGTCCTTGCCGGCTCCGTGCGACGGGCTCCGCTTCCGTCGTCGTCATGTCTCCACCCTACCGGATTACGTCGATAAAGTTCTGCTTTGAGTATGGTTAGAGTCGATCAGATTTGACCGAACGAAACTAAACCGAATTAGCGCATAATCCCCGTTATGCGCTAGTTTCTCTCCTGTGGACGATCTGCCGGCACCGCTTGTTTTCCGACCCACGGAGACTGCCGTCGAGCTGCCGAGGCCCGATGCGACGACCGAGGCGGCCGTACGACGAGTGCTCGGTCGTCGCCGCCCGCTCGGAGTTCGGAGTGCGACGCCCGTGGATCGTCTCGATCTACTCGCCGAAGCCCTGACCCCTGAGCTGACCGCGCTGGTGGTGCTGTGGCTCGGCGGTACCAGACGCGCCAGTCGCGACACACGCATCGGGTACGCCGACGACCTGCTGCTGTGGGCCGATTGGGCCCGCCGCGAGCTCGGACGGGAGCGGTTCGGTCTGGACCTGCACCGCGGCGAGGTGACGATGTGGCTGACCTGTCAGCAGGATGCAGGCGCTGCGGCGTCCTCGGTTTCGCGTCGGCTGTCGACGCTGTCGAGCCTGTACCGGTACGCGGCGGGCTGGGGTTTGCCCGTCGTCTCCCCCATCTCCGACGACGACCACCGTCCGAGGTTTCACCGGGGGCGGCGCGCCACGTCGGCGCGGGTACTGGACGCGGATCAGGTCGGTGCGTTGCTCGCGGCGGCGAGCGACGTCCGCGACGCCCTCATCGTCGGGCTCCTGTACACCGGCGCGCTGCGAGTTTCCGAGCTCTGCGGCGCGAACGACGCCGACCGCCAGGACGAGGGCCGCCGTACGTGGCTCGTCGTCACCCGCAAGGGTGGCAAGTCGATCCGCGTACCGCTGGAGACCACGGTGGCGGAGCTCCTCGACCTTTACCGCCCGATCCGGCCGCCCTGGACCGGGACAGGGCCGGCTCCGCTGATCGCCGACGCCAGCGGAGAGCGGCTGGACCGCCACGACGTCACCCGCCTACTGCGGCGCCTGGCCAGAGCTGCCGGTATCCCCCGGCCGGAAACGATCGGTCCGCACTCGTTACGCGCCACCGCGATCACCGATCAGAAGCGCCGCGGCCACAGCGCCGAGGACCTCCAGGAACTGTCCGGCCACGCAGACGTCCGCACCGTCATGGTCTACATCGACGACGACGGCCGCGCCGAACGCGTCGCTGCTCTCACCGACGACCTCGGCCGCATCATGACCGCCGTACCCCGTCACCTCAAATCCCCGGACTGAGCCCAGCGCGCCCCTCGAGTCCGCCAGCTGACGTCTTGAATAAGTAACACGCTTGGTTTAACTTATCCGCGCAGTTGCAGTCGCGTGTGTGCTCCGGTCCGCCACCTGGAGGTTTCAGCATGTTCAGACGCCTGCTCGCGCGGGGATTGCCCGCCGTGCTCCTCACCAGTCTTCTCACCAGTCTTCTCGCTGTACCGGCGGCGCGGGCCGCCACGATGTACCCCAGCGGGGTCGGCGCCGACCTCGGGCCGACCCCGGTCACGCTCGGCGTGCAACCTGCTGCCGGTGATGATCCGGCCGGTCTGCGGACCGGGACCGAGCAGGGCCGCAGCTACTGGCAGACCAACCAGGCCGCGGGCACCAACTACCTGGAGTTCGACGTCGATCACGACTACGTCGACGAGATCGGCACCGATGACGTCCTGGTGACGGTGACCTATCTCGACAGCGGCTCCGGCGCCCTCCAACTCCAGTACGACGCCAAAGCCGACCCGCAGCAGCACGCGACAGATGTCCAGCTCACGAACACCGGCCAATGGAAGACCGGCGTGTTCGCGCTGACCGATATCGCGTTCACCAACCGCCTCGGCGACGCCGACGTACGCCTGCAAGGCACCGCCGACATCACCATCGCCGCCCTGCGGATCAGTACCGCGGGCGCCTCCACCCAGCTCGGCGCGACACCGGTGCAGAACGGCATCAGCCCGAGAGCCGGCGACGACGCGGCGCACCTGGTCACCGGTGTCCAGGACGGCCGCGCCTACTGGCAGACCGACCGCACCGCGCCCCCACCCGGCACGAACTTCTTCTACATGAACGTCGCCGACACCTACCTGTACGACAACCGCAGCCTCGTCCTCGTCAGCATCGACTACTTCGACGAAGGCAGCGGCCAGTTCGGCCTCCACTACGACTCCCCCGGCGAAACCATCCCGGAGAAGTTCAAGAACTCCGAGGTGATCCGGTACGGCGACACGAAAACCTGGAAGACCTACACCTTCGCCCTCCCCGACGCGGTCATGACGAACAGATCGAACGGCGGCGACTTCCGCATCCACAACGGCGACGCCACCGTCGACCTCAAGGTCGCCGCGGTCCGCGTTGCCAAGGTGGCCACCACCCTCGACGTCACCGAAGGACTCGTCGACCTGATCGGCGAAGCGACCCGCACCGAGAAGGCCGCCCGGGAAGGCACCCGCGACGGGCAGTACCCGGCCGGCAGCCGAGCCACCCTCCAGGACGCGATCGACAACGCTCAGGCGATCGCGTCCGCCCCGGGCGTCACCGACGTACAGGTCAAGGAAGCGCTGCAGACACTGCAGGCCGCACTCGACACGTTCGCCGCGTCGGTTGTCGACACCAACTTCGCCGACGACGGTACGGCGACCGCGAGCAGCGGCACCGCACCGCAGAACGTGAACGACGACAACCACCAGACCACCTGGTCCGGCCCCGCCGACTCGTGGCTTCAGCTCGATCTGGGCAAGCAGCGCCAGCTGAACGACGTCCGCGTCGAGTGGGGCCCGGCCTACTCCCCCGACTACACGGTCCAGGTCTCGACAGACGGCCACACGTTCACCACCGTCGGCCGCACCGGCTCCCCCGGCGGCAACCAGTTCAGCCGCACCCGCTTCGGCACGGTCACCACCCGCTACGTGCGCGTCCTGATGACCGGCGCCGAAGAGTTCGTCGTCAAGGAACTGCAGCTCCGCCTGGCCCCCGTCGTGACACCCGAACCGCGGCTCGCGCAGACGAGCAACCCGACCGAGGACGGCGTGATCGCCGACTTCGACGCCACCCAGTTCGGCGCCGACCGCAGCGGCCGCCGCGACTCGACGAAGGCGATCCAGCAAGCCCTCTACGCCTGCCAGGACGCGGGCGGCGGCACCGTCTGGCTGCCGGCCGGACGCTACCGGGTCACGGACACGGTCGAGGTGCACGCGTTCTGCACCGTCCGCGGTGACCACGGCCAGAAGCTCGGCACCGGCACCGTGATCGTCGCGGACCTGCCGTCCGGCGACGACGGCCCGAGCCTGTTCCGGATCGGCGGCAGCGCCGGCGTCCTCGGCGTCACGACGTACTACCCGAACCAGAACGCGACGGACCCGGTCCCGTACAACTACACGTTCGAGATCCCCGGCGGCGCCTGGATCGGCAACGAGAACTACATGATGGCCACCGTCGCCGACGTCACGATGCTGAACTCGTATCGCGGCATCGGCGTCAGCACCATGCCCAATGACCGCGGCAACGCGCCGAGCTCGGGCCAGGTGCACGAGTCGACGACGATCCGCAATGTGCGCGGTACGGCGTTGTTCGAAGGCGCCCGCGCCTACAACGGCGCCGACGTCGGCACCTGGGAGAACGTTGCCTTCGACAACTCGTACTGGTCCGCCGCCCCGGCCGCGTTCCGCCCGCCGGCGCGCGCCGCGCTCGACGCCTGGACCCGCGCCCACGGCACCGGGCTCGTCCTCGGCGACCTCGAGTGGGACCAGTTCTACCGGGTCGCGGTCGCGGACTACGCGGTCGGCATCCACGTCGTCGCCGGCCAGCGGGCGCAGTTCACCGGCAGCTTCTTCGAGCCCGACGTACGACGGACCGGGACCGGGCTGCTGGTCGACGTGATGGACGACCGCTGGGGCCTGACGCTCGCGGGCGGTCGCGTCGAGGGCATCGTCAACAAGTCCCGCGGCTACGTGAAGGTCACCGGCACCGAAGTCACTGGAGCACAGCAAGGCACCATCCACCGGATGTCCGGCACCGTGCCGACGTACCAGCAGAAGCCGCTGCCGAAGCCGGTCCAGAAGCTGTACGTCGTCGACGCACCGCACGGGATCGGCTACCTCCCGGCGAAGGACGCGACCCGCGACATCCAGAAGGTCCTCGACCGCGTGGGACGCGACGGCGGCGGGATCGTGTACCTGCCCGCCGGGTGGTACCGGATCGGCACCCACCTCGCGGTCCCCGCGAAGGTCGAGCTGCGCGGCGCCTCCGCCGTACCGAACCGGGACCAGGGCGGCGCGAGCGGCGGAACCGTCCTGCACGCGTTCGAGCGCGGCACCGACACCGCGCTGATCACGCTGCAGCACCGGGCCGGCGTGCGCGGGCTGCGGGTGTTCTACCCGGAGAACAACCCCGGCAAGGCCGAAGGCGTCGTGCCCTATCCGTACGCGATCCGCGGCCACGCCGGCGGCAACTACGTCGTCAACGCCGGCTTCCCGAACGCGTGGAACGGTATCGACCTCCGCGGTGACGATGTCGTCGTACGGAAGGTCGCGGGCGCGTTCTTCGACCACGCGATCGCGATCGGTCCCGGCCGCAACGGGCGGATCGAGGGTGTGCTCTCCAACGGCAACGCCGTCACCCGCGTCGGGTACCAGCAGCCGTACTGGATGAACGAGGGCCGGATCTTCGAGCTCGTCATCGACAAGTACATGCGGAAGACCGCGAAGATCGTCACCGTCGACGGCGCCCGCGGGCTGACGCTGCTGAACGTCTTCGCGTACGGCTTCCACGACGGGCTCGTGGTGAACTCGGGCCAGGTCACCGCCGTCAACCTCGGCACCGACAACCTCGGCACCGACGGCCACACCGTGAAGGTGACCAGCGGCGAGGTCGAGGCGACCAACCTCGCCCGCTACAACGGCGCCACGCTCAACGGCCCGGCCACGCTGCGCAACGTGATGGTGATCAACGTCGTGCAGCGCAGCGTCAGCGTCCGGGCCAACGGGAACGGCACCGTGGCGATCGCCGGCAACGAGTCCGAACCCGGTACCTACGAGGTCGGCGCGCAGGTCACCGTGACGGCGGCGCCAGGATCGGATAGCGTTTTCCGGGACTGGACCGTGAACGGGACCGTGGTGTCGACAGCGCCGTCGTACACCTTCACCGTCGCCGCGGACCAGGTACTGACCGCCAACTTCACACCGAAGTAGGAGCGAGATGGCTGACTCACAACAGCAGGTCGCGATCGTCGGGTGCGGCATCATCGGCCGCACCCACGCCCAGACCATCGCGGAACGGCCGGACGCGATCGTCACCGCCCTCGTGGACGGCGACCGGGCGGCCCGGGAGGCGCTCCGGGCCGAGCTGGTCGCGCTCGGCGAGCCGGAGCCGAAGCTGTACGACGACCTGACCGCGGCGCTGAGCGGGTCGGACGTCACGCTCGTCGCGATCTGCACCCCGAGCGGTACGCACGCGGCGCTGGCCGAGCAGGCGCTGAACGAGAAGAAGCACGTGGTGATCGAGAAGCCGCTCGACGTGGACCTGGTCCGGGCCCGCCGCCTCGGCGCGGCGGCGACCCGGGCCGCGAACCACGGCGTCGTGTCGTCGGTGATCAGCCAGCACCGGTTCGACGCCGGCAGCGCGGTGGTCAAGCAGGCGATCGACGCCGGCCGGTTCGGGCAGCTGACGTCGTCGGTCGCGACCGTGGCCTGGTGGCGCAGCGACGAGTACTACGCCTCCGCCGGGTGGCGCGGGACCTGGGCGCAGGACGGCGGCGGCGCGCTGATGAACCAGGGCGTGCACACCGTCGACCTGATGCTGTGGTTCATGGGCCGGCCGGTCACGATCCAGGCGCAGGCGCTGCGGGCCGCGCACCACGCGATCGAGGTCGAGGACACCGTCGTCGCCACCCTCACCTTCGAAAACGGCGCCGTCGGCACCTTGCACGCGACGACCGCGGCCTTCCCCGGCGGCCGGACGCGCGTCTCGGTCCACGGCACCCAGGGCGGCGCCGAGGTCGAGGACGACCGGCTGCGCCGGCTCAACGTCGACGGCTCGGCCGACGACCAGCCGGTCGACGCGGGCGAGCCCGGCGGCCACGTCGCGCAGTACGACGACATCCTGACGGCGATCGCCGACAGCACGCAGCCCGCGATCACCGTGCAGGACGCGATCGACGCGCTGGCCACGGTCCGCGGCGTCTACATCGCCTCGACGCTGCAGCGGCCGGTGAAGTTCGTCGACGTCCTCGAAGGCCGGTACGACGACGTCGACGTCTCCCGCGGCGTCGGACTGCCGCCGAACTGAAGGACCCGGCCCGGCGTCGCGAACTAGGCGCCGGGCTCGCGGTCGTTCAGGATGCGCTGGTAGAGGTTGCAGTCCTGCCAGTAGCCGTCGATGTGCAGGTACGTCGGCGCCATCCCGATCTGGTGGAAGCTGGTGCGCTCCAGGACGCGCTGCGACGCCGTGTTGCCGGTGAGCGTGCTCGCCTCGATGCGGTGCAGCTTCAGTTCGGTGTCGGCGATCTCCGCAACCGCCTCGACGGCCCGCGTCGCGAGGCCGCGGCCGACGGCGTCGACGGCCAGCCAGTAGCCGAGGGCCGCGCTGCGGAACGGCCCGGGGACGAGATCGCTCAAGGTGATCGCGCCGATGATCCGGTCGCCCTCGACCAGCACCCACGGCACGACCTGACCATTCTTGTAGCGCTCGAGCTGGTACGTCAGCCGCTCGAGCTGACCGGCGGGCGTGAACCACTTGTCGTCCCGGACCGGTTCCCACGGCCGGAGGTGGTCGCGGCTGAGCGTCTGCGCGTCGGCCAGGGCGGACGCGTCGTCGAGCGTGACGATCCGGAGCTGGACGTCCGGAGTCAGCGGGCGGGGTTCGATCACTTCGGAAGCCTACGGGCCTGACTCGAGCCCGACACCCGCGGGGTGAACGCGTCGTGGAAGATCGTCGAGGCAGCGCCCACCGCGGCCGCGTCGGTCTGCAGCATCGACTCCTCGACCGCGACCGGCCGGGTCTCGCGCGCCACCGGATGCGCGTTCACCGCGCGCCCGATCTCGGCGAGGAAGATCTCCGAGATCTCCTTCCCGAACGCCGGTCCGCCGAGCACGACCAGGTCGATGTCGAGCAGGTCCACCAGGCCGACCGCCCCTTGCCCGATCACCCGCCCGACCTGGGTCACCGCCTTGACGGCAGCCTCGTTTCCGTCCGCGGCCGCCTTGCACACCGCGCGGTACCGCTTCGCCTCGTCGGTCGCGCTCGCGTCGGTCTCGACGTACCCGAACTCGCCCGCGATCACCGGCAGCGACGCCGTCGGGTTGCACTCGGCGACCATTCGCGGCCCGTTCTCGACGTCCCACTCCCCCATCCGCAGCGCGGTGATCTGCCCGAACTCGCCCGCGTTCGCCGTACCGCCGCGGTAGATCGAGCCGTTCAGGATGAGGCCGCAGCCGACGCCGGTACCGAGGTACAGGTAGGCGAAGTCCCGCGCCCGCGCCGAGCGGCCGATCCAGCGCTCGCCGATCGCGGCCGCCGTACCGTCCTTCTCCACGAGGACCGGATGATTCAGCTTCTGCTGGAGCAGTTCGCGGATCTTGAGGCCACGCCAAGCGGGCTGCAGCGGCAGCGAGAGCAGCGTCCCGGCGGCGTCGATCGGCCCCGGCACGGCGACACCGACGCCGAGCATCGAGTCGAGGTCGACCTGGCTGATGCTCAGCGCCGCGGTCACGGTCGCCGCGATCAGATCGACCAGCTTGTCGGCTGCCAGGTCGTCAGCCAGATCGACGGTCTCGCGGCGCACGATCGTGCCGTCCAGGTCGACCACGGCAACGGTCAGCAGCTCCGGGTCGACGTGGATCCCGACCGCGTGCGCCGCGTTCGACCGCAGCCGCACCGGCGTCCGCGGCTTGCCGAGCCGCTCGGCACGCTCCTGCGCCTCCTCCACCAGCAGACCCTGCTGGAGCAGGATGCGCAGGATCCGCGACACCGACTGCTGGGTGAGACCGGTGCGGCGGGAGATCTCCGTCCGGCTGATGATGCCGGCCAGCCGGATCGTCTCGATGATCACGGCCTCGTTGAACGAGCCCAGGTCGTACTGGTTCGCGCCGGCGCGCCGCAGCTCGGCCAGCCCCTCGACCGAATCGCTCATCTCCACCTCCCCGTCGCACTCGAGTAGCCGCGATCGTACTGCGCCGTCTCGGCGATCACGGTGCTTCGAGCGCTCCGTCGATCCGCCGGACACCGGCCGCCCACTCGTCGTGACCGGACAGTTGCGCGGGATAACCAGCCGCCGCGTCGAGGTCGATCTCGATGCCCCAGCCGGGCGTGTCGTTCGGGCGCAGCCAGCCGTCCTCGATCCGCAGCGCACCGGGGAAGACCTCGTACGTCGCGTCGTTGTAGATGTGCCCCTCCTGGATGCCGAAGGCAACGGACGTCACGTCCAGCGCCACGTTCGCCGCGGCGCCGATCGGCGAGGTGTCGCCCGGCCCGTGCCAGGCGGTCCGCACGCCGCACAGCTCCGCGAGGTCGGCCAGCTTGCGGGCCGGTGTGAGGCCGCCGATGTCGGACACGTGCGAGCGGATGAAGTCCACGCCGTACTCCCGGACCAGCCGGACCGCGTCGGTCATCGACGTCGTCAGCTCACCCACCGCGAGCGGCACCGGCGAGGCAGCGCGCACCTCGGGCAGGCGGTCCCAGTGCTCCGGCGGCAACACGTCCTCCAGGAAGAACAGCCGGTACTCCTCCAGCGAGCGAGCCAGCAGCACAGCCTCCTTCGGCGTGAGTCGCGAGTGCACGTCGTGAAGCAGTTCGATGTTGTCCGGCAGCACCCGGCGCGCCTCGGCGAACAGCTCCGGCGTCGTCCGCAGGTAGTCGCGCGCCGACCAGCCGTTGCGGTACGGCGAATCCGGGTAGAGCGTCGGCAGCTGCGGAGCGCCGTACCCGCCGCCGCCCGGCGTCGACATCTGCAGCCGGATGTGCCGCCAGCCCTGCGCGATCAGCTTCTGGGCGTGGTCGAGCGTCTCCTCGATCGTCCGGCCGCTGGCGTGGATGTAGGTGTCCGCGGCCGCGCGCACCCTGCCGCCGAGCAGCTCGTACACCGGCATCCCGGCCCGCTTGCCGGCGATGTCCCAGAGCGCCTGGTCGATCCCGGAGATCGCGTTGTTCGTGACCGGTCCGCCGCGCCAGTAGCCGGAGTACGACGCCAGCCGGGTCAGGTCGCCGATGTCGCCCGGGTACCGGCCGACAAGCAGCCGGGCCAGGTGCTCGTCGACGAACGTCTGCACCGCCTTCCAGCGCTGCGTGAACGTGGCGCAGCCCAGCCCGTACAGGCCGGGCTCGGTGGTGTCGATCTTCACCACCACGAGCGGGATGCCTTGCGGTGCCGTGACGATCGCTTTCACCTCGCGGATCCGGACGTCGTCGCGCACCGGCCAGGGCTGGTCGAAGTTCGAGGGCATATCAGTGCTCCAAGGGAAGAGTCGGGAGGTCGAGCTCGTGCCGGGCCTGGAAGCCGAGCACGCTGCGTACGGCGGTCAGGTCGATCGGCACCTCACGGCCGACGAACCGTCGCAACCGCGGGATCTCGGGCATGTAGGCGTCCAGCAGTTCCTCGGTCGCGTACGGCGCCAGCGTGGTCGACGCGGTGACGAAGAAGGTGTGCGCGCCGCACAGCGGGGCGGTCAGCCCGAGTTCGATCGCGTACGCCGCGTCGCGCGTGTCCAGGTAGCTCCAGGCCTCCCGCATGTTCGTGTCCGGCTTGTCCCGCACGTGGTCGGACATCTGCCGCAGCACGTCCGGCGCGTTGACGTGCGGGAACCGGAACGCGACCACATCGATCCCCCACCGCCGCCACGCCATCCGCGCGGTGTTCTCGTCGTTCTGCTTCGACAGCGAGTACCAGTCGCCGACGTCGCTCGGCGCCTTCTCGTCCCACGGGAAGTACGCCGGCCGGATCTCGTGCGGGTTGAACGGTACGCCGGTCGCGTTGATGCTGCTCGCGATCACCGCCCGGTCGATGCCCAGGGCCCCCGCCTGCGCGAGCACGTTGAACGTCGACACCACGTTGACCGAGTACACGTCGTACGGCGTGCCCGCTCCGGGGTGCGGCAGCGCCGCCAGATGGACGACGTACTCCACGTCCTCGAGCGCCCGCGCCACGTCGGCCTCCGACCGGGTGTCGCCGAGCAGCACCCGATCGGCCTCGAGCTCCGGATTCCCGACGTTGGTCAACGCCGTCACCTTCGCCCCCACCGCGTTGAGATGGGCGACCGTCCCCAACCCGATCCGCCCGGCGGCCCCCGTCACGAGCACCCGCCGGCCGTTCAGTTCACTCACTCCTTGATTCCTCCTGACATCCCGACACCGCGCAGGAACTGCTTCTGGAACAGCAAGAACAAAACCACAGGGATCAGGACGGCGAGGAACAGGGCGCTCATCTGCAGGGAGATCTCGGTGGTCTTGGCCACCCGGGGCAGGGCGACCGAGATCGGTTGCAGGCGGGGGTCGGGAAGGACGAGCAGCGGCCAGAGGTAGTCCTTCCACGAGCCGATCACGGTCAGCAGCGCGACGACGCCGACGATCGGCTTCGACAGCGGCAGGATCAGCGACGTGAACAGCCGCAGGTTGCTCGCGCCGTCGATCCGGGCGGCCTCGATCAGCTCGCGCGGGATCGAGTCGAAGTACCGCTTCATCACCAGGATGTTGAACGCGCCGGCCGCCTGCGGCAGCCAGACCGCCCAGAACGTGTTCTGCAGGCTGATCCCGAGCAGCGGCATCTTCAGCACGGTCATGTAGAGCGGGACCAGTGAGATCACGCCGGGCAGGAACAGCGTGGCGAGGACCGCCCCGGTCACGACCGGGCCCCACCTCGGCCGCAGCACGCTCAGCACGAACGCTCCCGTCGTACACACGAACAGCGTCGAGATCATCGAGCCGATCGCGATGAACGCCGTGTTGCCGAGGTACGCGCCGATCTGCACCCGGCTCCACGCGTCCGGCAGGTTCTGCCACTGGATCCCCGACGGCCACAGCTGCATCGGCCCGCGGAGGATGTCCTGGCTCGTCGACAGCCCCGACTTGAGCAGCCAGAGCAGCGGTCCGACCCCGGCGATCAGCACGCCGATGAAGAGCAGGACCTGGATCGCGGGCAACCCGTAGCGGACGAGGCCGCGTTGCCGGTCCGCGGTCGAGATGATGCCGCGTTCGTGAGTCATGTGGTACTCCAGCGCCGCGTGACGAAGTGGTAGACGACAGACAGCAGGCACAGCACCCCGGCGAGCAGCACGCTCAGCGCGGTCGCCGCGCCGAAGTCGCCGTTGATGAACGCGTACCGGTAGATCAGCAGCAGGATCGTCGTGGTGGCGTTGTTCGGGCCGCCGCCGGTGAACAGGAACGGCTCGGTGAACACCTGGAACGTCCCGATCAGCTGCAGCAGCATCATGATCAGGATGATTCCGCGGATCTGCGGCAGCGTGACGTGCCAGATCCGGCGCCAGATCCCGGCCCCGTCCAGCTCGGCCGCCTCGTACAGCTCCGTGCGGACGCCGGTGAGCGCCGCCAGGTAGATGATCGACGTGGCCCCGGCGCCGGCCCAGGTCGCCTCGAGCACGATCGCCGGCATCGCCAGGCTCTGCGAGTTCAGCCACGCGAACGGCCCGATCCCGAACCAGCCGAGGATCGTGTTGAACACGCCCGTGCCGCTCGGGTCGTAGAAGAACTTCCACAACAGGATCGCCGCCACCGGCGGTACGACGGCCGGCAGGTACGACAGCATGTTGTAGAGCCACCCGGTACGGCGCAACTCGCTGACGAACACCGCCAGGAACAGCGGGACCGGGAAGCCGAAGATCAGCGCCAGGAACGCGAAGTACAGCGTGTTGACCGCGGCCTGCGGCAGCTGCGGGTCGGTCAGCACGTAGCTGAAGTTCGCCAGCCCGACCCACTCCGGCGGCTGGACCAGGTTGTTCTTCTGGAAGCTGAGCACCAGGCCGCGGACGATCGGGCCCCACGAGAAGTACAGGAAGGTCAGCACCAGGGGCAGCACGAAGACGACGCTGCTGAGCCCGCCGGAGCGGTACCAGGTGGCCCAGGAGTGAGCACCGCTCCGGCGCGGCTTCTGTGGTCTCTGCTGGAACATGTGACTACCGCGCCAGGCGGGCGTCGACCTTCGAGGCGGCGTCGCTCAGCAGCTTGTCGATGTCCGCGTCCTTCTTCGTGAGCACCTGCTGGACCACCGGGTCGAGCAGCGAGTAGACCTCCTGGCCCTTGTTCGGCGGCTCCGGCAGCAGCTTCAGCGCCTTGGTCGAGTCGACGTACCCCTGGAACTGCTTGACCGGAACGTTCACATACGGCTCGCGCCACTTGTTGTACCGGTCGTAGGTCTCCTGACTCAGCGGCGTGATGCCGGGCCGGCCGACGAAGCCCTTGTCCGCGATCGTGGTCTTCGCGTCCTGCACCGCGAGCGCCTCGGTCGTGTACTTGTCGAACTGGTCGAACTTGATCCACTTCAGCGCCGCGACGACCTCGTTCTTGGTCGCCTTCGGGCTGATCATCTTCAGCGAGCCACCGGTCAGCGTGCCGTGCGGACCGCCGTCCTGCGGGAGCGCGCCGTGCCCGTAGTCGGCGGGCTTCATACCGAAGTTCTTCACGCTCATGTCGTAGGCGTCGGGCGCCTGCAGGACCATGCCGATCTTGCCGGCGGCGAAGTCCTGGCGGATCTCCTCCTGGTTGTAGAGGAAGTTGCTGCCCATCGAGTTGTCGGTCCAGCGCATGTCCTTGAGCAGCTGCAGCGCCTTCTTGGTCGGCGCGTCGTTGAACGTACTCTTCTTCCCGTCCTGGCTCTCGACGCTGCCACCCATGCTGTACGTCATCGTGGTCAGCATCCAGCCGCCGGTGTTGTTCGTCGTCAGCTGCGCGTAGCCCGCCTTACCGGTCTTCTCCGCGATCTGCTTCGCGTACTGCCGTACTTCGTCCCAGCTCGTCGGCGGCTTGTCCGGGTCCAGGCCGGCCTGCTTGAACAGCGCCCGGTTGTACGCCAGGCCGACCGAGAACACGTCGATCGGTACGCCGTAGATCCGGCCGTCGGCGTCCTGGACGATCTTCAGCACGTCCGGGTTCAGGTCCTTGGTCAGGTCGACCAGCTTCAGCTCGTCGGTGATGTCCGGCAGCTGCTTGTTCGGAATCATGTTGGCCGGCTCGGTGAAGCTGATGTTCATCACGGTCGGCAGCGTGCCGCCGGCCACCTGCGCCTGGAAGGTCTGCGCCTCCCACTTGGTCTCGGTCGACTTCACCGTGATGTTCGGGTGCGTCGCCGTGAAGTCCTTGATCTTCTGCTCGAACGCCTTGATGTCGTTCGGCTTGTCGGGCGTCGGGCGGTCGCCGATCGTGATCGTCACCGGCGCGTTCTCGTCGATCGCCCCACCGGCCCCGCCGCCACCGCCGGACTCCGGCGTGGTCGCCTGCGCGCAGCCGGCCGCCGCGAGCATCAGCCCGGCGATCCCCAGGGCCGCCCCGCGGCGCCCCCACCTGCTCACTCTCGTCATCGGAACTCCTCAGGTTTCCGGACGCCGCCGATGTGCTCTGAGCCACACACCGGTCAGGTCCCGAGTAAGTTAAACCAAGCGTGTTACTAACTCAAGACCTTGGTCGGCAGTAATCCGGTGGAGGTTCGTGACGGCCGGGCGCGAAGATGGGCGGCATGTTCCTGCGCCCGGCGACCGCCGACGACCTGCCGTCCCTGACCGCGATGCTGCTCGAGGCCTGCAACTGGGACGGCACCCCGTGGTACGACGAGGCGAAGGCACGCGCCGACGACCACGCGTGGCGCTACCTCGACGGCTGGCCGCAATCCACGGACTTCGGGGTGGTCGCGGAGCTCGACGGCTCCCCCGCCGGCGCCACCTGGGCCCGCCTGCTCACCGCGGACCGGCCCGGCTACGGGTACGTCGCGGACGACGTACCCGAGCTCACCCTGGGCGTCGCGCCCGGTTTCCGCCGCCGCGGCGTCGCCCGGGCAGTGCTCGACGAGATCATCAAGCAGGCGCGGACGGCGTCGTACAGCCGGCTCTCGCTCAGCGTCGACCCGGACAACCCGGCCCGGAAGCTCTACGAATCACTCGGCTTCCGGAAGACCGGCGTCGTCGGTACGTCGGACACGATGGTGCTGGATCTCTAGCCGAAGCCGCGGACGCGGAACTGCATGACCCGGTACGGCCAGCCGTTGTCGGTGTTCCACTGGCTGACCGACAGGTGCAGGTCCGACAGCGTCGAGCCGGGAATGACGTAGCCGCCGTACAGCTGGGCCACGTGGTTGTCGTTCTCCGAACCCCAGGCGCCGCCGTAGATCAGGGTCTGGCGGTACGCCGTGTACAGGTTGGACGTCGGGGTGTCCATGATCATGCCGTCGATGCGGTAGTCGCCGGCGTTGAACCAGGTCAGGACCCACTTGCCGCCGAGCGGACGCAGACTCATCTCGCCGAAGCTGCCGGTCAGGATCGGCGTCGCGGGATTGCCCCACGCCCAGACCCCGTCGCGGTACCCCCACGGCTGGTACGCCGCCGGGTTCGCGATCTGCTCCTGGCGGACGCGCTTCAGGATGATCGGCTTGTTGCGCTGGAAGCCGGTCGAGTAGACGTACACGTACCCGTCGTTCCCGAGACCCCAGGTCAGCAGCTGGAACATGCCGCCGTCGATGTTCGGGTCGAACTTCGCGCCGGTGTGGTACCAGCTCGCGCCGGAGTTGTCCGAGCGCCAGATCTCCGTCCAGACGACGTTCCCGAGGCCTTTGTTCACCATCGCGTGCAGGTACATCGACCCGCCGATCGTGATCACGTCGGACGGCAGCACGGTCGAGAACGTCGGGTTGTCGTGCGGGTAGTCCCACAACTGCTGCGCCGCGGCTCCCCCGACGGCGCCCGACCAGGTCACGCCGCCGGCCAGGTTCGTGGTCGTCGACCACAGCGCGACCGGCGAGCGCCACCAGCCGCCGCCGACGTACGGCTCCTCGAAGGTGTCGCCGAACATGAACAGCAGCCGTCCGTCCGGCGTGCGGGCGGGGATCCCGAGGTCGGTCGCGGCCATCCGGAACCGGTCGGTCAGTCCGGGGCCGGTCAGATCGGCCACCTTGTTGGTCAGCACTGCCTGACTCCTCGCCTGGGCGCGGCCCGGCAGGGCGGCCAGCACACCGGCGCCGACCGCGGCACGCAGGAACGTGGATCGCTTCATCATCTGTGACTCCCGGCATCAAGAGGGGCGGACGTTGATGGGAAATCGATTTCTGACTCACCATCCCGCACCTGCGCCGGGAAGTCAATGCGTGGCGCGCGTCACTCTGAGCGACTGTCACACGGCAGGCCGGCGCGGCATCTGATGCCCGAACGGTTGTCTCGACAGGAGGTAGTGATGACGGACGCGGCACAGACCACGGTGCTGATCACCGGGGCGAACAAGGGGCTCGGTCACGAGGCCGCCCGGCGGCTCGGCCTGCTGGGCTGGAAGGTCTTCCTGGGCTCCCGGGACGCGGAGCGCGGCCGGGTCGCCGCGGAGAAGCTGGTTGCCGACGGCATCGACGTGGTCATGGTCCAGCTGGACGTCACGTCCGACGAGTCGGTGGCGGCCGCGCTGGACGTCGTACGCCGGCACACGGATCGGCTCGACGTCCTGATCAACAACGCGGGGGCGCCCGGGCACATCGTCCATCCCAAGGACGCGACGGTCGAGGAGCTGCACCCGGTGTTCGACGCCAACGTCTACGGCATCGTGCGGGTCACGCACGCGTTCCTGCCGTTGCTGGAGGCGGCGGAGAACCCGCGGGTGGTGAACGTGACCAGCGCGGGTGGCGCGTTCAGCGTGGTGCTCGATCCGGCGCAGCCGACCTCGAAGATGCACGAGCTGGCCTACAGCACGTCCAAGGCGGCCGCCAACATGGTGACCGTCCGTTACGCGCAGGCGCTGCCGGGGATCAAGTTCAACGCCGTGACGCCGGGCGAGACCGAGAAGAAGACCTTCGCGGCCACGGACATGAACAACCACATGGGTCAGCTGACCGTGACCGAAGGCACCGACTCGATCGTCCGGCTGGCGACGATCGGACCGGACGGACCGACCGGGACCTTCGAGGACCGCGAAGGCCCGATCGGCTGGTGACTCAGTCCTTGCCTGTGTCCTTGCCCGTGGCGACCGGGCGGCTCGGGTCGGTGATCCACTCTGACCAGCTGCCGATGTACACGGTCGCGGGCAGGCCGGCGGACTCCAGGGCGAGGGCCTCGTGGGCGGCGGTGACGCCGGAGCCGCAGTAGACCGCCACCTCGGCGTCACCGGTGACGCCGAGGCCGGCGAACCGCGTCCGGAGCTCGGCGGCCGGGAGGAAGCGCCCGGTGTCGTCGACGTTCGCCGTGGTCGGAGCGTTGATTGCGCCCGGGATGTGACCGGCTACCGGATCCATCGGCTCCACCTCCCCCGCGAACCGCTCCGGAGCCCGGGCATCCAGCAGGACGCCCTTCTCGGCCACTGCCGCGGCTCCGTCGGCATCCAGCACCGGCAGGTGTCCCGGGGCGGCGGTGAACCCGCGAGTGCCGGCCGGCGGGACCTCGGTCGTCAGCAGTTGGCCGGCGGCCTGCCACGCCGCCAGGCCGCCGTCGAGGACGCGGACGTCGGTGAGGCCGAAGTACCGGAAGATCCAGCGCGCCCGGGCGGCGGCCATCGAGTTCGCGGCGTCGTAGACGACGACCGGGGTGTCCGCCGCGGTCACGCCGAGACGCTCGAAGGTCGCCGTCACAGTGGTTGCGTCCGGCAACGGGTGGCGTCCGGGTCCGGGCGGGCCGGCGAGCTCGGTGTCCAGGTCGACGAAGTACGCGCCGGGCAGGTGTCCGGCGTCGTACGCCTCCTTGCCGGGCGGACCGGCCAGGTTCCAGGTGACGTCCACCAGCACGGGCGCGGGATCCAGCGCACGCAGTTCGTCGACGGTGATCAACGGGCTCATGAAGCGGCTCCTCCAAAGGGCAGGACCTCGGGTGACAGCGTGGCGCGGGCGCGGGCCTGGGTGAGGCGGCGGCGGTGGTGCCGGCGGCAGAGCACCTCGTACGCGACCTCGTGGTCGTGCGTCTGGATGTCGCCCACCACCAGCTGCTCTCCCTCGGTCACCATCTCCCCACCGATCGTACGGGCGTTGTGCGTGGCGCGTTCACCGCACCAGCACAGCGCCTCGACCTGGAGCAGCTCCATCCGGTCCGCGAGCTCGACCAGGCGCGCCGAGCCCGGGAACAGCGTCGCCCGGAAGTCGGTGAGGATCCCGAAGCAGAACACGTCGATCTGCAGCTCGTCGACCAGCCGCGCGAGCTGCTCGATCTGCAGCGGGCTGTAGAACTGCGCCTCGTCGCAGACCACGTAGTCGATCCGCCCGCCGCGGGTCAGCTCGCCCACCACGTAGTCCCAGAAGTCGAACTCCTCGCGGACCTCGACCGCCTCCGCGGCCAGGCCGAGCCGCGACGACAGGACCGACTCCCCCGCGCGGTCGTGGCTGGTGAAGATGCGGCCGAGCCGGCCGCGGGCCTTGTGGTTGTGATCCATCTGGAGCGCCAAGGTCGACTTGCCGCAGTCCATGGTCCCGGTGAAGTACAGCAGCTCAGCCACGGGCGAACATCCTGCCAAGTCAGCGGCCGGGTGTGCACGCCGGGGTGTGTCGGAGCGGTGGCTTGGGTTCTGAGCCTCCGTTCAGTTTGAATGGAATGTGCGCAAACCCCTGCTCCTCGTCCTCGCGGCCTGTCTGCTGGCCGTCACCAACACGTTTCCGGCCGCCGCGGCGCCGGAGCGGTCCGAGGCCGGGCTGCGGGCGTACTTCGTGATCACCGCGCCGGGCCGGACCGGCCAGGTGACCGGCGCGGTCGCCCAGAACGGGGGCACGGTCTATGCGGCGTACGACGCCATCGGTGTCCTCGTGGCGCACTCGACCGCGGCCGACTTCGCCGCGAAGATGCGCGGCGTGGACGGCGTCCAGCAGGCCGGCGCGACCAGGACGTCGGACCTTCCGGCAGCGGTCGCGAACCCGGCGATCCCGCCGGCGGTGCCGGAGGTCGGGACCACCCAGCCGGAGACCGACCGGTCCGACATGACGCTGATCGGCGCGGACCGGGCCTGGGCGAAGAACCCCGGCTCGAAGAACATCACGGTCGGCGTCCTCGACACCGGCGTCGACGACCTGCACCCGGACCTGAAGGCGAACTTCGACGCGACCAGGTCGGCGTCCTGCGCGTACGGCAAGGTCGACACCCGGCCCGGCGCGTGGCGTCCGGTCGGTGAGCACGGCACGCACGTCGCGGGCACGGTCGCCGGTGTGAAGAACGGCGTCGGCATGATCGGCGTCGCGCCCGGCGTGAAGGTGTCGTCGATCCGGGTCGCCGAGGCCGGCAGCGAGCTGTTCTTCCCGGAGAACACGGTGTGCGCGTTCATGTTCGCCGCCGACAAGGGCGTCTCGGTGACGAACAACAGCTACTACACCGATCCGTGGCTGTTCAACTGCCCGAGCGAGCCGGACCAGGCCGCGATCCTCGAAGCCGTCCGCCGGGCCGTCGCGTACTCGGACAGCAAGGGCGTGGTGAACGTCGCCGCGGCCGGCAACGAGAACTACGACCTCGCGAACAAGACCGACGACGAGACCAGCCCGGACGACTCGACCGCCACCAGCCGCACCGTGACCAACGACTGCCTCAGCCTCCCGACCGAACTGCCGAACGTCGTGGTCGTCGCCTCGGTCGACCCGCGCAGCGCGAAGTCGCCGTTCTCGAACTTCGGGGAGAACAAGATCAACCTCGCCGCGCCGGGCCAGGCCGTCTACTCGACGGTCCCGGGCGGTGGCTACAAGATTCTCGAGGGTACGTCGATGGCGTCGCCGCACGTCGCCGGTGTCGCGGCGCTGCTCCGCAGTGTCGACCCGAAGCTGTCGACGGCCGACGTGCGCGCCCGGCTCGCGCAGCAGGCCAACGATCTCCCCTGCCCGCCCGGCGCGTCCGGCGAGTGCACGGGATCGGCAGACAAGAACTCGTACTACGGCGAGGGCATGGTGGACGCGGCCGAGGCCGTCGGCGCGGCGGCCGCGCAGCCGCAGGGCGCGATTTCGATCACCGAGCCGTCCGAGCAGATCGGTGTCGGCGGAATCCCGGCGGTGCCGCTGCTGATGAAGGGCACTGGCGGCACGGGCGACATCAGCTACTCGGCCGTCGGGCTGCCGCCCGGGCTGCGCATCGACACGGCGCGCGGCTGGATCACCGGTGTCCTGACTCCCGGCGCGGGCCGGTACAAGGTGACCGTGACGGCCCGCGACGGCGAGGCGAAGACCGCGCGGACGAGCTTCTTCTGGAACGTCTGGAGCTTCTAGCCCGCGTCGACGAGCAGCGGGATCTCCATCTCGTCGCGGGTCAGCGACCCGTGCAGGCCGATCAGGCCGGCCTCCTGCGGGTGCTGCCGGCCGGCGACGAGCGCGACCGGACCGAGGGAGGCAACGATGACATCGCCCAGCCGCGGCGACACCCGGTCCTCGACAGCCGCGCCGAACCAGCCCTGCGCGACGGCCTCGGCCCGGGTCAGCACCAGCGCCTTGTCACCCAGCCGCTCCCGATAGACGGCCAGTACGTCGGCCTCGGCGCCGGGAACGCAGTACAGGTGCCGGAACCGGGACTCGCCGCCGATCAGCCGGAGCCCCGCGGTCAGCGCCGGCTCGGCGTCCAGGTCGACGCGGTGCTCGGGGGCGATGTCGATCATGCCGTGGTCGGCGACGACGAGCAGTACGGCGTCGCGCGGCAGCGCCGCCCGGACTCGCTGGGCGAACATGTCGGCCGCGGTCAGTTCCTTCTGCCACTGCCACGAGTCGCAGCCCTGCTGGTGACCGATGTAGTCGAGCTGCGAGTCGTACACGTAGACCAGTGACGACTGGCCTTCCCGGCTGGCGAACCGGGTCGCGTCGAGCCGCTCCTCGATGGTGTCGGCGCCGCGGTGCTTGCTGCCGCGGAAGGCGGCCGCTGTCAGCCCCGAGGTGTCGAAGCGGCTCTTGCTCACGTTGCGCGTGGCAACACCCGCCGCGGCGACCCGGTCGAACACGGTCCCGTGCGGTTGCCAGCGGCGCGGATCGACCGGGGCGTCCCAGGCCAGCGCGTTCAGCAGCGCGCCGGACTCCGGCACGATCGACGTGTAGCCGACGATGCCGTGCGCGCCCGGCGGCAGGCCGGTCCCGAGGCTCGTCAGGCTGACCGCGGTCGTCGACGGCACGCCCGCGGTGAGACTGCGGCCGGTCGGCATCAGCGAGGACAGGTACGGCGCGGCGTCGGCGTACCGCTGCAGCAGGTTCCACCCGAGGCCGTCGAGCAGCAGGACGGCGTACCGGCGTGCCGGCGGCAGGCCGAGGACGTCGGTCTCCCCCGGCACCGACAACGCACCGGCCACCGACGGCAGCACGTCGGCGAGTGCTCCACCGCCGTACTGCGGGGAAACCGGGACGATCACGGCACTACCTGCTGGTCGCGAACGAGAGCGCCTTGGCGAACTCGAGCACCTGCTGGATCCCGGCCGGGCCGTCGGCGGCGGCGCTGATCCGCAACGAGATGTCGTCGGCGGCGACCGAGCCCGTGTAGCCGTGGTCGGCCTCGCAGTTCGGGTCCGCGCAGACGGCGGGCTCGAGGTCGATCCGGTTCACCATGCCCCAGCCGATGGTCAGCACCACCTCGCCACCGCCGGCGACCGCCGGGTCGGCCTTGCCGGAGGCGTAGCCCGCCGGGTTCGGGACGACGCGGTTCACGACCACGGCGTTCACCCGGTGCAGCGGGATGGCCTCGGTGGAGGTCGACGCGTACGGCGCGCGGATCAGCTCGTCGGCCGCGTGCTCGTCGGTGTGGCCGACGATCAGCCGGGTCGGCGTGAGCGCGAGGATCGTGATGTGCCGCCGGACCTCGTCCCGGTCGAACGTCGGCTCGTGCTGCAGCACGTAGGCCCGGATCGGCTCACCGGCGATCGCCACGTCGAGCGAGTCCGACACCACGTCGGGGTAGTAACCGCACCGATCGATCGCCTCGCGGAGGTCCGCCGACGCGTCCGCGAGCTCCGGTGCATTCAGATCACGCATGCCCTCATCCTTGCACGACCGTGCCCCGGACCGTTTCACCCTTCGACCCAGGCTGTGGACAACCGCGATCAGTTCGCACTTGCCTTCCGCAGCACCGGGGCGCCGGCCGCGCCCGCGACCGTGACCAGGACGAGTCCGGCGACGACCTGTCCGAGGAGCAGGAGTACGCCGGAACTGCCCTCGGTGATGACCTTGCCGCCGCTCAGCGCCAGTCCGCACAGGGCGCCGAAGCCGACCACCGGCAACCCGACCCCGACCACCGGTACGACGGCCGCCACGCGAGCCGATCGTTCGATCACCGACAGCGGGACACCGGAGCGCCGCAGCGCACGCGCCGGCGCCGCCTGGTCGAGCGCCGTACCCACTGCACCGGCCGCAGTGGAGGCGGCAACGGTGAGGAACACCAGTGAGAGCAGCAGCGCGACTCCGATCCGCATGTCGTTGAAGCTCGGGTCGTCCTCGCCCGAGGGCATGAAGACCGAGATGAACCCGGTGACGAAGCCGGACAGCACCAACGCCGCGACCGGGCGGAAGGCGCCCTTGGGATCGTCCACGAGCCGACGACCCGCCAGCAACGCCACAGGTCCGTTGGCCGCGTTGGCCATGAGCTTGCCGACCACCTGCACGGCCCACGGTCCGATGATGCGTACCGCGAGCGCGGCGAAACCGACGCCGATCAGCAGCGGGAGGATGGCCGCCCGCATGCCGTAGTACGCCAGGATCACCGGGCCCACGACCAGCAGCCCGATGCGCACCACACTGACGCCCTTGCGGGTCTGGCCGCGTACGACGCCCAGTGGGGTGATGCTGACGCGGCCGAGGCCGATGAGTGCGCTGATGACGGACAGGACGGGTACGGCGACCAGTACGACGAGGACCGTCCACCACTGGACGGTGATGTCGCTGACGTACCAGCGGCCGCCGCCTAGTGGGATCTGGGCGATCAGTGGGCTCAGAACTGTGTAGGCGAGGAGGCCGACGACTGCGCCGGCCAGGGCGAGGACTGCTTGTTCTACTGCGCTCAGCCACAGGACCTGGGTCCGGGTGGCCCCTGCTAGGCGCAGGGCGGCGAGCCGGTGTTCGCGGCGCCTGGCTGCTACGCCGGCGGCTTGTCCGACGAGGCTGAGGATCGGGAACAAGACCAGGGTGATGCCGAAGGCAACTGCTATCAGCAGGCCGAGCATGCGACTGTCCCACAGGTCCTCGTTCCAGCTGTTGACGTACTGCGGATTCTCGTCGGCAGGAATGGTCGCGAGACCGCGGACGATGACGAACTCCTCCGGTGAGGACAAGCCCTTGTCGCTGATCACCCCGGTCGGCTTCTCGAGGCCGCCGTACTGCTGGCTGATGCCGGCCCAGTGCTTGGCGACCGCCGGCGAGACGAAGACCTCGCCGGGCTTCGGGGCGCGGTCGAGGCCGGGTGGCGGCGGCAGCTCGTTGGGCTTCAAGGTGGCCAGCTCGACGACCGTCATCTGATGGCCGTCGACGCGGTGCCGGTCCTCCCCGTTGAGCATGCCGATCGCGGTCGCCGGGTCCGCCTTGGCGGCACCGCGCCAGCCGATCCGCTCGGACCGGTGCGAGATCCCCAGAGACCCTGCGATCAGGAACGTGACCAGCAGCGCCACCACCGCCGTCGCCCCGAACGCGGCCAGGTTCGCGGCCCGCCCGCCCGGGCCCGGCCGCCGGACGAACCGCAATCCGAGATCCGTCATCGGATTCACGACCGCACCTCCCAGGAAGCCGGTGCGCCGTCGCTGACCCGGCCGTCGACGATGTGGAGGGTCCGGTGGCAGCGGGCTGCTACCGCGTTGTCGTGGGTCACGACGACTACTGCGGCGCCGCGGTAGGTGGCGGCTCCGACCAGGAGTTCGATGACCTGGGAGCCGGTGGCGGCGTCCAGGGCTCCGGTCGGCTCGTCGGCGAACACCACCTGTGGCTCGCCGACCAAGGCGCGCGCGATAGCCACCCGCTGCGCCTGGCCGCCGGACAGCTCACCGGGACGGCGCCCGACCTCGGCTGCCAGGCCGACCTGGGCGAGCGTCGTACGGGCCCGGCCGATCGCCTCCCGCCGGCTGACACCGTCGACCATCAGCGGCAGAGCGACGTTCTCGTCCGCGGGCAGCTCGGCGAGCAGCTGGTTGTCCTGGAACACGAAGCCGAGCCGGCGCCGCCGCAGGACCGTCCGCGCCGCGTCGTTCAGCTGGTCGACCCGCTCACCGCCCAGCCACACCTCGCCCTGGTCCGGCGTGAGGATGCCGGCGAGCACGTGCAGCAGGGTGGTCTTGCCGTTGCCGCTCGGGCCCATCACCGCGAGCGCCTCACCCGACCGCACGGCGACGTCCACGCCGGCCAGGCCGACCACGCTGCCGTAGTACTTGACGAGACCGTGGCCGCTGAGCACGATCTGCTGACTCTGGAAGTTCATACCCGGAGCCTTTCGCGATCACCGCTCGCGATCGTCCGACCGCGGACCGGTCTTCCGGCCGTCTTCCGGTGGCTTTCGGCGGTCCGGCGTACGACTCAGGTCGTAGAGAACGCTGACGGGAAGGTGTCGCGGTAGCTCGGGATCGGCCCGGCCGGCGTCTGCACCGACTCGGCGTTGAGCATCCCGTGCACGATCGCCCGGCACAGCGTCCGCGCCCCGGCGGCGTACACGGTCTCCAGCTGCGCCAGCGCGGCCGGATCGGTCACGCTCAACCGTGGGCCCTGCGCGGCGGGACCGGTCGACAGCGCGAAGATGCTGTCGCCGTCGACGAGGGTGTGGATCGGGTCGACCGCCCGCGCTAGTCCGTCGTGCGCGACCATCGCCATCCGCTGCGCCGCGGCCTTGTCGAGCGGTACGTCGGTGGCGACGATCGCGATCACGGTGTTCATCGGGGGTCCGGGGATCACGTTCCGCCCGGGCGCGGCGGGTGGCGGCGGCTCGACCGGCGTCCGCAGCTGCGCGAACTCGTCGCCGAGCCCGTACCGCGCGCCGTACAGGTTGCCGTCGGCGTCGATCGCGGAACCGGCCGCGTTGACGATCACCAGCGCGCCGACGGTCGTGCCGTCGTCGAGCCGGACGCTCGCCGAGCCGACCCCGCCTTTCAGCGACCGCGCGCGGGCACCGGCGCCCGCACCGTGGTTGCCGAGGGCAACCGGTCCGTCGGTGGCGGCGGCGATCGCGTCCGCTCCCCACGAGGGCTCCGGCCGCGCCGTGAAGTCACCGCCGCGGGCCAGGTCGAAGATCACCGCGGCCGGGACGATCGGCACCACGTCGTACTCGCCCTGACCGACCCGGACGCCCTCGCCGCGCTCCTCCAGCCAGCGCATCACGCTGCCGGCCGTGTCGAGCCCGAACGCGCTGCCGCCGGTCAGCACGATCGCGTTCACGGCGCCGTTCGAGTTCACCGGCGAGAGCAGGTCCGTTTCCCGGGTACCGGGCGCACCGCCCCGGACGTCGACGCCGGCGACCGCGGTCCCGGGGACGTGGACGACCGTCGTACCGGTCAGGTACGGCGCGTCGAGGCGCTCGACCTGACCGACGCGGACGCCGGGGACATCAGTGATCGCGTTGTGCGGACCGGGCTGCATGCGTCCGATCCTCGCACGCCGAAATCCGGTTGCGGCGCGGGTTAGCGTGAAAGCCATGAACGCCGATCAACTCTGTGGTCTGCTGGCCGAACCGTCGAGGTTGCGGACGTACTCCGCGATCGTCCTCGGCGCCGCCACCCCGGAACAGGTTGCCGGGAGCACCGGGCTCGCCGCGCCGGTGGTGGCGAAGGCGCTGCAACGGCTGACCAAGGGCGGACTGATCGAGGCGAGCCGGGACGGGTTCAGCGCGGATCCCGGGGTGTTCAAGGACGTCGTCCGGGAGAGCCGGCCGGAGTGGGTGCCGCTGGACCCGGATCCGGCGCGCGACAACGTGCTGCGGTCGTTCATCCGGGACGGGCGGCTGACGCACTTCCCGACGTTCCCGGACAAGTACCAGGTCGTGCTGGAGTACATCGTGCAGGCCTTCGAGGTGGGTCGCAGCTATCCGGAGACCGAGGTCAACGAGCTCCTCAACCGGTTCCACCCCGACCACGCGGCGCTGCGCCGCGGCCTGGTGGACGCGCGCCTGCTGACCCGCGAGAACAGCGTCTACACGCGGACTACGTGAGGCGGCGCGCCGGCGTGTCCTGACGGGGCTTCTCGTTCGGCGCGATCCGGATCCGCGTGTCGAGGACGGTGGCGCCCTCGGCGGACACCAGGACCGAGCGGAGGTCGAGCCGGACGACCTCCTCCAGGTCCAGCGTCAGCCGGGACACGCGGTGCAGCAGGTCCTCGATCGCGGAGATGTCGACGGGGTCGGAGCCGCGGTAGCCGTACAGCAACGGCGCGGCCTTGACCTCGCGGACCATCTCGGCGGCGTCGCGGGTGGTGAGCGGCGGCATCCGGTACGAGCGGTCGCCGAGCAGGTCCGTGGCGACACCGGACAGGCCGAACGTCACGACCGGACCGAACGACACGTCCTCGATGGCCGAGATCACCACCGGTACGCCGGGCGGCGCCATCTTCTGCACGACGAACTGCGCACGGCCCGGGTCCGACGCGACGCCGAAGGTCCGGGTCATCTCCGCCCAGGCCGCCCGCATGTCGTCCTCGTCGTGGATGTGCCGCCAGATGTCGGCCAGGTCCGGGCGCATCCGCCACTGCTCCGCGGTCGCCTTCAGGATCACCTCGAACCCGAGGTCCGCCGCCCGCGCCACCGCCTCGTCGGCGCTCAGCACCGGGAACGCCGGCAGCACCGAGATCCCGTAGAAGCTCAGCAGGCGCTGCCGGTCGGCGTCGTCCAGATCCGCACCGGTCGGGTGCCGCTGCAGGAACTCGGCGACGAAGTCCTCTCCCCCGGCGGTGTCGATCTCCGGCAGGTCCGGGATCCGGCTGTCCGAGCGGCGCCGCCACTCGGCGTACTGCGTGGCCTTCGCCAGCGCGCCCACGGCGTACTGCGGGTTGAGGAACGACGGGATCGAGCCGCGGGCCGCGCCGCCGTCCTCGTCGGGGACCCGGAGCTCCTCCGGGACGCTCCGCGAGGCCAGGAACGTCGACACCACCGGCTTGTCGGAGCCGGCTGCCGCCGCGGCGAGCACCTGCGCGACCTCGCCGCCGTTCGACTGCACGGGCGGCGTGTAGATCACCACGACCGAGTGCACCGAGTCGTCGGCGAACACCTCGGACAGCGCGAGCCCGAAGTCCGACGCGGTCGCGTCGGCACTCAGGTTCCGCGGCTCCCCCGCGACGTCCAGGCCGCAGCCCGCCATCGTGTCGAGCGCGAGCAGGGTCAGCGCGTCGGAGTTCGACACGATCGCGACCCGGCGGCCCTTCGGCAGCGGCTGGTGCGCGAGCAGCTGCGCGACGTCGAACAGCTCGCCGGTCGTGTCCACGCCGATCAGCCCGCTCTGCCGGAACATCGACTCGATGGTTGCGGCGGGCAACTGACTGCGGCGGACCAGCTGGCCGACCGGCACGCCCTGCGTGGCGCGCCCGGACTTCAGCGCGACCACCGGCTTGCGGCCGGCGAGCCGCCGGGAGACCCGGCTGAACTTGCGCGGGTTGCCGAGCGACTCGAGGTACAGCAGCACGACCTCGGTCGCCTCGTCGGAGTACCAGTACTGCATCAGGTCGTTGCCGGAGACGTCGGCGCGGTTGCCGGCCGAGACGAAGCTCGACAGCCCGAGACCACGACCGGCCATGTCGGCCAGGATCGGCACGCCGAGCGCGCCGGACTGGCAGAAGAACGCGACCCGGCCCTTGCTCGGCATCAGCGGCGACAGCGTCGCGTTGAGGGACACCCCGGCCGCGGTGTTGATCAGTCCGAGCGCGTTCGGCCCGATCACGCGCATCCCGTACGAGCGCGCGAGGCCGACCAGGTACCGCTGCCGCTTCCGTCCCTCGTCGCCGATCTCCGCGAACCCGCTGGAGACCACGACCAGCCCGCGCACGCCCTTGGCGGCACAGTCCAGAACAACGTCGGCGACCATCTCGGCCTTGACCGCGACCACCGCGAGATCCACGGTGCCCTCGACCTCGCGGATCGTCGGGTACGCCGGTACGCCCTCGATCTCGTCGGCTTTCGTGTCGGTGTTGACGGCGTACAACCGGCCCGGGAAACCGCCGTCGCGGAGGTTGCGCAGCAGCGCGTTGCCGATCGTTCCCTCGCGCCGGCTCGCGCCGATCACCGCCACCGAGGACGGCGTCAGCAGCCGCGCGATCGACAGCGCCTCCGAGCGCTGCTCGCGGGCCTGCATCACCCCGAACGACGTGTCGGTCGGCGCGATGTCGAACTCGACCATGATCACGCCGTCCTCGAACTCCCGGGCGACCTTGTACCCGGCCTCGGTGAAGACCGTGATCATCTTCCGGTTGTCCGGCAGCACCTCGGCGACGAACCGGTGGATGCCGTTCTCCCGCGCCGCCTGGGCCAGGTGCTCGAGCAGCAGCTGGCCGAGACCGCGGCCCTGGTGTGCGTCCTCGATCAGGAACGCGACCTCCGCCGTCCGGCGGCCGGTGCCCTCGTAGCGGCCGACACCGATCATCTCGTCACCGACCGTGACGATCAGCGCGAGCCGCTGGTGGTAGTCGACCTGGGTGAACCTCGCCACGTCGCGGTCGGACAGCTGCGGGTACGGCGCGAAGAAGCGGTAGTACTTCGACTGCTCGGACACGCGCGCGTAGAACGCCACCAGCAGGTCGTCGTCGTCCGGCGTGATCGGGCGCAGGTGCGCGGTCGCGCCGTCGCGCAGGACGACGTCGGCCTCGTACTCCGCCGGATAGCCGTCCGGCAGCTCCTGGTCATACTGGTCCGGCACCTAGACAGGGTAATCGAACAGCCACGGCGGAGGTCGGGAATTTGGTCGAGCGGATCGCGCCGGTCCTGGTGTTCCTGATCGCGGTGACGGTGATCGCCGAGCTCGCCGACCGGGCCAAGGTGTTCGACGTCGCGGCCCGCGAGGCGGCGCACCTCGCACGCGGGCGGGTGTGGCGGTTGTGGCTGCTCGTGGTCGCACTCGCCACCGGGCTCACGATCGTGCTGTCGCTGGACACCTGCGCCGTGCTCCTGACGCCGGTGGTCCTCTCGATGGCCCGCCAGCTGGACATCCCGCCGAAGCTGTTCGCCTTCACCACCGTCTGGCTGGCCGGTACGGCGTCCCTGCTGCTGCCCGTGTCCAACCTCACGAACCTGCTGGCGCTGCACCCGTTCCGCCAGTTGGACGTCAGCTATCTGTCCGTCAGTTGGCGGCCGGCGCTCGCCGCGATCGTCATCACCGTCGCCGTGCTGGCCGCGCTGTTCCACCGCGACCTGCCACGGCGCTACATCGTGCCGCCGACACCGGCGGTCGACGACAAGGTGTTGTTCTGGGGTTCGGCGGCCGTTTGCCTGCTGCTCGGACCGGCGTTCGTGTCCGGCGTCGAGGTGGCGTGGCCGGCGAGCATCGGGGCTCTCTCGCTGGTCGTGCTGTTCGCGGTCCGGCGCCGCGAGGTGCTCAAGTGGTCGCTGATCCCGGTCAAGCTGGTCGCGACCGTCGTGGTCCTGTTCACGGTGGTCGGGTTCCTGAGCTCGCACGGGCTCGAGGACCTGCTGCGATGGGTGGCCGGCACAACCTCCGAGCTGCGGTTGAGCGCGACCGCCGCGCTGGGTGCCAACCTCTTCGACAACCTTCCGGCGTACCTCGCGATGGAACCCGTTGCCTCCGACAGCCCGCACCGGATGCTCGCGCTGCTCATCGGCGTCAACTGCGGCTGTCTGCTCACCCTGTGGGGCTCACTGGCGACGCTGCTCTGGAGAGCGCGCTGCGACGCCGCCCGGGTGGACATCTCCTGGTGGTCGTTCCTGTGGCGCGGCCTGATCCTGACGCCACTCGTGGTGACCGGCGCTGTTCTCGCGCTGAATGGGTAATGTGCGCTGCATGGCGGAGCAGAGCACTGCGGAGGTCACCCGGGAGTTCCGGGCGGCGCGGGACTTTCTGGTGGCGCACCGGGACGACTACGAGACGGCGTACCGGGACTTCAGCTGGCCGCAGTTCGAGCGGTTCAACTGGGCACGGGACTGGTTCGACGCGCTGGCGGTCGAGCAGCCGGAGGTGGCCGCGCTGACCATCGTCGAGCAGGACGGTAAGGTCACGACGCGGACGTACGCCGAGATGGCCGAGCGGTCCCGCAAGGTGGCCGGCTGGCTGACCGAGGCCGGGCTGAAGCCGGGCGACCGGGTGCTGATCGTGCTCGGCAACCAGGTCGAGCTGTGGGAGACGATGCTCGGTTGCATCCGGGCCGGTGCGGTGATGATCCCCGCCACCACGCTGCTCACCGACGCCGATCTCGCGGACCGGATCTCCCGCGGCAACGTCCGCGCCGTCGTCACCAGCGGCACCGACGCCGGACGGTACGCCGGCATCGCGGACCACTGCCTCCGCGTCGCGGTCGGCTCGTCCGCCGAGGGGTGGCTGCACTATCCCGACTCCGAGACGTACGACGGCCCGGTGCCCGACGTCGACACCGCCGCCGACGACTCGCTGCTGCTGTACTTCACCTCCGGTACGACGAGCCAGCCGAAGCTCGTCGAGCACACCCAGGTCAGCTACCCGCTCGGGCACCTGTCGACGATGTACTGGATCGGCCTGCAGCCCGGCGACGTGCACCTGAACGTCTCCTCCCCCGGCTGGGCGAAGCACTCCTGGAGCAACGTGTTCGCCCCGTGGAACGCGGGCGCTACCGTGTTCCTCTACAACTACAAACGCTTCGACGCCGCGAAGATGCTCGATGTACTGCAGACGTACGGCGTGACGACGTTCTGCGCGCCGCCGACCGTGTGGCGGATGCTGATCCAGGCCGACCTGTCCGCGGTCGAGGTCCGGATCCGCGAGTGCATCTCGGCCGGCGAACCGCTCAACCCCGAGGTCATCGAGCAGGTCCGCAACGCCTGGGGCATCACGATCCGGGACGGGTACGGCCAGACCGAGACCACCGCGCAGATCGGCAACCCGCCGGGTCAGCCGGTGAAGCCGGGCTCGATGGGCCGCCCGCTGCCCGGGTACACGATCGCGCTGATCGACCCGTCGACCGACGAGATCGGCGACGACGGCGAGATCTGCATCGAGCTCGCGCCCGCGCCGGTCCCGCTGATGCGTGGGTACCGGGACGCGCAGGAGCTCACCGACGAGGTGATGCGCAACGGGTACTACCACACCGGCGATGTCGCCAGCCGCGACGAGGACGGCTACATCACCTACGTCGGGCGCTCGGACGACGTGTTCAAGGCCAGCGACTACCGGATCTCGCCGTTCGAGCTGGAGTCGGTGCTGATCGAGCACCCGGCCGTCGCTGAGGCGGCCGTCGTACCGTCGCCGGACCCGGTACGGCTCGCCGTACCCAAGGCGTACGTCGTACTCGCGGCCGGGCACGAGCCGTCGCGGGAGCTGGCCGGCGAGATCCTGGCGTTCTGCCGCGAGCACCTGGCGCCGTACAAGCGGATCCGGCGGATCGAGTTCGCCGAGCTGCCGAAGACGATCTCCGGCAAGATCCGCCGCGTCGAGCTGCGCGCGGACGAGGCGGCGAAGGTCGAGAGCGGGACGAGCGGGCAGACGTACGACGAGGCCGACTTCAAGTAGCCCGCGATGTCCTTCGATACCGGCCTCGGCTGGGCAGCCGTCGTCGTCCTGCCACTGCTGATCGCGATCGGCGTCGCCGCGTCCCGGTACGCCGGCCTGCGGCACGACAAGGGCATCGTCACCGCGGCGCTGCGCGCGGTCGTGCAGCTCGCCGCGGTCGGTCTGGTGGTCGGCGTCGCGCTGCAGCACACGCTCGGCGCGCTCGCGTTCGTCCTGCTGATGTTCGTGGTCGCCACCGTCACCAGCACCCGGCGGATCCGGCACACGGCCGAGGTCCCCGGCCAGTGGGCCTATTGCGCCGCCGCGATCGGGTCGGGCGCGTTCGTCGTACTGCTGTTGCTGCTCCTGCCGGGCGTCGTACCGCGGAACCCGGCCAGCATCCTGCCGATGGGCGGGATCATCGTCGGCGGGGCGATGACCGCGACCACACTTGCCGGGCGGCGGGTGCTCAGCGAGTACGGCACGCGGTACGGCGAGTTTGAAGCGGGACTGTCGATCGGGCTGCTGCAGCCGGACGCGTTCAAGCTCGTCGTCGGACCGGTCGCGGGCGACGCGCTGCTGCCCGCACTGGACCAGACGCGCACGGTCGGGCTCGTCACGCTGCCTGGCGCCTTCGTCGGCATGGTCCTCGGCGGGGCCTCGCCGACCGCGGCTGCCGCGCTGCAACTCGTCGTCCTGATCGGGCTGGTGGCCGCCGAGGCGATCGCCATCCTCGTGCTCACCGAGTTGCTCTCCCGCGCGCAGCTTCCGGACGGGCGTACGGTTGCCTCATGAGCGATGACAAGAGCATCTTCAGCCGCATCGACGAACTGGTGGCCGAGGAGCACGAGCTGCGGTCCAAGCACGCGGCCGGCCAGGTCGACAACGCCGACGAGCAGGCCCGGCTCCGGGCGCTCGAGGTCGAGCTGGACCAGTGCTGGGACCTGCTCCGGCAGCGCCGCGCCAAGCGGGAGTTCGGCGAGAACCCCGACGACGCCCAGGCCCGCTCGGCCGACACCGTCGAGGGCTACCTCAACTAGCAGCTAGAAACCGCGCAGTTTCTCCGGGGTGATCCGGATCAGGACCGAGTAGTCGGCGTGGAACTGGTCCGGGGTCATCCCCAGGCCGGCGATGTCCTCGGCGTACTTCGTGTTGTACGCCGCGAGCGCCGCGCCGCTGATCGGCGCGGCGTCGACGACCGCCGTACCGGAGATCACGCCGACGTCTCCGCCGGTGTGGGTGGCGTTGAAGTTCACCGCGACCTGCGGGTGTGTGCTGACGTTGCGCAGCTTGGCCTTGTCCGGCTGGCTGCTGATCAGGATCTCGTCGTCGTGCCAGAGGAACCACACCGGGTTCGGCGCGGGGGTTCCGGACTTCCCGACGGTGGTCAGCCAGACCACGCGTTCGTCGCCGAGCTGCCGCTCGATCCGCTTGCCGAAATCGGTGGAGGTGTCGATCGTGAACATCGGTGCCTTTCAGCTGGTCGGTCCGAGACGCCCCCACTCGATCGCCGGGCACCGGTTCATCACCATCGTGAGTCCCGCCGCGGTCGTCCGCGCGTAGGCGTCCTGATCAACTACGTCCAGCTGGAACCACACGGCCTTCGCCTTGATTCCCACCGCCTGGTCGGCGATGTCGCCGGCCAGCTCCGAGCGCACGAACACGTCGACGCAGTCGACCGCGAACGGGATGTCCGCCAGCGTCGCGTACCCCTGCTCGCCGTGCACGGTCTCCGCGGCCGGATGCACCGGCACGATCCGCTTGCCGTGCCCCTGCAGGAACCGCGCCACGCCGTACGCCGCCCGGCTGGTGTTGTTCGACAACCCCACCACGGCCCACGTCTCGCACTCCGCGAGGATCTTCCGGATCGCCTCATCCATGGTCTAGCCCCTCAGATAGGTCAGTACGGCGGACACGCGGCGGTCGAGGCCGTCGTCGAGCTGCAGTTTCGCGAAGATGTTGCCGACGTGCTTGCGGACGGCCGCCTCGCTGACGACCAGCTGCTCGGCGATCGAGGCGTTCACCCGGCCCTCCGCCATCAATGCCAGCACCTCGAGCTCGCGCGGGGTGAGTGCCGACAGCGGCCCGTCGTTGCGCCGGCGCGCCAGCAGTTGGCGCACCACCTCCGGGTCGACGACCGTCCCGCCGTCCGCGACCCGGTCCAGCGACTCGAGGAACTCGGCCACATGCCCAACGCGGTCCTTCAACAGGTACCCGATGCCGCCGGTCGTTGTCTCCAGCAACGTCGACAGATAGGCGTCGGCGACGTACTGCGACAACACAAGGATCCCGATCGCGGGCAGCTCGGCCCGGATCGCCGCCGCGGCGCGCAGCCCCTCGTCGCTGTGCCCGGGCGGCATTCGTACGTCGGTGATCACGACGTCCGGCGGGTCCTTGCGCACGACCGCGAGCAGCGTGTCGGCGTCGCCCACGCTGTCCCGGACGTCGTGCCCGGCGCGGTCGAGAATGCTCGCCAGGCCCTCGCGCAGCAGCAGTGAGTCTTCGGCCAGCACGATGCTCAGTCGCCGAGTCGGCACGGGGTCTCCATCCTCAGTCGCGTCGGCCCACCGGGTGGGCTGTCGACGTCGAGTGTGCCTCCCAACGCGTCGAGCCGTGTCACCAGGCCCGTCAGACCGGTGCCCGCGCCAAGTCGCGCACCGCCGATCCCGTCGTCCTGCACCGTGATCACGAGCTTGTCCCGGTCCACCCAGCCGGACACCTCGCAGTGCGTCGCCTGTGCGTGCTTGGCCACGTTGGCCAGCGCCTCGCTGACGACGAAGTACGCCGCGGCCTCGATCGGCGCGGGCAGCCGGGTCGGGATCGCGAACTCCATCGTCACCGGCAGCGGCATCCGGTCCGCCACCTCCCGGACGGCGGCCTCGATCCCGTGGTCGACCAGGACCCGCGGATGGATCCCGCGGACCGCTGCCCGCAGATCCGCGAGCGCCGCCTCGGCCTCCGCGTGTGCCTTCACCACGAGCCGTCGGCCTTCGCCCTCGGGCAGATCGAGTTCGGCCAGTCCGAGTGTCATCGTGAGCCCGACCAGCCGCTGCTGGACGCCGTCGTGCAGGTGCCGCTCGATCCGCGCCCGCTCGGTCTCGAACGCGTCGACCAGGTCGAGCCGCGACCGGCGCAGCTCCGCGAGGTTGCGCTGCAGCTCCTCCTGCCGGGGGCCGAGCAGCGCCCGCGCGAGCGCGGCCTCGGCGCCGGCGAGCAGCCCGAGCAGGTACGAACTGACCGCGTAGAACGCCGGGCCGAACAGGATCAGGAAGACGAAGCCCTCGCGCGCGGTGTCGAGGATCCAGGGGCCCATGCCCATCTCGTCGCCGTCCGCGATCACCGGCGCCGCGAGGGTCGTCAGCAGCACGGTCGCGCTGATCCCGGCGAAGGCCGCGCTGACCGGCCACAGGAAGACGCCGAGCACGAAGCCGTAGCCGAGCGCCCGCATCGACGCCGGCTCGCGGCGGCGGTACGCCAGCCTGGCCCGCAGCTTGAGGCCCGCCGGCAGGTCCGCGTGCGGGCTGCTGACGCCGTCCACGAGCATCAGCCCGGCCCGTTTGCGCTCGATCCAGCCGATCCCGGCCCCGATCAGCGGGAACGCGGTGAGCATCAGGATGCCGATCAGGATCGGGCTGAGGAGTGCGCTCAGGCCCGCGAGCCCGACCAGGACGACGATCGACAGCGCGCCCATCGGCACGGAGCTGAGGAGGTACGCGTAGCTGCGCCACGGCCACGACGAGATGAGGTACCGCGGCGACGCCAGCGCACCCCAGACCGTCTTCGGACTCTCCACCAGGCCAACCCTAGGTGGGCGGCGGCCGGTTCGGCGGTAGCGTGCGCGCTACCGCAGCTCTCTCCCCGGGGCCAGCGCTTCGCCGTCGTTCCGGCGATTAGCTGGTTCCATGACCGCTACTGCGCCGACGTACCCCTCCGTCGCACCTGTCGAACCGCCGGCCCTGCTGCTGGACGGCATCACCAAGACGTACCGCTCCAAGGCCGGCGCGGTCGACGCGCTGCACGGGGTGACGTACCACTTCGCGCGCGGCTCGTTCACCGCGGTGATGGGCCCGTCCGGCTCCGGGAAGTCCACGCTGCTGCAGTGCGCCGCCGGACTCGACCAGCCGACCACGGGGACCGTTGTGCTCAACGGCGTCACGCTGGGCGGGCTCAACGAGGTGCAGCTCACCAAGCTGCGCCGGGCCGACATGGGGTTCGTGTTCCAGGCGTACAACCTGCTGCCGTCGCTGACCGTGTACGACAACGTCGCCCTGCCGCTGCGCCTCACCGGCCGGCGTCCGGCGCGGAACGACGTACTGCGGACGCTCGAGCAGGTCGGCCTGGAGGGCAAGGCGAAGCGGCGGCCCGCGGAGCTGTCCGGCGGGCAGCAGCAGCGGGTCGCGATCGCGCGGGCCCTGATCACGAAGCCGTCGGTGTTCTTCGCCGACGAACCGACCGGCGCCCTGGACAGCGGCACCAGCCGGCAGATCCTCGGACTGTTGCGCGAGGCAACCGACCGGGTGGGGCAGACCGTCGTAATGGTGACCCACGACCCGGTCGCGGCGGCGTACGCCTCGCGCGTCCTGTTCCTGTCCGACGGGCTGCTGGCCGGGCACCTCGACCGGGCGACCCCGGCGCAGATCGCCGCGGCGATGAGCGAGCTGGAGCGATGATGTTCAGCATCAGCCGCCAGACCGTCGGCCGGCACCGCGCGCTGTACGCCGGTTCCTTCGTCGCGCTCGCGGCGGGCGTGTTCCTGCTCGGGCTGGCCGCCACCGCGACGGCGGCGACGATCGCGTACGACGGACCGGCCGGTGAACGCATCACCGTCACCACACTCGGCGGCGACGGCACCCCTCCGCAGCGGGTCAGCGTGCCGTTGTCCGGCGCCGACGTGTCGGGGCTGCAGACCGTGCTGAGCATGGTCGCGACGATCTCCGGGTTCATCACGATCTTCGTGATCGCGAGCACGTTCGCCTTTGCCGTCGCGTCCCGGCGGCGCGAGATCGGGTTGCTGCGGCTCATCGGGGCGACGCCGCGGCAGATCCGGCGAATGATCCTCGGCGAGGCGCTCGTCGTCGCGGTCGCCGCCTCGCTGGCTGGGGCGTTGGCCGCGCACCTCGCCACTCCCCTGCTGCTGAGCAAGGCGTCGTACACCGACCTGGCGCCGGTGAAGCTGGAACCGGCGTCGCCGTGGGTACCGCTCGCGATCGCGGTCGGGGCCGGGCTGTTGGTGGCGATGCTCGGAGCACGGTCGGCAGCCCGGCGAGCGGGGAAGGTCGGGCCGATCGACGCGCTCCGGGAGGCTGCGCTGGAGCCTCCGCAGATCGGGCCGGTGCGGATCGTTTTCGGGGTGCTGTTCCTGGCCGGCGCGGTCGTGATGCTGGCATTGATCCGGCCGTCGACGGGTGAGGGTGCGGCGCCGCTGGCGATGTTCACGCCGATGGTGATGGTGGTCGCGCTGACGCTGCTCGCGCCGCTGATCGTGCCGCTGGTCGGACGGCTGTGGGCGGTGCCGCTGGTGGCGTGGACGCAGGTGTCGGGGCGGCTCGCGCGGAGCAACGTGATCACGGCACCGCGCCGGAGTGCCTCGCTGGCGGCACCGATTCTCGCCATCTCTGCCATCGCGGGGTCGATGGTGCTGACGCTGAGCTTCGCCGCCGACAGTGAGGCGGCGAACATCCGCGACGCCGTCCGCGCGCCGATCGTGGTCGAAGGGCCGGTGGCGCCCGGCGTACCCGGCGTACAAGCCGTCGATGCCGGGGTGCCGGTGCAACTGGTGCGCATCGCCGCCGACTACGCCGAACTCGAGGACGCCGAAGGGATCGACCCGGCGCTGGCGTCGCGGACCCGGGACCTCACTGTGCTGTCCGGTGACCTCGGCAAGCTCACCGGCGACACCGTTGCCATCAGCAAAGAAATGTCCGGCTTCGAGGGCTACCGGGTCGGCGACGAGATCCCGATGGTCTACCCGGACCGGACGCCGGTACGGCTGCGGGTCGTCGCGATCGTCAAGGACGCGTTCGGGGTGAACCCGTCGTTCCTGCTCCCGATCGACACCGCCCGCAAGCACGCACCACAGGCGTCGGTCGCCCGGAGCTACGTACTGCCGGCCGACGGAGTCGACCCGCCCGCGCTGGTCCAGCGGTTGCCGGGCGCGCAGCTGGCCACCGACTGGGAGGCCGCGCAGGCCAAGGCCCTGCGCGAGGGCAACCGGTTCGGCCTGCTCATCCTGCTCGGCCCGGCCGCGGTGTACAGCGCGATCGCGATCGCGAACACCCTGCTGATGAGCAGCCTGCAACGCCGCCACGAGTTCGCCACGTCCCGCCTTCTCGGCGCGACACCGGCACAACTCCGTCGGATGGTCCTGTGGGAGTCATCGCTGGTAGGAGCCGTCGCCCTGAGCCTCGGCACCGCAATCACCATCACCGTCGGCATACTCCTCCGCAAGGCCCTCACCTCGGGCCTGACCGACGTACCAACCACAATCCCCTGGCCCACCCTCCTATCCATCGCCGCCCTCGCCCTGACCCTGGCAGTAGCCTCCGCCCTGGCCCCCACCACCTACCTACTCCGCCTCACCGAACCCACGAAAAAGCCATAGAAGGACACCGCCCCCCAAAAAGGACACCGCTTCGCGGCGACAGTCCTCTTGGCCGCCTCCGGCGGCGCGCACAGGGCTCCTCCGGACTCAAACACAAGGGCGAGCAACCAGCTGCGCGGAGCAGACTGCCTTGACGAGCCACCCACCGGCGCGCGGAGTTCCCAGATAGGACACCGCTACCCTTTCGGCCGCCTTCGGCGGCGCGCTCACAGCCCCGCCGGACATCGAGCCAGCGGCGAAGCGACGAGCCCCGCGAAGCTGTCCGCGCTGCGGATTCATGCTCCCGCGCAGCATTTGGCCTCGCAGGCCGGTGCGGCGGGGGCGCGCGCCGCCAGCAGCTGCGCGCCAGTTCGTAGTGTGGTGCGACCAAGGTTGACGAATGCGGCCCCATCTCCCTGGACGGAGCGGAGCAGCCACCGGCTCACGGTTGCGGACGTACCGTCACCGTCGACGACCTGGTTGAACGGACAGGGGCAGGGCGCCGCGACCACACGCCGGTCACGACGAAGCCGGCTGCGCCTTCGCCGAACATGACCTGCACGCAACCCATCCCAGATCGCGTGCCGGGCGTCGTTCGCCAGGTGTCCCTCGGCACGGCGTCCCGGCCTGGGTGAGCTGCGCACTGCATCCCTGGGTTGCCTCGCCACCCGAGGTCCGAGTCTCGCGCAGTTGTCGTCGGGCGCACAGCGTGAGCTGCCAGCGCCGTGCTGCCGCCCTCCCGCCCAACGGAGCATGGCGCCTTGCGGTTGCTAGTTGCCCATGACACGTACCTTCGCGATGCCTGATCGCTCAACGGCAATCACTCGCACTCAACCTCTCATTTTCTCTTGTGGATAAGGGAAAATGGTCACCATCCGATTTGGTGAACCCGACTGAGGCAGATAGAATCGAACACATGTTCGAGGATGATCTGACCGTGCTGCCGACCCGGGACCTCCTGGAGTCGGCCGTCGAGTTGCGCGCGCTGGCCAACCGGGCCGACGCGCGCATGCTCGAGCACGCGCAGGTCTACGCCGACCGCTTCCACCCCTCGACCTGCGGCACCCTCGTCCGTCCAGGCCGCCGTACCTGCGACGGCCGGGAACGCGCGATCGTGCTGGGCGGGGAAGGCTGCCCGGAGATCGCGGAGTTCGCAGTGGCCGAGTTCGCGGTCGTAATCGGTGTCTCGCCCGGTGTCGGCCGCGACCTGATCGGCGACGCCCTCGCACTGCGGCACCGCTTCCCACTGACCTGGAAAGCCATCCGCGACGGCGAAGCCACCCCGTGGAAGGCACGCCAGATCGTGCGGCACTGCGTCAAGCTGTCCCACGCCGCCGCGAGCTACGTCGACCGCCGCGTCGCCGCCGTGGTCGACACCGTGTCGTTCTACCGGCTCGAAAAGATCGTCCGCGCCGCCAAACTCCACGCCGACCCACCGCTGGCCGCGGACGAGGCCGCCGAAGCCGCCGCCGACCGCGGCGTGTTCGTCGGCCGCGGCGACGGCCACGGCAACAAAACCCTCTACATCAAAGCACCCGCCGCCGCGATCAACCGCTGCAACGCACGCATCGCCACCATCGCCGACGCCCTCAAAACCCTCGGCGACACCCGCCCCGTCCAACACCGCCGCGCCGCCGCCATCGAAATCCTCCCCGACCCCCGCTTCACCGAAGAACTCCTCGCCCAAACCCACACCGCCACCAACCCCCAGCCACCAACCCACACCAACCGCGAACACCCGCACAACAACCCGCCCGCCTCCGAACCTCACGCCACGCCGCACCCGCCCACACCCCCAGCCGACGCGACATCACACCCGCCCACAACCCCGGCCCACCGGTTCGACCCGGATACGCAAACCGGGACGGGCACGCAGCCTGGGCCGGACCACCGGGCCGGATTGACTGCGCAGGCTACGCAGGGCGGGCATGTCGGGCTGGACGGTCTGGCTCGGCCGGACAGCCGGGCCGGGCTGGATACGTGGGCTGGGCAGGGTGGGCAGACTCGGCCGGACATCTTGGCCGGGCGGGATGCGCGGGATGCGAGGGATGCGAGGGACGGGCAGGATGGGCAGACTCGGCCGGACATCTTGGCCGGGCGGGATGCGCGGGATGCGAGGGATGCGAGGGACGGGCAGGATGGGCAGACTCGGCCGGACATCTTGGCCGGGGTGGATGCGTGTACTGGGGCGGATGTCGAGGCCGGACTGGACAAGCAGCCGGGCACTGATCCCGCCGTCGTTCAGGACGACAGATCTGGCGACGACCGGCGACGCTTGTGTGCCGAGGATCTGCAGGAACCGCCAGGACCAGCAGAGGATCCATGGCTGGAAGCCGCCGGACCGCCTGATCCCGAACCAATCACTGACCCGTTCGACGGCCGCCCGGGCTTGGACATGCTGGACGCGCAGACCGACGCTGATGACGCCCGCCCGATGGACGCCGCCGCGCTGCGTGCACTCAACGCGAGGCTCGCGCAAATCAAACACGACGCCTACGCCAACCCCCAGCACCTCTACGGCCCCGATCCCCGACGCCTCGAACCTGCAGGGAGCACAACTGAACCGCCCTGCATCCACGGCCACGGCAACTCAAAGGCCCCGCCTAGCCCCGCAGGTGTTGCTGGTCCGCCTGGCCTGGCCGACTCGACTGCCCAGGCTTGTGGGGGTGATGCGGGAAATCCGGCTGACTTGGCTGATCCGGTCGATCCGGTCGATCCGGCGTGTCTGACTGATCCGGCTGGTCCAGAAGGCTCGGCTGGCTCGGCCCGCTCGGCCCGCTCGGCCCGCTCGGCCGGTTCGGCTGGATCGGCTGGATCGGATGGCGCCGGGGGTCCCGCGCGCGCCGGCGCTCGTATGGGTGGTCCGGCGGACGACCGGTCGGGTGGCTGTGCGGGTGTCGCGCCGTCGAGTGGTCGTGCGGGTATCGCGCCATCGGGTGGTGGTGCGGGTGACGGGCCGTCGGGTGGTCGTGTGGATGCTGCTGTGGGTGGGCGCGGTACGGGGCGAGTGCGGCCGGGGCAGACCGAGGTCGTCGTGCATCTGACCGACCACACCCTGGCCACCGGCAACGGAGTACTGCGTGCTGAAACGATCGGCCCACTGCTCGCTGCCCAGCTGGCCGAACTCATCGGACACGGGCCCTACACCGTCAAACCCGTCATCGACCTCAACGACGCCGTCAGCGTCGACGCCTACGAAATCCCCACCCGCATCCGCGACCGCATCAAACTCACCCACCCCGTCGAACTCTTTCCCTACGGCAACCGCGAAACCACCAACACCATCGACCTCGACCACATCAAACCTTACGACCCCCACGGACCCACCGGACAAACCTCCACCACCAACCTCGCACCCCTCGGCCGCTACGGCCATCGAGTCAAAACCCACGCCCACGGCTGGACCGTCCACCGCATCAACCACACCACCCTCGAATGGACCACACCCCACGGCTTCACCTTCCACGTCAACCCCACCGGCACCCACCGCATCAACCACGCACGCCCCACGAAGCCCGCACCTACGACCTGAACCACCACAGCGACGTATGGCCGCCGCGCCTTGCTATCACTCACGTTCGGCCGGGAAGTCTCGAGTGGACCCAGCCGCGCCCGAACTACTGGCAACTGCTGGTCAGTGAGATCCGCGGGCGTCCCTCTGACGGCGCGAGCCACCAGCCGCGACTGCTGCCCACGTTGCCGACTGCAAGCATGTGCCGCCGACTGCGAGGTGCGGGGCGCCAACTGTCCGTGCCGAGCATGCCGACCGCCGAGCGCCGGCCTCCACAGCCAGTTGCAAGGATCCAGCTATAAGAGCCATCCGCCTGCCGCCCGCCAAGTACGCACCGACCGCGCGCTCGCGGCTGCGGGCCTCTACCCGGAGGTCGATCGCGGGTTGCCTGCTGGGTACCATCCGTTAGCGCACCACCGCCGTCCGCAGGCCGCCAGCCGTTCGAGGGGACTGCCTGCCGCGTACCACGTGCCTTCGCCGCAGCGCGATCCATTCGGGCCGGTCCGCGGAGTACACCAAGCGCGAGCCTGCCGCCGATTGCGAGTCGCAACCCGCCGGTCGGCAGTCGTTCGCCACGAGTCGTCCGCCGTAGGCCGCCGCTTGCGAGGAGGCGACCTGGTGCAGCCGCCTGCCGGGTCGGTGAGGGGGTCCTGCGCGCCGCCGGAGGCGGCAGAAAGGGCAGTCGCCGCGAAGCGGTGTCCGTTGGGCCCCACCTCCTCTCTCGTTACTGTCGGTGGCTGGGGGTAGGGTCCGCTCTGGTTGTGACCGTGTGGGTTGTGCGGGTCGTGGCCGAGGAAACTGTCGTTCACCAGGGACAATGGGTGGGGCGCCGGACCGTCGTGGCGTCGTACCGTTTGAGCGAGGAGTTCGTAGACCCGTATGGCACGCCGTACCAACACCGCCGAGCCCGAGGACTTCGAGGAGCACATCCTCGACGTCGACGTCTCCGACGAGATGCGCACCAGCTACCTCGAGTACGCCTACTCGGTGATCTACTCGCGGGCGCTGCCGGACGCGCGGGACGGGCTGAAACCGGTCCAGCGGCGGATCCTGTTCTCGATGGCGGAGAACAACATCCGCCCCGACCGCGGCCACGTGAAGTCGGCCCGCGTCGTCGGTGAGGTCATGGGTAAGTACCACCCGCACGGCGACGGCGCCATCTACGACGCCCTCGTGCGGACCGCCCAGCCCTGGTCGATGCGGGTCCCGCTGATCGATGGCCACGGGAACTTCGGCTCCCTCGACGACGGCCCGGCCGCGATGCGGTACACCGAGTGCCGGATGGCGCCGCCGGCGATGGCGATGACGACCGGCCTCGACGAGAACGTCGTCGACTTCAAGCCGAACTACGACGGCCAGGAGGAGGAGCCCTACGTCCTCCCCGCCGCCTTCCCGAACCTGCTGGTCAACGGCGCCGCCGGCATCGCGGTCGGGATGGCGACCAACATGGCCCCGCACAACCTGGTCGAGGTGATCCAGGCGCTGCGGCACCTGATCAAGACGCCGAACGCCGACGTCGACGACCTGATGCGGTTCATCCCCGGCCCGGACCTGCCGACCGGCGGCAAGATCGTCGGCCTGGACGGCATCAAGGACGCGTACCTGACCGGCCGCGGCAGCTTCAAGATGCGCGCCACCGCCCGGATCGAGAACGTCACGCCGCGCCGCAAGGGCATCGTGGTCACCGAGCTGCCGTACTCGGTCGGCCCCGAGAAGGTGATCGAGAAGATCAAGACCCTGGTGCAGAGCAAGAAGCTCCAGGGCATCGCGGACATCAAGGACCTCACCGACCGCACCCACGGCACCCAGCTCGTGATCGAGGTCAAGAACGGCTTCGTTCCCGAGGCGCTGCTGGAGCAGCTGTACAAGCTGACCCCGCTCGAGGACGCGTTCCACGTCAACAATGTCTGCCTGGTCGAGGGCCAGCCGCGCACGCTCGGCCTGAAGGAACTCCTCGAGGTCTACCTCGACCACCGGTACGACGTGACGCGCCGGCGCAGCGAGTTCCGCCGGACGAAGGCGCAGGACCGGCTGCACATCGTCGAGGGTCTGCTGATCGCGATCCTGGACATCGACGAGGTCATCCAGGTGATCCGCAGCAGCGACGACTCGGCCGAGGCCCGGTCCCGGCTGATCGAGATCTACGACCTGTCCGAGATCCAGGCGAACTACATCCTCGACATGCCGCTGCGCCGGCTGACGAAGTACTCCAAGCTCGAACTGGAGACCGAGAAGGGCGAGCTGGAGCGCGAGATCGAGGCGCTGACGGCGATCATCGAGGACCCGAAGCTGCTCCGCAAGACGGTCTCCGACGAGCTCGCCGAGGTCGCGAAGACGTACGGGACGCCGCGGCGCACCGTGCTGCTCGAGTCGTCCGGCGCGACCAAGACCGCCGCCGTACCGCTCGAGGTCAGCGACGACCCGTGCTGGATCCTGATGAGCTCGACCGGGCTGCTCGCGCGGACGAACGGCGTGGAGCCGTTCGGCGCCACCGAGTCGCGCGCCAAGCACGACGCGATCGTGTCCGCGGTGAAGAGCACCGCCCGCGGTCAGTACGGGCTGATCACCAGCGCCGGCCGGTTGATCCGGCTCGAGTCGCTCGACCTGCCCGCCGTACCGACCACCGCGAACGCGCCGAATCTGCAGGGTGGCGCGCCGGTCGCGGAGTTCGTGTCGCTGGAGCCGGGCGAGCGGGCGCTCGCGCTGACCACGATGGACCCGGACTCGGTCGGCGTCGCTCTCGGGACGCTCGGCGGCGTCGTGAAGCGCGTCGTACCGGATCACCTCAGCAACCGCGACGCGTGGGAGATCATCGCGCTGAAGGACGGCGACGAGGTCGTCGGCGCGGTCGAGCTGACCACCGGCGACGAGGAGCTGTGCTTCATCACCTCGGACGCCCAGCTACTGCACTTCCCCGCGTCGGCCGTGCGGCCGCAGGGGCGGACCGCGGGCGGTATGGCCGGCGTACGGCTGGCCGCGAAGGCGAAGGTGGTGTTCTTCGGCGCCGTCGACACCGGCCGCGAGGCGCAGGTCGTGACGATCGCGGGCTCGTCGTCGGCGCTGCCCGGGACCGAGGTGGGCGCGGTGAAGGTCACCCCGTTCAGCGAGTACCCGGGCAAGGGCCGCGGGACCGGCGGGGTCCGGTGCCAGCGGCTGCTCAAGGGCGAGGACGGCCTGCTGCTCGGGTACGTCGGTGCCGCGCCGGTGAAGGCCAGCGCCAGCAGCGGCGCCCCGGTCGAGCTGCCGCCTGTCGACATGCGGCGTGACGGTTCCGGCGTACCGGTGGCGCAACCCATCGCCGCGTGCGCTCCCGATCTGGCAGGCTGACAACGTGAAGAGACTGCTCGCGCTGTGCGCGGTCGTCGTCCTCGCGGTCACCGGGTGCACCGACAAGGACGACAAGAAGGGCTCCGGCGGCGGGGGGTCCGGCGGGGACGCGGTCGCGCTGCTGACCGGCGCCAAGAAGGCGATCGACGAGGCGGCCAGCGTGCACATCGTGCTCACCGGCCGCGACCTCCCGGACACCGCGCAGACGCTCGCCGGCGGTGACGGCGTCGCCACCCACGCGCCGGCGTTCAAGGGCAAGCTGACGGTCCGGTCCGGCGGTTCGCCGATCGACGCCGAGGTGATCGCGGTCGGCAGCAAGGTCTACGCGAAGGTCTCGTTCGCCCCGACCTTCGTCGAGCTGACGCCGGCGCAGCTGCAAGGCCTGGGCGCGCCGGACCCGGCGATCCTGCTCGACCCGGACAAGGGCCTGACCGCGGTGCTGCCGACGCTCAAGGATCCCAAGATCAAGGGTGAGACGCGCGAGGGCGCGAAGGTGCTCACCGAGGTCACCGGCGCCGTGCAGGGCAAGTCGCTGCAGGGCATCTTCCCGAAGGCGCCCGCCGACCAGGACTTCCCGAGCACGTTCAAGATCGACAAGAGCACCTCACAACTGGTCTCGGCGACCATCACCGGGCCGTTCTACGCCGGGGCGACCAGCAGCTACGACGTCACCCTGGACAAGTACGGCGAGAAGGTCGAGATCACCAAGCCGTGACCGACGCCGCCGGCACTCCGCAGGCGCAGCCGGCCGGAGACGACCCGTCCCACGTCAGCCGCGCGGCGCGGACCCGCCTGACCCTGGCCGCGATCGCCGTCGCGTTCGCGGCTGCCGACACGTACGTGGTCGTGCTCGCGCTGCCGGACATGATGGCCGGGGTCGGGCTGTCCGCCGACGAACTGCAGCGGGCCGCGCCGATCATCTCCGGGTTCCTGCTCGGATACATCGCCGTCCTGCCGTTGATCGGGCGGATCGCGGACGTCGTCGGGCGTACGCCGGTCCTCATCGGCGCGCTGCTGCTGTTCGCCGTCGGGTCACTGATCACGGCCGGAGCCTATGACCTGCCGCTGGTGGTAACCGGTCGGTTTCTCCAAGGCGTCGGCGGTGGCGGGCTCGTCCCGGCGACACTGGCGTTGGTCGCCGACCTCTGGCCCGCCGAACGCCGCGGATTGCCGCTGGGTGTCGTGGGAGCGGTGCAGGAGGTCGGCTCGGTACTGGGGCCGCTGCTCGGCGCCGCCGTACTCGCCGTGGCCGACTGGCGCTACATCTTCTGGCTGAACCTGGTCGTTGCTGTTGTGCTCGCCGTTCTGCTGCGCTGGCGACCGCGGCTCTCAGGCGTGGTCGGCGTACTCGCCTGTGTTGCCCTGGGGCTGACGCTCACCGCGCCTGAGCGGCTGGCGTCCGGGGTGACGCTCGGCCTGCCCTTCGTACCTTTCACCGGTACGTCCCGGCTGCTCACCCCGATCGGGCTGGCCACGCTCGTACTAGCGGTGCTCTGGCTCGGCCTGGTGCTGTGGCAGGCACGGGGACACCTCGGCCGCGTGCTGTCGCAGGTCGACCTCGTCGGCGCGCTGCTGCTGGCGCTCGCTCTGGCCGGGGTGGTGCTGGCGTTCGCGACGGCCGACCCGGAGCGCGAGCTGATGTCGCCCGCAGGCCCGTGGCTGCTGGTCGGGGCCGCGGTGTTCGCGGCAGGTTTCGCGTGGTGGCAGCGTCGTACGGCGGCCGCGATCGTGCCTCGTGGTTTGTTGGGTGTACATCCCGCGTGGGGCTCGCTGGTGATCAGTTTTCTCATCGGTTGTGCGCTGATTGCGGCCTTGGTCGACGTACCGGTGTTCGCTCGGACCACGCAGGGCGGCGGGCAGCTCGCGGCCGCGCTGGTTTTGCTGCGGTTCCTGATCGCGCTGCCGGTCGGCGCGGTCGTCGGCGGCTGGCTGACGCGGCGCCACGGGCTCGGGCTGATCGCCGGCGCGGGGTTGGCGCTGGCCGGGGCGATGTTCGTCGTGATGGCGTTCTGGAGCCGTACGGCGCTCGACCACTGGCCGGCGACCGTCGTACTGCTGGCCTGCGGTTTCGGCTTCGGGCTGGCGTTGTCACCGATCAACACCGCCATGCTGGGCGCGACGCCCGCCGACAGCCACGGCCTGGTCAGTGCCCTCGTCGTGGTCGCCCGGATGGTCGGCATGCTCGTCGGCGTCTCGGCGCTGACCGCGATCGGTCTGCGCCGGTACTACGCGATTGCCGACGGCATCAAATCGCCGAACGAGCTCTGCCCGGCCTCCCCCGCGAACTGCCGCCCGTTCGTGGACGCGCTCCGGGACGCGGCCGTTTCACAAGTTCACGCGATCTTCGCGGGGGCCGCGATCTGCGCCTTCCTCGCCGCCGTGCTGAGCGTGCTGCTGCTCGGGCGACGTGGCGCAGCGCACACATGATGATCATCATGAGGGACAGTCGTCTCAGTTCGCGTAACGTGAGGCTGTGCGCGCTGGGCTTTGCTCGACCTTCTGCCGGGAACTGCGGGAACCGCTCCCCGGCACCGCCGTCGTCGCCGCCGGCTGGGTCGTCGTCGAACAACCCGGCCCGTGGGGTGCGAAGGCGCCGACGCAGAGCCACCTCGACCCGGCGTTCGGCGGGTCCTTCGACGACAAGTGCAAGAAGGCCGACGTCCGTTTCGGGCTGATCCGCTCCCCCGGTCGGCACGCGGACAACCCAGAGCGCGCGCACCAGGTCTTCGTCGCCTCGACCACACCCGGCCGGAGCTGGCTGCTCGGCGGACGCGTCGCGGATCCGTCCGAGCTGGACGTCCTCGACCTCGACGCGGTCGCTCGAGGTGACCGTACGGCGGTTGCCGCGTCGCTGCCCGCGCTGGCGCCGGTGGACGAGCCGATCGTGCTGGTCTGTACCAACGGGAAGCGCGACGGCTGCTGCGCCGTCCTCGGCCGGCCCCTGGTGGCCGGGCTTGCGGAGCGGGCACCGGGACGGGTGTGGGAAGCCAACCATCTCGGCGGGCACCGGTTCGCGCCGACCGCGACGTACCTGCCGGCCGGGACCATGCACGGGCACCTCACCGTCGACACGGCGGTCGAGGTGCTCGCCGCGGCCGATCGCGGCGAGACGGTGCTCACCGGCCTCCGCGGCCGGTCCAGCTGGACCAAGCGCGGTCAGGCGGCCGAGGTCGCCGTACGGGAGCTCATCGGCGAGCTCTCCCTGGATGCCCTCCGTGTGATCGGCGAAGGGGCCGACACCGTCACTGTCCAGCATGTCGACGGGAGGTCGTGGTCCGTGCCGGTCACCAGCGCGCCCGCCGACCCACCCCGTCCGGACTCGTGTGGAAAGGAACCGTTCGCCATGTCGATTCTGCAAGCCGGTACCCCAGTGTCAGGTGCGGTCCGATGAGCGGCGGGTTCGACGACCTGCTCGCCGCCAACGCCGAGTATGCCGCCGACTTCCACTACGGCGGGTTCGACGGCATCGCGCACGCCGGCATCGGGCTGGTCACCTGTATGGACTCCCGGATCCCGCCGCTGGAGATGCTCGGCCTGAAGCCGGGCGACGCCAAGGTACTGCGCTCGGCCGGCGGCCGGGTCACCGAGATCACGATGACCGGGCTGGTGCTCGGCGTGCAGCTGCTCGGCGTCCGGCGGATCATGATCATCCCGCACACCCGCTGCGCGATGGCCGCTATGTCCGAGGACCAGCTCCGCGCCAAGGTCGAGCTGGCCGCCGGGAAGCCGGCCGGGTACCTGCCGATCAACGTCATCCCCGACCAGCTCGAGGCGCTCCGCCGGGACGTCGCCGCGGTCCGCGAGCATCCGCTCATCGGCGACGAGATCCTCGTCGGCGGGTTCATGTACGACGTCGACACCGGGCTGCTCACCCAGATCGACTAGGGCTGCACGACGACCCTGCCGGTGTCGAGTTCGTAGTACGCGGCGACGAGTTTGAGTTTGCCGGACTTCTCCAGGGGGCCGATCACCGTGGATCGGCGGAGGCTGGCGAGGACCATGGCCGTGTTCGCGTGGACGGCATTGGTGAGTTGGTCGCCGGGTTTGCCGGCGATCTGGCGGACTGCCGGTGCGAGGGTGTCGACCAGGTAGCCGAGCTCGCCGGGGTGCGCGGTGGGGTGGTCCAGTGCCTTGATCGTGGCGTCGAGGGCGCCGCAGCGCTGGTGGCCGAGGACCAGCAGCAGCGGTGTGTGCAGTTCGGCGATGCCGAACTCGATGCTGCCGATCACGGACTGGTCCAGCGCGCCGCCGGCGCTCCGGACGACGACCAGGTCGCCGAGGCCCTGGTCGAAGACGAGCTCGATCGGGACGCGGGAGTCGACGCAGCCGAGCACGGTCGCGAACGGCTGCTGGCCTTTGCTGACAGCGATCCTGCGGGCGATGCCCTCGTCCAGCTCCTGCTCCTGGGCCGCGACGAACCGCGCGTTGCCGGCCTGCAGCCGAGCCAACGCCTCGTTGCCATCAGCAACAGGCGCACCGGTGGGCGGCGCGCTCTTGGGCGCAGGCACCGCGGGGCCGGCTGCCCCACAGCTGGACAGGCCGGTGGCGAGGCCGGCTGCCAGGCCTGCGGTCAGGATGTGGCGGCGGGACGGGTGCCTCATGCGGTCCTCCTCACGACCGGATACCTGACCGTAGCAGATTGCATACAGTCTGCAGTACCCAGAAGATCCGAGGATCTCTCGGCTCCCGGCGGGAAATCTGATAGACACCACGTATGAGACTCCGCCCCGCCTCATTCCACCGCTCCCTGGTCGCCGGCGCCCTCGCGCTGACCGCCGTCCTGTCCGGCGCCCCGATCGCCTACGCGACACCCGACACGGCCGCCGCCTTCCGCAGCGGACCGGTTACCGGCTGCCTGGATCAGGCCGTCGCCGGCACGGTCGAGGAGCAGCGCCTCACCAGGGGCATCAACGGCGGCCCCTCGGTACCCGCCGAGATCCTCCGCCGCTCCGGCTTCGACCGCCAGGTCGACCTCTTCACCCACCTGCTGTGCCGCGTCCCCAACCGCCAGGCGGCGACAAAGCTCGTCCGCACCCAGGGCGAGCTCCTCTGGCGTACGGCGACCCATCGCGCCCAGCACGCGCCGCCCGGCGCCGACGCACTACCCGCGACCGACGACCGCGGCCTGTACTGGGCGCGCATCTCGATGGCGCTCGCCCTGCGCCGATGGCAGCCGGACTTCGGCCTCGGTACGACGGAACGCGCCGAACTGCTCCGCTCGTTCGAGTACGCCTCCCGCGGGATCACCAGCACCCGCTTCTCCCCCGGCGTCCGCAAGGTACTCGTCACCGGCTTCGACCCGTTCACGCTGGACGCGGACATCCGGATCGGCAACCCGTCCGGCGCCAACGCCCTCACCCTCGACGGGCGACGCTGGACGATCAACGGGACGACGTACGAGATCCAGACTGTCGTGTTCCCGGTCCGGTACCCGGACTTCGACGAGCACATGGTCGAGGACGCGCTCGCGCCGCACTACCGCCCGGGTCCGCAGCACGCCGATCTCGTGATGACCGCGAGCCAGGGCCGGGTGGGCATCTTCGACCTCGAGGTCTTCAACGGCCGGCGGCGCTCGGTCAGCTCGATCGGTGACAACAACAACCTCTGGGGCGGCGGCACGATCAGCGCCCCGGTCGTCGCACCCGGCATGCCCGCAGGCCCCGAATGGCTCACGTCGAGCCTTCCCCTGGCCCGGATGGCGCAGACCGATGTGACCCCGTTCCGCACGCGCGTCAACACGTCGATCCTGGAGATCCCCGCCGGCCAGACCACACCGGTACGCCGCCCCGACGGCCCGACTCCCGGTTCAACCGCCTCCGAAGGCGCCGGCGGCGGCTACCTCTCCAACGAAGTCGCGTACCGCAACACCCTCCAACGCGACCACCTGGACCCAACGATGCCGGCCGGCCACCTCCACGTCCCGGTCCTGTCCTTCGCCCTCACCAACAAGACCGCGATCACCGACCCGACCTACGAGTCCAACCGGAACGCCATCATCACCGGCTCCCACGCGATCCTCCGCGCAGCCCTCACCTGATCAGAATCCTGTCCAAGTGATCACTATCCTGATCATCACCAGCAAGTAGTTCACCACCGCTTGAATGTCGACTTTTCGACATTCAAGCCACCCCATGAACACCATTCTGATCACCGCGCACGGTAGTGATCAGTTTAGTGATCGGGATGAGCCCTCCAGGATGAGTGGGAAGGCCGCTGTGATCGCGTCGACCTGGTGGTCGGGGGTTGGCGGGCCGTTGCGGCGGCCGACCTGGATCGTGTGCAGGCCTGCGGTTCGGCCGCCTGCGATGTCGTAGGACGGGTGGTCGCCGACCATCCAGCCGTTCTCGAGGGGCGCACCGGCTCCTGTGGCAGCGGCTTCGAAGATCTGACGGGCAGGTTTGCGGACGCCGACGGACTCGGAGATGCAGGCGAAGTCGACGGCTGCCTCCAGGCCCGTGTGCGCCAGCTTCAGGCTCTGCTGCACGGTCTCGCCGTTGGTGACCACGGCGATTCGCCAACCGGCCTCGCGCAGCGCTGCCAGGCCGTCCAGGACCGGCTGCTCGACCCACGTGAATCGCGGATGTTCCTCGTGGTACGACGCCACCAGCTCCTCGACCGGTGTCGCAAGGCCGAAGCGGGCCCGCGCCAAGCCGAACAGCTGCGCGCGCGGCGTGAACCCGCTGTTGTCCTGGGCAACCAACCAGTCGGCCGCGTCAGCGCCCAGGCCGGCGCGCTCCGTCCACCACCGCGCCCACTGCTGGAACGCGGCGTCCCGGTCGATCAGGGTGTTGTCGAGGTCGAAGCACGCCAGCCGCGGCGTCATACGTCGATGCGGTTCTCGTCCAGCTCGTAGGCGCCCTGGACCAGGAACTCCTTGCGCGGGGCAACGTCGTTGCCCATCAGCAGGTCGAACACCTGGGCGGCGGCCTCGGCGTCGTCGACCGTGATCCGGCGCAGCGTGCGGTGCCGCGGGTCCATGGTGGTTTCGGCCAGCTGGTCGGCGTCCATCTCGCCGAGACCCTTGTAGCGCTGCGGGGGCTCCTTCCAGCGGACGCCCTTCTTCATCAGCTCGGCCGTCTTCCGCTGGTACTCCGCGTCGCTGTAGGTGTACAGGTACTTGTCCTGCCCCTTCTTCGGGTTCGTCAGCTCGAAGCGGTGCAGCGGCGGTACGGCGGTGTAGACGCGGCCGGCCTCCACGAGCGGCCGCATGTACCGGAAGAACAGGGTCGCGAGCAGGCAGCGGATGTGGGCGCCGTCGGAGTCCGCGTCGGCCATGAAGATGATCTTCCCGTACCGCGCCTGCTCGAGGTCGAAGGTGCGCCCGGACCCGGCGCCGACCACCTGGATGATCGACGCGCACTCGGCGTTCTTCAGCATGTCGCCGACCGACGCCTTCTGCACGTTCAGGATCTTGCCCCGGATCGGCAGCAGCGCCTGGAACTCCGAGCTCCGCGCGAGCTTCGCCGTACCCAGCGCCGAATCACCCTCGACGATGAACAGCTCGGACCGGTCGACGTCGTTGCTGCGGCAGTCCGCGAGCTTCGCAGGCAGCGCCGACGACTCCAGCGCGGTCTTGCGCCGCTGCAGCTCGCGGTGCTGACGGGCCGCCACGCGCGTCCGGGACGCGGCGACGACCTTCTCCATCAAGGCCCGCGCCTGCGCCTTGTGCTCGCGCTTGGTCGAGGTCAGGAACGACTCGAGCTCGGACTGCACGACCTTCGCCACGATCCGCGACGCGGCCGGAGTGCCGAGCACTTCCTTGGTCTGCCCGTCGAACTGCGGCTCGGCGAGCCGCACCGTCACGACCGCGGTCAGCCCCTCCAGTACGTCGTCCTTGATGACCTCCTCGCCGCTCTTCAGCAGCCGGGTGCCGTCAAGTGCGTTCGTGAAACTCTTCGACAGCGCGCGCTCGAAACCGTTCACATGCGTGCCGCCCTTGGGCGTCGCGACGATGTTCACGAACGACCGCAGCTCGGTCTCGTACCCGTCGCCCCAGCGCACCGCGATGTCGACGTCGAGGTCCCGCTCGACGTCGGTCGGCGTCATGTGACCGGCGTCGTCGAGCATCGGCACGGTCTCGGTGAAGTGCCCGGTCCCGGCCAGCCGGATCACGTCGGTGACCTTCTGGTCGGTGGCGAGGAACTCGCAGAACTCGCTGATGCCGCCGTCGTGCTTGAAGGTCTCCTCGGTGACCTCGTCACCGCGCTCGTCGCGGATCACCAGCTCGAGCCCCGGCACCAGGAACGACGTCTGCCGCGCCCGGGTGACCAGCTCGTCGTAGTTGAAGGTCGCGTCCTTGGTGAAGATCTGCCGGTCCGCCCAGTACCGGATCCGGGTCCCGGTGACGCCCTTCTTCGCCCGGCCGGCCTTGCGCAGGCCCTTCGCCGGCGTGAACGACGCGCTCGCGCCCTCGCCGTCGAACTCGCCGGCCACGCCGCGCCGGAAGGAGGTCGTCCAGACCGTGCCGCCGCGGTCGACCTCGACGTCCAGTCGCGCGGACAGCGCGTTCACCACCGAGGCGCCGACGCCGTGCAGACCGCCGGAGGCGTTGTACGACCCGCCGCCGAACTTGCCGCCGGCGTGCAGCTTGGTGAACACGACCTCGACGCCGCTCATCTTGGTCTTCGGCTCGATGTCGACCGGGATGCCGCGGGCGCGGTCCTTCACCTCGACCGAGCCGTCCTTGTAGAGCACGACGTCGATCCGCTCGCCGTGGCCGGCCAGGGCCTCGTCGACGGCGTTGTCGATGATCTCCCACAGGCAGTGCATCAGGCCGCGGCTGTCGGTGGACCCGATGTACATACCCGGCCGCTTCCGCACCGCCTCGAGCCCCTCGAGGACGAGCAGGTGGCGGGCGTTGTACGTCGGGTCGATCTCGGTACTGCGAGGCGTCGGGGCGGCCACTGGGCTCCTTCACTGGTTCACGCACTTACACCGGACAGCCTATGCGGCCGCACCCCCAAAACATCGCAGGCCGTGCCTCGCGTCCACATGCCGCCGGGTACCGGAGATACGTGCCACGGCAGATATCGATCCGGACTCGATTCGGAGTGGTGTACGACACTCCGGATCCGAGCACACGGTGACCGGATCATGGCGCACAGTGAGAGAAGGAGCACCCCGCCTCCGTGGCTCACCAGAAATCCGCCTGCACACGAAACGATTCCGCGTCAGCAAACGTCATACCGAGACAGGTGGTTCGTCTCACATACGGACACGTTGTCCCCACCGGGAAGCGATCCGCATGTCAGGATGTTGCTATCTGGTGAGTACGGAACTAGATGAGATGAGGCCTCAAGTGACTACAGCACTCGCCCCGAGTTCGGCCCTGTCGGCCGCGGATCGTTGTGACCGCTGCGGTGCGCAGGCCTACGTCCGTGTCACCCTGACCAGCGGTGGGGAGCTGCTCTTCTGCGCCCACCACAGCCGGGAGCACGCGGAGAAGCTGCGCAACATCGCGATCACGATCCACGACGAGACGGGCCGGCTCGAAGCCACCCCGACCATCGCCGGAGACGACGAGCGGTAACCAGCAGGCTGTCCTAAACGCGCCAACGGCGGCGCCAAAGTCATAGCAGGCTTCGATGGCGGTTCACCCCGACGGGTGACCGCCATCCTGTTGTTCCCACGACTGTTCACACGATTGTTCACACGACAGGTACTCCGGGACCGGGACCGGGACCGTGCCGGCGCAGCTCGTGCCAGGCCCGCGCCAACCGGCTGACCGCGTCGTCGAGCACTTCCTCGGAGTACGCGAACGGCACCCGTAAGTAGTCGTTGTGCGCACCGGACGGATCCATCGCCTGCCCCGCGACCACCTCGACACCGTGCCGCAACGCCACCTGGGCGAACACCCGCGCGTCCGTTCCCGGCAACCGGATCCACAACGCGGACCCACCGACCGGCGTCGACCATTCCCACTCCGGTAGTCGCTGCGTCAGCAACTCCCCCATCAACTTCTTCCGTACCGTCGCCACCCGGGCCCGCGCCGCCGTCAGCTCACCGAGCCGCGGCAGCAGCCGCGCCGTCAGGGCTTGGTCGATGACCGGGCTCCCGAGGTCCGCGAGCGCCTTATGCCTCGCGAGCCGTTCCGCCAACGGCCGCGACGCGCGGATCCACCCGATCCGCAGGCCGCCCCAGACGGCTTTCGACACCGACCCGATCGTCAGCACCTCGGCGTCGTCCGGCGCGTACGCCGCGAGCGGCGGAGGGATCTCCGGCCCCGCCGGATCCCAGGCGGAGTACGCGTTGTCCTCGACCACCACGACCCCACGCCGGGCGGCCAGCTCGGCGACCTGCCGGCGGCGCGCCGCGGACATCAGCCGCCCGGTCGGGTTGTGGAACGTCGGCATCACGAACAGCATCGCCGGCTGATGCTCCGCGCACGCCGCGTCCAGCAGATCCGGCCTGATCCCGGCATCATCCAGCGGTACGCCGACCACGCGCCCGCCGACGGCTCCGAACAGGTCGAAGCATCCCGGCCAGCTCGGCTGCTCGATCGCGACCGCAGCGCCGTTGCGCAGGTACATCTGCGTGACCAGCGCGATCGCCTGATGCGCGCCGGTCGTCACCACGATCTCGTCGGCGGACGTCGGCAGGCCCGACTCCGTGAAGTGCTCGGCGATCCGTTCGCGCAGCACCGGCAGGCCGCGCGGGTGGTACCCGACGTCGCCGAGCAGCGCCGGCAGGTCGGTCGACGCCAGGTCGATCAGCTCCGACGACAGCTCGGGCAGCCCGGGATCCACGGCGTACGTCAGCGAGATGACCTCGCCGGGACCGACCGTGATGCGGTGGAACAGCGATTCGCCGTACCCGGCCGGCATCCGCTTGTCCGCTCGTGAACGGCCGCGGCTCGCGGCGCGGGCAACCGTCGTACCGCTGCCGCGGCGGCTCTCGACCAGGCCGCGGGCGCGGAGTTCGTCGTACGCCGCGACGACCGTCGAGCGGCTGATCGCCAGGGACTCGGCCAGGCGCCGCTCGGCGGGCAGGCGGGCGCCGACCGGGAGCTCGGACGAGCCGATCAGCGCCGCGATCTCGTCGGCCAGCCGCCGGTACAGGCCGCCGGCCCTGGCAGCTGAACCGCTGCCCAGCCGGTGACCGATCAGGTCGGCCAGCACCGCGGGATCTCCAGAACGGTCCACTTCTCCTCGGATTGGCTCGGGTGGACTGCTTCCGACCTCGCCAGGCTAGTACCGACAGGCAGTCCAGTTCGAGGGTTCGAAGGAGCAGGGTGATGGGGATCGGTCAGCTGGCGGGGTTCGCGGGTGCGACGTTGGTGCTGGTCGGGATGCCCGGACCGAACAACCTGTACATCTCGCTCCGCAGCCTCACCCAAGGGCGCCGCGCGGGGATCGTTTCCGCGCTGGCCGTCGAGACCGGAACTCTGGTCTACATCGTCGTGACCGCGCTCGGACTCGCCACCCTCGTGCAGGCCTCCCCGGCGCTGTTCACCGCGATCACCGTGGCCGGCGCGCTCTACCTGGCGTACCTAGGCCTCCGGATGCTCCGTACCCCGGCGGGTCACGTCGACGTCGGTATCCAGGCCGCGTCGCTCGGCCGGGTCTTCCGCGACGGGGTCGTCGTCAACCTGCTCAATCCGAAGGCGGCGCTGTTCTTCCTCGCGTTCCTGCCGCAGTTCACCACCCGCGGCGCCGACCCCGACCAGCTTCGGACCGAGATGGTGCTGCTCGGCGTCGGCACACTGGTGATCGGCCTCGCGCTGGACCTCTGCTACGCGGTCGGTGCCGACGCGATCGGCCGCCGGTTCCGTTCGGTCCGTACGACGAGCCGCGGACGCACGCTGGTGGTCGCCACGATCTACCTCGGGCTCGCCGCCTTCGCCTTGATCAGCGCGCTCTGACCATGGTCGCCTCGCCGTCCTGCAGCCGCACCGACAACGTCTCGTCGCCGACCCGCAGGCCGTCGATCTCGAGCGTCCGCCAGGGCGCCGTGGTCGCGGGGTTGATCGTCAACGTGCCACCGGGCACGTCGGGTTCGATCCCGAGCGCCGCGACCAGCACGGCGACGGCCGACGCCGCGGCCCACGCCTGCGGCCGGCACGAGAGCGGGTACGGCGTCGGCGTGCTCTCCTCGCCCGTCCCGCGGCCGCCGTACAGCTCGGGCAGCCGGTAGCCGAACGCCTCCGCGGCGCGGATCAGTCCCTCGACGTACGACGACGCGACATCCGACTGACCGGTCGCGAACAGGCCCTGGACCGTCACCGCGGTGTCGTGCGGCCAGACGCTGCCGGTGTGGTAGCCGAGCGGGTTGAAGCGGGTCATTGCCGTGGACAACGTTCGTAGGCCGAAGCCGCTGTCGAGATCCGCGCCGGCGAGGACGTCGGCGACCGTCTGCTCCTCGTCCGCGTCGAGCAGTCCGGTGCCGAGCAGGTGGCCCATGTTCGACGCCCGGCCCGCGACCGGGTTCTTCGCGCCGTCGAGCGCGATCGCCGGGTAGCCGTCGATCCAGAACGTCTCCCGGAACCGCTCCTGCAGTGCGGCCGCCCAGGTCCGCCACTCGTCGCCCGGCAGGCCGTGCGCCTCGAGCAGTTCGGCGCCGTGCACCGCGGCGGCGTACGCATAGCCCTGGACCTCGCACAGCGCGATCGGCGCGGTGGCGAGCGTGCCGTCCGGCCACTGCACCGCGTCGACCGAGTCCTTCCAGCCCTGGTTCGCGAGGCCGTGGCCGGACTCGTCGACGTACTCGAGGAAGCCGTCGTCGTCCGGGTCCGCGTACTCCTTCATCCAGGTCAGGGCACGCTCGAGGTTCGGCAGCAGGGCGCGGACCTCGTCGGCCGGCATCCCCCAGCGCCAGGCCTTGTGCAGGGTGCTGATCCAGAGCTGGGTGGCGTCGTGCGTGCCGTAGTACACCGGTGGGAGGACCAGGCCGCCGCCGTGGTCGGCGACCTCGGCGCGCAGCTCGTGCGGGATCTTGCCGGGCTGCTCGGCCGATCCGGGGTCGACCTTCGTGCCCTGCCGGGCGGCCAGCGCCCGCAGGGTGCCGGCGGCGAGCGTGGGGTCGACCGGGATCAGCATGCCGGACGAGATCAGCGAGTCACGGCCGAACAGCGTCAGGTACCAGGGTGGGCCGGCGCCGAGGTAGCGGTCGTCGCCGGCGGCGAGCTGGAGCGCCCGGATGTCGTCGAGCGAGCGGTCGAGCCAACGCTCGACGCGCTTGTCGTCGCAGCGGACCGTCACGTCGTACGGCGTCCGCTCGGCCGGCGGCTCGATCGAGAACTCCGTGGTGGACTTCGGGAAGTCGGCACTGACGTGCAGCGTGAGGGTGAACTCCTCCCCCGGCTCGACGCGGGGCGTCGCGGAGACGCCGGGGTCGGCGGTGACGATCACGCGGGTGTCGTCGCTCTCCCAGCGGGTGCGGCCGGGGCCGTCCGGGAGCGGCGCGAGTTGCGGGAGGCTCGCGGCGGCTCCGCTGCGGACCGCTGCCGTCCCCGCGAGGTCGGTGCCCAGGGCAACGTCCAGGCGGCACTCGATCGCCGAGCGGGAGCGGTTGACCAGCGTGATGCGCTCGGTCAGGCCGTCGGACTCGACCGTCCGCGTCCGGTACAGCATCACGGTCGGGTCGTGCCGGGTGTCACCGAGGCCTTCGACCATCGCGACGTACTGATGGGTGGCCGCGTCCCGCTCGTCCACCTGCACCGGCAGCGGCTCACGGCCGTCGACCGTGACGCTCAACCGGGACAGGATGCGCCGATCGCGGGCGTACACACCCTCCGCGCCGGAGCCGGACAGCTGACCCGATCGCGGCGACAGCACGACCCAAGGGGCGGCGAGGGCAGTTACCAGTTCGTGGAGCTGCGACATGTCGTCCACCCTAAGAGGTCTGATTGTGCGAGAGAGTGGGGGTATGGAGACAGGGGTGACCGTACTCGTCGGGATCGCGATCTTCGTCGGGATCCTCGGCATCGTGGTGCCGATCCTGCCGGGGGCGATCCTGAGCCTGGCGGCGATCCTGGTGTGGGCGATCGTCGAGAGCAGCGCGACCGGGTGGGTGGTGTTCGCGATCGCGGCGGTGCTGATCGGTGCGAGTCAGGTGGTGAAGTACGTCGTACCGGAGCGCCGGCTCCGGGAGGCCGGCGTACCGCGGAAGTCGATGTTCTTCGGCGTCCTGCTCGGCATCGTCGGGTTCTTCGTGATCCCGGTGGTCGGCATGTTCGTCGGCTTCCCCGTCGGCATCTACCTGTCCGAACTGCACCGGCAGCGCACCCACGCGGCCGCCTGGACCTCGACGAAGCACGCCCTCCGCCAGACCGGCGTGTCGATCCTGATCGAGCTCGCCGGCACCTCGCTCGCGGCGGCGGTCTGGCTGATCGCGGTCCTGTTCGTGGTCTGACCGGTTCTTAGCTGATTGCCAGCTTCTTCTCAGCCGCACCGGAGGGTCGTCCAAGCTCCACCCTGCACTGTGGACGACGTAGTACATCCCTGTACGGAAGGCACAACCGGAATGAAGCTCTCACAGAAGCGCTGGCGCCTGCTCGGGACGGCCGCGGCCGTCCTCGCCACCACGACCGCCGGCGGCGTCGCCTGGGCCACGTCCAACGCGGACCCGACACCCTCTCCCTCGGCCTCCCCGTCCAGCCCTTCGCAGGAGCAGAAGCCCGGGCGCGGCTTCGGCGCGCGCGGCGGGTTCGGGCTCGGCGGGGCCTTGCACGGTGAGTACGTCGTACCGAAGGACGGCGGCGGCTACCAGACGGTGGCCATGCAGCGCGGCGAGGTCACCGCGGTCAGCAAGGAGTCGATCACGGTCAAGAGCGAGGACGGCTACAGCCGGACCTACACGCTCACCGAGGACACCCTCGTCAACGCTGCCCGCGACGGGATCGACGACGTGAAGACCGGCAACACCGTGACCGTGACGGCCGTCGTCGCCGACGGCAAGGCGACCGCGTCCTCGGTCAACGACGGGACGGTCCGGGACGCGGCCGGCCAGAAGTGGGGTTTCAAGCACGGCCCACGCTGAGGTCCACGGCTCACAGCTGATTGCCAGGAACCTTCCAGGATCCGCACGGGTACCAGCGGCACACTGTGAGCATGAGTCCGCATCTGCTGGTCGTCGACGACGAGCCGAACATCGTCGAGCTGCTGTCCGCGAGCCTGCGCTTCGCCGGGTACGAGGTCACCACGGCCACGCACGGCGCCGAGGCGCTGCGCAAGGCACGGGACGTGGCGCCCGACCTGGTGGTGCTCGACGTGATGATGCCCGGCCTGGACGGGTTCGAGGTCGTACGTCGCCTGCGCGGTGAGGACCGGCACGTGCCGGTGCTGTTCCTCACCGCCCGCGACGCTGTCGAGGACAAGGTGCTCGGCTTGCAGACGGGCGGCGACGACTACGTGACGAAGCCGTTCAGCCTGGATGAGCTGGTGGCGCGGGTACGCGCGCTGCTGCGCCGGTCCGGGCACCGCGAGCAGAGCACGACGGAGGCCGCCGTACTGCGGTACGCGGACCTGGAGCTCAACGAGGACAGCTACGAGGTGTTCAAGGCCGGGCAGGCGGTGCAGCTGTCGCTGACCGAGTTCAAGCTGCTGCGGTGCCTGCTGGAGAACGCCGAGCGGGTGATGTCGAAGGGCCAGATCCTGTCCGCGGTCTGGAACTACGACTTCGCCGGGGACGCCGGCGTGGTCGAGTCGTACATGTCGTACTTGCGACGCAAGGTGGACACCGGCGACCAGAAGCTGCTGCACACCGTCCGCGGGGTCGGCTACGTCCTGCGCACGCCCCGAGGACCCAACTGATGCCCAGCCACCAGCGCTTCGCCGACAGGTACCCGCTGCGCGTCACCATCGTCGTCGTCCTGCTGACCCTGGTGGCCCTCGCCCTGGCCTCGTCGGGTGTACTGGCGACGACCATCATGCGCGGATACCTGACCGACCGCGTCGACGATCAGTTGCAGCAGGTCGCCGGACCGCTGTCCAAAGCCCCCGACGACCGGCGGCCGCTGCCGCCCGGCAAGGGCCTGCGGCCCCAGCTGCCGAGTCCGATCGTGGTGCAGTTCAACGACCCCGAAGGCTCGAGCGCCCGAGGCCCGGCCTGGTCGCGGATCACCGAGACGGAGCCGCTGCCGAACCTGCCCACGCTGAACCTGATCCAGGTCCGAGCGCTGGAAGGCAAGCCGTTCGAGGTCGACGCGCAGTCCGGCGGAGCGACCTGGCGGGTTCTCGCGTTGCCGCTCGAGGACGGGACCGGTTCGGTCATGGCGGCGCAGAGCCTGCGCGACATGGACCACACGATCACCCGGCTGGTCGGCGTCCAGCTGGCGGCCGGGGCGATCGTGCTCGTTTTGCTCGCCGGGGTCGGGACATACGTCGTACGGCGGAGTTTGCGGGGGCTCGAGGATGTGGAGCATACGGCGGTGGCGATCGCCGGTGGAGATCTGAGCCGGCGGGTGCCGCAGCGGGATCCGCGGACCGAGGTCGGGCGGCTGTCGCTCGCGCTGAACCAGATGCTCGGGCAGATCGAGAACGCTTTCGCGCAGCGGACCGCGTCGGAGTTCGCGGCCCGGCGGAGCGAGGACGCGGCGCGGCGGTCGGAGGAGGCGGCGCGGTTGTCCGAGGACCGGATGCGGCGCTTCGTGGCGGACGCGTCGCACGAGTTGCGGACGCCGTTGACGTCGATCCGCGGGTTCGCGGAACTTGCGCGGCAGCGTGGTGACGGCTCCGACCCGGACACGATGCGGCGGATCGAGCAGGAAGCCAAGCGGATGGGGCTGCTGGTCGACGACCTGCTCCTGCTGGCCCGGCTGGACCAGCAGCGTCCGCTGCGCATGGAGTCCGTCGACCTGCTCCCGATCGCGGCCGACGCCCTGCACAACGCACAGGCCGTGCAGCCGGAGCGGCACATCTCGCTGACGATCCTGCCGGAGTCCGAGGCGCCGGTCGTGTCCGGCGACGAGGCCCGTCTGCGTCAGGTCCTCGGCAACCTGGTCAGCAACGCGCTGCACCACACGCCACCGGACGCACCGATCACCGTCTCGGTCGGCACCCGCGGCTCCGAGGCCGTCCTGGAGGTTCGCGACACCGGCCCGGGCCTGTCGGACGAACAGAAGGCCCGCGTCTTCGAACGCTTCTACCGCGCCGACACCGCCCGGACCCGCACCACCGGCGGCTCCGGCCTCGGCCTGTCCATCGTCGCCGCCCTGGTAGCCGCCCACCGCGGCCGCGTCACCGTCACCGACACCACCCCGCACGGCGCCACCTTCACGGTTTACCTCCCCCTCGGCGCCTAGGGTCTCAGCGGCGGCGCAGCTTCACCGTGCAGTCGCGGCGGTTGATCGGTACGCCGTCACGCATCACCTGGGCGCGATCGTGCACCCGGCTGACCAGCGTCTCCCACTCGCCGTCGGGCAGGGCGAGGCTCTCGATCACCTCGTCCGGCGTCGGGAAGTGGATGTCCGGGTGCGGGTTGTGCTCGCCGGGCGGGAAGCCCATGTGCCCCTCGATCAGCAGTACGCCGCCCGGCGCGACAGCCGCGGCCGCGCTGCGGAGAATGCCCTCGCGCGGCAGCTCGGTCTTGGAGTGCAGGAACTGCACGGACACCAGATCGAACTCTCCGTCCGGGAAGGACCTGCCCAGCTCGTGCTGCTGCCAGTCGATCCGCTCGGCGACCCCGGCGGCCGTAGCGTGCTCGACCGCGCGGCCGAGCGCGACCGTGGAGATGTCGACGGCGGTGACCGTCCAGCCCCGCTGCGCGAGCCAGATCGCGTCGGCGCCTTCGCCGCAGCCGAGGTCGAGCGCCCGGCCCGGCGTCAGGCCGGACACCTCGTCGACGAAGGCGACGTTCGGCTTGCCGCTCCACACCTGCTCGTGCTCGGTGTAGAACGCGTTCCAGTACTCGTCAGGGAGCTGTTCGGTCGTCATGCACCGATGGTCGACGAGGCCGCCGCGATCCGGCAAACATTCTTGCCGAGTCGGCAAACGCTGCAGTCAGCGGTCGCGGACCGGCAGCGGTTCGGCTTTCCCGACCACGAACGCGTAGGTCAGCGCGCCGATCACCGCGACCACGCCGGCGACCGTGAACGACGGGAGGTACGACCCGTCGTAGATGTCGAGCAGCAGGCCGAAGACGTACGGGCTGATGATGCCGGCGATGTTCGACGCGAAGTTCTGGATGCCGCCGATCGAGGCCACGTGCCGCGAGGACGGTGCCACGTCGCCCGGCAGCGACCAGATCCCGGTGGCCGCGATCGCCAGGCTCGCGTACGAGATCGCCAGGAACAGCAGCGCGACGTACACCGACTTCGCCGGCGCCGCGAACACGATCGCCGCACCGCCGAGCAGGCCGCCGACCATCACCGTCTTGCGCACCCGGGTGACGTCGGCACCAGCCCGGATCCGCCGGTCCGCGACGATGCCCGCGATCCAGCCACCGGCGATCGCGGTGATGCCGGGCAGGGTGCCGAGCGTTCCCAGTTGCGCCAGGTCGAGGCCGCGGGCGTCCTTCAGGTACGACGGAAACCAGGTCAGGAAGAAGTAAATGACGAAGTTCAGGCAGAAGAAGCCGAGCATCATGCCGCGGATCGTCCGGTACCGGAACAGGTCCCGCCAGCGCACCTGCGCGGCCGCGTCGGAGTCGTTCTCCTCGATCCGCGCGCCGTGCGCGGCGATGTAGTCGCGCTCCTGCTGGTTCGCGTGCGGGTGCTCCGCGGGGTCGCGGTAGTACCAGTACCAGACCGCGGCGAGCATGATCCCGAGGACGCCGAGGACGACGAACGAGAAGTGCCAGCTCACGAGCGCGATCAGCCCGGTCACGACCGGAAGCGACAGCACCGTCCCGACCCGGGAGCCGGAGTCGATCACCGCGGTCGCGAACGCCCGCTCGTGCTGCGGGAACCACCGGGACGCGGCCTTGGTCGCACTCGGGTACGCCGGCGCCTCGCCCGCGCCGAGCGCGAACCGGAACGCGAACAACGACCAGAACCCACGCGCCAGCGGCGTCAGCGCGGTCACGATGCTCCACCACAACGCGGCGAATGTGAACGCCTTCCGCGCCCCCACCTTGTCGGCGAACCAGCCCGCGGCCAGCATCGCCCCGTCGTACGCCCAGAAGAACGCACCGAGGATCAGGCCCTTCTCGGCGTTGCTCAGGTCCAGGTGCAGGTCGTCCTCGATGAACGGCAGCGCGACGCTCAGATTCGCGCGATCCAGATAATTCAACGAGAGCCCGACGAACGCGAGCCCTAGGATCAGATACCTCGTACGACTCGCTCCGGGCGGGGCCTTCACGGGCGTGCTGGCGGTCACTCAATGCCTCCGATCGACAACGGGCCGTCGCACGCTACCCCTGAACCCCGACTTTGTGCGGACAAATGTTTCACCCAGCGGAATGAGGCTCGAATGATCGACGACGGCGAGGAGATCCCGCTGCTCGGCGGCGACGTGACCGAGGGTCTGGTCCGCGTCGGCGACACGGTACGACGGCCACCTGGCGAGCGCGACGACCTGGTCCGCGACGTGCTGCTGCACCTGGAAAAGGCCGGCTTCGAGGGCGCACCGCGGTACCTCGGCATCGACTCCGCCGGCCGCCACGCACTCACGTACATCGAAGGCGAGGTCGCCGGGCGGCCGCGGCCGGGGTGGATCGCTGACGAGGACCGGATGGTGTCGGTGGCGCGGTTGTTGCGGGCGTACGACGATGCGGTCGAGAGCTTCGGGTTGCCCGCGGAGCTGCCGCCGGTGGTCGAGCCGCCGGGGCTGCCGGAGCTGAACGATCCGCCCGAGCTGGTGGGGCATCAGGACGTGACGCCGGAGAACGTGGTGTTCCGCGACGGGCGCGCGTACGCGCTGATCGACTTCGATCTCGTACGGCCGGTGAGCCGGTGTCGCGAGGTGGTGAATCTGATGTTGTGGTGGGCGCCGTTCGGGGACGACGCCGATCTGGATCCGCAGCTGCGAGGGCTGGACCGATCGCGGCGGTGTCGGTTGTTGGCTGATGCTTACGGGCTGGCCGAGGCTGATCGGCGGAGGTTGGTGGAGTTGGCGGTTGGGCTCAACGAGCGGGCTTGGTACACGATGAAGTACCGCGCCGAGGTGCTCGGCGGCGGGTGGCAGCGGATGTGGAGCGAGGGCGTCGGCGACACGATCCGGCGGCGCCAGCAGTGGCTCGAGGCCAATGCCGACGCCCTCGGCTCCGCGGTGGTCAGCGGGTGATGCGGACCTCTGCGCCGGACTTGGCCGACTCGTAGATCGCGGACAGCATCCGGGCCATCTCGAGGCCCTGTTCCGCGGTTGCGTCGGCCGGGATCTCGCCGCGGCAGATCTGCAGGAAGTGCTCGATCTGGTTCGCGAAGCCGACCCGGAAGTCGAAGCCGAGCGAGTCGATCTGCGGCTGGACGTGCAGCAGCGTGTCGTGCCGCTCGGTGATCATCAGCAGCTCCGGCTCGATCTCCGCGCCGCCCTTGTCGCCGTGGATCCGGACGCTGATCTCGTTCCGGGCGTGCAGCGAGAACGACGTGTCCACGTCGAGGACCGCCCCGTTCTCGAAGCGGATCTGCGCGGTCGCGTAGTCCTCGACCGTGTTCGGCCGCGCCGCCGACGCCGCCTTGTACCGGGTCAGGTTCTGGATGTTGTCCCGCGCACCCAGGTGCGCGAACGTCGCACCGGACGCCGACACCGCCTTCGGCATCCCCATCAGGTACCAGCACAGGTCGATGATGTGGACGCCGAGGTCGATCAGCGGACCGCCGCCGGACAGCTCCACGTCGCCGAACCAGCCGCCGGGGTTCCCCGCCGTCCGCAGCAGCGTCGCCCGCGCCGCGTAGATGTCACCGAACTCGCCGGCGTCCAGGAACCGCTTGGTCACCAGCGCGTTCGGCGCGTACCGCCGTACGTACCCGACCTGCAGCGCCTTCCCGGTCTCCTCGACCGCCTTCACCAGCGCCTCGGCCTCCGGCACCGTCACGGTCATCGGCTTCTCGACCAGGACGTTCTTGCCCGCCCGCAGCGCCGCCTCGGCGATCGGCGAGTGCAGCGTGTTCGGCACGCAGACGCTGACCGCGTCGACGTCCGGGTCGGCGAAGATGTCCTGGACGTCGCCGGTCACCCGCGGTACGCCGAACTGCTCGCCGCGCGCCTTCGCGCGCTCCAGGTCGACGTCGCACACGGCGACCAGTTCGGCCCCGGCGTTCTGCTGGTACGCCTTCAGGTGCTCGACGGCGATCGAGCCGAGCCCGATCACTGCGATCCGCGTCGTCATGTCAGGCCACACTTTCGCTGAGTCGGATGATGTTCGCGAGCGAGCGCTCGATGGCGGGCAGCGGAGACTCCATGCCCTCGAACTCCAGGCTCACCGGTACGTCGGGCTTGGTGGCGGCCAGCGCCAGCAGCCCGGCCACGTCCACGTCGCCGTGGCCCGTGACCGTCCCGAGCAGGTAGTCGCCGGCCAGCGTCTTCAGCCAGCCGTCGCCTGCCGAGCGGCGGATGTGGAAGTCCTTCACGCCGATCGAGGCCGCGATGTCGATCAGCCCGGCGGCGGTCTTGCCGGGCACCTCGCCGACGCACAGCCCGTTGCCGAGGTCGAGCGTGACCCGGAAGTTCGGGCGGTCCACGGCGTACACGAGGCGGGCCAGCCGCTCGCTGCCGTTCATGAAGAACCCGTGGTTCTCGATCGTCGACACGATGCCCAGCCCGGCGGCGTGGTCGGCGACCGCCCGGCAGCCCTCGACGACCTTCTCGAACGTCGACTCGAACTCGCCCGGGTCCTGCTCCCGCCACGCCCACGGCGCGACGTCGTGCCGGAAGATCCGGGCGCCGAACTTGTGCGCGACGTCCAGCTGCCGGCGCAGCCGGTCGATCTCGGCGGTGTCCGCGGTCCGCAGGTCGCCGCTGACCAGGTAGTTCACGATCGGTACGCCGATGTTCTCGGAGTGCTTGGCGGTGTCCCGGACGACGTCCTCGTGCTCGAGGAAGTACTCGCCGTCCATCGCGGCGATCTCGATGTGGCCCGCGGACGAGGCCGCGACCCAGTCCAGGACGCCGATCAGGTCCATCTCGCCGCGCGTGATCAGATCACGGAAGCAGTACGAACTGACTCCTAGCTTCACTTGCTGGTCCTCTCAACAATGTCTGGGTCAGGGGTGGTGATGTGGCTCCACGGACTCGGGTAGTCGTGGACCCCGTAGATGTCCGAGCTGAACCGGTCGAACGCGTTGCCGACCGCCCCGAGCACCACGGCCTCGCGCCCCAGGGCGGACGCGACGAACGGTGGGCGCTCGGGGAAGACCAATTCGTTCTCGACCGCGGCGGCCAGCGGGCGCAGCAGCGCGTCGCTGTCCTCGACCGGTCCGCCCCGGACGACCACGATCTCGGGATCGACGACCAGCAGCACGGTCGCGATCCGGCCGGCGATCTGCGCGCAGAAGTCCTCGAGCTCGGCCTGCGCGTCGGCGTCGCCGGCTGCCGCCGCGGCCAGTACTTCGGCGCCGGTCGGCCGCACGGACCACACGAGCTGACCGCGCTGGGCGTTGCGCGTCCAGCGCATGCCGCGCTGCGCGCCGAGCTCGCCGGCTAGCCGGTGCCGCCCTTGCCGGATGACGCCGTTGAGCACGATCGAGACCGACAACCGGTGGCCGATCTGCAGGTAGACGACATCGGAGTACCCACGGCCGGCGCCGCCGCGCTGCTCCGCGAGCGCGGCCAGCTTGATGTCGTTGTCCACGACGACCGGCTGATCGAGCTCCTTCGCCAGCAGCTCCCCGACCGGCAGGCCGACCAGGTCCGGCATCGCGAGGCTGGCGCGCAACCGGCCGTCCGCCTCGACGACGCCCGGCAGGCCGACACCGACCGCGCGCAGGCCACTCAGGTCGAGCGAGCCGGCGGCCGCATCGAGCGCGCGTGCGACCAGTGACAGGTCGGCGGCGCCGTCCGGGCGCAACTCGGCGTACCCGACCCGGCGGCCGGACAGGTCGCAGATGATCGCGCGGGCTCCGCGCGGACCGAGGTCCACGCCGGCGACCAGCCCGGCCTCGCGGGCGAACCGGAAGGCGCGCGCCGGGCGGCCGGGGCCGGCGGTCGCCGGGCTGGTGGCCTCGACCAGCCCGGCGTCCAGCAGGTCGTCGAGCACGGCGTGCACGGTGGGCCGGGACAGGCCGGTGCCCTCGCTGAGCATGCCGACCGTACGTGCCTCGCCGGCCTCGGCGAGGAAACGCAGGCAGGCGACCTGGTTGGCGGATCGCTCCGCCTGTGCCGCTCCGCGCGCAGTCTCCATCGACCTCAACCCATTAAGGAACCGGCTTTAATAAAGACGCTAGCAGAATGGTCCACCGGTCGGCAATGGCTGTTGCCGAAAGCAATCAGCGCTGCAGGATCGTGCGCTCGACGACGGTCCAGGCGGTCGTGGTCAACAGGTACAGACCGGCCGCCAGCGGCACGAAGGCGGCCGTCAGCAGCGTCCCGAACGGCAGTAGCTGCGCGAACCGCCGGGACAGTCCCGACGCCGACGAATCCAGCTGCCGAAACTGCAGCCGCGCCGAGAACCAGGCGACCACAGCGAGCAACACCGCGATCACAAGGTACGCCGGAGTGCCGGTGAGGATCGGCCAGTGCGAACCGAGGGGCGCACCGAGCAGGCTGCCGCTGATCAACTGGTTCGACTCCCCCGCAACCATCGCGCGCGAGAACAGCGTGTACATCAGCCAGAAGAACGGCAGCTGCGCCAGCGTCGGCAGGAACCCGGCGAACAGCGACGTACCGGACTTGTCCTGCAGCTTCGCGATCTCACGCTGCAGCCGCTCCGGCTGGTCGCGGTGCTTCTCGGTGAGCTGCTTCAACTGCGGCATCAACTCCGCGCGAGCCGTCAGCCCGCGATGCGCCCGCACACTCAGCGGGACGAGGAGCAGTCGTACGACGAGGGTGCAGACGACGATCGCGACGACGGCGGCGTACGCGCCGGTCAGCGGTTCGAGCGCGGCGACGAGGGACGTGAGCAAGTGATAGGCACCGGCGACCGGTGCCTCCAGGAAAGAAGGCACAGCGAAACTCCACGGGTGAGTCGGAACAGGTAGACGTCTGCACCGACCACAGGCGGTCGGTGCGGGGCTACCGTCCCGGTGCTCGTGGGCGCGGCCGGCCGGCCGCGTCGGGATCGCGGAGTGCGAGATAGGCGGTACGGCGGGCGTTGGCCCGGGCGGCGCTGGAACGCGCCGGCACCGGCGAGGCCACCGGGTTGCGCGCCGCCGACCGGGCGGTGACGGCCAGCGCGAACAGCAAGGCCGCCGCGGTGAGCACGGCGGCGGCCAGTGAAGCCGTGTCGAACGCAGGGATCATCGAGGACAGCGCCCCGGCGATCCACTGCGTCATGCGATCAGTCCAGGTAGTCGCGGAGCACCTGCGACCGCGAGGGGTGCCGGAGCTTCGACATCGTCTTGGACTCGATCTGGCGGATCCGCTCGCGGGTCACGCCGTACACCTTGCCGATCTCGTCGAGGGTCTTCGGCTGGCCGTCGGTGAGACCGAAGCGCATCGAGACCACGCCGGCCTCGCGCTCGGACAGCGTGTCGAGGACCGCGTGCAGCTGCTCCTGGAGCAGCGTGAACGAGACCGCCTCGGCCGGCACGATCGCCTCGGAGTCCTCGATCAGGTCGCCGAACTCGGAGTCGCCGTCCTCACCGAGCGGGGTGTGCAGCGAGATCGGCTCGCGGCCGTACTTCTGCACCTCGATGACCTTCTCCGGGGTCATGTCGAGCTCCTTGGCGAGCTCCTCCGGAGTGGGCTCCCGGCCGAGGTCCTGCAGCATCTGCCGCTGGACGCGGGCCAGCTTGTTGATGACCTCGACCATGTGCACCGGGATCCGGATGGTCCGGGCCTGGTCGGCCATCGCCCGGGTGATCGCCTGCCGGATCCACCAGGTGGCGTACGTCGAGAACTTGTAGCCCTTGGTGTAGTCGAACTTCTCCACCGCGCGGATCAGACCGAGGTTGCCCTCCTGGATCAGGTCCAGGAACAGCATGCCGCGGCCGGTGTAGCGCTTGGCCAACGACACCACCAGGCGCAGGTTGGCCTCGAGCAGATGGTTCTTGGCGCGGCGGCCGTCCTCGGAGATCCAGTCGTACTCGTCGCGGACCTTGTCCTTGAGCTTGGCGGCCTCGTCGGCGAGCTGCTCCTCCGCGAACAGCCCGGCCTCGATCCGCTTCGCGAGCTCGACCTCCTGCTCGGCGTTCAGCAGCGGGACCTTGCCGATCTGCTTCAGGTAGTCCTTGACCGGGTCCGCGGTGGCGCCGGCCACCATGACCTGCTGCTCCGGCTCGTCGGTCTCGTCGGCCTCGGAGACCACGAAGCCCTCGTCCTCGGTGAGCTCCTTCTCCAGCCCCTGGACCTCACCCGGCTTGAAGTCGGCCTCGTCGACCTCGTCGAGAGCGCGCGGCTTCCCGGTCTTCGGGTCGATCGACAGGCCCGCCTCGGACACTGCCTTCTTTGCCGGAGCCTTCTTGGCAGCGGCCTTCTTCGCGGGGATACCGTCCTCCTTGGTGCCGGCGGCCTTCACCGCCGCCTTCTTCACAGCCGCCTTCTTGGCGGCGGGGTCGGTCACACGGGCGCTGGTCCTGGGGGCCGCGCTCCGGGCGGTGGCGGCCATGGCCCGGGCCGGCTCGGCGGGAAGGTTCTCGGACGAGCTGGACGACACGAATTACCTCTCGTCTGACGCAGGGTTTGTACGGCGGTACGACGTTGTGTTGCTGAGTCTTGGGGTACTGCGGTTCGCGGCTGCTCGCTGGTCAGGCGGCGGCAACAGTCCATTGTAATCCGGGAACCAAGCTCAGGCGTCGCACGACCCCCCGGAGAGCACTTTTCCGGGGGGTCGTCGAGAGCTTCCGCGTCACCCGTTCCGGGTCTGCCGCAGCGGGCGCGCGACCACCGGCCTGCGGACCAGCTGCTGCTCCTGCTTGAACTGCCGGACCTTGACCAGCGAGGCCACGTCGATCACGTCCGCGACGGACTTGTAGGCGCCGTCCTCGCCGTACGGCTCGGACGCCTCCCGCCAGCCGCGCGGCCGGACCTTCAGCTGCTTGCCGAGCAGCGCGACGAAGATCTTCGCCTTCTGCGCGCCGAACCCCGGCAGGGCGGACAGCCTGGCCAGCAGGTCGTCCCCGGACTTCACATCGGACCAGAGTCCCGACGCGTTACCGCCGTACTGCTCGTCCAGGTGCTTGGCCAGGGTCTGGATCCGGGCGGCCATCGCGGTCGGGAACCGATGCACGGCGGGCGGGCCGGCCACCACCTCGACGAACGCGTCCGGGTCGTAGTGCGCGACCGTGGCCGGATCGAACGGACCGCTCATCCGTTTCGCGATCGCGACCGGGCCGGCGAACGCCCGCTCCATCGGGATCTGCTGGTCGAGCAACATGCCGACCAGCAGGGCGAACGGATCTCTGCTCAGCATCTCGTCGGCGTCGGGCTGTTGCGCCAGGCACAGCTTCCTGCTGCGTGTCGAAGTCACCTCAGTCCTCCTCCCCATCAGACAACTCAGGCTCGGCCTTCACGGCCAGCACCGGACACGGAGCATCGAGCAGTACCCGCTGCGCGTTGCTGCCCAGGATGAGCTTGCCGACCGGTGACCGGCGCCGCAGCCCGATCACGATGAACTCCGCGTGCACCTGCTCGGCGACGGCCACCAGGTCCTCCGCCGGGTCCAGGCCACGCACCAGCTGCCGCACCTCGTACGGCACGCCGGTCGAGTCGAGCTGCTCCCGTACCTCCGTCAGCGCGGCGTCACTCGCCGCGGCCTCGTCGCTGTCGAAGCCACGCCCACCCCGATGCGAGTTCACCACCACCAGCTTGGCGTCCCGCAGCGTCGCCTCCTCCGCTGCTCGCCGAAGGGCCGCACGGCCTTCCGCCTTCGGCACATAACCCACGACGATGGTCGTCATCGCCCTGCCTCACCTCCGGGTGTGTGTCGACCCGTCTCGAACGATACTGCTCCCGACCTCGGTCGGCATCCGCTGCATTTGCACCTGTTGTGTCGCACCGGTGACGGAGGGCTGCCGGTGCCCGACTACTACCCGCGGCGGGCCTGCCTAACCTTCCGGTGGCCACACCTTTGCAGGGCTGTCACCGAATGCGCCACCCCTGTAGTCCGGGTCGTTATCGAACTCGTCCGGGAAGCCGCCGGCCGGGCGGGCCGGCCGTTGCCCTGGGCAAGAGCGCCCGGGTTCCGCCGGAGGGACCGGGGTTCCGGCACGCGCTGTCTCACGTTGTCGGGGACGCGAACCGGTTCAGTCGATCGGCCACTCGTGCACGGGCGTGTTGTCGTGCATGTGGTCGCGGTACCGGCGTAGCATCCCGCGCAGCGCATCCCGGCGACCGTGCGAACCCTTTGTATACAGACGATGGAACTCGTCGGCCTGCCAGGAGGCGCCGTTACGGTTCGTGAGGCAGCGCTGTTCGACGATCCCGAGCAGCCGGTCGCGTACAGCGACGTCGACACCCCAGGCGTCCAGGCCGCGAACCGCCAACGGCAGCAGGCGTCTGAGCACCAGCTCGGTCGCGCGCGCCGTCCCGACCCCGGGCCAGAACACCTCGGCGTCGATGCCGTGCCGGGCCGCGGTGTGGAAGTTCTCCTCGGCGGCGCTGAACGACATCTGCGACCAGATCGGCCGCTCGTCGTCGGCGAGCGCGCGCACCAGCCCGAAGTAGAAGGCGCCGTTGGCGATCGTGTCGACGACGGTCGGGCCGGCCGGCAACACGCGATTCTCCACCCGCAGGTGCGGCTTGTCCCGGACAACGTCGTACACCGGGCGGTTCCAGCGATAGATCGTCCCGTTGTGCAGCCGCAACTCCGAAAGCGCCGGGGTGTCGCCGCGGTCCAGGACGGCGATCGGGTCCTCGTCGGAGGTGACCGGCAGCAGCGCCGGGTAGTAGCGCGCGTTCTCCTCGAAGAGGTCGAAGATCGAGGTGATCCAGCGTTCGCCGAACCACACGCGCGGCCGGACGCCCTGGGTCTTCAGCTCGTGGGTGCGGGTGTCGGCGGCCTGCTCGAACAACGCGATCCGGGTCTCCCGGAGCAGTTCCTTGCCGAACAGGAACGGCGAGTTCGCGCCGACCGCGAGCTGCACGCCGGAGATCGCCTGGGCCGCGTTCCAGTACCGCGGGAACGCCTCCGGAGTGACCTGCAGATGGAACTGCGTCGAGGTGCACGCCGCCTCGGGCAGGATCGTGTCGCAGGTGATGTGCAGGCGCTCGACGCCGTCGATGGAGATCTGCACGTCCTCGCCGCGGGCAGCGAAGATCTGGTCGTTGAGCAGTGCGTACCGCGGGTTGTTGCTGAGCGTCTCGCGGTGGATGTGCTCGGTCAGCAGCGTGGGCAGGATCCCGACCACGACCATCGACGAGCCGGTCCGGGCCGCCTTCTCCTCGGCCGCGTTCAGGCTGTCCCGGATGTTCGACTCCATCGTGTCCAGGCCGAGGCCGTCGATCTGCCCGGGCGGCACGTTGATCTCGATGTTGAACTGGCCCAGCTCGGTCTGGAACGCGTCGTCCTCGATCGCGCTCAGCACCTCGGCGTTCTTCATCGCCGGGTCGCAGCGCTCGTCGACCAGGTTCAGCTCGATCTCGATCCCGGTCATCGGCCGCTCGGGGGCGAACCTGTGCTCGCGCAGCATCCGCGCGAAGGCGTCCAGATTGCGATGGACCTGGCCGCGAAACGCGGTCCGGTCCGCCCGGGTGAACTCGACCCGGTCGACTTCCTCACCCATCAGCGCGCCTCCCTGCGTGGCTCCTTCGCTCAGTGTGCCCGATGGTGCCCCGCGGCGCGCTGTTCATTCGCGTCGCGGATCCGGATTGCCGACGGCAACCAAGGCCGCGCCGGCGGACCGCCCGCGCCGGACTGTCGGTGGCGGCAGGGACACTGGTCAGGTGCGTGCGGATCCTTCGGTGCTGCATGTCGACCTGGACGCGTTCTTCGCGGCCGTCGAGCAGCGGGACAAGCCGTCGCTGCGGGGCAAGCCCGTGGTGGTCGGCGGGATCGGCGTGCGCGGCGTCGTGTCCACCGCGTCGTACGAGGCACGCCGGTACGGCGTCCGCTCGGCGATGTCGACCGCCGAGGCGCGCTCGCGCTGCCCGCACGCGGCGTACCTGAGTCCCCGCTTCGAGGTGTACCGGCAGAGCAGCCAGGCGGTGATGGCCGAGATGCGGGCGCTGTCGCCGCTGGTCGAGCCGCTGTCGCTGGACGAGGCCTTCATCGACCTGGCCGCGAGCGGCCTGAGCGGGCTGACGGTCGAGGACGTCGAGGCGATCGCCGAGGACCTGAAGGCGGCGATCCGGAAGGTGACCGGCGGCCTGACCGCGTCGGTCGGTGCGGGGACGTCGAAGCTGATCGCGAAGATCGCCAGCGATCTCGACAAGCCCGACGGCGTGGTCGTCGTACCGGCCGGGACCGAGGCGGAGTTCCTCGCGCCGATGCAGGTGACCGTGATCCCGGGTGTCGGGCCGGCGACCGCGCAGCGGCTGAGCATGGCCGGTGTCCGGACGGTCGCGGACCTGCAGCAGCTCGACGAGGACGAGCTGATCCGGCAGGTCGGCTCGGCGCACGGTACCAGCCTGCACCGGCTCGCGATCGCCGCCGACGACCGGCCGGTGGTGAGCGACCGGGAGACGAAGTCGGTCAGTGTCGAGGACACGTTCGAGACCGACATCATCGACCGTGCGCTGCTGGCGGCGATCAGCGACCGGATGGCGCACCGGGTGGCCGAGCGGCTGCGGAAGGCGCAGCTGTCCGGTCGGACGGTCACGGTGAAGACGCGGATGCACGACTTCACCACGCACACCCGCTCGTCGACACTCGCCGGTCCGACCGACGACGCCCGCGTGATCGCCCGCGTCGCACGCCGGCTGCTCGAGGAGAGCGACATCGGCGGCGGCATCCGGTTGCTCGGCGTAGGCGTCTCGTCACTGGCCGACTGGATCCAGGACGACCTGTTCACCGAGGACGAGCACGCGGCGAACCCGGTCGAGGTGGTCGAGCTGCCGTCCCGCCCGCGCGACCGCGTCGGCTTCCACCCGGGCCAGGACGTCGTCCATCCCGACCACGGCCGCGGCTGGGTCTGGGGCTCGGGCCGCGGCCGGGTCACGGTCCGCTTCGAGACCGCCGAGACCCCACCGGGCCCGGTCCGCACGTTCAGCGTCGACGACCCGGCCCTGACCAAGGTGCAGCACACCACCGGCGCGGATCCTGACGAAGAACCCTGAACCCATCACAATGCTCGGATGAGCGACGAGCGGCGGGGCGTCTACCCGTTCTGCGGGCCGTGTACGGCGGGGTCGGAGGCATGGCGCGCTGCCGAGGTAGCCGGGCCGATGGGGCGCCGGTTCTACGGGCACCGGGACGTCTGCGAGGACTGCGGCTCCTCGGTGCGGACGCTCTACGACACCGTGCTGTGGGTGCCGGTGTCGAAGGTCGGCACGTTCCGGATCATCCGGACCGGCGGGCGCTCGTACGTCGGCCGCCGGGTGCTCGACGCGCCGGCGCAGACCGTCGTACGGCGGGAACCGGTGTCGGCGATCGCGGCGCATCCGGAGCTCGACCGCGCGCCGGACTACCAGCAGGCCGAGCTGTACCGGGACGCGAACGAGCCCGGGCAGGCGTTGCCGTTCTACCAGACCGCGCTGGCCGAGCGGGAGAAGGTGCTCGCGGCCGACGACCCGGCGACGTTGCGGGTCCGGTTGCGGGTGGCCCAGGGATTGCTGGCGACCGCGAACTACGGCCGGGCGATCGCCTGGTTCGAGTTGGTCACGCCGCAACTCGTCGCGGTGTTCGGTCCGCACCACGAGCTGACGCGGACGGCGACGGAGGCGACGACCGGCGCACGACTGATGGTCGGCGGCCCACGCTCCGAGGCGCAGCTGCTGGCGGACGTGGTCGCCGCGGACACCGAGATCCTCGCGCCCGGCGATCCACAACTGCTGCGCGACCGGGCAGCTCTCGGGAAGGCGCTGCTGGCCTGCGGCGACATCGCGGAGGCAGTGGAGACGTTGAGCCAGGTGGTTCGGGACGCGCCGTCAGCTCATCCGGACACCACGGTGTATCGCGCGGCACTGGTGGAGGCGTGCGAGGTCGCCGAGGCGCGCGGGAAGAAGCGCGACGGGCAACTCGTCGATGCGGCGCGGCAGTTGCTCAACCGCGCAGGCGGACCGACAGGCACGTGACACAGCCCTCGAGCTTCTCGAACTCACTGATGTCCACCACGACAGGCGTGTAGCCGAGCCCCTCGAACAACTCCGCCGACTTCGGCGCGGACGCGGCCATCAGCAGCCGGTCCTCCCCCAGCAGTACGACGTGCGCGCCGGCTTCCTCGGGCACCGCCTTGAAGCGCTCGAAAGCGGTGACGTCGTCGACGAGCGGCTCGTACCCGACCACCGTTCCGTCGGGCAGCGCGGTGACAGCCGACTTGAGATGCAGCACCTTCCGCACCGGGACCGACCGGACCTCGGCCCCGAGCGGCGTGAGCGCCGCCCGCAGCTGCTCGATTCCGGCCGCGTTCGTCCGGCCGCCCTCGCCGACGTAGACGGTCGCGCCGATCTTCAGTACGTCGCCGCCGTCCAGCGTCCCCGGCTCGGTGATCGGGACGACGCGATACCCCTGCGCCGCCACGGTTTCCGCGGCCGCCGCAGCCTCCGCCCGGCGTTCGGTCGCGCCGGCGCGCGCGATCACCGCCACGTCGCCGTACACCACCATCGTGTCCTCGACGAACACGCTGTCCGGGCAGTCGTCGATCGGCGGCACCTCGACAGTGGACCATCCTGTGCCGTGCAGCGCGTCGACGTACCGCTGCCACTGGCCGCGCGCCAGGTCGACGTCGACCGGCGTCCGCTCGAGGTGCGTGACGAGGCCTTCGGCGAGGCGCGGGCTCGGGCGGCGGATCAGCGCGGTCGGCATGACCGCAGCGTATCCGGGTACTGGCGGGTTCCCCGAGAGAGGAGAGCACGCGATGCCGAAGATCCTGCCGGCCGAGGGCGGCGATGTGGTCGAGGTCATTCTCGCCGACCACCGGTGGTTCGAGGAGGCGCTGCGCGAGCTGCGCGACGTCCGCAGCGACCGGTCCGCCGTCCTCGCCGACCTGGCCACGGTGCTGATCGCGCACGCGGAGGCGGAGGAGTCGAAGGTCTATCCCTCCTTGCGCCGCAAGGACGCGATCGACGCCGAGGAGGTCGAGCACTCCGAGCACGAGCACGCCGAGGGCAACGAGGCACTGCTCGCGCTGATGGAGGTCGAGGACACCGGCAGCGAGGAGTTCAGCGAAAAGCTGCACGAGTTGTCCGAGGCGCTCACGCATCACCTCGACGAGGAGGAGCGCGACGTGCTGAACCCGGCCCGTACGGAGGTTCCGGCCGACGTACGGCGGGAGCTAGGCGACACGTTCGCCCGGGAGCGTGCCCGGCTGATCGACTCCGGCTGCGGCGACATCGCGAACGTCCGGAAGGTCGTCGAGGCCGAGCAGCAGAAGTAGGCTGCCGGTCGTGGACGAACTCACCGCGGAGATCGAGGTGCCGGCGACCGCCGCTGTCGCGTTCGAGCTGTTCACCGACGAGTTCGGTCGCTGGTGGCCGCCGGAGTTCTCCTGGTCGGGTGCGGAACTGCTGACCGACATCGGGATCCTCGACGGCGTGCTGTACGAGCTCGGACCGCACGGATTGCAGTGGGACTGGGGACGGGTGCTCGTCTGGGAGCCCGCGCGGCGGTTCGTCTTCAGTTGGCAGATCGGGCCGGACCGGGTGCCGGTCCCCCGTGCCGAGGACGCGAGCGAGGTCGAGGTGACGTTCGACGGGTCGAGCGTCCGCGTCGCCCATCGCGGCTGGGAGCGGCACGGCGAGGCCGGCGAGGCCTACCGGGAGAACTTCCGCCAGGTCTGGCCTTACGCACTCGGCAGGTTCGCCGAACACGTCGCCAACAGCTCACAGCGCTAGCGTCAGCCCCTCCTCGGCGGCGATCACCTCACCGTCGAACACTTGCGACGCCTCCGCGACAGAGATTGACCGGTCCGACCCAGGCCAGAAGTGCGTCAGCAACAACCGCCGCGCTCCCCGCGCACCCTGGGCCGCTTCACCGGCCGTCATGACGTACCGCGGCTCGGTCCGCGGCGGCTCGCCCTGCAGCGTGGCATCCGAGATGAACAGGTCGGTCCCCTCGGCCAGCCGCCGCAGCTCAGGCGACGGCCCGCTGTCCCCGGTGTAGGCGACTGAGACCCCCGGCGCACTCAACCGCACACCGAGATTCGTCTTGTAATGCGGCAGTTCCACGGTCAGTACGTCGAACGGCCCGATCCGCGTGGTCGACGCCAAGTCCCGTACGGCGAACACCTCGGCCGGATCCGGATGCGGCTCGAGCGCACGCAGTACGTCGAGAACGCCCGGAGCACAGTGCAGCGCGATCGGGGGCGCGTCGGGCGCGTCGTAGTACCGGACCCTGGCGAGACCGCTGACGTCGACACAGTGGTCCGGGTGCTGGTGTGTCACCACGACCGCGTCGACCTCGCCGCGCGGGCAGTGCTCCAGCAGCCGCGGCAGGGCGGCGTACCCGAGATCGAGGACGACCCGGAAACCGTCGTACTCGAGCAGGAAACCCGCGCAGGCCCGGCCCGCCTCGGGCCAGGCGCCGCAGGAGCCGAGGACGGTCAGGGACCTCACGCGAACGACTGGTTCGTCGGGACGATGTCCTTGCCGAGCGGGACCAGTGAGATGGGGATCAGCTTGAAGTTCGCGACGCCGAGCGGGATGCCGACGATCGTCAGGCACAGCGCGATCCCGGTGACCAGGTGGCCGAGCGCCAGCCACCAGCCGGCGAAGACGATCCAGATCAGGTTGCCGAGCACGGCGCCCGCGCCGGCGCTGCGCTTGTCGACGATGGTCCGCCCGAACGGCCACAGCGTGTACCCGGCGATCCGGAACGACGCGATGCCGAACGGGATCGTGACGATCAGCACGCAGCAGATGATCCCGGCGACCGCGTACCCGACCGCCAGCCAGAACCCGGCCAGCACCAGCCAGATCAGGTTGAGAAGCGTCTTCATGTCTCCCAGCGTGCCAGCTGACGGGTGTGATCCCGTACGAGTTCGGCGACAAGTCCGGGATCGTTCCGGGGCATCCAGTGGGTACCCCTGACCACCCGCACCGTCAGGTTCGGCGCCCAGCGGGCGACATCGGTCTGCAGCGGCGTGGTGACGAAGGGGTCGCGGTCCGGCGAGACCGCGAGGACGGGGACATCGGTACGCCGTTCCGCGGGCCGGAGCAGGCGTGGGATGACGTTCGCGCGGTAGAGCTTCATGCCGTTGACGTAGTCGCCGAGCGCGCGGTTGTCGTCCGGCTGCTGCTTCTCCAGGCGGTTGAAGGCCCGGTGCGCCCAGCCTCGGCGCCAGCCGCGTTCGGGGAGCCAGGGCAGGTGGAAGTAGAAGATGTACCAGGAGTGCACCAGTTGCCGGACAACTGCGCGGTTGAGCCGGCGAATGAAGTACCCGGCATGATCGAGCGATGGCCCTGAGATCGAGGTGAACGACGCGATGCGGCCTCGCAGGGCCGGGTCGGTGACGAAGTGCCACGCCTGGATCGATCCCCAGTCGTGCGCGAGCACATGCACGCCCCGCGCCACCGGCTCCCCCGCCCGCGCCACCGGCTCCCCCGCCCGGGCCGGCGGCGTGTCCGCCCGGGCCGGTGTCACCGCGTCGACGACTGCTTCGAAGTCATTCTGCAGGCGGTCCAGGGAATATGCCGGCGTGGTGCTCGGGTGGTCGGATTCGCCGGCTCCTCGTACGTCGTACGTCACGACGTGGAAGTCGTCGGCGAGGAGCTCGGCGACCGGCCCCCACAGCGACGCGTTGTCCGGGTAGCCGTGGACGCAGATCAGCAGCGGTGCGTCGGGGTTGCCGTAGTCGTAGACGGCCAAGCGCGTCCCGTCCGCGCTAGTAACTGTCGACTTCGAGAGTCGCAAAGGTCATCCCCGCCTTCACCAGCCGCTCGCGCAGCGCAGGTCCCATGGCCGCGGCCGTCGTCGTCTGGCCGGCCGTCTCCGGTACGTCGTCCAGCGCCAGGCACAGCGCGCTCTCACCGAGCATCTTCGCGGTCTCGTCGTACCCGGGGTCACGTCCGGCGACCTCGGTGATCACCTGCTTGCCGCCACCGCGCCCGACGAAGCGGACGTTGAACCACGACCGCGCCCGCTGCTCGGCGCTCGGCCCGTCGCCGGGTTGCAGGCGGTTGAGCAGCGCGTTGCGGACCGGCGGGATCTGCGCGCCCAGCACCAGCAGGCCGACACCACCGATGCCCGCGGCAACAGTCGGCAGGTGCTTCAGGGCCGCGTAGTGCGAGTAGCGGAAGTCCGGCCCGTAGCGGTCGAGCAGCCGCGCCGAGTACCCGACGATCTGCGGGTCGACGGTCGGCAGCGGGACCGCCCAGAAGCCCTGCTGGCGATGAATGCTGCCGGGCACCGCGCGCGCCCTCCGGCCGACCGGCCGCACCTCGGCCGCTCGGCGCGCGCGATGCGCGTCCAGGTTCTGCTTCGGTCGCGAGAACGCCGTGATCGCCGTGTGGAAGGTCCCGCCCGACGGCCGCCCGCCCGCCCGCAGCAAACCGTCGACCTTGATCGGCACGTTCTCCGGCAACTGCTCGACGGTGTACTGCACGCCGAGGTCGTACGGGATCGAGTCGAAGCCGCACGCGTGGATGATCCGGGCGCCGGTCTGGGTCGCGCGCTCGTGGTAGCGCACGTACATCCGGTCGACGAACTCCGGCTCGCCGGTGAGGTCGAGGTACGCGGTCCCCGCCTCGGCGCAGGCCGCGACCAGCGGTTCGCCGTACTGGACGTACGGTCCGACGGTGGTGGCGACGATCTTGGTGGACTGGGCCAGCTCGCGCAGCGACCGCGGGTCGGTGACGTCGGCGTACAGCACGTCCCGGCCGAACCGCTCCAGCTTCGACTTGTTGCGTCCGGCAACGGCCCAGCGCAGGCCGTCCGGCGCGTTCTTCGCCAGGTACTCCGCGGTGAGCGCGCCGGTGAAGCCCGAGGCACCCAGCAGCACGACGTCGTACATCCGGGTCACTTCCGCGAAGCCTTCACCGCGTCGGCCTGTCCCCCGGCGCCGGTCGGCCGCGACGAGGCCTCGGCACCGCGGGTCTGGATGTCGGCGAGCGCCGCCTTGTCCGCCTTCGGCACGCTGAACCGCGACCCCGCCTCGATGACGTGCGGAAGCACCCAGCGCACCACCTTCAATGCGCCGATCCAGCCGGGCACGTGGACGGTCCGCGACCGCTTCCGGATGCCCTCGACGAACTTGCCGACCGCGAACTCCAGCGAGTACGTCTTGCTCACCAGCGGGATCCCGGTCCGCACCTTGCCGAACACCGGGTGCGTGTCGACACCGCGCACCATGTCGGTGTCGACGAACGTCATGTGCGCGACGCCGACCCGGACACCGAGATGCTTGAGCTCCGGCCGCAACGTGTCGCCCATCGCCTCGACACCGGCCTTCGCCACGTTGTACGACGCCAGACCCGGGATGTGCACGATCGCGGCCAGCGAGGACACGAGCAGCAGGTAGCCCTTGCTCTCGAGCAGGTACGGCAAGGTCAGGTTGACCGTCTTCCAGACACCGAGCAGGTTGACGTCGATGACGCGCTCCCACGCCTTCGGGTCCATGCTCCGGGTGAAGCCCGGCGCCGCGATCCCGGCATTCGCCATCACGACGTCGATCCGGCCGTACCGCGCCGCGATCCCCTCGACGGCCGCCCGCAGCGAGTCGGCGTCGGTCACGTCCGCCTCCCACCAGCCGGCGTCCGGGCCGCAGTCCTCAGCGACCTTCTTCAGCTCGTCGGGCTCCAGGCCGACCAGCGCGAGCTTCGCGCCGTCCTGCGCCAGCTTCCGGGCGACCGCGGCGCCGATCCCCCGGGAGGCGCCGGTGATGAGCACGACTTGACCGGCCAACGGACGCATCGGGACCTCCAGGCTTGTTGAGTGGGTACTCAACAGTAAGTGCTTGTTGACCGAATACTCAATAGACTGTCGGTATGAGCCAGACCTCTTCCTCCGGCGCCCGGCTGCGGCCCGGCGAGCGGCGGGCGCAGATCCTCGCGGCCGCGCGCCGGGTGCTGCTCGCGGACCCGCACCGCGAGCTCACGGTCGAGCTCGTCGCCGCCGAGGCCGGGGTCTCCCCCGCGTTGCTGTTCCACTACTTCGGCTCGAAGAAGAAGTTCCAGTACGCCGTCATCGAGGAGGCGGCCGCCGAGGTGATGCTGCGGACGGCGCCGGACCCGGCGCTGCCCCCGGCCGAACGGCTGCGCTCCGGGATCCGCGCGTTCGTGCGCGCCGTCCTCGAAGCCCCGCAGCTCTACCGCGCCACGCTCCTGATGTCCGCGGCCGGCGACCCGGAGATCCGCGCGCTGCACTCGGACCTGCGGCGCGTGTTCAGCGAGTGGGTGATCGCCGCGGTCGCCGAGCGTGGCATCGAGGTCACCCCCGTCGTCGAGCTCGCCTGCCACGGCTGGCAGGGTTACGTCGAGCAGACCCTGCTGGTGTGGATCGACAACCCGACCGTGTCGCCGGACGCTCTCGAGCACCTGTGCGAGCACTCGCTGGACGCGATCCTCTCGACCACCAGCCTCGAGCCGACCTCCGAATGAGCGTGATGAACAAGTTCTTCCTGACGGTCCACATCCTCGCGGCGATCCTGTGCGTCGGCCCGGTGACCGTCGCGGCCAGCATGTTCCCGCCGCTCGCGCGCCGGATGCTGGCCGCGGAGACTCCGCAGCCCGGCGGCCTGGACGTGCTGCACCGGATCACCCGGGTCTACGCGTGGGCGAGTCTCGCCGTACCGGTCTTCGGGTTCGCGGTGGCCGGCGGCATGCAGGTGATGGACGAGGCCTGGCTGATCGTCTCGATCGTGCTGACGCTGGCCGCCGCGCTGGTGCTCGCGTTCCTGGTCGTGCCCGCCCAGTCCGCCGTCCTCGCGGTCGCGGGCGGTACGGCGGAAGCGCGCGGCGGCCTGCTCTCGAAGGCGAAGCTGCTGTCGATGACGAGCGGGATCTTCGGGCTGCTGTGGCTGATCGTCCTGGTGCTGATGGTCGTCAAGCCCGGGCACACCAGAGGATAGGGTTCGCACGTGCTGACGGTTGCCACGGTGAACGTGAACGGGATCAGGGCCGCCTTCCGGCGCGGCATGGGGCCCTGGCTGCGGGACACCGACCCGGATTTGCTGCTGATGCAGGAAGTCCGGGCGCCGGACGACGTACTGCGGGAGGCCCTCGGCGGTGACTGGCACATCGCCCACGCCGAGCCGGCCATCGACGGGCACAAGGGCCGGGCCGGGGTCGCAGTGGCGAGCCGGCGGCCGATCAAGGACGAGCGCGGTGAGATCGGGCCGGAGCGGTTCATCGGCAGCGGGCGGTGGGTCGAGGCGGACGTGGCGCTGCCCGACGGCTCGCTGCTCACCGCGATCAGCACATACGTCTTCACCGGGGAGTTCGAGACGCCGCCGCGGCAGGAGGAGAAGTACGCGTTCCTGGACGCGATCACGCACCGGCTCGGCGAGCTGCGCGCGGACGGGCGGCACGTGCTGCTGTGCGGCGACCTGAACATCGCGCACCGCGAGGTCGACCTGAAGGCCTGGAAGGCGAACCGGAAGAAGAGCGGCTTCCTGCCCGAGGAACGCGCCTGGATGGACCGGCTGTTCGAGGCCGGCTGGGTCGACCTCGGCCGCCGCTTCGGCGGCGACGGCCCGGGCCCGTACTCGTGGTGGTCGTGGCGCGGCAAGGCCTTCGACAACGACGCCGGCTGGCGGATCGACTACCAGATCGCGTCCCCGGAGTTCGCCGCGCTGGCCCGGAACTGCGTGGTGCACCGGGCGCCGACGTACGCCCAGCGGTGGAGCGATCACGCCCCGGTCGTCGCGACGTACGGGATCTGAGCGCGTCCGGGTAGTCTCGCCGCATGCCAGAGATTTCTTCCCCGAACTCTTCTGTTACGCCGCCCGTCGCCGCCCGGAAGCCGGTCGAGCGGACCCACCACGGCGACACGTTCGTCGACGACTACGAGTGGTTGCGGGACAAGACGAACGACGAGGTGCTGGACTACCTGCGGGCCGAGAACGCCTACACCGAGGCCCGCACCGCGCACCTGGAATCGTTGCGCGAGGCAATCTTCAAGGAGATCTCGGACCGCACCCTGCAGACCGACCTGAGCGTCCCGGCGCGGCGCGGCGGCTACTGGTACTACTCGCGCACGATCGAGGGCAAGCAGTACGCGCTGCACTGCCGGGTCAAGGTGGCCGGTGACCAGCCGCCCGCGACCGACGGCGAGATCGCGGGCGAGGAGGTCATGCTCGACGGCAACGAGGTGGCCGGCGACTCCGAGTTCTTCTCGCTCGGCACCGTCGACGTCTCCCCCGACGGCCGGCTGCTGGCGTACTCCGTCGACCTCAAGGGCGACGAGCGCTTCACGCTGCGGATCAAGAACCTGGAGACCGGCGAGCTGCTGCCGGACGAGCTGCCCGAGGTGCACTACGGCTCGGCCTGGTCCGCGGACGGGTCGACGATCTTCTACACCAAGGTCGACGACGCCTGGCGGCCGTACCAGGTCTGGCGGCACGCGCTGGGCAGTCCTGGGAATGATTCTGGCGACGTCCTGGTGATGGAGGAGACCGACGAGCGGTTCTGGGTCGGTGTCGACCTGACCCGCAACGAGCAGGCGATCATGATCGCGCTCGGCAGCAAGCTGACCAGCGAGGTCTGGCTGCTCGACGCGAACGACCCGGCGGGCGACCCGGTCGTGGTGGCGCCGCGCCGCGAGGGCGTCGAGTACGACGTCGAGCACGCCGGCGACCAGTTGCTCATCACGCACAACGCGGACGCCGCCAACTTCTCGCTGGCCTCCGCACCGCTCGACGCCCCCGGCGACTGGACCACGTTGCTCGAGGGCGACGAGACCAGCCGGCTGCTCGGCGCGGACGCGTTCGCCGACCACGTCATCCTGTACCGGCGGCGCAACGCGCTCACCGAGCTCGCGATCATGCGGCGTACCGGCGACGGCTTCGGCGCTCCCGAGGTGCTGGAGTTCGAGGAGCCGATCTACACCGTCTCCCCCGGCCGCAACGACGAGTGGCACGACACCCGGTACCGCTTCGGCTACACCTCGCTGGTCACGCCCGGTTCGACGTACGACGTGGACGTCGCGACCGGCGAGCGGCGGCTGCTCAAGCAGCAGCCCGTGCTCGGCGGCGTCGACACGAGCGACTACACGCAGTACCGCGAATGGGCGACGGCGCCGGACGGGACGCAGGTGCCGATCTCGATGGTCGCGCGCAAGGACGTCGCGAAGGACGGGAACGCGCCGGTCGTGCTGTACGGGTACGGGTCGTACGAGCACTCGGTCGACCCCTGGTTCTCGATCCCGCGGCTGTCGCTGCTCGACCGCGGCGTGGTGTTCGCGATCGCGCACGTGCGCGGCGGCGGCGAGCTCGGCCGGCACTGGTACGACGACGGCAAGATGCTCACCAAGCGCAACACGTTCACCGACTTCGTCGCGGCCGCCGAGCACCTCGTGCAGGCCGGCTGGACGAAGCCCGAGCGGATCGTCGCGCAGGGCGGGAGCGCCGGCGGCCTGCTGATGGGCGCGGTCGCGAACCTCGCGCCGCAGGCCTTCGGCGGGATCGTGGCCGAGGTCCCGTTCGTGGACGCGCTGACCACGATTCTCGACCCGTCGCTGCCGCTCACGGTGATCGAGTGGGAGGAATGGGGCAATCCGCTCGAGAACCCCGACGTCTACGCGTACATGAAGTCCTACTCGCCGTACGAGAACGTCACCGCGCAGCGCTATCCGCGGATCCTGGCGATCACCAGCCTGAACGACACCCGGGTGTTCTACGTCGAGCCGGCGAAGTGGGTCGCGAAACTGCGGGCCACCGCGGCCGGCGATTCCGACGTCCTGCTGAAGACCGAGATGGAGGCCGGGCACGGCGGCCGCAGCGGCCGGTACGACGCCTGGCGGGAGATCGCGTACTCGCTCGCCTGGGAGCTGGACGTCCTCGGACTCAGCTGAACGGCCGGGAATTTCCTGCCCCGGACGTGTGTTGTGCAACACATCCGGGGCACCGGAACGACGGATTTCTGTACGGATTCTCAGGTTGTGTCCCGGAGTGTTGCGCCGAAATGGTCGGCAATGCCCCGGGACACCGGTTTCCCCGGCGGTTTTCGCTGCCGGGAACTCTCAGGGAACCTTCAGGGTGTTTACACACTGGTACCGGAATCTTGAACCCTACTCGAGCGTTGCTCTCCATGTAACGACGAAGGGAGTTTCGGTGGCTCGCACGACTCGTGTCCGCACGACGGACGACGGTATCGACGGCAAGGACAGCGTCGGTCTCTACCTCGAAGAGATCGCTCGCACGCCGCTGCTGACGGCTGAGGAAGAGGTCGAGCTCGCTGAGACGGTCGAGGCAGGACTCCTCGCGGAGCAACTGCTGGCCGAGGGGCGGGTTGGACGTAAGAAGGGCGGAGCGCCCAAATATGCCACGGAGGAGGAGCTGGAGTGGCTGGCCGCGGAGGGCCGGCGCGCGCAGCAGCGGTTCGTGACCGCGAACCTCCGGCTCGTGGTGTCGATCGCCCGCCGTTACGGGCGGTCCCAGATGCCGCTGCTGGACCTGGTCCAGGAGGGCAACACGGGGCTGATCCGGGCGGTGGAGAAGTTCGACTACCGGAAGGGTTTCAAGTTCTCGACGTACGCGACCTGGTGGGTGCGGCAGGCGATCACCCGCGGTATCGCGCAGCAGGCCCGGGTGGTCCGGCTGCCGGTGCACGTGGTGGAGCAGCTGAACCAGATCGGGTCCGCCCGGCGGACGCTGGAGCGCAAGCTCGGGCGCGAGCCGGAGATCGACGAGATCGCGGCCGAGCTGAACCTGGACGAGGAGCGGGTCACCGAACTGATCCGCATCGGCCGGGACCACATCAGCCTGAACAGCCCGGTGGACGACGAGGGTGAGACCTCGCTGGGTGACCTGATCGCGGCCGAGACCGCGCCGGGTCCGGACCAGCTGGTCGCCGACGCGTCCGACCGGTCGGGCCTGTTCAGCCTGGTCGACCAGCTCGACCCGCGGTCCGCGGACGTGATCCGCCGCCGCTACGGCCTGCACGACGGCCGCCAGGCCAAGCTGGCCGACATCGGCGCGGTGCACGGCATCTCCGCGGAGCGGGTGCGCCAGATCGAGCGTGAGGCGCTGGGCCGCCTGCGCCTGCTGGCAGACCCGACGCTGGCCGCGTAACGCAGTACGACCGAATACCCCGAAACCCCTCCAGGACCCCCGAGCCGAGACCCGGCCCGGGGGTCCTTTCGGCGCTAGCCCAGGTGGATCCAGGACTCGACCGGCAGGTGGTCACTCGGGAACTGCCCGTCCTTGCTGAACGTGTTGATGCTCGCCTTCTCGACCCGCAGGCCCGGTGTGGTGAGGATCCAGTCGATCCGGTTGCCGTTCGGCGTCAGCGGCTTGTAGCCGTGGAACGTGGCGTACAAGGCGCTGCGCTCCTCGGCCGTCACCCAGCTGTCGGTGTACTTCCCGCTGGTGACGAGCTTGTCGTACACCGGCACGCCGGCCTTCGCGGCCTCGTTGAAGTCGCCCGTCATGATCACCGGCACCGTCGGGTCGAACGCGGCCACCTTCTGCAGGATCAGGTCCGCGGACTTCGACCGGGCGGTCGCGTCGAACGCCTCCAGGTGCGTGTTGACCGCGTAGAACTGCTTCGACGTCGTCTTGTCGAGGAAGCGGACCCACGTCACCATCCGGGCGCAGCAGCCGCCCCACGTCTTCGAGCCCATGACCGCCGGGGTGTCGGACAGCCAGAAGTGGTCGTACTCGAGCGGCTGCAGCCGGCGCTGGTCGAAGAAGATCATCATGAACTCCCCCTTGCTGCCGCTCTCCCGGCCGAGGCCGATCGAGTCGTACGCCGGACCGAGGTCGGCGGCGATGTCCTGCAACTGGGAGTACAGGCCTTCCTGCGTGCCGATCAGCTGCGGGCGGGCCTCGCGGAGCTGCTCACGCATCACCGGGCGCCGGTCGGCCCAGGTGTTCGGCGGCGTGTTGCTCGCGTACCGCAGGTTGTAGGACATCACGTGCAGCGGGCCGTCGGTGACGGCGGCCGCTTCGCTGGTGCCGGTCGACCGGGTCGACTCCGTGGATCCGGTCGAGACCGCCTGCGAGACCCCGCTGGCGAGTGTCAGGCCGGCGGCGACCGTCGCGGCGAGCGCCGCGAACCGGCGGCGGGAGATGAACATGTCAGAAACCTCCAAGAGCGGTTGGCCAGGAGGTTGGACGTTAACCAGGTCCGGTGACGAGTCGCTAGCCGTAGCGCGTCGCGCACATGACGCGACGGTGCCGCGGCGTCCGGTCGCGAACCGGACCTGGTGAATCCGCTAGGCGGCTGCCGCGTTCCAGGTGTCGATCAGCGCGGGCAGCTCGGACAGCCGCTGGACGGTCGCGTCCGGCGTACCCTCCGTGTGGCCGATCTGCTCGAGCGGGATCGCGCTGTGCGGCAGGTGCGCGGCCCGCATCCCCACGTTCTGCGCGCCCCAGACGTCGTCGAACAGCCGGTCGCCGACGAACAGGCAGCGCGACGGCTCGGACACCCCGACCGCGCGCATCGCCGCCAGGAACGCCTCCGGATGCGGCTTCGTGTGCGGGATCTCGCTCGTGTAGACGGCGCCGTCCAGGAGCTCGAGTACGCCGTCGCGGGCGAAGATCTCCTCGTGCCGCCGGCGCGGCCAGATCGTGTTCGACAGCACGCCGAGCTTGAGGCCCTGGGCCCGGAGCGCCTGCAGCGTCTCCACGGCGTCCGGCTCGAGCTCGGTGTGCGGGTCCCACTGCCGCTCGTATTCCGCCAGGGCGGCCGGGGTCAGCTCGATCTCGGCCAGCAGGCACACCTCCTCGAGCGTGCTGCTGCGATGCTCGTCGCGCGACCGCCGCCAGACCGAGCCCTCGGCCTCGACGAGTCGCGCGGCCAGTACGTCGGCGTTGGGCTCGTCGAGCACGGCGCTCACCGCGCGCCAGGTCTCGTGCAGGGAGATGTCGTGCCAGGTGGCCAGCGTGCCGCCCCAGTCGAACAGGACGGCTTCGATCTTCGCGTTCGTCACGCGGCACAGCCTGCCAGAGCCGACCGACAGTTCTCGCCTGTTTTTCAGCTCAGCCGCTGGATCTCCCGCCGGCGCGCCATCCAGGTGATCGCGTACGCGTAGAACACCAGGCACGGCAGGTCGGCCGCGAGCAGCGTCCACGGCGCGCCGCCCTGCTCGTCCCAGTCGCTCAGCCCACCAGTTGCCGCCGGCAACAAGAAGGCGAAGAGGTTGTTCGTCACGTGTACGGCGATCGCCGCCTCCAGTCCCCCGGTGCGCACGGTCAGCCAGCCGACCGTCACCGCGAACAGGAACACGTCGACCATCGCCCAGCCGGTGTAGCCGTGCGCCGAGATGAACGCCACGCCGCCGACGACGATGCCGGGCCACGGCGACCGGAAGACCTTCCGCAGTACGCCGCCGCGACCCTCCGGGCTGTCCGGGCCATAGGCGCCGACCGCCTGCACCAGCCAGCCACGGAACACGAACTCCTCCGCCGCCGACTGGAACGGCACCAGCAGCAGGATGAGCAGCGCCGGTACGACGAACGCCGCCCAGCCGACCCAGGAGCCGTCGGTGTCGGTGTTCCCGGTCGACTCCTCGGGCGGGAACACCGGGTCGACGACGATGCTCGTCACGATCGACAGGCCGACGTACCCGAGGGCGGGCAGGGAGCACCAGAGCAGCCACCGCCAGCGGATCCGGTTCAGCACCGAGGCGACGCTCCAGAACGGGCGGCGCTGGATGATCCAGGCGACCAGCCCGACGAGCGGGGTCAGGACGCCGAGCAGGACGAGGTTGAAGGCGAGGTTCTCGGTGTCGCTCGGGAACAGGTTCGCGCCGTCGGGTTGCGGGCTGGGGCCGCCGAGGAGTTCGTGCGCGATCACCCAGGCGGCCGTGACGATCCACATCAGCGTCACGGCGAGCGTGCCCAGGACGAGGGTGCCGGCGATCGGACGCCACCAGCGGTGCTTCGCGGTGCGCGCGAGCCGGTGGAACGGCGTACCGCTGGGGGCCTCGACGGTCCGCGGCTCCCGCTGGGCGTACTGCTGCGGGTACGGTCCTGGGCCGCCCCACTGCTGCGGGTACGGTCCCGGAGCGCCCCACTGCTGCTGGGGGTGCTGGGGGTACGGAGGATACGGACCTGGGGGCGGGTACGCGCCGGGGTGGGGTGGCGGCGGTGGATACTGCCCCGGCTGGGAGGATGGGCCCGGCCGCGGAGCCGGCCTGGGTTCTTGCGGGTCCATGACTGGACTCTAGAAGATCGGGCCAACTCGACGAGGGGAGAACACGGTGGTCAGTGATCCGATGCCGGAGACGAAGCGGGTGACGGAAGCGCTGCCGCAGTCCGTCCTGATGCCGCTCAGCGGCTCGGCCATCTTCCTCGTGGTGCAGGTCGAGGACGGCGGCGAGGAGCGCACCCGCGACCTGCTCGAACGCCTCAGCGGGCTCGTCCGCTCGGTCGGCTTCCGGGTCCCGGCCGGCAACCTGTCCTGTGTCACCAGCATCGGCTCGGACGTGTGGGACCGGCTGTTCAGCGGCCCGCGCCCGGCCGAGCTGCACCCGTTCGTCGAGCTCAAGGGCGCCACCCACCACGCGCCGTCCACCCCCGGCGACCTGTTGTTCCACATCCGCGCCGCGCACCAGGACCAGTGCTTCGAGCTGGCCAGCCAGATCATGAAGATCCTCGACGGCGCCGCGACGGTCGTCGACGAGGTGCACGGCTTCAAGTACTTCGAGATGCGCGACCTGCTCGGCTTCGTCGACGGCACCGAGAACCCGGCCGGCGCCGAGGCCCGGGCCGCCGTGCTGATCGGCGACGAGGACCCGGACTTCCGCGGCGGCAGCTACGTGATCGTGCAGAAGTACCTGCACGACCTGAAGGCGTGGAACTCGCTGACCGTCGAGCAGCAGGAGCTTGCCGTCGGCCGGACCAAGCTCGACGACATCGAGCTCGACGACGCCAAGAAGCCGGGCAACGCGCACATCGTGCTGAACGTCGTCGAGGACGAGGACGGCAACGAGCTGCAGATCCTGCGCGACAACATGCCGTTCGGCACCGTCGGCACGCAGGAGTTCGGCACGTACTTCATCGGCTACGCGAAGACGCCGGCGGTGACCGAGCTGATGCTCCGCCGGATGTTCATCGGCGTCCCCGAGGGCAACCACGACCGGCTGCTCGACTTCTCGACGGCGGTCACCGGCTCGCTGTTCTTCACCCCCACCGCGGACTTCCTCGACGACCTGCCGCCCGCTCCCTGAGGCTCCGCGGCAGGTCCCGGGCGTTGTCGGTGGCTTGCGGGAGACTGAGGGCATGTTGCTCACCGAGGTGGTCGAGACGTCGACCGCGCTGGCCGGGACCCGGTCGCGGCTGAAGAAGGCCGAGTTCATCGCCGGGCTGCTGTCCAAGGCCACCGATCCCGCCGAGATCGAGATCGTGGTCACGTACCTGTCCGGCGAGCTGCGGCAGCGGCGGACCGGGGTCGGCTGGCGGACCTTGATGGACGCGCCCGAGCCGGCCGAGGTGCCCTCGCTGACGGTCGAGGAGGTCGACGGCGCCTTCGCGGCGTTGGCGGAGATGTCAGGGGCGGGCGTGCAGGCGCGCCGCCGGGCCGCGGTGGACGATCTCTTCGGGCGGGCGACGGCGGACGAGCAACGGTTCCTGCGGCTGCTCGTCGGCGGTGAGCTGCGGCAGGGTGCTCTCGACGGGGTGATGGCGGACGCGGTCGCGCGGGCGACGGGCATCGCGCTGAGCAAGATCCGCGCCGCGGCGATGCTGCGCGGGGCGGCCGCTCCGGTCGCGGTCGCCGTACTGACCGAAGGCGAGGCCGGGCTGGCGCAGTTCGGGCTCGAGGTCGGGCGCGGGGTGCAGCCGATGCTCGCGCAGTCGGCGACCACGGTGGCGGAGGCGCTGACCAAGACGGGTACGCCGGCCGCACTCGAGTGGAAGCTCGACGGCATCCGGATCCAGGCGCACCGGGACGGCGACAAGGTGGTCGTCTACACGCGGACATTGGACGACATCACGGGGCGCGTGCCCGAGGTCGTGACCGCGATGCTGGCGCTGGATGCGCAGCAGGTGGTGCTGGACGGTGAGCTGATCGCGCTGCGGGCCGACGGACGGCCGGAGCCGTTCCAGGTCACGGGTTCGCGGACGGCGACGCGTGCGGCGACAGGGCCCGAGACCGTGCCGCTGACGCCGTACTTCTTCGACATCCTGCACCAGGACGGCCAGGATCTCCTCGGCCTGGACGGTGCGGCGCGGCACGAGTGGCTGTCGAAGCTGCTGCCCGAGGAGCGACGGATCCCGCGGCTCGTGACCGACGACGCCGACGCGGGACAGGCCTTCTTCGCGGACGCCGTACGGCGGGGACACGAGGGCGTCATGGTGAAGTCGCTGACCGTGCCGTACGAGGCCGGGCGGCGCGGGTCCGGGTGGGTCAAGGTCAAGCAGACGCACACGCTCGACCTGCTCGTGCTCGCCGCGGAGTGGGGCCACGGGCGCCGTACGGGCTGGCTGTCGAACCTGCATCTGGCCGCGCGGGACGAGGACACCGGCGAGTTCGTCATGCTCGGGAAGACTTTCAAGGGGCTGACGGACGAGCTGCTGCGCTGGCAGACCGAGCGCTTCCAGGAGCTCGCCGTACGACGGGACGACTGGGCCGTCCACATCAAGCCGGAGGTGGTGGTGGAGGTCGCGTTCGACGGCGTGCAGACCTCGCCGCGCTACCCGGCCGGTATGGCGCTGCGGTTCGCGCGGGTGCTGCGGTATCGCGAGGACAAGACGGCGGCCGACGTTGATACCGTGCAGACGGTGCGCGCGATCCATCTCGGACCCGACATGGAGGAGAACGATGGCTGAGGACCCCGATGTCGTGTCCCGGCGGATCGCGAAGGAGTCGCTCGACCGCGACGACCCGACCGGCTGGTTCGAGAACCTGTACGCCGCCGCGGCCGAGGGAGCCGCGGTCGTGCCGTGGGACCGCGGGACCGCGCACCAGTTGCTGATCGAGTGGGCCGAGGAGTCGCAGCCGGACGGAGCCGGCAAGTCCGCGCTGGTCGTCGGCGCGGGCACTGGCTGGGACGCCGAGCTGATCGCCGACCGCGGGTACGCCACGACGGCGTTCGACATCTCCCCCACCGCCGTCGAGACCGCGCGGCGCAACCACCCGGACTCCGAGGTGCAGTACGTCGTCGCCGACCTGCTGAACCCGCCGGCGGACTGGCACCGCGCGTTCGACCTCGTCGTCGAGATCTACACCGTGCAGGCGTTGCCGATCTCGCTACAGCCCGCCGCGATCAAACAGGTCACCGAGCTGGTAGGCCCCGGCGGCACGCTCCTCGTCGTCGCCGCGGCACGCCCTGACGACGAACCCGACGAGGCCATCCAGGGCCCGCCCTGGCCCCTGACGCGCGCGACCATGCACTCCTTCACCACCCCTGACCTCCGCCTGATCCAACTGACACAGTCACCCAGCCCCGCCGACCCCACGATCAGCCGCTGGCGGGGCGAGTACCTCCGCGACTGACAGGCCGAGCTCAGCGGCCGGCGTCGTAGTCCACGGTCAGCTGACGATCGGCCCAGCGCACGCGTACGGCGGTCAGGACGCCGAGCAGGACGATCACCACGCCGACCATCTCGGCCGTCTCCTCGACGGCCATCGCGACGTGCCGCCACAGGTACCGCGCGCCGGCTTCGGTGAGCAGGACGTTCACGACCTCCATGCCGAGCGCGCCCGCGATCGACGTCGCGACCGGCCGTCGGCGGAACCGGCCAGCCGAGCGGCGGCGATCGACAGCAGACAGCACGCCACCAACAGCGCCGAGGTCCACCAGCTCGCCAGCGACCGCTCCTGCGCGGCGTTCAGCAGAGCCACGACATCGAGCACCGCGAGGCGAACATCTGTTCGAAAATGATGTAGACTTGACTCATGGCGGGGCGAAGTGTGGTGGGGCCTACGGCGTTGCGGATGATGTTGGGCGGTCATCTGCGGGAGCTGCGTGAGCGCGCCGGGGTCAGCCGCACGGACGCCGGGTGGGCGATCCGCGCCTCGGAGTCGAAGATCAGCCGGCTCGAGCTCGGGCGGGTCGGGTTCAAGGAGCGGGATGTCGCCGATCTGCTGACCTTGTACGGCGTGCACGAGGCGCACGAGCGGGACCGGCTGCTGGATCTCGCGCGCGAGGCGAACGATCCGGGCTGGTGGCATCGGTACGGTGACGTCACGCCCGAGTGGTTCGACGCGTACCTCGGGCTCGAGGCGACCGCCGAGCTGATCCGCACGTACGAGATCCAGTTCGTCCCGGGCCTGCTGCAAACCGCCGACTACGCCCGCGCCGTCGCCCGCCTCGGTCCCAGCGGCACCCGCCCGGACAGCGAGATCGAACGCCTCGTCGCGCTCCGCACCCGCCGCCAGCGAGCACTCGACCGCGAGCCGCCCCTCAAGCTGTGGGCCGTGATCGAGGAGGCCGTCCTCCGCCGACCGATCGGCGGTACGGCGGTGCTGCGCGACCAGCTCGACGCCCTCCTCGAAGCGACCACCCGGCCGAACGTCACCGTCCAGATCATCCCGCTCGAAAGCTCCGGCCACGCGGCGACCGGCGGTGCGTTCAGCCTGCTGCGTTTCCCGCAGCGCGACCTGCCCGACATCGTCTACCTCGAGCATCTGACCAGCGCGCTGTACCTGGACAAGCGCGACGACGTCGAGACCTACACCCAGGCCCTCGAGCTGCTCGCGTCCACGAGTCCCCCGCCCCAGCAGACCGAGCGCCAGCTGCTTCGGCTCCTTCAGCGACTCGCCTGAGGAGGGACCTTCTCCCGTTCGTCCGCCGTCAGCGCAAGCTCCGGGTGGTGCAGGTCGAAGGCCGGCGACTCCGACCGGATCCGCGGCAGCCGCTCGAAGTTGTGCCGCGGCGGCGGAGAACTCGTCGCCCACTCCAGCGAGCGGCCCCAGCCCCACGGATCGTCCACCTCGACCCGCGGACTGCGCCGCGACTTGTACACGTTGTAGAGGAACGGCAGCGTCGAGACCCCGAGAATGAACGCGCCGATCGTCGACACCTGGTGCAGCGTCGTGAAGCCCTCGTTCGCACCGAAGTCGGCGTACCGTCGCGGCATCCCCTCGACCCCCAGCCAGTGCTGGACCAGGAAGGTGGTGTGGAAGCCGATGAACAGCAGCCAGAAGTGCAGCTTGCCCAGCCGCTCGTCGAGCATCCGCCCGGTGAGCTTCGGCCACCAGAAGTAGAACCCGGCGAACATCGCGAACACCACTGTCCCGAACACGACGTAGTGGAAGTGCGCGACCACGAAGTACGTGTCGTTCAACTGGTAGTCGAGCGCCGGCGACGCCAGGATGATCCCGGTCAGCCCGCCGAACAGGAACGTCACCAGGAAGCCGACCGCCCACAGCATCGGCGTTTCGAACGACACCGACCCGCCCCACATCGTCCCGATCCAGTTGAAGAACTTCACCCCGGTCGGCACCGCGATCAGGAACGTCATGAACGAGAAGAACGGCAGGTTCACGGCTCCGGTGGTGAACATGTGGTGCGCCCAGACCGCGATCGAGAGCAGCCCGATCGCGAGGGTCGCGGCGACCAGACCGAAGTAGCCGAAGATCGGCTTGCGGCTGAAGACCGGCAGGATCTCGGTGATGATGCCGAAGAACGGCAACGCGATGATGTACACCTCGGGATGACCGAAGAACCAGAACAGGTGCTGCCACAGCAGGGCGCCGCCGTGCGCCGCGGTGAAGACCTGGGAGCCGAGCAACCGGTCCGATTCGAGCATCAGCAGCGCGGCGGCGAGGATCGGGAAGGCGATCAGCACCAGGATCGACGTGATCAGCACGTTCCAGCAGAAGATCGGCATCCGGAACATCGTCATCCCGGGCGCGCGCATGGTGATGATCGTGGTGACGAAGTTGACGCCGCCGAGGATCGTGCCCAGACCGGCCATCCACAGGCCCATGATCCACAGGTCGCCACCGACGCCCGGTGAGCGCTCGGCCGTCGAGAGCGGGGCGTACGCCGTCCAGCCGAAGTCGGCCGCCCCGCCCGGCGTGAGGAACGCGGACAGCGTCATCAGGCCGCCGAACAGGAACAGCCAGTAGCTGAACATGTTCAGCCGCGGGAACGCCACGTCCGGCGACCCGAGCTGCACCGGCATGATCACGTTGGCGAACCCGACGAACAGCGGGGTCGCGAACAGCAGCAGCATGATCGTGCCGTGCATAGTGAAGAGCTGGTTGTAGACCTCCTCGTTCACGATCTGCAGCCCCGGCTCGCCGAGCTCGGCGCGGACGATCAGCGCCATCACGCCGGCGATCAGGAAGAACGCGAACGACGTGACGAGGTACAGCTGGCCGATCACCTTGTGGTCGGTCGTCGACAACAGCCGGGCGAGCACCTGGCCCAGCGGCCGCCGGCCTACCTCCGCCGCGGTCGGTCCGGTGCGTTCGGTGACTCCGGCATGCCCACTGACACTGGCCATGCGACCTCCCGTACTACCGCATCCCTTCGATTAGACACCCAGGGATGCGTGAGCAACACCCCGTCAGCCGAGGGCGCCCAGGAGCGTCTTGCTGAAAGCCGGCAGGTCGTCGGGCTTCCGGCTGGTGATCAGGTTGCCGTCGGTGACGACGGTTTCGTCGACCCATTCGGCTCCGGCGTTGCGCAGATCGGTCTGCAGGCTGGGCCACGACGTCATCCGCTTCCCCCGCACCACGTCGGCCTCGACCAGGGTCCAGGGCGCGTGGCAGATCGCCGCGACCGGCTTGCCCGAGTCCATGAACGACTTCACGAACGCGACCGCCTTCGCGTCCGTCCGCAGCGCGTCCGGGTTCGCGACGCCGCCGGGCAGCACGAGGGCCGCGAAGTCGTCGACCGACGCGTCCCCCACGGCTTGGTCCACGGTCGCCTTCTCGGCCGCCGTCAGATGGTTGAAGGTCTGCACCTCGCCCTTCTCCGGGCTCAGCAGCACCGGCTCGTAACCAGCGTCGGCCACGGCCTTCCAGGGCTCGGTGAGTTCCACCCGCTCGATCCCCTCGGCAGCGACCAGGAACGCGATCTTGCGGTCAGGCATCACAGTCTCCCTTCGATGAGCACTTCCTCGCGCCGGTACCCGGGCACCGCCCCAGCACACGTCCCGGTTACCGCGAAGGTCCCGCGGCGACCAGCGCCCGTACGTCGGCCAGCCGCAACGTCTCCGGATCGGTGTCCGTGAGGCACCACGTCGCGCCCGCCTCGGCGTACGGACGCGGATCGGCCGCCGGCTCCAGGGCCACCGCGATGTCGTAGCCGTCCAGGCTGCCGCGCACGGACCGTAGTACGGCTGCGGGCTCGGCGACCTGCTCGGGTGACGTCAGGTTCACCGGGAAGAACCCGTCGTACCGCGCCGCCCGCTGGACCGGCTTCGCCTTGCCCGGGAACCCCGCCACCCACACCGGCACCCGCCCGTTCACCGGCCGCGGCAGGAACTGTCCGTCGTCCACCAGGTAGTGCCTGCCGTGGTGCCGCACGGGCTCCCCCGTCCAGCCGGCCGCGAGGATGTCCAGGGTCTCGTCCAGCCGCTCGGCCCGGACCCGGTCGTCGAGTTCCTCGCCGGTCTTGGAGTACTCCTGCGCGAACCGGTCACTGCCCAGCCCGACCCCGAGGATCAGCCGGCCGCCCGACAGCCGGTCGAGCGTCGTTGTCTCCCGCAACAATTTGGTCGGCCGCCGGCGCGCGATCGGCGACACCATCGGACCGATCCACAGGCGCTCGGTGGCCGTGGCCATCGCGCTCATCGTGATCCACGGATCCGACACCTCGCGGATCGGCGCCCGCCACCACAGCTGATCCCACAGGAAGAACCCGTCCCACCCGGCCTCCTCGGCCGCCGCCGCGAGCCGCGCGACCTCCAGCGGGTCCGACAACTCGTCGAATAGCGGAATCCACACGGCGAACTTCATCATCGCTCCTCGGTGTGATCGACCAGCGCGTCCACGAACTCACTCCAGTACGGCGCGGACAGGCCGTGCCCCATGCCCGGCATCACGACGAGCCGAGCACCAGGCACCGCGTCGCGCAAGGCCTCGCCGTGCGGCAACGGCAGCAACGGATCCTTGTCACCGTGCACCACGAGCACAGGCTGCGTGAGGTCGCCGAACCCGCCGTTGCGCGGGCTGTCGAAAGCCATCGCGTAATGGTTCGTCAACGAGGCCTCGTAATCCCGCGCCCGCGCCTGGTCCGCCCGCACCAGCGCACGCGCGGACGCCTCCTTGAAGTGTCCCGCTGCCTCGGCCTCGATCGACCGTACGACGTACTCCTCGACGGCGGCGTGGTCGGCGAAGTCCGGCGTACCGAGCCTGGGCATCGACTCCGACGGCGGCGGCAGTCCGTCGTCGCCGGTCGTGGTCGACACGAAGGTCAGCGAGGCGACGCGGGACGGGTGATCCAGCCCGAGGAACAGCGCCGTACCGCCTGACATCGACTGGGCGACCACGTGCGCGCGATCGATGCCGAGGGCATCCAGCAGACCGACTGCGTCCGAGGCGAGGTCGCTCATCGCGTAGCCCGGTTCGCCGACCGGGTACGACGTGGAGCGGCCGGTGTCGCGCTGGTCGTACCGGATCACGAAGCGCCTGCGGGCGGCGAGCTGCTCGCACAGTTCGGGCTCCCACCACAGCATCGACGCCGACGCGCCGTGGATCAGCAGGACGGCCGGATCGCCCGGGTCGCCGAAGGTCTGGGCACAGAGCTCGACGCCGTTGACCTGGTAGAGCTTCTCGGTAGTCATGATTCGACCGTAGAAGCCGCGAGGCGATCGTGAAAAGCGATTGATTCTGATCAAATCGATCGCCATGAGCGATACAGTGCGGAGCATGTACGAGTTGCGTCACCTGGCGACGCTCGCCGCCGTCGCCGACGAGGGGTCGTTCGGCCGCGCGGCGCGCAGGCTCGGGTACACCCAGTCGAGCGTCAGCCAGCAGATCGCCGTCCTGGAGAAGACCGCCGGCGGTGCGCTCTTCGACCGGCCGGGCGGGCCGAAGCCGGTGCGGATCACGCCGCTCGGAGACGTCGTCCTGCGGCACGCACGGGAACTCCTGCGCCGCGCCGACGAGCTGGACGACGGGGTCCAGCGGTTCCGGGCGGGTGACAGCCGGATCGACATCGGCACGTTCCAGTCGGTGTCGAACATGCTGCTGCCGCGGGTGATCCGGGAGCTCCGGGACGCGCATCCGGGCTGCGACATCCGGTTGTTCGAGGAGGAGACCGACACCCCGGACCTCGCCGGGCTGGACCTGATGTTCTTCGACGGCCGCACCGACGACAGCATCGAGAACCTCAAGCTGCTCGACGACCCGTACCTGCTGGTCGCGCGGCCCGGGGACTTCCCGGCCGGACCGGTCCCGCTCGAGCTGCTCGACGAACTACCGCTGGTGGCACATCCGGCGATCTGCCATCAGGCCACGGTCGAGGACTTCCTCCGCGCCCGCGGCATCCGCCCGCGGTTCGTGTTCCGCACCGAGGGCAATGAGGCGTTGCTGGCGATGGTCCGTGCCGGTCTGGGCGCCGCGCTCGCGCCGCGTCTCGCCGTACTGCGAACCGACGAGACGCTGGCGCTGCACGCGCTGTCCCCCGAGCTTCCGGTCCGGGAGATCTTCCTGTTGTGGCAGGCCGGCCGCACACACTCGCCGCTGGCGGCGCACGCGATCGAGATCGCGCGACGTGCGGCGGCCAACCTGGCCGCCGGCAGCAGCTAGCTGACCGTCAGGACCTTCGACGGCGTCTGCGTGCCCTGGTGGTCGGCGTCCGCCAGCCACACGACGCGGTACGTGTACGTCCCCACGGCGGTCGGCTTGAGGGCGAACGCGTACTTGCCGTTCGTCGCCAGCTTCCCGGTCGTCACGGCGACCCACGTCGTACCGGAACGCCGCTGCAGGTACGCCGTCGTCCCGGCGTGCGGCGGGTTCAGGTAGCCGTAGAGCACCGCGGAGCTCCCGAGCCGGATCGCCGAGGGGGTCAGGTACCCCGACAGCGCCGGGTAGACCTGCACCAGCGCCGCCGCACTCCGCGTCCCGAGGACACCGGCGCCGCCGTTGTAACCCCACATGTAGTACGTCGACACCGTCGGCTTCTGCGACACCTGGACGATCCCGTTGGCGTCGGAGGTGTACGTACCAACTGTCGACCACTTGGAAGCATTCTTCGCCTTCGAGTACAGCACCACCGGTACGCCGGCCAGCTTCACGCCGTCGAGCCGGCTCACCGCCGTCGACAGCGTCACCGCGCGGGTGTACATGATCGACGCCGCGCTCGCACCGATCGTCGCCTTCGACCCGACCAGCCGGACGTCGACACCCGGCCCGATCTTGCCCGCGCTGTTCTTCACCCAGACCCGGTAGGCGTAGCTGGCGGAGTTCGGGAGGCCGGTCTGCGTGTACATGCTGGCCGTGCCGTTGTAGACCGCCGTACCGGACGTCACCAGTTGCGGCGGCGTCGAACCCGGCGCGCTCCGCACCATGATCTGGCCGAGCGTCGTGTTCGCCGGCTTCGTCCAGCGCAGCGCCGCGGCGCCGACCCCGCCGGTGACACCGAAGCTGCTGACCGGCGGCGGCGGTGCGGTCAGGTTGAGGTAGTTCTTGTCGACGTTCATCGTCACGCCGCCGTTGGTTTCCGTCAGGTTGTCGTACTGGTGGACGCGCTGGTGATTGCTCCAGTAGCTGTCCGGGATCGACATCTTGCCCGGGGTCCGGTTCCACTGCGCGACCCAGATGTTGTCCGGTCGCGTGTACGCCGTGTTCGGGTAGGCGGTGACCAGGGCCTTGGCGCCCGACGCGGCAGCGACGTACGCGCCGCCGAGGTACCCGCGCGCGTTCAGCTCCTGCGTCCAGCCACTCAGGTACGACACCACGGCGGCGTCACACGCCGCCGTCGGCGTGTAGGCCTCGATGTCGCTGTAGATCGCGCTGCGCGGCGCGAAGCCCAGCGCCGCGGCGGCCGCGACCGCGTTGATCGCGGCGTTCTTCCCCTGGACGAACGACGTCGCGGGACGCGACGACATCACGCTCTTGTACGTCGTGCACGGCGCCTGCAGCCCGACGTCGATCAGCAGGAACTGCCACCCCTTGCTCGCATTGGTGGCGACCCAACTGGAGGTCAGGTTCGGCTGCGCGCACGCCCGCAGCGCGCCGCTGGTGTAGATGCCGATGCCCTGGTACGTCGGGCGCCAGGCGTCCATCGCCGACTGCGACGGCGCGGTACAGGCGTCGAACCCGTGCCCCGCGAAGTTGCCGGTCGCAACGATCGTGGGAGCGGCGGCGGTCTGCTGCGCGACCCGGGCCGACGGGGTCTTCGTCACCACGCGCCCGGTGCTCAGCACGTCGTTCGCGGACTGCACGTCGCCCGGTGCGTAGTACGCCGTCGCGAGCACGCCCGCGTCCGTGATCGCGCGCCGCAACAGGCCGTCGGTGGACGGCTGCGTGGTGGTCAGCGGCTCCAGGATCAGACCCGAGCTGCGGCCGACCAGGTGCGCCGGGCAGTTGGCCTGCTCCGTACTACGGCCGAGGTAGACGGCCGGCTGGTCGAGCCGGACGCACGCGGTCGGGTTCGCGGCCAGGTCGACGACCGGCCAGTCGGCCGGCACGGTCACCTGATAGCCGCGGTACGAGACGGTCTTCGTGTCTTCGGCGATGGCCGGTCCGCTCGCGGCGACTCCCGCGACCAGTCCGAGGGCAAGTGCCAGCACCCCAGGTCTCAGCAACCTCACTATGCTCCCCACGTTTCATCGATGGACGGTGCCCCCAAGTGAAGGCGAGCGCCTGCTCCGTTGTCGAAGAGCCTCCGGCACTCGCCTCGATCCGGTGATGCTATCGGACCCGTTTTGGAACGTTTGGTCCATAACGTGCTAGGGTCGGCGCCATGCCGAGACCGAGGACGTTCGACGAGGACCGCGCCGTGGACGCGGCGATGCGGGTGTTCTGGACCGCCGGCTACGAGGCCACGTCGACCCAGGACCTGTGCCGGGCGACCGGCCTCGGCCGGAGCAGCATCTACAACACCTTCAGCAGCAAGCGCGACCTGTTCGACCGCGCGCTCCGGCGCTACACCGCGCAGTTCACCGCCGTCCAGCTCGAGGTGATCCAGGACGCCGGGCTGCCGATCCGCGAGCGCGTCCGGCGGATCCTGTGGGCGGCGGTCGAGCCGGAGGCGGACGACCCGGCCGGCTGCTTCGTGATCAACACGATCGTCGAGCTCGGCCCGAAGGACGCCGAGATCGTCGAGCTCCTGGACCGCGACCACGAGCTCAAGCTCGCCGCGCTGACCACCGCCGTCAAGGCGGCGCAGGCCACCGGCGAGGTGGACCCGGAGCAGGACGCGGCCGGGCTCGCGACGTACGTCTTCACCGTCCTCGGCGGCCTCCGGGTCGCCGCCCGCCGCGGCGCGTCCGCGGACACCCAGCGCGCCGTCGTCGAGGCGGCGCTGCGCAGTTTCTGACCCCGCACTCCCCCGCACTCCCCGCAGTTCACGCTGGCCGCGTTTTGAACCGCTCGATCCAATACTCGATCCACTCTGAGAGGACCTCATGCCTCGCGCTGTCTACCTGCTCGGCCTGGCGATCTTCGCCCAGGGCACCTCCGAGCTGATGCTCGCCGGCCTGCTCCCCGAGATCGCGGCCGACCTGGACGTCTCGATCCCGGCCGCCGGGCTGCTGATCTCCGCGTTCGCGGTCGGTATGCTCGTCGGCGCCCCGATCCTCGCGTTCGCGACCCTGCGCTGGTCCCGGCGGGTCGCGATGCTCGTCTTCCTCGCGATCTTCGCGCTGACCCACGTGGCCGGCGCGCTCACGTCGTCGTACGGCGTCCTGCTGGCGACCCGGGTCGCGGGTGCCTTCGTGTACGCCGGGTTCTGGGCCGTCGCGTCGGTGACCGCGATCGAATTGGCCGGGCCGGCGGCGCGGGCGAAGGCGATGAGCATCCTCGCGGGCGGGCTGACCGTGGCCACGATCGTCGGACTGCCCGCCGGGACGGTGCTCGGGCAGCACCTCGGCTGGCGGTCGGCGTTCTGGGCGGTCGCCGTACTGTCTGCGCTCGCGATCGGCGGTGTGCTCGCGACGATCCCGCGGGGACGCGCGGCGAGCACACCCCAGCTCGGTCGCGAGCTGCGGAGCATGGCGAACCCGCAGCTCTGGCTCGCGTACGCGACGACGGCGCTGTCGACCGGCGCGATCCTGGTGATCTTCAGCTATCTCGCTCCCCTGCTCACCGAAACCACCGGGCTGTCGGCCTCCTGGGTGCCGGTGATCCTGGCGCTGTACGGCGTCGGTGCACTGCTTGGCATCACCATCAGCGGCCGTACGGCGGATCGGCGCCCGTTCGGCACCCTCGTCATCAGCCTCGCCGGCGTGATCGTCGCGGCCGCCCTGCTGGCGCTGGCGACGAGCACCGCATGGCTCGCGGTCCCCGCGATCATCGGTGTCGGAACCTTCGGCTTCGCGGCCAACCCCGCGGTCAACTCCCGCGTCTTCACGATCGCCGGCTCCGCACCGACGCTCGCCGCCGCGTTCAACATCTCCGCCTTCAACATCGGCATCACCGTTGGCCCCTGGCTCGGCGCCCTCACGCTCGACGCCGGCGCCGACTACCCCGCCGTCGGCTGGCTGGGCGTCGCCCTCGGAGTACTTGCCCTAGGCACCATTCCGCTCGCGATGCGCGCCGCCGGTCGCCGCCGCGTCGATCGCTCCGCCGCCGGCGATCAGGCGGCGTACGAAACTGCCAGCTCGATCACCGGCGCGTAGGCCGCCCGCCGTGCGTCGGTCCAGACCGCGGCACCCCCGGCCAGCTCGTCGGTCGTCATCCGGTACAGCAGCGCGCGGACGAGCATCTGGCCCCACTCGGGCAGGTGCGCCCAGCGCGCCGCGAGCTCCGGTTCGGCGCCGTACCAGCACAGCGCGTCGGCGACCGCAACGGCCGCCGCCCAGGACGGAGGCCGCCAGTACACCGGCCAGTCGATGATCGCCGGCGGGAGACCGTCGGCGAACATCACGTTCCCCGGCAGGTCCCCGTGCACGACCTGCGCCGCGAGCTCCACCGGCCGCCAGGCGGCAACGAGCGGCCTGGTCAGTTCGCCGTACGCCGGACTCCCGTCGAGCGACTGCTCGCGCCAGGCGACCCGATCCCCGTCCGCCCAGGGATCGTGCCGGTCGTCGATGAAGTCCGGCCGCGACACCCCGGCAACGGCCTCGTGGAACGCGGCCGCCGCGACGAGTACGTCGTCCTGCCGCCGCACGTCGGTCGCGCCGGGCAGCAGTTCACTCGCCTCCCACCCGAACGCAACCCAATCGCCGCTCACCGCCCGCACCGGCCTGGGCACCCGGAAGTCCTTCGACTCCGGCAACGCGGCCAGCACGCCAGCGCGCCAGGCGCTCTCGCGTCCGGCGCGCTTGAGTACCACCGCGCCGGAGCGCCAGGTCTCCCCCTGCCCACCCGCCAGCCGTGCCGGCGGCTCGGACAATCCGAACGCCGCCAGCACCCGCTTCGATGGACCATCCATGGCTGGTGGACTGCGTGACTAGCTGCGCGTCTGCTTCTTGGTGCTGGGGTTCTTGGCGGTTTCGTCGGCGAGTTTCTGCATCTGGTTGCAGAAGTCGTCGGCGGTGATCCGGCCGGCGGCCAGTTCGGCCATGATGCTGCGCGACGGCTTGTCCATCGTCGAGTACCAGCCGGCGAAGTACGCCGTCCAGTTGTTCGTCCCGCCGGACTTGATCAGCGCGGCCGACGACGCGGCGCCGGGGCTGAGCTTGATGCCCTCGGTGGAGCCCTTCACGATGGTCGGCGAGCCGGTCAGCTCGGTGAACTTGCCGGCCGCCTCCTTCGACAGCATGATCCGCAGGTACTCCAGGCCGCCCGGCTTGTTCTTCGCCTTTTCCGGCACGATGAAGTTCTCACCGGCCGCGATCCGCGTGCACTCGGCGGGCAGCTTGGCGCCGTCGAGTAGCGGCGTGTACGTCGCAGTGGTGAGGAAGTCGGCCGGCGCGACCTTCTTCTGCTCGTTCTCCAGCCAGGAACCGGACGGGATGAACGCGGCCTTGCCGTTGTTCCACGCCGTCTGGGCCTGGATGTGGTCGAGGCCCTCGGTGCCCTGCATGAAGTACCCCTTGCCGCGCAGCTCGAGCAGCGCCTCGGCGCCGAGCTTGATCGACGGGTGCTTCCACGCGTCCGGCTCCAGCGAGTCGATCGCCTTGATGACCTCGTGCCCGCCGTGCTTGACGGCCATGTCGAGCACGATCTGCCCGATGTAGTTGCCGTGCTTGCCCTGGAAGGCGATCGGCGCGATGCCGGCCTTCTTGATCTCCTCGCACAGCGTGAGGAACTCGGCCCAGGTCTTGGCCGGCGTCCAGCCGTTCTTGTCGAAGAGCGCCTTGTTGTACCAGAGCGCGTAGACGGTCAGCACGTACTCGAGGACGAGCGGCTTGCCGTCGAGCATCGCCGCCTCGAGGCCGATCGGCTCGAGCGTGTCGCGGACCTTGACGTTCTTGTCGTCGATCGACGGCGCGTCCAGCAGCGGCGTCAGGTCGGCCAGCTGCCCGGTGCTCGCCAGCGTCGACATCGGCAGCAGCGAGGCGCCGGAGTTGTCGATCACATCCGGCGGGTTGCCGCCGTTGAACCGCGGCTGCAGCTGCGGAAGGATGTCGGTGATGCCCTTGTGGCTGATCTGCGCCTTCGGGAACTTCTTGCTGTACAGGGCCTCGTGGGCCTTGGCGTAGTCGTCGCCGTACCCGCCCTTGAAGATCACCACGTCGAGTGGCGCGTCCTCCTTCACGGCGAACGGGTTGTCGTCCGACTTCGTCCCGCCCCCGTCGGTCGAGCTGCCGGAGTCCTCGCTGCCGCCGCTCGCGCACGCAGCCAGCGTGCTGCCGCCGGCCGCGAGCAGAGTGCCGACCGCGGCGCGCTGCAGGAACAGCCGCCGGGACAGATTGCTGGGAGTGGTCATCGATCCCGCCCTTTCGAGTACTTCTCGAGCACATCTCGAGCACTTCGGTCACGACGCTGCAAAAGTTTCACCATCGCCGCTGACTGGGAAGTATTTTTCCTACCAGGGCGATGGTGTCAAGACCGAATCCCCGGGCGGGTCGAACCGTGACCGCACCGGAAACGAGCCTAAGATTCCGCGGTGACTGATCTCGACCTGTTCGGCGACCTCGACACCGGCGCGCTCCCGGAGCGGCAACAGCGGATCCTGGTGGTGATCCGGGACTGGGTGACGCGGCACGGGTACCCGCCCAGCAGCCGGCAGATCGGCGACGCGGTGGGACTGCGGTCCTCGTCGTCGGTGTCGAAGCACCTGGCCAGTCTGGAGGAGAAGGGGTTCCTCCGCCGCAGTCCGTCGGTGTCGCGGCCGATCGACGTCCGGATGTTCCTCCAGGAGCCGGCCGCGCGGGCGGCGAGTGACGACAACGTGCCGGTGCCGGTCGTCGGTGACATCGCGGCCGGTACGCCGATCGCGGCCGTCGAGCACGTGGACGACGTCCTGCAACTCCCCCGCGGGCTCACCGGGCGCGGCAACGTGTTCGGGCTCCGGGTCCGCGGCGAGTCGATGATCGACGCCGCGATCTGCGACGGCGACATCGTCGTGGTCCGGCAGCAGTCCGAGGCGCACTCGGGCCAGATCGTCGCCGCGATGATCGACGAGGAGGCCACGGTCAAGGTCTACCGGCGGCGCAACGGCCACGTGTACCTCGAGCCGCGCAACCCGGCGTACGACGTCATCGACGGCGACGACGCGGCGATCCTCGGCATCGTCGTCTCGGTACTGCGCAGCGTCTAGTTCGCCAGGCGCTCTTGCAGGAGGCCGAGTTGGGCCGGGTTCGCGGTGAGCCGGGCGGCGCGCTCGTCGGCGGTGCGGGCCTCGGCCGGGCGGTCGAGATCGCGGAGGAACTGGGCGCGGGTCGCATGGAACAGCGGGTAGGTGTCGAGGTCCCCGGCCAGCGCGTCGAGCTCCGCGAGGGCGTCGGCCGGACCGCGGACGTAGGCGAGCGCGATCGAGCGGTGCAGGCTCGTCACCGGGCTCGGCTCCAAGGCGATGAGCAGGTCGTAAAGGACGAGGATCTGCGGCCAGTCGGTCTCGGACCAGGTCGGCGCCTCGCTGTGGCAGGCGGCGATCGCGGCCTGCAGCTGGTACGGACCGGGCGCGCGATGGCGGCGCGCCGTCCTGGTGAGCAGCGCGGTCGCGTCGGCGATCGCAGCGTGGTCCCAGAGCGTGCGGTCCTGGTCCTCGAGCAGCACCAGGTCGCCGGCCGGCGTGAACCGGGCCGCCGTCCGCGCGCGATGCAGCCGGATCAGGGCGAGCAGGCCCGCGACCTCGGGCTCGTTCGGGAGCAGTCCGTGGAGTAGGGCGGTCAGCCATTCCGCGTCGTCGACGAGATCGCGGGAGTGCGCGCGTTCCGCCGTACTGGACAGGTAGCCCTCGTTGAAGAGCAGGTAGATGACGGTCAGTACTTCGGTCAGGCGCTCGGGCAGCTCGTCGTCGCGCGGGATCCGGTACGGGATGCCCGCGTCGGTGATCTTGCGCTTCGCCCGGGTGATCCGCTGCCCGACCGCGGACTCCGAGGCCAGGAAGGCGGCCGCGATCTGCGCGGTCGTCAGGCCGCAGACCACACGCAACGTCAGCGCCACCTGGGCCTCGCGCGCCAGCGCCGGGTGGCAGCAGGTGAAGACCAGCCGCAGCCGGTCGTCCGGCGGCGGCCGCACCGGGAGCTCCAGCTCGGCGAGCTTGGCGCGGTGGTTCTGCTGCCGCCGCAGTACGTCGAGACCGCGACGCTTTGCGACCGTGAACAGCCACGCGTCGGGGCGCTCCGGGATGCCCTCGACCGGCCACCGCTTCAGCGCGATCTCGACCGCGTCCTGGACCACGTCCTCGGCGGCGCTGAAGTCGCCGAGCAGCGACACCAGCGCACCGGCCAGCCGGCCCGCGTGGTCACGCACCACGCGGGCGAGCTCGTCCTGGGTGCTCACACCTCGTCGACCGGCCGGATCTCGACGACCGGGCAGCCCGGCCAGTTCTTCACCATCCGCAGCGCCTCGTCGAGGTCCTCGACGTCGATCTCGGTGAACCCGGACACGACCTCCTTGCCCTCGATGAACGGCCCGTCGGTGGTCAGCACCCGGCCGCCGTCGAGCCGGACCGTGGTCGCGGTCTCCGCGCCCTGCAACTTGCTCCCGCGGTTGGTGATCTTGTCCCGGTGGTCGTCGAACCACTGGTACACCCGCCGGAACGCCTCCTCCCGCTCGCCGGGCGCCAGGTCCGCGAACTCCTTGGCGAACTCCTCGGTCTCGATGAACATCAGCACGTACTTCACCCGCACACCTCCTTCCGGACAGTCTGGCTCAGGACGCGGGCAGGGTGGCGTAGAGATCGACGCCGTTCCCGGACGGATCCGCCACTGTCGCGTAGCGCATCCCCCACGGCGCGTCGTACGGCTCCTGCAGGCCGGTCACGCCGGCGGCGAGGAGTTCGGCGTACGTCGCGTCGACGGCGGCCGGGCTGTCGTACTCGAACGTGAGGAACGCCCGGCTCAGTTTCGGCGGCGTCCAGTGCGCGGTGACCTTGCCGCGCAGGTCCTCGGTGTCGAGCATCAGGTGCAGCCCGTTCGGCAGGTCGCAGCCGGCGTGGTCGTCCGGCATGTACTGGTCGCGCTCGAACTCGAGTCCGAGGCGGCGGTAGAACTCGATCGCCGCGCCGAGGTCGGACACGACGATGTCGATGGCGTTCACGGTGGTGGGCACTGGTGTCTCCTTCCGGACTGGAACTGCTTGTCATTCAGGAGACGATCGGCGGGCCACGCGATCCGACAGTCTGGCAGGGTGGCTTCATGAGACGGCCGGTATTCGCGCGGATGTACGCCCGGGTGCGCCCGGCGCTCGACGACCAAGGGGCGGCGGAGCACCGCCGGCGGCTGCTGACCGGCGCGGCGGGCCGCGTGGTCGAGGTCGGAGCCGGGGACGGCGGGAACTTCGCGCATTACCCGCCCGCGGTGGAGAGCGTGCTCGCCGTCGAACCCGAGCCGTTCCTTCGCGCCCAGGCCGAGCGGCAGGCCGCCTCCGCGCCTGTCGCCGTGGAGGTCGTCGAGGGTACGGCGGACCGGCTGCCGGCGCCTGATGCCACCGCGGACGTGGTCGTGGTGTCGCTCGTGCTGTGCTCGGTCCCGGACCAGGCCGCGGCGCTCGCCGAGGCTCGACGAGTACTGCGGCCCGGTGGCGAGCTGCGGTTCTACGAGCACGTGGCCGCGGACGGCGGGCGACTCGCGACGGTGCAGCGAGTCGTCGATGCGACGCTCTGGCCGTTGTTCGCGGGCGGGTGCCATACACACCGGGACACGGTGGGCGCGATCTCCGCGGCGGGCTTCACCGTGGAGGAGCTGGACCGGTTCGAGTTCCCGCCGGGACGGTCGACGCCGGCCAGCCCGCACGTACTCGGCCGCGCCCGGCTCCGCGCATGAGGCCGCTCGCGGCTCAGGGCGTGAGGTCAGTGGCGGCGCGGCCGTCGGGGAAGTGCATGGGGACCGAGACCTGGTCGTGCACGATCAGCCACTCGCCGTCAACCCGCTGCCAGGCCGCCGTCCAGCGCACCCACATGCCCGCCGTCGCCCCGGTCGCGAGCGTCCCGCTGATCCGGTTCACGGCGTACGTCACCGCCAGATTGCCGTCGACCAGCACGGTCAGGTCGCGGACCTCGTACCCGAGCGGCACCTGGTACACGCTGAAGACCTTCTCCCAGTTCGCCCACTTCTGCTGGGCGCCGAGGTGCCGCAGCGGCGGCTCGATGTCGAACGAGACCAGGTTCGGCGCGAAGATCGTCTTCAACGCACCGAGGTCACCGTTCCGGACCCCGTCCAGCAAGACATCGATGCGTTCCCGGATCTCGACTTCGGAGACTGCGTTCTGTGTCGTCATGATCAGTACGACGGGGCAGCCGCGCGGACTGTCAGACCTCACACTCAGCGGCGCCGTCTCGTCGTACCAGGTATGAGCGAAAGGACCGAGATGAGCGAGCCCGGGCTGAGCGTGATCATGAACGAGCGCCGTCAGCTGATCAACCTGGCCTACCGGCTGCTCGGGTCGCTGGCCGACGCCGAGGACGTCGTCCAGGAGACGTACGCGCGCTGGTACGCGATGACCCCGGCCGAGCAGCAGGCGATCGACAACCCGGCGGCGTGGCTCACCAAGGTCGCCAGCCGGATCTGCCTCGACCTGCTGCGCTCCGCCCGGGCCCGGCGGGAGCGGTACGTCGGCGAGTGGATCCCGGAGCCGCTGCCGGAGAACACCGACGACGGGCCGGGCGCGGCCGACCCCGCCGACCGGGTCACGCTCGACGAGTCGGTGAACATGGCGTTCCTCGTCGTTCTCGACGCGATGACGCCGGCCGAACGCGTCGCGTTCATCCTGCACGACGTGTTCCGGTACCCGTTCCCCGAGGTCGCGGAGATCGTCGGCCGGACGCCGGCGGCCTGCCGCCAGCTCGCCTCGTCGGCACGCCGCCGGATCCAGAACGCGCAGGCGCCGACCCCGCCGTCGGCGCGCCGCGCGGAGCTGGTCCGGCAGTTCAAGGCGGCCTGGGAGGCGACCGACATCCCGGCGATCGTCAGCCTCCTCGACCCCGAGGTGACCGCGACCGCGGACGGCGGCGGGCTGGTCTCGGCCGCGCTGGAGCCGGTCCACGGCGGCGTCAACGTCGCGCAGTACTTCGCCGACCTGCCGGTACTGCGGCACGGCCGGACGCTGGTGGAGCGGACCGTCAACGGTCAGCCCGGTCTGGTCATCGAGTTCGAGGGCGTCATCGAGACCGTGCTCGCGTTCGACTTCGGCGGCGACCAGATCACGAACATCTGGGCGATCAGGAACCCGGAGAAGCTGCACCCCTGGACGCGCTGACCAGCGTCGCCACGGTCTCCTGGGCGCAGGCCTTGTTCACCCCGATACCGCCGCGCGCGCCGCGTTTGATCCAGCCCGCCACGTAGTGACCGGGCCGGTCGACGACGGCGCCGCGGACGTTCGGCACGATCCCGCGCTCGGCGTCGAACGGCAGGCCGTCGACCCGCTGCCCCTCGAACCCGATCGCGGTGAACAGGTTGCCCGCCGCGATCGTCTCGCCGGTGTCGAGGGTCAGGCCTTCGGACGTCCAGGCCGTCGGCCGCGCGTGGTAGCGCAGTTCGACCCGGTCCCCGGCGACCGCGAGCAGTTCCTCGAGCGCCGGTCGGGTGTACGCCGCCTCGTCCGGGCCGCGGCGGCCGAGCAGCACGACCTGCTTGATCCCGCCGGCCGCGAGCGTACGACGTACCGCCGGCGACACGGCAGCCAGCTGGTCGCTCAGCAGGAGCCGGGCGAGGTCGAGGGCGACGTTGCCGTTGCCCACCACCACGGCCCGCGGGCCGACCAGCTCGACCGGCAGCTCGGCGCCCGGTCGTCCGTTGCACCAGGCAACGAAGTCCTCGGCGGTGCAGGCCGCCTCCTCGCCGGGGATCCCGAGCCGCCGGCTGCGGCGCGCGCCGACCGCGTGCACCACCGCGTCGTACCCGTCCGGGAGTGCGGAGGCCTCGGTGCCGGGCCGCCAGCGCACCCGCGGATGCCGCACGATCCGCTCGAAGGAACCGATGATCTGCTTGGTGTTCGGATGGTCCGGCGCGACGCCGAACCGCACCAGCCCGCCGAGCTGTTCGCTGCGGTCGACGAGCGTGATCTCGGCCGTGGTCCGCAGCAACAACTCGCGGGTGGCGTACATCCCGGCCGGCCCCGCTCCGACGACCAGCACCCGCCGCGGCCCGCCGCCCCGGAGCTCGTACGTCGGCGGCTCCCAGCTGTCGAGGTCCGTCGCCTCGAGCGCTTCCCGCTCCGCGAAGTACGCCGCGTTCCGCTCGACATCCTCGGGAGCCGCCTCCTCGGCGGGCTGGGCCGCGTCGACCGGGCAGATATCCGCGCAGGCGCCGCAGTCGATACAGGTGCGCGGGTCGATGAACAGGCTCGCGCCGGTGCCGAAACCGGGTTCGCCGGGTGACGGGTGGATGCTGTTCATCGGGCAGACCGCGACACAGCTCGCGTCCGAACAGCACTCCCCCGTGATCACGAACGTCATCGTCGGCTCACAACAGGCCGGTCCGCCGGTACACCCGGGCCGCGGCGGGCGTCAGCAGCCCGACCGACCCGAGGAAGTCCATCAGGTTCGCGCAGCTGGTCCGCAGCAGCGACCGGTGGTGCTCGTTGTGCCGCGCCTCGCGGACCGCACGATCGGCGTCCAGGCCGACGTTCGCGTAGACCTGCCGGCCGACCATGCTCGACACGATCATGTCCGCGGCGATCGCGATCACCAGCGCGCTGACCCAGCGGCGGCCGCGCCCGGCACCGGCAAGCCGCTCCCGGGTCTCCTCGCGGGCGAACACCATGTGCCGCGACTCCTCGACCACGTGGATGTGGTTCACGGTCCGGACCAGCGGCTCGACCCGGCGGTCCCGCATCCAGTCGCGCTGCATCACGTCCAGCACCTCTTCGGCCACCAGGATCGCGGCGTACGCCGACTCCCCGGACGCGATCGCCTTGAACGCGCGGCCGAGCTCGCGGGCCAGCAGCGGCGGCCGGTACGCCGGCTCCACCATCCGCTCGGTCGCGCGGGCGAACATGATCGAGTGCCGGCACTCGTCGGCGATCTCGGTCAGCGCCCACTGGAACTCCGCGCTCCGGGCCGGCTTGTCGTACACGTCGCGCAGGATCAGCTGCTGCAGGATCAGCTCGAACCAGATCCCGGTCGTCGCCACCGAGGCGGCCTCGTGCCGGGTGAGCTCCCGCTGCTGCGCCTCGGTGAGCTCGTCCCAGTACGGCGTCCCGTAGAGCGTGCTCCACTCCGGCGACATCCCGTACCCGTCGCCGACCGGCGCGTCCCAGTCGATCTCGGTCTCCGGGTCCCGCGACAACCGCTCCGCCGACCCCAGCAACCGCTCAGCAGTCCGGTCCACCGCACACACCTCCGAGAGCGATATGACATCGTTTATGTAACATACATCGTGGCTCACACGTCTGTCGAGGATCGTGCTCCCATGTAACGCCCGCTACAGTCATGGTTGTGACAGATCGCTGGCTGGTTCTGGTGGTGCGCGTCCCGGCGGAGCCCTCGCGGCACCGGGTCGCCGTCTGGCGCGAGCTGCGCAAGGCCGGCGCCCTGTCGCTCGGCCAAGGTGTGTGGGCCGTCCCGGAGCTCCCCGTCTTCGAAGCCGCGGTACGGCGGACGACCGAGCTCGTGGAGCGTGCCGAAGGCGAGGCCACGGTGCTCGCGGCGGCCGGTCGGGAGGCTGCTGACGGTGCGCGGCTGCGTGCTTTGTACGACGAGGCGCGGCGGGCCGACTGGGCGGAGTACCTCAGGGACTCCGGGAAGTTCGAGGACGAGATCGCCAAGGAGATCCGGATCGGGAAGTTCACGCTGGCCGAGCTCGAGGAGGAGGAGCAGAGCCTCGAACGCCTCCGCCGCTGGCACCGCGACCTCACCAGCCGCGACGTGTTCGGTACGCCGGAGTCCGAGCAGGCCACCGCCCGGCTGAAGGTCTGCGTCGCGCGCTGCGAGGAGTACGCCGAACTCGTGTTCCGCGCGCTGCACCAGCTTCCGGGCGACGAACGATGAGGATGTGGCCGCTCTACGCGGCCGGGTTCACGACCGCGTTCGGTGCGCATGCGGTGGCGGCGAATCTCGGAGGGTCCTCGGAGGATGCGGTCGCCTCGCTACTCACCCTCGGCGTGCTGCTCGCGCTGTACGACGGCGCGGAGGTGGTGCTGAAACCGGTGTTCGGGGCGCTCGCGGACCGGATCGGGGCGCGTCCGGTGTTGCTGCTCGGCCTGATCGGGTTCGCTGCTGCATCCAGCGCTTACGTGATCGTGGATCGGCCGGGATGGTTGTGGGTCGCCCGCCTCGGTCAGGGGGCGGCGGCCTCCGCCTTCTCCCCCGCCGCATCGGCACTCGTAGCCCGCTTGAACCCGTCGGCGAAGCACGGACGGGCGTTCGGCAGCTATGGCTTCTACAAGAGCATCGGCTACACGGCCGGTCCGCTGCTCGGTGGCGCGTTGGTCTGGCTCGGCGGGTTCCGGCTGTTGTTCGGGGTGATGGCCGTGCTGGCGGCGGGGGTCGCGGTCTCGGCGTTGGTCGTCGTACCGGCGGTGCCGCCGCTCCCCCGGAAACGGCAGACGGTGATCGACCTGGCGCGAAGGATCACCGATCCGGTGTTCCTGCGTCCGACCCTCGCGCTGGCCGCGGCCACGGCCGCGTTGTCGGTCGGGGTCGGATTCCTGCCGGTCACCGGCGCCTCGGACGGGCTCGGGACGATCGCCACCGGCGCCGCCGTTTCGTTGCTCGCCGCAACGGCCGCGATCGTGCAGCCGCGCACCGGCCGGGCGCTGGACGCCGGCAAGTTGACCACCAGAGCAGGAATCGCGGCCGGGCTGGGCCTGGCGACCGCCGGTTTCGTCTGCGCCGCCCTGCCCGGCGTCGCGTTCCTGCTGATCGCCGCGGCGCTCATCGGCGCCGGCACCGGTGTGATCACGCCACTCGGCTTCGCGGCACTCGCCGCGAGCACGCCGCCCGAGCGCCTGGGCCAGACGATGGGCACCGCCGAGCTGGGCCGCGAACTCGGCGACGCCGGCGGGCCCCTCCTCGTCGCAGGCATCGCGTCGATCGCCGTCCTGGACGTCGGCTACCTCGCGCTCGCGGCCCTGCTGGCCCTGTGCCTGCTCATACTCCGCCCGGCACGAAACTGAACAGCTGCCGGCCTCTCACCAGCGGCTCGGGGACGCCGGTGAACCGGTGCACGGCCACGCCGAAGCCCGCGTCCTTCTCCGACACCCACACCCGCTCGAAGCCGCCGTCCTCGAACCACCCGCAGATCTCCGGCACCAGGTCCGGCTCCTCACGGTGCCGGGTCCAGATCACCGTGCCGCCGGTGGCGCAGAACTGCCGGCTCGCCGCTACCGTCCGCCGGATGTCCGCGGCCGTGATGTTCCCGAAGATCCCGCACAACAGCACCAGCTCCGCCGGCACCATCCCGTCGTACTGATCCGTCAGCGACGCGTCCCCGGTGATCACCTCGACCTCGGCCGGCGCCCGCTCCCGCGCGGCTGCGGCGAGCTCGGGATCCAGCTCGACCAGGCGTGCCCGCACGTCCGCCCGCCGCGGATGGTCCTCGAGTACGTCGAGCAGGTCGCGCCCCTGCCCCGCACACAGGCTGATCACCCGTACCGGACCGTCCGGCGCGCGGTCCAAGGCCGCGCGTACCTGCGTCTTCACCGCGTCGAGGCGGCGGGAGAGGTCGGAGCCGGGATCGTCGTACCGCTGATGCCATGCCTGCCAATCCATGCCGGAAGCGTAACGTCACCGTGACGGACCGCCAGGAACTTTGGTGACCGATGGATAGTTGTTCCTGCGGAGTCCGAGCAGAGGAGCGTCATGGCAAGGCGGGTCGAACAGAAGGCTGCCGCGCGGGAGCGGGTCGCGGCGCAGCTGGCCGCGCAGCAGCGGGCAGAGCGGCGCCGGCGGCTGCTGCTCGCGGTCGGTGCGGTCGTTCTGGTCGTCGTGATCGTCGGCGGGCTCGTCACGATCCGGCTGGTCGGCGGCGGCAAGGAGACCGCGACCGGACCGTCCGGCACCGCCGGCACGCAACTCGTCACGGCGCTGTCCTCGATCCCGGATTCGACGTTCGCAGCGGTCGGCACCGACGACGTCAAGGCAGCGCCCTCCGCGATCACCGCCCCGGCGCTCACCGCCGGCGGCAAGCCCAAGGTGCTCTACATCGGCGCCGAGTTCTGTCCGTACTGCGCGGCGGAGCGCTGGCCGGTCGCGGTCGCGCTGTCGCGGTTCGGGACCTTCAGCAATCTCGGCACCACGCACTCGGCCGCCGAGGACGTCTTCCCGAACACGCCGACGCTGTCCTTCCACGGCGCGAAGTACACGAGTCAATACCTGAGCTTCACCGGCGTCGAGACCACAACCAACGAGCCGTCCGGGAACGGGTACAAGCCGCTCGACACCCCGACGGCCGAGGACCAGAAGACGTTCGACACCTACAACCAGCCGCCGTACGTCGAGAGCGGCGGGTCGATCCCGTTCATCGATCTTGGCGGCAAGTACGTCGGCTCCGGGGCGACGTACAGCCCGGAGGTGCTGGCCGGGAAGACCCAGGCGCAGATCGCCGACGCCCTCAAGGACCCGGCGAGCGCGATCGCCAAGGCCGTCGACGGCTCAGCGAACGTCTACACCGCGGCGCTCTGCAAGCTCACGAACAACCAGCCCGCGAAGGTGTGCTCCACCGGCGCGGTGACCGCCGCGGCGTCCAAGCTCGGCGCCGCGAAGGGCTGACCATCCGTGACGGACACAGCACAACCCACCACCCGGGCGACGCTCGGTGTGATCCCGTGGGCGACGCTTGTCGTGTCGGTGGCCGGCCTCGCGGTCTCGGCGTACCTGACCTATGAGCACTTCACCGCCGGGTCGACGCTCGCCTGCCCGGACACCGGCGTCGTGAACTGCGCCAAGGTCACCAGCAGCCAGTACTCGGAACTCTTCGGGATCCCCGTCGCGCTGCTCGGCCTCGCGTTCTTCGTCGGCATGACGGCCCTGTCGGTCCCGCCGATGTGGCGTACTGCGGCCCACTGGCCGGGCCGGCTGCGCGTGGCCGGCGTACTGACCGGCGTCGTGTTCGTCTGCTACCTGATCTGGGCGGAACTGTTCCGGATCAACGCGATCTGCCTGTGGTGCACGGTGGTGCACGCGCTGACGCTGGTGCTCTTCGGGCTGGTGGTCATCCGCCTCGCGCTGGTTCCGCCTGCTTCATGAACTAGGCCACCTTCGGGTACCGGTACCGGCATGCGAGAGCCAGGAGCCGAGCAGTGGGTACCGCACGACGGCGGGATGCGGAAGGTCCGGGCGGAGCTGCCGGACTGCCGCGGGTGTGAGCTGTGGGAGGACGCCGAGCAGGTCGTGCCCGGTGAAGGCCCGGTCCGCGCCCGGATGATGCTGGTCGGCGAGACCCCCGGCGACTACGAGGACAAGGCCGGGCACGTCTTCGTCGGCCCGGCCGGCCGCGTGCTGGACAAGGCCCTCATGGAGGCCGGCATCGACCGGTCGAAGGTCTACCTGACGAACGCGGTGAAGCATTTCCGGTTCGAGCGCGAGGGCAAGCGGCGCATCCACAAGACCCCCGCCGCGAGCCACATCTCCGCATGCGCCCCCTGGCTGCGGCGCGAGCTCGAGATCGTGAAACCCGAGCTCGTGGTGGTGATGGGCGCGGTCGCGGCCCGGTCGCTGCTCGGTGCGAGCTTCCGGGTCACGCAGCACCGCGGCGAGCGGGTCGAGCTGGCCGACGGACGTCCGGCGGTACCCACCGTCCATCCGTCGTCCGTCGTCCGCTCGCAGGAGTTCCGCCGCGACTTCGGGGCCTTCGTCAACGACCTGCAGGCCGCGGTCAGGCTTCTCGACCAGACCACCGCCACTGCCTGACCTCCGGCAGGTCCTCGCCGTACTGCGTCACGTACGCATGGTGGCGGGTGCGCTGGTCCGCGAAGTGCTGGCGGGCCGTGACCGCGCGGGACCCGAGCGACGGGACGCGGTCGATGACGTCCATCGCCAGGTGGTACCGGTCCAGGTTGTTTCGCACCACCATGTCGAACGGCGTGGTCGTCGTACCCTCCTCGATGTAGCCGCGGACGTGCAGGTTCGGGTGCCCGCGGCGGCGGTAGGTGAGGCGGTGGATCAACCACGGGTAGCCGTGGTACGCGAAGATCACCGGCTTGTCGGTCGTGAACAGGGCGTCGTACTCCGCGTGCGGCAGGCCGTGCGGATGCTCGGACGCGTCCTGCAGCCGCATCAGGTCGACGACGTTCACCACCCGGATCCGCAGGTCCGGCAGGTGCTCGCGGAGCAGGTCGACCGCGGCCAGCGTCTCCATCGTCGGTACGTCGCCCGCACACGCCAGCACCACGTCCGGATCGCCCTCGTCGTTGCCGGCGAAGTCCCAGACGCCGGCGCCGCGCGCACAGTGCACGGCGGCCTCGTCCCAGTCGAGCCAGTTCGGCTGCGGTTGCTTGCCGGCGACAACGACGTTGATGTAGTTCCGGGTCCGCAGGCAGTGGTCCATCGTGGACAGCAGCGTGTTCGTGTCCGGCGGCAGGTAGACGCGGACGACCTCCGCCTTCTTGTTCACCACGTGGTCGATGAACCCCGGGTCCTGGTGCGAGAACCCGTTGTGGTCCTGCCGCCAGACGTGCGAGGTGAGCAGGTAGTTCAGCGACGGGATCCGCCGGCGCCACTCGAGCCGGTTGATCGTCTTCAGCCACTTCGCGTGCTGGTTGACCATCGAGTCGACGATGTGCACGAACGCCTCGTACGACGAGAACAGCCCGTGCCTGCCGGTGAGCAGGTACCCCTCCAACCAGCCCTGGCAGGTGTGCTCGCTGAGGATCTCGAGCACGCGGCCGTCCGCCGCGAGGTTGCGGTCCGTGTCGCGCCGCTCGGCCAGCCACGCCTTCCCGGTCACCTCGTAGACCGCGTTCAGCCGGTTCGACTCGGTCTCGTCCGGCCCGAACAGCCGCAGGTTGTCCGGGTTCCGGCGGAACGCGTCCCGCAGGTAGGCGCCGAACACCTTCGTCGGCTCCCCGTCCTCGGCGCCCGGCGTCTTCACCGGTACGGCGTACTCCTCGACGGGCGGCAGCTCCAGGTCACGGCTCAGCGCGCCGCCGTTCGCGACCGGGTTCGATCCCATCCGCCGGGCCGCGCTCGGCACCAGGTCCAGCAGGTCCGGGACAGGGCGGCCGTCGTCGTCGAACAGCTCCTCCGGGCGGTAACTGCGGAGCCAGTACTCCAGTTGCCGGAGGTGGTCCTCGTTCGTGCGGACCCCGGACAGCGGCACCTGGTGGGACCGCCAGGTGTCCTCGACCTGCTCCCCGTCGACGGTCTGCGGTCCGGTCCAGCCCTTCGGGGTGCGCAGCACGATCATCGGCCAGGCCGCCCGCGCCGGGACCTCGGCCGCGGTGCGCGCCTCGCGCTGGATCTCGTCGATCCGGTCCAGGCACACGTCCAGCGTCGCGGCCAGCGCCTGGTGGACGTCCGCCGGCTCGGAGCCCGCCACGAGGTATGGCTCGTACCCGTAGCCGCGCAGCAGCGCGGTGAGCTCCTCGTCGCCTATCCGCGCCAGCACCGTCGGGTTGGCGATCTTGTACCCGTTCAGGTGCAGGATCGGCAGTACGGCGCCGTCGCGCACCGGGTTGAGGAACTTGTTCGAGTGCCACGACGCCGCGAGCGGCCCGGACTCCGCCTCGCCGTCGCCCACCACGCAGGCCACGACGAGGTCGGGGTTGTCCGCCGCCGCGCCGTACGCGTGACTGAGCGAGTAGCCGAGCTCGCCGCCCTCGTTGATGGACCCCGGGACGTCGGCCGCCACGTGGCTGGGGACGCCGCCGGGGAACGAGAACTGCTTGAACAGCCGGCCCATCCCGGTCTCGTCCCGCGTCGTGTTCGGATACGCCGCCGTCCAGCTGCCCTCCAGCCAGGTGTTCGCCACCAGGGCCGGTCCGCCGTGTCCCGGCCCGGTGACGAACATCAGGTCCCGGTCCCGCTGCCTGATCACGCGGTTGAGGTGCGCGTAGACCAGGTTGAGACCGGGCGTCGTACCCCAGTGGCCGAGCAGCCGCGGTTTCAGGTGCTCGGCCCGCAGCGGCTCGCGGAGCAGCGGATTGGCGAGCAGGTAGATCTGCCCGACGGACAGGTAGTTGGCTGCCCGCCAGTACGCGTCGATCCCGCGCAGCTCGTCGTCGGTCAGTGGCCTGCCGTCGATCCGCTGCACGCTACCGCCCGACGGCCTTCGCGAGCTCCGACTTGGACATCTTGGAGCGGCCCTTGATGTTCTTGTCCTTGGCCTCGTTGTACAGCTGCTCCTTGGTCCGGCCCTTCGACCCGCTGTGCGAGCGGAGCCCGCCGCGGCGCCCCGACGAGATGTCGTCGACCGACGTCCGGCTCTTCTCCTTGGCCTCGCCCGACCGGGCGCGCTCCTTGTTCACGGTCCGCGCCGCGATCTCCTCGGCGACGTCCTCGCTGCGGCCGCGCTCCTTCAGCCCGGCCTTGATGTGCTCGTACTGCCGCTCCCGCTTCCGGCTCGATCCGGCAGGCATCAGACGTACCTCCTTGTCCTGAGTCCACCTGGTACCCGGTGCCGGTCTGCAGCATTCGGCCGCGGGCGGGTAGAGTGGTGGTCGATCGCGCACACAGGAGCGGTGCATTCTGAGCCGTGTTCCTGGGGGACCCTCTGGAGGCCCGCCGGACGACGATCCGCTCGGTACCGGGGTGGCGTCTCGTCGGTGGGTCGGTTCTCGCGCGGTCCGGCGTTCCGTCACGGCCCGGCCGTGGCACGACACAGGAGGAAATGTTGGCCCGAGGAGGTCAGCGCCGTCCCGGCGCTACCCGTTCCGCTCCGCGTCGCCGGCGGCGTACCCGCGACGGTGAGTCCGACGGGCTGATCCAGGTCCTCGCCCAGGCCGTGCGCGAGGTCGAGAACGCGGTCACCCGCGGCGCGATGCAGCGTGGAATTCGTACGGCGTCGACCCGGACGAAGTTCCAGGTCGTGGCCCTGCTGGTCCGCGAGGAGCGGGCCCGGGTCAACGGCGACGAGACCGCCACCGAGGCCTACCGCACCGAGCAGCTGCGGCGGCTGGACGGGATCGCGACGATCCTGGCCAAGACCGCCGCGATGGAGCCCTCGCTGCTGGGGCTGCTGGCCGAGGACGCGGTGATCTCCGAGGCCGCCGCCGCTCTCAAGCGGCAGATGCTGGAGGACGCCGGGATGGAGGCTCCCGAGGAGCCGGAGCCCGTCGAGCCGGTCGCCGCCCCGGAGACCCAGACCCGGCGGGTCGTCCCGCAGGCCGTCGTGTCCCGGCAGCTCGCGAACCCGTTCCTCGCCCCTGACTTCTCCGCTGCGCCGTCCCGCCCGGCCGGGCCGGGCCGGCTGAGCGGCTGGGAGCTGATCGGGCCGCTGCTGCGCTCCTTCGAGCACGCCTCCGCGTCCGCCAGCATGACCCTGCCCGAGCCGACCTCGCAGCGGCTGGCTGCCGGTTTCGACGCGCTGCGGCTCCGCGGCCTGGAGCTGATGCCGCACCAGGCCCGGCTGGTCGCCGCCGCCGCGGACCAGCACCGGACGTTCCTGCTGGCCGACGAGCCCGGCCTGGGCAAGACGGCCCAGGCGCTGCTCGCCGCCCAGGCCGCCGAGGCGTACCCGCTGCTGGTCGTCGTACCGAACGTCGTGAAGACGAACTGGGCACGCGAGGCCGGCCTCTGGACGCCCCGCCGGACACCGACCGTGATCCACGGCGACGGCGACACCATCGACGGCTTCGCGGACATCGTCGTGGTCAACTACGAGATCCTCGACCGGCACGTCGGCTGGCTCGGCGAGCTCGGCTTCCGCGGCATGGTGGTCGACGAGGCGCACTTCATCAAGAACAAGAAGTCGCAGCGGTCCCGGAACGTGCTGGAGCTGTCGGCGAAGATCCGGACCCGGACGGCCCGCCCGCTGCTGATGGCGCTCACCGGGACGCCGCTGATCAACTCGATCGAGGACTTCACCGCGATCTGGGAGTTCCTCGGCTGGATCGACGAGAAGGCGCCGCGCGCCGAGCTGATGGACAAGCTCGACGCGACCGGCCTGACCCCGGCCGACCCGGGGTTCGCGGCCGCCGCGCGGGCCAGTGTGATCGACATGGGCATCGTCCGCCGCCGCAAGGTGGACGTCGCCGCGGACATCCCGGCCCGCCGGATCGCCGACCTGCCGGTCGAGCTGGACGGCGCCGTCGGCCGCTCGATCCGGGCCGCTGAGCGGGAGCTCGCCGACCGCCTGGTCGAGCGCTACCGGACCGCCCTGGAGACCCGCCGTTCAGGTGCCGTCGTGGACGGGATCGACCACGACCTGGTCCGTCAGGTGGCCGGCTGGGAGCGGACCGAGATGGCGGCCAAGAAGACCGGCGACAACGTCTTCAGCCTGTTCCGCCGGATCGGCCAGGCGAAGGCCGGACTGGCCGCCGACTACGCCGCCCAGCTCGCGCAGAACGTCGGCAAGGTGGTGTTCTTCGCCCGGCACATCGAGGTGATGGACACCGCCGAGGAGCTGTTCGCCGAGCGCGGCATCCGGTACTCGTCGATCCGCGGCGACCAGACCGCGCGCATCCGGCAGAAGAACATCGACGCGTTCGTCAACGACCCCGAGGTGTCGATCGCGGTCTGCTCGCTGCTGACCGCCGGCGTCGGCCTGAACCTGCAGGTCTCGTCGAACGTCGTGCTCGCCGAGCTGTCCTGGACGAACGCCGAGCAGACCCAGGCGATCGACCGGGTGCACCGGATCGGCCAGGACGAGCCGGTCACCGCGTGGCGGATCATCGCCGCGCAGACCATCGACACCCGGGTCGCGGACCTGATCGACGCCAAGGCCGGCCTGGCCGCGATGGCCCTCGACGGCTCCGACGAGGAGGTTGGCTCCTCGGCCGACTTCCAGCTCGACGCCCTGGCGGCCCTGCTCACCCGCGCTCTGGAGGCCGCCGCCTGAGTCAGCCCGCCAGCTCGCCCACCGGCAACTCGGCACCGACGGTGCTGGTTGCCGGAGCGAGCGGGCAGGTCCACTCCGGGCTGTACGCGCAGGACGGGTTGTAAGCGAAGTTCAGGTCGACGACCAGCCGCCCGCGCGCGAGGTCGCCGCCGAGATCGGCGCCCTTCACGGTGTCGATCAGGTAGCGGCCGCCGCCGTACGTCGACCGGCCGGCCAGCGCGTCCTTCACCGGGACGAACAGTCCCCCGCCGTACGACTCCAGCCACCAGACGTCCAGGTCGCCGATCGGCAGCCGCAGTACGCCGACGCGGGAGAACGGGATGACGCCGTCGGACGCGGACTCGAACTCCCAGCTGAACGGTTCGACGCCGGTGTCCACGGTCGCCTCGAAACGCAGGTCCGAGCGGTACGGCGCGACGCGTGCGCCGGGGTACGTCGCTCGCTGCTCGGGCGGCACGGGTGACGCCGGGTGGTTCGTCAGCAACTCGTTGCGGCGGGCCTGCCACAGGGCGTGCGCGGCGGCTGGGTCCGGCTCGGCGCGCACGGAGCGGTACAGCGCGAACACCTCCCGCCGCCAGTCGGCCACGGCCAGGCCGGGTGCTGCGAACTCCACTGCGTCTCCCGTCAGCCCTCGAGTGCTTCGGCGGACTTGTCCCAGTTCTTGTGCAGGCGGTCGAGGTACGACTGCGCCTGCGGGCCGGCCTTGCGGCCGCGCGCGAAGATCCGCATGTTGCCGCCGCCCGCGTTGTAGCCGAGGGCAAGCAACTCGTCCTTGGTGTAGAGGTCGGCGCGCTTGCTCGGCAGCCTCGCGGCCAGGTCGTGCAGGTGCCAGGCCGCCGCCTGGATCGCCAGCGCCGGATCGTCCGGCAGTTCCTCCCACTTGCGTTTCGCGAACGGCCTGCCGCGTTTCGTCTCGTCGAACGCGGGCTTGTGCATGTTCGCGATCCCGAACGCCGGGTCCGAGTCGACCTCCGCCCACTGCCGCTCGAACTTCGGGTCGTGCGGCTTGTACGACTCGTTGTACAAGATTGCCATCAGCAACTGTGGGTTGATCCCGGCCTGCCGGGCGTAGCGGCGTACGTCGGGCGCGAAGTGGGCCGGGTCGTAGTCCTCGTACCACGGCTTGCTCGTCGTCGCCGTCGGCTTGCTCGCCGTCGGCTCGCTCGCCGTCGGCTTGCTCGGGGTCGGCTGGGGTGTGGCCGTGGTCACCGGCTGCCTGGCGTCGTCGTCCGAGCAGGCACCCCACCCGCCGGCCACCAGCACCCCGATCGCGACCCACGCCCACCGCTTCGCCTGCACCCGTCCAACCTAGCCGCCCGGCGAAGCTCAGCCTGTCCGCAGGACGCAATTTCGCGACGGAGAGCGGCAGAAGCGTCATAGTGGCCGCATGATGTACCCACGGCGGCCCAACGACGGGCACCCGCGCCGGACCGCCAGGAGAAGCGAAGATGACCACGATCGACCCGACGAGGGACGAGGCCGCCTCGTCCTTCGCCCGCCTCGCCCTCGAACTGCATGACGCCCCCGGCGTCGACGAGACGCTGGACGCCGTCGTCCAGTACGCCCTGCAGGCACTCAGCTGCAGCTACGCGGGCGTGGCGTTCTCGGCGCGCGGCTCCCGGGGCGAGGTCGCCGCGGTGACCGACCCGGTCGTCGCCGAGGTGTACGAGCTCCAGCTCAGCCAGCAGGACGGTCCGCTGGTCACGGTCCTGCGGCAGGGCACCCCGATCCTGATCCGCGACACGGGCGCGGACGACCGCTGGCCGGAGTGGGCCGCGAAGGTCGCGGCGCTCGGGGTCCGCAGCGTCCTCGACGTACCGCTCGCGACCGGCCGGGAACCGCGCAAAGCGGTCGGCGTGCTCGGGTTGTACAGCCCGAAGCCGGACGCGTTCCGCGACGACGACGTGGCGGTCGCGCACATCCTGGCGCGGCACGCGTCGGTCGCGATCGCGTCCGCGCGGCAGGAGGCGGCGCTGGCCCAGGCGATCGACGCCCGGAAGCTCGTCGGTCAGGCGATGGGCATCCTGATGGAACGCTTCGACATCGACGCCGACCGCGCGTTCGCCGTCCTGAAGCGGTACTCGCAGGACACCAACACCAAGCTCCGCGACGTCGCTCAGCAGCTGATCGACACCAGGAAGCTTCCCTAAGGACTAGTCGCGTGCCAGCGTCGCGCTCGGCAGCTCGCCGTACAGCTCCCGGTAGGCCGCGGTCATCCGGCCGTGGTGGTGGAAGCCCCAGCGGGCGGCGACGGCCACCACGGTGGTGTCCGCCGGGTCCGCGGCCAGCAACTCGGCGCGTACCTCCGCGAGCCGCAACTGGCGCAGGTACGCGAGCGGCGTGCTGCCGAGATGCCGCTGGAACGCGCTCTGCAGCGCCCGCACGGTGACATCGGCGGCCTCCGCGATGTCGGCGACGCCGATCGCCTGGTCGAGATGGGACTCCATGTAGGCCACGGCGCGCCGGATCGTCACGGGTCGCGCCGCCGCACCCTCGGGCTCGTCCATGGTCGTGTTCGGGAAGGCTGCCAGCACACTCGAGGCAAGCAGTTGCGCGAGCGACGAGAGCATCAGCGGCGACGACCGCACCACCGGATCCTGGAGGGCGTGGTCGCCCAGGTAGGCGATCGTCCGCGACAGTTGGCGCGCCGCGTCGCGGGAGTGCGGCCGGTGCGCGCGCAACCGGACCGGAGCGTTGCGCTTCCGGCTCACGCCCGCGACCTGGGTGAGCAGCGCCGGGTCGAGCATCGTGATGCTGTAGGTCGACCGCTGCACCGTCCCGGCGAACGGCTGGTCCGGCGGTGCGAAGGACACCAGGTCCCCCGGGCCGAACTCGTCCCGCCAGCCGTCGGTGGCGTGGTCCGCAATCGTCCCCGAGTACACCTCACACAGGCAGATCTTGCCGAGCGGATTCGCGTCGTAGCTCATCTCGAAGCCGATCTCCAGCCGGTCCACGCTGATCGACGCCGCGGTCGCTCGGGAGATCCGGGTCCGCACCTCCGACGGACCGCCGCCGATCTGCATCTTGGTGTACGCCCGGTTGAGGAATTCCTCGGTCTTTCCCAGGTCCCGGCTCTCGAACAGCATCGGCTTCATGCCCCCATCCTGCATGGTGCCGGGTAATGGGTGGAAGAGATGCCTGAACTCCCCGATGTCGAAGGGTTCCGGAGGGTGCTGGCCGCGCACGCGGTCGGGCGCCGGATCCGCACTGTCGACGTGCTCGATGCCGGCGTACTGCGGGGTGTGACCGGCGCGGGCCTGCGACGGGCGCTGACAGGGCGGCGGTTCCGGCAGCCGTGGCGGCACGGGAAGTACCTCGTCGTACCGGTGGCGGGCTCGCGCGCCGGGGCCGCCGTACTGCTGCACTTCGGGATGACGGGCTCGCTGGAGTGGGAGGTGGACGCGGAGCGGCAGCGGTTCGATCGCGTGGTGTTCGGGTTCGCGCACGGGGAGTTGCGGTTCCGGGACATGCGCAAGCTGCACGGTCTGCGGTATGCGCCCGATCGGGAGACGGTCAAGCGTTTGCTCGCCCGGCTGGGGCCTGACGCCGCGGACCTCAGTGCCGCCGGGCTGAGCGATCGCCTCGCCGGGCGGCGCGGTCAGGTGAAGCCCGCGCTGATGGACCAGTCGACCGTGGCCGGCCTCGGGAACCTGCTCGCCGACGAGATCCTCTGGCGGGCCCGGATCGACCCGCACCGACCATGCCCGCAGCTGGACGACTCGGACCTTCGCCGACTGCACACCCGGATGCGCACGGTCCTGCGCCAGTCGGTCGAGGCAGGCCGCGTACCACCCCGCAAGACCTGGCTGACCGGCCGCCGCGACGACCCCACCGGCTCCTGCCCCCGCTGCGGCACCACCCTGTCCCACGGCCGCGTCGGCGGCCGCGGCACCGCATGGTGCAGCCAATGCCAGCCACGCTGATCCGAACACGTTCGCGGAAAACGCTTGCTAGCCTGAGCTCGTGATCTACGAGCTCAATCACGTCGGCGGTCCGGTGCGTGATCTCGAGGCGACGCTGGCGTTCTACGGCGAGCTGGGCGCCGAGGTGGTCGACCGGTTGTTCATGAGCGGACCGGGTGTCGACCGGGTGCACATCCAGCTGGCGACCGGGCTGGTCGAACTGCTGCACCACCGGGAGCCGGCCGCGCAGGCGTCGTACGGGCTGAATCACATCGGGTTCATGACCGACGACCTCGACGGCGACTACGCGCGGCTGGTCGGGCTCGGGTACGGCGAGATCTCGGCGCCGCGGGTGGCCGGGAGCGGGCAGGGACGGCTCGCGTTCCTGGCGGATCCGAACGGGGTGCGCGTCGAGCTGCTGCAGCGGTCCGAGGAGTTCCGCGTGCCGCCGATCACGTCGGGGCGGGTGCGAGGGCTGGCGTACGTCGGTGTGGCGGCGCCTGATCTTGCGGCCGCCGTCGAGTTCTACGGCAGCCATCTCGGGATGGAACGGGTCGCCGACGACACGTTTCGGCTGGGCTCGGACGCGGTCCGGCTCTTGCCCTCGGCAACCAGCTCGATCGGCCACCTGGGCCTGGCGAGTGCTGCCGGCGGATCCGACGCCGAAGACCCCGACGGTAACCGCATCGTCTTTGTCGGCGGAGCGTTCTAGTGTTTGGGGCGTGTTCGACTACGACGCCGAGTTGAGGGGCTACCGGGAGGCTTTCCGTACTGCGTGCGGGATCCGCCCGGGTGATCGCGTGCTCGACGTCGGGTGCGGGGCGGGGCAGACGACGCGGGACGCCGGCCGGGACGCGGCGCCGGGTGCGGTGCTGGGAGTGGACGTGGCGGAGCGGATGCTCGAGCACGCCCGGGCGAACACGAGCGACGACAACGTCAGGTACGTGCTGGCGGACGCGACGACGTACGACTTCGAGCCCGTCGATGTGGTGATCAGCCGGTTCGGGGTGATGTTCTTCGACGATCCGGCGCGCGCCTTCCGGAATCTCCGGCGCGCCGCGCGGCGCGTGGTGTTCCTGGTCTGGCAGCCGCGGGCCGAGAACGAGTGGGCCCGCGCGATCCCGGAGGCGATCGGCGGTTCCTTCCGCGACGACTCGCCGTTCTCGCTCGGCGATCCCGACACCACGCGTCGGCTCATGACGGACGCCGGCTTCACCGAGCCGACGTTCACCGCCCTCCGCGAGCCGCTGTACTACGGTCCTGACGTCGAGTCGGCGTACGAGAACGTCCTCCAGCTCCGCGAGCCGCAGACCCTACTGGCCGGGCTCGATCCGGCCGATGGCGACCGGGCGCGGGCCGCGCTCCGCGAGACCCTCAAGGCGCATCAGACCGCCGACGGGGTCCAGTTCGGCTCCGCTGCCTGGATCATCCGGACGGAGTGACCGGCGTCACATTTTACGGATGTCGATCGGCCCGCACTTCGCACGACGCCCAGGCACAAGCACCTCAACGACACTCTCAAGGAGCACCAGATGCGTACCCTGATCACCACCGCGTTCATCTCCCTCGACGGCGTGGTCGAGGCGCCCGGCGGCGAGCCCGGGTACCGGAACTCGGGCTGGACGTTCAAGGACATCCCGTTCGAGGAGGCGGCGTACGCGCTCAAGGGCGAGGAGCAGGAGCAGGCCACCGCGCTGCTGCTCGGCCGGGTCAGCTACCAGGCGTTCTCGCCGGTCTGGCCGGGAATGACCGAGGAGTTCGCGGGCTACAACGCGATGCCGAAGTACGTCGTCTCGACCACCCTGAAGGACAGCGACCTGGTGTCGAACTGGGGCGAGACCACCATCCTGCGCTCCCTCGACGACGTCGCCGCGCTCAAGGAGACCGAGGGTGGCCCGATCATCGTCAACGGCAGCGCCACGCTGAACCGCAACCTGTCCGACGCCGGCCTGATCGACCAGTACAACCTGCTGGTCTTCCCGGTCCTGCTCGGCGCCGGCAAGCGGCTGTTCAGCGACGCCGACCGCGACAAGGTCAAGCTCACGTTGACGTCGAGCGAGTCGTACGCGAACGGCATCCAGAAGCTCACGTACGACGTCCAGCACTGACCGGGGAGGAGCACACATGATCGAGGTACGGCCCGCGAACGTCTTCGAGGACGTGCGGGATGTGATCGGGCCGAAGTCGCCGACGGCCAATGTGTGCTTCTGCCTGAGCTACCGGATCCCGTCGAAGCTGAACAACGAGTTGCGGGGGCCGGCGCGCGCTGAGTACGTCGCCGGCCTGTGCCGCGAGACGCCGGCACCGGGAGTGCTGGCGTACGACGGGGACACGCCGGTCGGGTGGGCCGCGATCGCGCCGCGCGCGGCCACCACGTTCGCGCGGAACCGGAAGATCCCGCACGTCGACGACCTGCCGGTGTGGTCGCTGTGGTGCGTGCGCGTCCGGCCCGGGCACCGCGGGCAGGGCATCTCGCACGTGCTGATCACCGGCGCGGTCGAGTTCGCCCGGGACAACGGCGCGCCGGTCGTCGAGGCGTACCCGCTGGACAACGGCGACGCCAAGGTCGACCTGACGATGGCGTACGCCGGGATCCGCAAGAACTTCGAGCGCGCCGGCTTCACCAAGGCCGCCGACACCACGTCGACCCTCGCCGGCCACCCGCGGATCCTGATGCGCCTGGACCTGCGCGGCTAGCCGGTCAGGTCGTGGTGAAGCGTTGTTCGACGGTGTCCAGGAAGGTCTGGACCTGGCGGTAGGTCTCGGAACTGTAGGCGCCGATGCTGCGTTCGGTGTTGAGGGCTTCGCGCATGGCGTCCAGGTAGCGACGCTGGATGACGCTCAGCTGTTCGCGGGTGTCCGGCTTGGTCTGCCGGAGCTCCCGGCTGCCGGAGACCAGCCGGGGCACGATGCGGTCCTTCAGGATGTGCACGGCGTCGGGGTCCAGCGGCTCGCCGTCGACGGTCTGCTCCTCGAGTGGGCCGACCGCGTCGATCGCCGCTTCCCCGATCTGCCGCATCAGCTCCTGCACCGAGTCCCGCCGGTCCTCGGTGCTTTCCGGACGGAACCGCATCCGCGCGATCACCGCCGGCAGCGAGATCCCGAACAGCACCAACGTGATCAGCGCGACGACGAAGGCTGCCAGCACCACCGTGGCGCGATGCGGCGTACCGGCCGGAATGGTCTGCACGGCGGCGACGGTCACGACCCCGCGCATCCCGGCCCAGGCGAGCACCAGCAGCCCGCGGCCCGTGATCGGCTCGCGTTCCTCGAAGTCTGCGTCGGCGCGACCGCGCGCGAGCCGCCGACGCGCCCAGGCAAGCCGGTTCTCCCCCCGGGCTCCCGACGGCTCCAGCGCGTCGAGGTGCTCCTCGAACTGGTCCAGCTGCGCCCGCACCTGCTCGTGACGCCCCGGCCCGCGGCGACTTCGCAGGAACGGCCACGCCAGCCCGAGGAACCGCAACGCGATCAGCAGCGCCACCACCAGCAGCACGAGTGCCGTGATCTCACCCAGCGTCGTCTCCGCGCGGGCGTCGTCGACGAGCTCCGGCAACTGGTACCCCATCGCCAGGAACACGCCGCTCTCGAGAATGAAGCTGATCGTCGTCCAGGTCGTCGACTGCGTCTGCCGGTCGCGGGCGCTGAACCGCTTGTTGCCCAGCGCCCCGGTCAGCAGGCCGGCGACCACCACCGCGAGGACGCCGGAGGCGTGCACCTCCTCGGCCGGGAAGTAGGCCAGGAACGGCACGGCGAACGAGATCGTGGTGTTCAGCACCGGGTCGTCCAGGCGTTGCCGCAGTACGACGGTGAGCCAGCCGACGATCGCGCCGGCCAGGACCGCACCGACGACCGCCCAGGCGAAGTCGAGGACCGTGTGGCCGAGGCTGAAATGCGCGGTGACGGCCAGCGCCGCCACCGCCGTCCGCAGGACGACGAGCGCGGACGCGTCGTTGACCAGGCTCTCGCCCTCGAGCACGGTCATCAGGCGGGGCGGCAGCCCGAGCCGGTGCCCGATCGCGGTCGCCGCGACCGCATCCGTCGGGCTGACCACGGCTCCGAGCGCCGTGGCGAGCGCGAACGAGATGTTCGGGAACAGCGCGTGTACGACCCCGCCGATTGCCAGCGCCGACAGGATCACCATTACCACCGACAACCACGAGATCAGCCCGAAGTTGCGCCGTACGTCGAGGACCGGGAGCTTCACGGCCGACGTGTAGAGCAGCGGCGGCAGGACGCCCGCGAGGATGATCTCCGGCTCGATGTGAATTGTCGGCGTACCCGGTAGGTAGCTGGCCCCGATCCCGAGGGCGACCAGTAACAGCGGCGCCGCGACACCGGTCCGGCGCGCGAACACCGACGCCGCGATCATGATGGCGAGCCCCGCACCGGCGATCAGGACGATCTGGTGGTCCACGCGACGGCAGTCTAGAGCGCACTCCAGCTGACCGGGGTGAGCACACACGGGGTCGACCAGGGATTCTCCCTGGTGTGACGGCGGTGCCGGGGCGGCAGATTGGGGCTCAGTGAAAGACGCTGATTCCCAGGAGGAAGTCATGAGCACCGACCTGAAGTTCGAAGCCGTCGTCGTCCCGGTCGCGGACGTGGACCGTTCGAAGGAGTTCTACAGCGCGCTCGGCTGGCGGCTGGACGCGGACTTCGCGTTCGACAACGGGTTCCGGGTCGTGCAGTTCACGCCGCCGGGCTCCCCCGCGTCGGTCCAGTTCGGCAGCAACATCACGTCGGCCGAGCCGGGCACCGCGCAGGGTCTCTACCTGGTCGTGGCCGACATCGAGGCAGCGCGGTCCGAACTGCTCGCGCAGGGCGCGAAGGTCAGCGAGGTCTTCCACCCGAGCGCGCCGGGCGCCCAGTTCGTACCGGGTGCCGCCGACGGGCGAGTGGCCGGGACCGCGGACGAGCGGTCCAGCTACGGCTCGTTCGCGACGTTCAGCGACCCGGACGGCAACACCTGGCTGCTGCAGGAGGTCACCACGCGCCTGCCCGGCCGGGTCAGCGACGCCACCTACACGTCGATCGAGGACCTCGAGGCCGCGCTCCGCCGCGCTGCCACCGCCCACGGTGAGCACGAGGCGCGCACCGGCCAGGCCGACGAGAACTGGCCGGCTTGGTACGCCACCTACCTGTACGCCGAGCGCACCGGCGCCGAACTCCCGCAGTAATGGATGTAGAGAACGCCGCCGTGGCCTCGTCCTCCGGGTAAGTTGCAGCACCTACCCGGAGGAGAAGGACAGATGGCGATCAAGCGCATGGACCACGTCGGCGTCGTGGTGGAGGATCTCGCGGCGGCGAAGGCGTTCTTCCTCGAGCTCGGCATGGAGCTCGTCGGCGAGACCACGGTGTCCGGCGACTGGGTGGACGGTGTGTGCGGGATGAAGGACGTCGTCGCGGACATCGCGTTCCTCCGCACCCCGGACGGGCACGGGCAGCTCGAACTGACGACGTACCGCTCGCCGCTCGCGTCCACCCTGGAGCCGTCCGCGCCGCCGAACACGCTCGGCCTCCGGAACCTGATGTTCGCGGTCGACGACGTCCACGACACCGTGGAGCGGCTGAAGGCGCACGGCGGCGAGCTGGTCGGCCGGATCGAGGAGTACGGGCCGTCGATCCACTTCTGCTACCTGCGCGGGCCGCAGGGCGTCATCATCGCGCTCGCGGAGGAGCAGGTCGGCTGAACTGTCGGTGGGCCCGCCTAGCCTGCGAGACATGAACCGGATCGATCGGCTGTACGCGCTCGCCGAGGAGCTGCGCGCGGCGGGACCCCGAGGTCGTACGGCGCGGCAGCTGGCGGCGCGGTTCGAGGTCAGCGTGCGGACGATCGAGCGCGACCTCAGCGCGCTCGGGCAGGCCGGCGTACCGCTGGCGACGAAACAGGGCCGCGCCGGCGGGTACTCGGTGGACCGCTCGATGAGCCTCCCGCCGCTGAACTTCACGGCGCGCGAGGCGATGGCGGTGGCGATCGCGCTCAGCCGCGGCGACCACGTGCTGTTCGCCCGGGACTCGCGGACCGCGCTGCAGAAGATCGTCGCCGCGATGCCGCCCCGAGATCTCGAGGAGGCGCGGACGGCGGCCGCCAAGGTGCGGCTGCTGGTGCAGCCGGTGCCCGACCCGGACGGCGAGGTCGCCGAGCAGATCTGGCGCGCGGTCCGCGACAACCAGGTCCTGCGGATCGCGTACACCGACGTCGGCGGGGTGGAGACGCTCCGCGAGATCGAGCCGCAGCACGTCGTCGTCGGTCCGAACGGCTCGTACCTGACCGCCTGGTGCCGGCTGCGCCAGGAGGAACGCGTCTTCCGCATGGACCGCATCACCAAGGCCGAACGCACCGCAACCCTCCCCCAACGCCCACCCCCCGTCCGCCGCCTCGAGGTCACCGGCCTCGAAACCAAGCTCCCAGAAGCCGCACTACACCCCGAGGACCTCTCCCCAACACCGACATAGGGCTGTCGCGGACCGCTGGGAACGTGGCTCACACTGCACGATCCGAGTCGATCCGAGGAGAGATCCATGAGCACTCCCGCCCCCGGCACGCTGGCCTGGTTCGAGGTCGCGACCGACGCGCCGGACGTCACCGAGAAGTTCTACGGCAGCCTGTTCGACTGGTCCTTCGAGTCGTCCGGGAGCCAGACGTCCGGCGGCCTCGACTACCGCAACATCACCGCCCCCGGTGCGGACCGGCCGATGGGCGGCCTGTTCGCGACCAACGGCGAACTGCCCAACCACGCTGTCTTCTACATCCTGGTCGCCGACGTCGAGGCGACGTGCGCGGATGCCGAGCAGCTCGGTGGGACCGTGGTGAACAAGCGCCTCGGCAGCGGCGGCGGTACGCCGGGCTTCGCGTACCTGCGCGACCCGTCCGGCAACCAGTTCGCCGTCTTCACGCCGCGCCCCGCCTGACCCTGCACCACCGATCGGCTCCCTGGGTTCCGTAGGGTGCCGGGTATGGGTAGCAGTGTCTACGTTGCGTCGGTGGAGGGCACGACCGGGAAGTCGACGGTTGCTCTCGGGCTCCTGCATCAGCTGGCGCGCCGGGTGGGCAGAGTGGCGGTGTTCCGGCCGATCGTGCGGGCGGACACCGCCACCCACGGCGGCCGCGACTACGTCCTCGAGCTGCTGATCTCGCAGGACGCTGTCGACCAGTCGTACGACGACGGGGTCGGCGTGACGTACGACGAGGTCCACGAGGACCCGGTCGCGGCGCTGGACACGATCGTGCAGCGCTACCACGCGGTGGCCGAGCAGGCCGACGCGGTGCTGATCGTCGGCAGCGACTACACCGACGTCGGGACGCCGACCGAGTTCTCCTTCAACGCCAAGATCGCCGCCAACCTCGGCGCGCCGGTGCTGCTCGTGCTGAACGGCTTCGGCCGCACCCCGCAGGAGGTCCGGGCGATCGCGGACATGGCCGCGACCGAGCTCGCGGCGAACCACGGCTCGCTGTTCGCGGTGATCGCGAACCGGGTCGACGACGGGGACGGCAAGTCGCTGGTCGCGGCGCTCGACGGCATCGGCGCGCCGGCGTTCGCGATCCCCGAGGAGCCTGTGCTCAATCAGCCGCTAGTCGCCGACCTGCTCGCCCCGATCGACGGCCGGCTGCTCAGCGGCGACCCGCAGCTGCTGACCCGCGAGGTGACCGGGCTGATGATCGCCGGCATGACGATGCCGAACGTGCTCGACCGGCTCTTCGACGGCGCCGCGGTGGTCACCGCCGGGGACCGCCCGGAGGTCGTGCTCGGCGTCCTGATGGCGCACGCCTCCCGGAACTTCCCGCAGATCGCCGCCGTGGTCCTGAACGGCGGTTTCGCCCTTCCCGACCAGGTGCAGCGGCTGATCGAAGGCCTCGGCGTCACGCTGCCGATCATCGAGACCGAGCTCGGTACGCAGGCCACCTCCGCCAAGCTGACCGCCGTCCGCGGCCGGCTCACCAAGGACGCGCCGCGCAAGATCGACACCGCGCTCGCGCTGTTCGACCGGTCCGTCGACGGTACGGCGTTGCTCGACCAGCTCGCGCTCGCGCGCAGCAGCGCGGTGACGCCGCTGATGTTCGAGCACCAACTGGTCGACCGGGCCGTCGACGACCGCCGGCACATCGTGTTGCCCGAGGGCGAGGAGGAGCGGATCCTGCGCGCGGCCGACGTACTGCTGCGGCGCGGTGTCGCGGACCTGACGCTGCTCGGCGACCCGACCACGATCAGCGCGAAGGCCGCGTCCCTTGGCGTGGACGTGACCGCTGCGAACGTCGTCTTCCCGGAGAACAGCGACCTCGCCGAACGGTTCGCCGCCGAGTACCACCGGCTGCGGCAGCACCGCGGCGTCGACCTGGACCGGGCGCGCGAGCTGGTGAAGGACGTGTCGTACTTCGGCACGATGATGGTCCAGCTGGGGCTCGCGGACGGCATGGTGTCGGGCGCCGTCCACACCACCGCGCACACGATCCGGCCGGCCCTCGAGGTGGTCAAGACCGTGCCGGACGTCTCCGTGGTGTCGTCGGTGTTCTTCATGTGCCTGCAGAACCAGGTCCTGGTGTACGGCGACTGCGCGGTGAACCCTGACCCGACCGCCGAGCAGCTCGCGGACATCGCGATCTCGTCCGCCGAGACCGCCGTCGCGTTCGGGGTCGAGCCGCGGATCGCGATGCTGTCGTACTCGACCGGCACGTCCGGCGCCGGCACCGACGTCGAGAAGGTGTCGAAGGCAACCACCATCGTCCGCGAACGCGCACCGCGGCTGCTCGTCGAAGGTCCGATCCAGTACGACGCCGCGATCGACGCCGCGGTGGCGCGCACGAAGCTGCCGGACTCCCCCGTGGCCGGGCGAGCCACGGTCTTCGTGTTCCCGGACCTGAACACCGGCAACAACACGTACAAGGCGGTCCAGCGCTCGGCGAACGCGGTCGCGGTCGGACCGGTCCTGCAGGGGTTGCGGAAACCGGTGAACGACCTGTCCCGCGGCGCCACCGTCCGGGACATCGTCAACACGGTCGCGATCACCGCGATCCAGGCCCAGCAGGGAGCTGCCCGATGAACGAGCACGTGCTGGTGATCAACGCGGGATCGTCGTCGCTCAAGTACAGCCTGGTGGACACTGACTCCGGCGATGCGGTGGCGTCGGGACTGGTCGAGAAGATCGGCGAGGACCAGAGCCGGCACGTGCACCACGGCCCGTCGGGCGACGCCGAGGACGCCCAGGCGGTGGCCGACCACGAGGCCGCGCTCGAGGCCGCCGTACGGGCCTTCGAGGAGCACGGGCCGGCGCTCGACTCGGTGGAGATCCTGGCGGTCGGCCACCGCGTCGTCCACGGCGGCGATCGGTTCGCGGCGCCCGCGCTGGTGGACGACGAGCTGATCGCGGCGGTCACCGACCTGGTCCCGCTCGCGCCGTTGCACAACCCCGCGAATCTCGAGGGCATCGAGGTCGCCCGGCGGCTGTTCCCGGACCTGCCGCACGTCGCGGTCTTCGACACCGCCTTCCACCAGACGTTGCCGCCGTACGCCTACACGTACGCGGTGCCGGCGTCCTGGCTGGACGACTACGGGATCAGGCGGTACGGGTTCCACGGCACGTCGCACGCCTTCGTGTCCGAGCAGGCGGCGCGGCTGCTCGACCGGGATCCCGCGGACGTGAACGTGATCGTCCTGCATCTCGGCAACGGGTGCTCCGCGACCGCCGTCCGCGCCGGGAAGTCCGTCGACACCTCGATGGGGATGACGCCGCTGGAGGGCCTGGTGATGGGCACCCGGTCGGGTGATCTCGACCCGGCGATCCACGGTCATCTCGCGCGGGTCGCGGACCGGTCCGCCGAGGACACCGACCGTGCGCTGAACAAGGAGTCCGGGCTCAAGGGCCTGACCGGCGTCAACGACTTCCGCGAGGTGTCGCGGCGGCGGGCGGACGGGGACGAGGCGGCGAAGCTCGCGTTCGACGTGTACTGCTACCGGCTGAAGAAGTACATCGGCGCGTACTACGCCGTCCTGGGCACGGTGGACGCGATCGTGTTCACCGCGGGCGTCGGCCAGAACTCCGCCGAGGTCCGCGCCGCGGCGCTCGACGGCCTGGAAGCGCTCGGCATCCGCCTCGACCCGGCGCGGAACGCCGATCCGTCCGGTCCCGTCGTCTCCGCCGACGACAGCCCGGTCGCTGTGTTGGTCATCCCCACCAACGAGGAGTGGCAGATCGCCCGCCAGTCCGTGGAGGTCCTCGCCGCCCGGTGAGCTGCGGGTTCGGAACGTACCGCGGGCGGACCGTTGCGTCGTACGATGAACAACTGAGCTGACGACCGGCGCCCTGGCCGGTCGCCGTTGTCCGATGACCGTTGGTGTGGTGCCGATGCCTCAGGTCAGACTGCACAGCGAAGAACCGGCCGCCGTCCGGCGGGCCGTCCTGGTGCCCGGCCAGGTCGAGGACTGGGCTCCGTCGGCCTGCGCGGTCGTCGCCGAGCAGTTGCGGCATCACGGGATCGCTCCGAGCGGGTACCCGTTCGCGCGCTGCCATCCGCTGCCGGACGGGTTGATCGCGGCCGAGGCGGGTTTCCCGGTCGCCGCGCCGATCGACGACTGCGGGCCGGTCGAGCGGTCGGTGCTGCCCCGCGGGCCGGTGCTCGCGGTCTGGCACACCGACCCGGACCAGAAGCTCGACGAGACCTACCACGCGATCGAGGAGTGGCTGCGTGCCGCGGGCGCCGTCGCGTCCGGGGACAGCTGGGAGGTCTATCACGACCTTCCCACCTGCCATCACGTCGGCGTCCGGATCGAGGTGATCCAGCCGATCAGCTTCGTCCGGTAGTTCGTTCAGCTGCTGATGGTTTGAGCGGCCTCGGCCAGTTCCGCGAGGCGGTGGGCGCGGGCGGACTCGGCGGGGGTGAACGGTTCGCCGGGGCGGCTGAACACGAACAGGCCCGTCCACGGCGACGGTACCTTCAGGACCGTGCCGTCGTACGGCAGCTGACCGGCCAGTGTCGCGCGGTCGGTGACCAGTTGCGCGCCGAGCAGTTCCGCGACGGCGTGTGGGAGCTCGGCCGGATCGGCGACGACCCGCGCGGACAGGCTCAGCGCCTTCGTCTGCCCGTCGACCAGCGCCAGCGCGGTCGTCGGCCAGACGTGGGTCTCGCGTCCGCCGGCTGCCTCGACCGCCTCCTCCAGGTCCGCGGCCGTGGTCCCGTCCGGTGTCGAGACCACGAGCTCGTCCCGTACGCCGGCATCGATCGGGTGGACGTGCAGGCCGAGGATGTTGGCGTCGAGGTCCGCGAGTTCCCGCGTGACGTGCTCCAACGAGCCCGCGCGGTCGTCCAGGGTGACGCGGATCCGCCACAACGTCCCGGTCCCCTGTCGTGGACGGACCTTCGGTGCGTGCAGCCATGACCGCAGCAGCCGCATCGTCGACGGCTCCACCACCCAGATCACCAACGCCGTCGTCACGCTCGCCAGCAGCGCGACCGACACCAGGTACGGCGGATGCGCGCCGAGCACCACCGCGTGCAACGCCAGCTCCACCGGGGCGATCGCCACGAGCTTCGCCAGCGTGAGCCGCAGCCGGCGTGGATGCGGCAGCCGCCCGCACACGTCACAGGCGGTCCCACCGGTGAGCGTCGTACGCAACGAGTCCATGCCTCACAGCGTCCCCGACCGAGATTGCCCGGCTGTTGCGCCAGTGTGACGTGTTTGCTCAGACGCCTTTGCTCAGACGACGCGAGGCGGCGCTGCGGTCTTGTCCGAGCGGGCGACGCGCAGCCGGATGCGGTGCCGGAGGTGCGGCAGGCCTAGTACTGCGTGCAGGTCGGCGGCGGTTCTCGTCACTGCTTGGTGGACGGCTTCGAGGTCGGCGCTGGGCTCCAGCGTGCACTGGAGGTCCGCGACGAGCTGTCCGCGGTCGGCGACGATGCGACCCGAGCCGTCGCGGATCCCGGGGAGCCTGGTGAGATCGCGCGCTGCCGCGGCGACGGCCGCGTGTGCGTCGGCGTGCAAGCGACCGTCCTGGGAGGGGCCTGGCAGTTCGAAGCGGCCGTTGACTCGGCGCGGCAGGTGGCGCAGCAGCCACCACAGCCCGAGCAGAACCAGGACGATGCCCGCAGCACCTGTTGCCCAAGGCCACCATGAGGCACCCGTCGGGTCGGCCGGTCCGGTGATCTCGACCGCGTCGGGTGCGCCCGGCAGGACGCCGTACCACCAGGCGAGCGCGAGCCCGCCCGCGGCGATGAGCAGCAGCGCTACCGCGATGCCGACGGTCCGGTCGAGGGCAATGACTCCGCGGCGCATGTCAGTCCTCCTGGAGGTCGATCCGGACCCGTGGGCGCGGGCTGACGGTGCGCATGCGGTCGTCGATCGCCGTACCGACCTCGTCTGTGACGCGGGCCGGATCGCCGAAGTGGGTGACGGTGGCGCGTAGGCGCCGGCGCTTGGCGGCGACCGTTGCCGCGGTCACCGAATCGACCTTCGCGGCGCCGTCGGCGGCCAGGCGGGCGGCGTCGGCGGAGCGGATCCACACGATGGTGTCGGGTCCTTGCACGGCCAGGTGGGTGCGGCGCCTGGGCTTCACCGCGACGACGAGCACCAGCAGACCGAGCACGACGGCCGCGATCCCCACCGGTCGCAGCCAGCCCGCGGGCTCGAGCGCGAAGGTCCGGCCGAACCAGCCCGGGGGAATCACCTGGCCACGCAGGAGTCCCGCCGTACGCAGCATCTCCGCGATCCCGACGACGCCGATCCCGACCAGGACGAACGCCGCGACGATACCGACAGCAGCCGCAGCCGGCGCCGCGACCGGACTCTTCGCCGCCGGAGCCTGCCCGTCGGCGCTACCAACGGCTCCGACCGCACCTCCGACCGCACCTCCGTCCGTGGCTCCGACTGTGGTGATGTCGACGTCGACTCGGTCGACCCCGAGACCGGTGTAGCGCGCGATGTCGGCGGCGACACTGCGCCGAACCTCGGCCGCCACCTCGGCGAGTGGGCGGCCCCAGGCCGCGGCGACCTGGACCTCGATCCGGGTGCGGCGGCCCGCGATCACGGCTCGTGCCTTCGGCAGGCCGCGGCCGAGTACGGCGTCCCGCCGGAGTACCGCGCCGTGGTTGCGGGCGGTGATCTCCGCGATCCGTTCGACTGCCCGCTCGGCGATCTCGAGCCGGCCTCGATCGCCCCCGTTCGCGACCGAGGCCGGTTCGGGAACCGCCGCCGCGGGCAGCCCGGGCAACGCATCCGGCCCGGTCGGCCGAGGCGACGCGGTCAGCTCAGCCACGGCCGCGCCGCGAGAGCAGGTCGTCGATCCCCTTCGTGCCGTCCGACACGAACCGGCCGACCACGAACCCGGCCGTGCCCAGCACGAGCGCGAGCAGGAAGCCCGCGAACCCACCGGCCGCCGCCGCGATCGCGATCAGCAAACCGGCGAACAGCCCAATCGTCGACGTGCTCACGAACTCTCCTCGTGCTCTCGGAACTGGAACCTGGTTACTGGACGCGCCGCTCGGCCGGGGCCTCGCCGGCGTCCTCGTCCTCGTCGTCACCCTCGAGGTGCACGTCGCTGACGGTGATGTTCACCTCGGTGACCTCGAGCCCGGTCATCCGCTCGACCGCGGCGATCACGTTGCCGCGGATCGCGGCGGCCAGGTCGGCGATGCTCACGCCGTACTCCGCGACCAGCTCGATGTCGACGGCCGCCTGCTTCTCGCCGACCTCGACCGAGACGCCCTGAGAGAGGTTGGTGCGCGAGCCCGGGATGCGTTCCCGGAGCATGCCGACCGCGCGGGCGGCGCCGCCGCCGAGCGCGTGCACGCCCTCGATCTCGCGGGTCGCGATCCCGGCGATCTTCGAGACCACCACGTCCGCGATGGTCGTCCGCCCGGTCGCCACGGTGCCTCCCGGTGCGTCGGTCCTCGACGGTCCGGTGCCGTTGGCAACGACCTCCGGGCGCTTCGGCGCGCTCTTCGTGGTCACGGTTTCGGTCATCGGCTGCTGCCTTTCTCGTCAGCGGTGGTGCCCGTACGCCGGTTCGACATCAGCACGACCGGAATCGTCACGCGACACCCAAGCGTGACATGGCTCACGCCGCCGATCCGGGAGGTTACCGTGACATCTGTGCCCTCGGTGTCGTCCCCACAGCATGAACCACCAGGAGCCGCGATGACCGTCGGCGGCACCCGGCGCGCCGCGCTCACCGAGCTCGACGAGGCGACGCTGGTCGCGCGCGCCCGCGATCGTGACCCGGCCTCGTTCGAGCTGCTGGTGCGGCGCTACCAGCAACGCATCTACAGCCTGTGCCTGCGGATGCTCGACGGCGCGAGCGGCGAGGCCGAGGACATCGCCCAGGAGACGTTCGTGACGGCGTGGCGGCGGCTGCCGGAGATTCAGAACGACGCCGCGTTCGGCGGCTGGCTCTACCGCACCGCCACGAACAAGTGCCTCACCGCGCTGCGGCGGCGCCGGCCGACCGTCGACCTCGACGAACACCACCCGGCGACCGACGCCGACCCGGCACGGTCGGCGGGCACCAGCGCCGCGATGACCGCGCTGTCCGAGGCGCTGCGGCAACTACCTCCGCAGCAGCGTGCCTGCTGGTTGCTACGCGAGGTCCACGGCCGGTCCTACCAGGAGATCGCCGAGTTGGTCGGTACGACGCCGACCGCCGTCCGCGGACGGATAGCCAGAGCCCGCGCCGAGCTCGCGGAGGTGATGAAGCCATGGAGATGACACCTGGTACTCCGGTCGACGGCCTGCACCCGCTCGCGTGCGGACGCAGCGTCGAGGAGGTGTGGGAGGAGCTGGACGGCGGTACGCCGAGCGTGCACCTGACCGAGTGCCCGCACTGCCGGACGGCCCGTGCGAGCCTCGAGCAGTTGGCGGAGGCGACCGCGTTCCTGGTCGACGACCCGGCCGAGGTCCCGACCGGCCTGCTGGACCGGATCATGACCGCCGTACGCGCAGACGTGAACCTCGGCCGCACGCTGCCGCTGCCGACCGGTGCGGCGGAGGTTGAGTTGTCGACGACCGCGCTGGCCGCCGTCCTGCGGTACGTCGTGGACGGGGTCGCCGGGATCAGGGCGCGGCAGTGCCGGATCGAGCTGGTGACGGAGCGGCCCGAGGCGGTGAACGTGTCGATGACCGTCGCGCTGGAGTTCGGCACCGGCCAGGTCGCCGCGCTCGAGCAGGCTCGGGAACGCGTCGCGGCCGCGCTGCGGGGTCAGGTCGGGTACGAACTCGAGCAGCTCGACTTCGAGGTCGTCGACGTCTGGGCCGATCCGCGGTGAGCGACGTCGAGGTCGAACGCATCGCACTCGCGGAGACCGCCGCCGTCGCGGCTCGGTCGGTGGCCGGCGTGGTCCGGCTGCAGCCGGGTCTGGTCGGTCTGCTCAAGCAGCTCGCCGCTCAGGCGTGGGAGCGCGCGACCGGCCGCCCGGTGCCCGACGTGGCCGGGATCGACGTCGCCCTGGACGCCGACGGCGGTGTCCAGATCGACGCCCGGATCGTCACGGCTGTCGATCACCAAGCCGCGGAGGTCGGCAGCGCGGTCCACAGCGCGATCACCGCGGCGGTCGAGGCGGCCACCGGCCGGGTCCCGCGGGTCCGCATCCGCATCGTCGAGATCGACCTGGAACCGCAGCACAACCCGCGCTGACCGTCAGGTCCGGTCGGCGGTGAGTTCCTCGGCGATCCGGTCGCCGATGACCAGGCAGGCCGTGGCGGCGGGCGACGGTGCGTTGAGGACGTGCAGGGCGCGGCCGTCGTGGAGGAACAGGAAGTCGTCGACGAGCTTGCCGTCGCGGGTCACGGCCTGGGCCCGGACGCCGGCGCCGGAGCGTCGTACGTCAGCGACCTGCAGCTCCGGAAGCATCCGCCGTGCCTCGCGGACCAGCGCGCGGCCCGTCAGCGACCGGGTGATCTCCTTCGCCCCGGTCCGCGCGTAGCGGCGCGCGAGCTTCCACGAGCCGCGGTACGTCATCGATTCCCACACGTCGCGCGGCACGATCCTCGACCACGAGTAGCCCTCGCGGGCGAGTGCAGGTACGGCGTTCGGCCCGATGTGGACGGTGCCGTCGATGCCGCGGGTCAGGTGTACGCCGAGGAACGGCAGGTCCGGGTCCGGCACCGGGTAGACGAGGCCGCGGACCAGGTGCTCACGCCCGGGAACGATCTCGCTGTACTCGCCGCGGAACGGCAGGATCCGGACACCGGGCTCCAGACCGGACGCCCGCGCGAGCCGGTCGCTGTGCAGGCCGGCGCACACCGCGGCGCGCTCCGCCTCGATGATCTCGTCCGTCGTACGAACCCGGACCGTCGAGCCCGCGTTCTCGACCGCGGTCACGGTCACCCCGGTCCGGATCTCGCCGCCGGCCGCGCGGACGTCGTCCGCCAGCGCCGCGGCGACGAGCTTGAAGTCGACGCGCCCGGTCGAGTCGACCGCGAGGGCGCCCCGCACGCGCAGGTGCGGTTCACGTTCGGCGACCTCGTCGAGCGTCAGCCGCCGGACCGGTACGCCGTTCTCGCGGCCGATGCCGAACAGCCGGTCGAGCTGCGGCAGCTCGGACTCGGTCGTGGCGACGACGAGCTTGCCCGGTACGTCGAGCGGGATGCCCTTCTCGTCGCAGTACTCGCGCAATGCCGCACCGCCCGCGACCGCGAACCGTGCCTTCAGCGAGCCGGGCCGGTAGTACAGCCCCGAGTGCACGACGCCGGAGTTGTGCCCGGTCTGGTGCGCGCCGACCGCCGGCTCCTTCTCGAGCACGACGACCGACGTGCCGGGATCCAGCCGCTGCAGGCTGCGCGCCACAGCCAGGCCGACAATCCCGCCACCAACCACCACCGCAGATCTCGTCACCTGTTAAAAGATGCCCGAGGCGCCGCCAGAAATACACCCGCCTGTTACAGCCACTCCCGCAGCAGACTCGCCAGCGCGATCGGGGCGTCGTACTGCATGAGGTGGCCGGCGTCAGGAACCTCGACGTACGGCGCGCCGGGGATGAGGTCCGCGAGCCGCTTGCCGGTCGATGTCGGGATCCAGGCGTCGTCGCGGCCCCACACCACCTTGACCGGGATGTCCAGCTCACCGACGGTGCGCTCGTTGTCGACGAGGTACTGCTCGTCGTACTGCGCGATCTGCCGGTAGAACGCGGGCTGCCCGTCGGCGGTCAGCCACGGCGCCACGAGCTCGTCCAGCTCCGGCTGCCGCAGTCCGCGGTGGCTGGCGTTGGCGACGTAGGCGCGCACGATCGCCTCGTGGATGTACGGCGGCAACTCGTCGAGCGTCGTCGGATACTTCTGCACGAACCGGAAGAAGGGCGAACCGCTCGGCGGGATCGCGACCACGTCCACGAGCAACAGCGAGGCGTACGTCGCCTTCTCGGCGAGCGTCGCACGCAGCGAGACCGCTCCCCCGAAGTCGTGCGCGACAACGCGCGGCCGATCGAGGCCCCACTCCGCCAGCAGCGCCGCGAACGCCTTCGCCTGGACGCCGAAGTCGACGGCGTGCTCCGGGTGCTTGGACGAGGCGCCGTACCCCGGCATGTCCCACAGGTACACCGTGAAGTCGCTGCTCAGCGCGTCGGCGTACCGCGACCACACCCGCGACGAGAACGGCGTGCCGTGGCAGAACACCACAGGCGGACCGTTCCCGGCCCGGCCCCACGCGATCGATCGGCCTTCCCATCCGAACCGCTCACTGAGTTCCATGCCTCCACCTAACCACTTCATCGGTTCACAATGGTTAGTGGGTGCGTGCGATCTGCTCCTGGATCGTGAACTCGAGCCCGTCCGCGACCGCCAGGTAGACGTCCTGGTCGACCAGATTGCCGTCCAGCCGGAGCAGGCCGCGCGGGCTGGCGTAGAAGTGCCCGCTCGGGAGCGCGGCCGACATCGCGATCGAGCCGCTGACCTCGCCGAGGCGGGCGAGGAACCGGATAGCCTCGTAGCACGACTCGCCGACCGCGTTCAACGCGGGCGCGAACGCCCCGAAGCGTGTGTAGTACTGCCGGGCGAACTCGCTGCTCTCGACGGTCGTCAGCTTGTCGAAGTACGCCGCGGCGGCGTAAACGCCGTGGTTCGCACCCGGTCCGGCGCCGAGCAGGGTGTTCTCCTCGATCGCCGGGCTCAGCCGCAGTAGCCGCTCGCTCAGGCCGCCGGCGGCGAACTGGCGGTTGAAGTGCACCGCGTCCTGGCCCATCAGCAGCATGATCACGCCGTCGGCGTCGGTCGCGCGCAGACCGTCGATCACGTCCCGGAAGTCCGCCGTACCGAGCGGGACGTACGTCGAGTGCACGATCTCGGACCCGGTGTCCTGCAAGGCCTCGCGCGCCACGGAGCCGGTCACCCGCGGGTAGACGTAGTCGTTGCCGACCACCACCCAGCGGCGGGCGCCGTGGTGTTCGCGAAGCCAGTGCGTTGCCGGGAGCAACTGGTTCACCGGGCGTTCGCCCAGCATGAACACGCCGGGCGTGTCGTCGGCGCCCTCGTGCATCGCGGCGAACGCGTACACGACCCGCCCACCGATCCGCCGGGTCAGCGCCACCCGGACCGCCGAGATGTGCCAGCCGGCGACCGCCTCGACCCGGCCCTCGTCGACCAGCCGGCCGACCTCCTCCGCGACGACCTGGGGCGGGCGTCCGGCATCCACCCGGACGAGCTCGACCCGGCGGCCGGCGATACCGTTGCGCGCGTTCAGTTGCTCGACCGCGAGCTCACCGCAGGCGAGGCACGACGGCCCGTAGATCCCGGTCGGCCCCTGCATCGGCACGACGAAGGCGATCGGCAGTACGTCGGTACGCCGCACTGGCACCTCCTCCGGTCCGCGCCCACCTGTGGATGAAGATGCGGCGGAACTGGGATCCACCGGTTATATTTCCGAGCACCTTAACCGAGGAGGTGGCGCGGCGTGCTACTGCTGCTGAAGCGTATGGAGCGGCAGCTCGAGTTGGGTCTGCAGCCCCTGCTCGGCGAGTTCGGGCTGACGATCGAGCAATGGCGGATCATGGCCGCGCTGCACGAGGAGCCCGGGCAGCCGATGTCCGTCCTCGCGCAGTCCGCCGTACTGCCGGCGGCCAGCCTCACCCGGCACGTCGACAAGCTGGTCGAACGCGGCCTGGTGCTGCGCCGCGTCCATCCCAGTGACAAGCGACGGGTCATCACCGCGCTCTCCCCGGTCGGCTGCACGGTCGCCGACCGGCTTACCGAGGTCCAGCGCAATCTCGAGGCGATGCTTTCAAAGTACTTCCAGATGGAAATACAGGAACGTAGCAGCTCGGCAACACACAGGTAACACGGCGTTCCTAGGTTCCTTCCATTCGGGTGCATCCCCCGCCGGCAGCGTCGCCGGCGCCGCCGGAGCACCGCTCGCCCGAAGGTGCCGCAGGAGTTCGCCCATGTCTGTTGAACCCTCGCTCGACCCCTCCATCAAGCACCGCACCACCGCTGCCCCGACACCGACCACCGCGACCAGGGAGACGCTCGAGGACTACACCCTTCGGTTCGCGCCGCGCAGCTACCGGAAGTGGTCGACCGGCGTCGTCGCCGTCTCGGCCCTCGGCGGCATCGCCTACCTGGCCGACTTCGCGATCGGCGCGAACATCGGGATCGCGTACGGCACCACCAACGCGCTGTGGGGCATCGCGATCTTCGCGGTGGTGATCTTCGCGACCGGCCTGCCGCTGGCGTACTACGCCGCGCGGTACAACATCGACCTCGACCTGATCACCCGCGGCAGCGGATTCGGGTACTACGGCTCGGTCGTCACCAACGTGATCTTCGCGTCGTTCACGTTCATCTTCTTCGCGCTTGAAGGCTCGATCATGGCGCAGGGCCTGTACCTCGGGCTGCACGTGCCGCTGTGGCTCGGGTACGCGGTGTCCACGCTGGTGATCTTCCCGCTGGTGATCTACGGCATGAAGGTGCTGTCGACGCTGCAGGTGTGGACGACGCCGCTGTGGCTGATCCTGATGGTGCTGCCGTTCGGCTACCTGCTCGTGTCGCACCCGTCCTCGGTGTCGACGTTCCTGTCGTACGGCCCGGACGCCGACTTCGGCTCGATGCTGCTGGCGGCCGGGGTGTGCCTGTCGCTGATCGCGCAGATCGCGGAGCAGATCGACTACCTGCGGTTCATGCCGCCGAAGACGCCGGAGAACTCGCGCCGGTGGTGGACCGCGATGCTGCTCGCCGGTCCGGGCTGGGTGATCTTCGGCGCGCTGAAGCAGGTGATCGGACTGTTCCTGGCCGTCTACCTGATCGCGAACGTCGCGGACTCGTCGGGGATCGCGAACCAGCCGGTGCACCAGTTCCTGGAGATCTACAACGGCTTCCTGCCCGGGTGGCTGGCGATCACGCTGGCCGTCGTCCTCGTCGTGATCAGCCAGGTGAAGATCAACGTCACCAACGCCTACTCCGGCTCGCTGGCCTGGACTAACTCGTACACGCGGCTGACCCGGCACTATCCGGGCCGGCTGGTGTTCCTCGGGTTCAACCTGGTGATCGCGCTGGTGCTGATGGAGGCGAACATGTTCGACTTCCTCAACACGATCCTCGGGTTCTACGCGAACTGCGGGATGGCGTGGATCGTGGTCGTTGCCTCCGACATCGTGTTCAACAAGTACCTGCTGCGGTTGTCGCCGCTGCAGCCCGAGTTCCGGCGCGGGATGCTGTACGCGGTCAACCCGGTCGGGTTCGTGTCGATGGCCGCGGCGGCGGGGGTGTCGATCCTGGTCTTCTTCGGCGGGCTCGGGGAGGCGATCCGGCCGTACTCACCACTCGTCGCGATCGGTCTGGCCGTCGTACTGCCGCCGATCCTCGCGGTGCTCACGCGCGGGAAGTATTACCTGCGGCGGACGGACGACGGGCTGGACCTCCCGATGTACGACGAGCACGGCAACCCGTCGGGCGCGGTGCTGACGTGTCATGTGTGCCGGCAGGAGTACGAGCGGCCGGACATGACCGCGTGCGCCACGCACGACGCGGCGGTGTGCTCGCTGTGCCTGAGCACGGACAAGGTCTCCGACCACGTCCTGCCCGCCCAACCCGCGGTGCGGTCGTGAACTTCACGCCCGCCGACGTCGAGAAGTTGCTGCTCTCCGTGGCCGGCATGGTCGCCCGCGACCGGCTGGCCCGGGGAGTCCGCCTCAACCATCCCGAAGCCGTGGCCCTCCTCAGCACCTGGGTCATCGAACGCGCCCGCGAAGGCGCCAACGTCGCGGACCTCATGCACACCGGCCGCACCGTCCTCACGCGCGACCAGGTCCTCCCCGACGTCCCCGCCCTCCTCCACGACGTCCAGGTAGAAGCCACCTTCCCCGACGGCCGCAAACTCGTCACCATCCACAACCCCATCATCTGAAGGCAAACGCATGCCAGAACCCGATAGACTTAGCAAGGAAGAACAGGGGGCGGCGGACGCATCGCCAGCCGGCCCCGGTGCAGTTCGTGTGCGCCCGGGCACGATCCAGCTCAACGCCGACCGCTCCGAGGGCGAGCGTTTGCGGCTGGTGGTCGTGAACACCGGGGATCGGCCGATCCAGGTCGGTTCGCATCTTCATCTTCCCGACGCCAACGGCGCCTTGTCCTTCGACCGGGAGGCGGCTCGGGGGTTTCGGCTGGATATTCCGTCGGGTACGTCGCAGCGGTTCGAGCCGGGCGCCTCGCGGGAGGTTGCGTTGGTCGCGTTGCGGGGGAAGCAGCGGGTGCCGGGGATCCACCTGAAGAGCGAGGCCGGTGAGGTGGAGCGTGGTTGAGATCTCGCGGGCCGCGTACGCCGCGTTGTACGGGCCGACCGTCGGGGACCAGGTGCGGCTGGGTGACACCGACTTGTGGGTCGAGGTGGAGGAAGACCTGACCGTCGGCGGTGAGGAGGTGGTGTTCGGCGGTGGGAAGTCGATCCGCGAGTCGATGGCGCAGGGTACGACGACCCGCGCCGGCGGCGCGCCCGACACCGTGATCACCAACGTGCTCGTCGTCGACTGGTGGGGCATCGTCCGCGCCGACGTCGGGATCCGCGACGGGAAGATCGTCGCGCTCGGCCGCGCCGGGAACCCGGACATCGCGGACGGCGTACACCCGGACCTCCGCATCGGCCCGTCGACCGACGTCATCGCCGGCGAAGGCCGCATCCTCACCGCCGGCGCGATCGACTCCCACGTGCACCTGCTCTCCCCCTCGCAACTCCACGAGGCCCTGGCGACCGGTATCACCACGATCGTCGGCGGCGGCACCGGCCCGAGCGAGGGCTCGAAAGCCACCACCGTCACCCCCGGCGCGTGGCACCTCGAGCGGATGCATCGGGCGCTGGACGCCGTACCGCTCAACGTCCTCCTGCTCGGCAAGGGCAACACGGTCAGCGCCGACGCCCTCGCCGAGCAGGCACTCGCGGGCGCCGCCGGGTACAAGGTCCACGAGGACTGGGGTTCGACCCCGGCCGCGATCGACACCGCCCTGCGCGCCGCCGACGAGTGGGGCCTGCAGGTCGCGCTGCACGCCGACAGCCTGAACGAGGCCGGGTACGTCGAGTCGACGCTCGGCGCGATCGCGGGACGGTCGATCCACGCGTTCCACGTCGAGGGCGCGGGCGGCGGTCACGCGCCCGACATCCTCTCGATCGCGTCGTATCCGCACGTCATCCCCGGCTCGACGAACCCGACCCTCCCGCACACCGTCAACACCGTCGCCGAACACCTCGACATGCTGATGGTCTGCCACCACCTGAGCCCGGACGTCCCCGAGGACCTCGCGTTCGCCGAGTCGCGGATCCGCGCCACCACGATCTCGGCCGAGGACATCCTGCACGACCTCGGCGCGCTCTCGGTCACCTCGTCGGACGCGCAGGCGATGGGCCGGATCGGCGAGGTGATCACCCGCACCTGGCAGGTCGCGCACGTGATGAAGCACCGCCGCGGGCCGCTCGGCGCCGATCTTCCCGCGGACAACGAGCGGGTACGCCGGTACGTCGCGAAGTACACGATCAACCCGGCGATTGCGCACGGCATCGATCACGTCGTCGGCTCCGTCGAGGCCGGCAAGCTCGCGGACCTGACGCTGTGGGACCCGCGGTACTTCGGCGTCCGCCCGAGCCTGGTGATCAAGGGCGGCACGATCGCGTGGGCCGCGCTCGGCGACCCGAACGCGTCGATCCCGACGCCGCAGCCGGTGCTGATGCGGCCGGCGTTCGGGGACGCGATCGGAGCGGACCTCTCGTACACGTTCGTGTCGCCGGCCGCGCTCGACGACGGTTTGGCGGAGCGGCTCGGGTTGCGGCGGCAGCTGCTCGGCGTACGGCCGACGCGCGCGATCGGCAAGGCAGACCTGAAGAACAACGACGCGCTGCCGGCCGTCGACATCGACCCGGAGACGTTCGCGATCCACGTCGACGGCGAGCTCGTCGAACCCGCACCCGCCGAGGTGGTGCCGCTCGCCCAGCTCTACGCGATGTTCTGATGGACGCTCCCGAACTGGTCGCGCTGATGCTCGCCGACGGCCGCCTCCCGACCGGCGGCCACACCCAGTCGGCCGGCCTCGAACCGGCCGTCCGCGCCGGCCTCGGCGCCGACGGCAACCACCTCGAGGACATCGCCGCCTACGCCCGAGACCGCCTCCGCACGGTCACCCGCGTCGAGGCGGCCGTGGCCGTCGTCACCCGCCACCTGATCCTCGACCCCTCGACCTCGCCTGCGAACCCACCGGCCGTCGCCGCACTTCCTCGCCATACGCCGCCGAGTCGTGGCGATCGGCTCCGGTCGTCTCCGCCGAGTCGTGAGTCCTGGCTGGTAAAACCCAGCCCCAATCCACGACTCGAGGAACCCGCAGCTGGTGGTAGGGCCGACGGGGCGGGCTGGACGGAGGTTCGGGCGGGCGTGGGGCGGGGCGTCGAGCTAGGTGGCGCGGTTGGGATGGAGCTTCGTACGGTCGAGCAAGCCTGGGCGGCGCGGACTCCGAGTCAGGTGTTGCGGGGTGTGTCGCGGCGGCAGGGGCGGTTGTTGGTGCGGTTGGCGGGGCGGGTTTGGCCGGAGGTGTTGCGGTATCTGGCACGTGATGCGGAGGTCGCGCGGCCGATTGTGCTCGGGGTGGTCGGGGCGGTGACCGGGCTGACGGCGGAGCAGCTGGCCCGGATCGTTGCGTACGACGATGCGCAAACCGTTGTCTCCGCCTCGCTGAAGCTGCTGCCCGTCGATCCGGCCGACGCCGCGGTCTGGCTGGCGGGGTTGCACGGCGACATCGAGCGGCTCGTCACCGACGTCGCGCCGCTCACCGAGATCGAGAAGATTCCCGCTGCCGGCGCGCCGCTGATCGACGTGTTCGCGCACCGGCACGCGGCCGAGAGAATGAGGTTGTTCCATGCCTGACACCCGCTCCTTCCGCCTCGGCGTCGCCGGCCCGGTCGGCACCGGCAAGAGCTCGCTGATCGCGACCGTCTGCCGTGAGCTCGCCGCCGAGCTCCGCCTGGGCGTGATCACCAACGACATCTACACCGACGAGGACGCCCGCCTATTGCGCGCGGCCGGCGTCCTCGATCCCGAACGCATCCGCGCCGTCGAGACCGGCGCTTGCCCGCACACCGCGATCCGCGACGACGTCACGCCGAACCTGATCGCGGTCGAGGACCTCGAACGCGACTTCGCCCCGCTCGACGTCGTCCTGGTCGAGTCCGGCGGCGACAACCTCACCGCGACGTTCTCCCCCGCGCTCGTCGACGCGCAGATCTTCGTCCTCGACGTGGCCGGCGGCGGCGACGTCGCGCGCAAGGGCGGACCCGGCATCGCGCGCGCCGACCTGCTGATCGTGAACAAGACCGACCTCGCCCCGTACGTCGGCGTCGACGTCGACCGGATGGTCGAGGACGCCGAGGCGGCCCGCGACGGCAAGCCGGTGATCGCGCTGTCCCGCACGGATCCCGCGTCCGTCGCACGCCTGACCCAGTGGGTCCGCTCGATGACGTCCGCAGTACGCGAAGGGCAGCACACGCCCGTCGACCCCGGCCCGATGGCGCCGCACTCCCACGTCGGGGAGAACGGCGAGATCATCACCCATGTCCACGCGCATTGAGGTCGTCGCCGACCCGGTCCGCGACCGCTGCCTGCTGACCACCGGCCACCTGGCACCGCGCCAGCTCCCCGGCCGGCCCGGCGTCGTGCGCGTCGCCTTGGTCGCGGCCGGTGCGCTCCTGCTCGCCGGGGACGACGTACGGATCGAGGTCGTCGTCGCGGGCGCAGTACGGCTGGAGATCCTCGAGACCGCCGGGACCGTTGCCTACGGCATGCGCGGCGGAACGGCCCGCTGGGACGTCGACATCCGCCTCACCGACGGTGCGAGCCTGCAGTGGTACGCCGAACCGTTCGTCGTCGCGGCCGACGCCGACGTCACCCGTACGACGACCGCCCACCTCACCACCGGCTGCACCGCCGAACTGCGCGAATCCCTCGTACTAGGCCGCCACGGCGAACAGGGCGGCACGCTCCGCACGACAACCCGAGCCTGGCTCGACGACGAACCCCTCCTCGCCGAAGACCTCGACCTCTCCCCCACCACGCGCACCGGCTGGGCGGTTCTCGGCCCACACCGCTGCCTCGACACTCTCACCACGCTCGGCTTCCGCCTCCCCACCGCCCCCGACACCCTCCAATTGGAAGGTACTGGCTCAATCTCCCGCTGCTTGGTGAGCGAGCAACATCAGAGCGCGCTGAACCCGCCAGCCGTCGAATGCCACACCGCAGAGCAGGGCGTGGGGCACACTTAGTCTGGTCCAGGTGGCGGTGAGCCGCACCTGCACTTCGCGGGTGCGAGGCTTGGGAGGGCAGCGCAGGGTGGAGGGTGGAGCCGGTTTCCGCAGCCCGGATGCGGCACGGGGACCAGGTGCGGGCTTGCTCGGGCGCGGATCGGAGCAAGCCGTTCTCGATCGCGTCCTCGCCGACGTGCGGAGCGGTACGAGCCGGGTGCTCGTCGTCCGCGGCGAGGCAGGCGTCGGCAAGAGCGCGCTGCTGGACTATGCGACCGGCGCTGCGGCCGACGTCCGGATTCTGCGCGCGATGGGCGTCCAGTCCGAGATGGAACTCGCCTTCGCGGCCCTGCACCAGCTGTGCGCGCCGTTGCTCGACCATCTGCCCCGGATTCCGGAGCCTCAGCGGCGCGCTCTCGCGACCGTGTTCGGAGTCGCGCCCGGCCCGGCACCGGATCGTTTCATGGTCGGGCTCGCGGTGCTCAGCCTGCTCTCGGACCTCGCGGACGAGCAGCCGGTTCTGGTGGTCGTCGACGACGCGCAGTGGCTCGACACCGCGACCGCGCAGACGCTCGGCTTCGTCGCCCGCCGGCTCGGCGCGGAGGCCGCGGGACTGCTGTTCGGCGCCCGTGAGGTCGGTGTGGAGCTCCACGGATTGCCGGAACTCGTGGTCGACGGGCTGCCGGCGGACGACGCTCGCGCACTGCTCGGGTCGACGGTCGAGTTCCTGCTCGACGAGCCGATCCGCGAGCGCATCGTGGCCGAGACCGGCGGCAACCCGCTGGCGCTGCTGGAACTCCCGCGCGGCCTCACCGCCAACGAGCTCGCGGCCGGATTCGGCCTGCTCGGCGGGCAAGGCCTGCCCGGGCGGATCGAGCAGAGCTTCCTGCGACAGGCCGACACCCTGCCGGCGCCGACGCGGCGGCTCCTGCTCGTCGCGGCGGCCGAGCCGATCGGTGATCCCGTCCTCGTCCGGCGGGCCGCCGACCAGCTCGGGATCGACGCCGCCTTCGCCGAGATCGACGGCCTGCTGAGCCTCGGCGAACGCGTGACGTTCCGCCATCCGCTCGTCCGATCGGCGCTCTACGGCTCGGCGTCCGCCGCCGAGCGTCGTGCGGTACACCTGGCGCTCGCGGGCGCGACGGACGCAACCACTGATCCCGATCGGCGAGCTTGGCACCTCGCGGCCGCCGCGGACGGGCCCGACGAGGAGGTCGCCCTGGAGCTCGAGCGGTCGGCCGACCGTGCACAGGGCCGGGGTGGCTTCGCGGCCGCCGCCGCGTTCCTGCAGCGCGCGGTCGCCCTGACCCGCGAGCCCGGCCGGCGCACCGAACGTGCCCTGGCAGGCGCCCACGCCAGCCTGCAGGCCGGTGCGTTCGGCACCGCGTGGGCACTGCTGGCGACGGCCGAGGCAGGCCGCCTCGACGACCTCGGCCAGGCGCGGATCGATCTGCTCCGGGCCGAGGCAGCCTTCGCGCAGCAACGCGGCCGCGACGCGCCCGGCCTGCTGCTGCGCGCGGCCCGGACGTTCGAGCCGCTCGACGTACGACTGGCACGGGACACCTACCTCGATGCCTGGAGCGCTGCGCTGTTCGCCGGCCGGCTTGCCGGTGTGGGCCTGCGGGAGGTGTCACTGGCAGCGAGGGAGGCACCGCAGCCCGAAACCCAGCCGCGGAGCTCCGACGTACTCCTGGACGGGTTCTCGCTGCTGTTCGCGGAGGGACGTGCCCGCGGTGTGCCGCTGCTCAAGCAGGCCGCGACCCAGTTCGGCGGAGCCGAGGTCACGACCGAGGAAGTACTGCGCTGGGGATGGCTCGCCACCGCGGCCGCCGCGACCGCGTGGGACTTCGAAGCCTGCCGAGCCGCCGCGCTCCGGCAGGTGCAGACGGCTCGCGGAGCCGGCGCGCTCGCCGTACTCGCGGTCGGCGTGAACGTGCTCGCCCAGGTGCTCGCGCTGGCGGGCGAGTTCGCCGACGCCATCTCGCTCCGCGCCGAGGCCGACGCGGTCCGGGAGGCGACCGGGACCAACATCGCGCCGTACGGCGCCCTGGTCCTGGCGGCGTTGCAGGGACCGCCGAACGATGCGCTGACGCTGGCCGACGAGACCATCGCGATCGCGACGGCCGGGGGTCAGGGTACGGCGGCGCAGTACGCGCGCTGGGCGAAGTCCGTCGTACTCAACGCCCTCGGCCGCCACGACGAAGCGTTGCCCTGGGCGACGCTGGCGAGCGAGGACACGCCGGAACTGTTCGTGTCGTCCTGGGCGCTGAGCGAGCAGGTCGAGGCGGCCGTACGCTCGGGACGGCCCGAGGAGGCCGCCGGTGCGCTCGCGCGCCTGCAAGAGAAGACTCGGGACACCGCGGAGCGCTGGGGTCTCGGCCTCGAGGCGCGAGCCCGCGCTCAGCTGACCGAAGGTGCCGCCGCCGAGAGTGCGTACCGCGAGGCGATCGAGCAACTGACCGGCACCCGGCTCCGTCCCGACCTGGCCCGCGCGCACCTCCTTTACGGCGAGTGGTTGCGCCGCCAGACGCGCCGGGGTGAGGCGCGCGCCGAGCTGCGCACCGCGCACGACGCGTTCACCGCGATCGGCATGCACGCGTTCGCCGAGCGCGCCCGCCGGGAGCTGCAGGCGACAGGCGAGACGATCCGCAAGCGGAGTACGGCGCCGTCGTCGGGCGGCGACCTGACTCCGCAGGAACGCCAGATCGCCCTCCTGGTCCGCGACGGCCTGTCGAACCCCGAGGTCGGCGCCCGGCTCTTCCTGAGCCCCCGCACGGTCGAGTGGCACCTCCGCAAGATCTTCGACAAGTTGTCGATCACCTCCCGGCGGCAGCTCCGGGACGCGTTACCTGCGGGCGGCAGCTACGACCGGCCGGTCAACGCGTGAGGAGTTGCTGACCGCCGTCGACGTCGAACGTCGCACCGGTCAGCGCGCTGTTGGTCATCACGTGCAGGACGAGCGCCGCCACGTCATCCGCGCCGACGACGCGCCGGATCGGCAGCGTGGCCCGGAGCTCCGCACGCCGCGCGTCGAGCTGGTCCCCGAGCAGGCGAGCCGACAGCGGCGTGTCGACGAACCCGGCCGCGACCGCGTTGACCCGGATCGGCGCGAGTTCGACCGCCGCGTTCGTCGTGATCGCGTGCAGTGCCGCGGTGCCGATCGCCGCGAAGCTCAGGCCCACCCCGGGCCGTCGCGCGCCGGTCCCGCTGATGAAGGTCAGCGAGCCGCCCGGACGGACTCTTCCGATCGACAGCTTGGCCAGGTGCAGCGAGCTGACCACGTGCTCGTCGAGATCCTGCCGCGCCCGCTCGAGGTCCAGCTCGGCGATCGGTGCGTAGAACGGTCCCCCACCGCCCGCCATGATGTGGTCGACCTGCTCGGGCAACTCGGCGAAGACCTGCTCCAGCTGCGCGGGCTCACCGCGGTCCAGCGTCAGGGTGCGCTCGGCGTCGACCTCGGCGGCCGCCTTCCCGAGCCGCTCCGGGTCGCGACCGGTGATGACGACCCGGGCGCCGGCCGCGCGGGCCTGCCTGGCCGTCGCCAGACCGATGCCCGCGCTGCCGCCGATCACAACCACGATCTGACCGGTCAGGTTCTCGTTCATGATGTTCTCCTGGTGGTTCCGGAGGGATACGGGACCGCGCAGCCGTGCACGCGCGGCATCGCGGGCAGCGGCGTAGCCGGCGGGCGGCCGCGGGCGACGAAGACGAAGGTCAGCAGGGCCGCGGCGGCGCTCAGCCCGGCCATCACGAGCATCGCGGTGCGGTAACCGCGGGCGAGCGACTGGTCGAGACCTCCTGAGCCGTCCGTCCCGAGTAATGCGGGCACGAGCGCGATCAGCACGACACCTCCGACCCGGGACGCGGCATCGTTGACCGCCGAGGCCTCACCGAGATCCGCGTCGTCGACGGCAGCGAGTACTCCGGCCGTCAGCGGCGCGACCGTCAGGCCGATACCGAGGCCCCACAACAAGGCGCCTGGCAGGATCGCCCGCGCGTAGCTGTCCCCCGGCTGGACCGCCGACAACCAGACGAACCCGCAGGCGACGACCAGGATGCCGATGCCCATCGGCCGCCGGACACCCAGCCGCGCGACCAGGCCGCCGGCGAACGGCGAGACGATCAGGAAGACGGCCGACTCCGGGATGAGCGCGGCGCCCGCGGCGGTTGCGCTGTAACCGAGCTGCAGCTGGCACTGGAGCACTACCAGATAACCGGCAGCGGACAGTGCGCCGTAGAACAGGACCGTCGCCGCGTTGATGGCGACGAACTGCCGGATCCGGAAGAGCGCGGTTCGCAGCATCGGTGCCCGCCGGCGCTGCTCCACCGGGACGAGAGCCACCAGGCAGGCGGCGCCGACCCCGCCCGCGAACAGAACCGTCGCGTCGCCCCAGCCCGATTCCGGACCCGCGGTCAGCGCATACACCACGCCTCCGAGCCCGAGGACAGCAAGCAACCCGCCGGGCACGTCGACCGACAACGCGCGTCGCGGCCGGTCCGCCTCGGGCACGCCGCGCAGTACCCACAAGGCGGCCAGGATCAACGGCAGGTTGAGCAGGAACACGTAGCGCCAGGAGCCGTGGTCGACCAGCCAGCCGCCGCCGAAGGGGCCGAGTGTCGTGCCGAGCGTCGACAGTCCCGCCCAGACGCCGATCCCCCGCGCTCGGTCGGCCGGGCGCAACGTCCCGTTGAGAAGTGCCAGGCTGCTCGGCACGACCAGCGCACCGCCGGCGCCCTGCAAGACCCGCGCCGCTATCAACCCGGCGCTGTTCGCGGCGACGGCGCAGCACAGCGAGCCGACGAGCATCACGACGAGTCCGGTGCCGAGGATCCGTCGCCAGCCGAAGTGGTCGGCCAGTGCGCCGGCCAGCAGGAGCAGGGCGGCGACTGCCACGAGGTAGCCGGTCACCACCCACTGCAGCCCGCTGACACCCGTACCGAGGTCGCGACCGATCGCCGGGATCGCGACGTTGACCATGTAGGCGTCGATGAAGCCGACCATCGACGCGAGCACGGTCGTGGCGATCAGCAGCACCCCGGCCCTGCTGCGCAAGGCGACCGCTGCCGGAGCGCCGTACGTCGGGTCTCCGGCGGGCTGCGTCTCCCTTTCGCTCGCCGTCATGTTCGCGTCTCCCTCGCCTCAGGTCCGGGGGCGGCCGCCGCCCCGGGTTCCAGGTTGTGACCTTCCGGCCCGGGACGGCCCCGGTGACGATCCCTGGTCGCCGCGGACCAGGGACATTCCCTGGCTCGTCCGCGACGGGCCCGGCGGGAGCCTGAAATCCCCTGACCGGAAAGGAGCGGGACACATGGACCGGAACTGCGAGGTCGCATCGTCATGAGCGAGTACGACGTGATCGTGCTCGGCGCCGGTGCTCCGGGTGAGCACTGCGCCGCGGCACTGGCCAAAGGCGGCGCACGGGTCGCCGTCGTCGAGCGCGAACTGCTCGGCGGCGAATGCTCGTACTGGGCATGCATCCCGTCGAAGACCTTGTTGCGCCCCGGCGAGGCGCTGGCCGCGGCGCTCGACGCCCCCGGTGCCCGGGAGGCCGTCACGGGCACCCTCGACGTCCAGGCAGCGCTGGCCTGGCGGGATTTCATGGTGTCCGGCTACGACGACTCCGGTCAGGTCTCGTGGGCCAAGGGCGCCGGTATCGAGGTCCTGCGCGGCCACGGCCGGCTCGCGGGCCCGCACGCGGTCGCCGTCGACGGCCAGGTGTACCGCGCCGAGTCGATCGTGATCGCGACGGGCGCCGACCCGGTCGTTCCGCCGGTCCCGGGGCTCCGCAACCTACCCGGCCTCTGGACGAACCGTGACGTCACGGGCCTGGTCGACGTACCCGATCGGCTGATCGTGCTCGGCGGCGGGGCGACCGGCGTCGAGATGAGCCAGGCGCTGGCCCGGATGGGCGCGGCCGTGACCCTCGTCGAGCGCGGTGAGCACCTGCTGCCGCGCGAACCGCGACCGGTGGGCGACGCGGTTGCCGCCGCGCTCGCCGCGGACAACGTGGACGTCCGGCTGGGCACCGGTGTGGAACGCGCGCACCTCGACGGCGCGTCGCACGTGGTCGACCTCAGCGACGGTACGACGGTGGCGGGCGACCGCCTGCTGGTGGCGACCGGACGCCGGCCACGGGTCCTCGACATCGGCCTGGAGACCGTCGGCATCGAGCCCGACCCGCGCGGCATCGCCGTCGACACCACACTCTCGGCCGGCCCGGGAATCTGGGCTGTCGGCGATGTCACCGGACTCTGGCAGCTCACCCACGTCGGCGAGTACCAAGGGCGCGTCGCGGCCAGCAACATCCTCGGAACACCACGGACGGCGGACTACCGGGCCGTTCCACGGGTCGTGTACTGCGACCCGCAGGCCGCGTCGGTCGGCGCACCGGAGGGGAGGTTCGTGAGCACGATCCAGCTGTCCGGTGTGCCGCGGACCTCGACCTACTTGCGCTCCTACGACACGCAGCCCGGCTTCCTCACCCTCGTGTCCGACGGGCGCCTGACCACCGGGGCCTACGCGGTCGGACCGGAGGCCGGCGAATGGCTGCAACAGGCCACGCTCGCGATCCGGGCCGAGGTGCCGCTGACCGTCATGCTCGACGTCATCCAGCCGTTCCCGACCTTCTCCGAAGCCTTCCTGCACGCATTGCGTGACCTCGAGGCCCAGGTCGCGCGATCGTCCTGACCCTCAGTCCGCCAGCTCGCGATCGAGGTGGTCGGCGTGGAAGAGGGCCTGGTCGAGGAGGCGGCGGACGTGGTGGTCGGCGGCCGAGTAGTAGACGAAGGTGCCTTCGCGGCGGCCCTTGACCAGGCCGGCCAGGCGAAGTTTGGCGAGGTGCTGGCTGACGGCGGTGGGGGCGACGCCGGCCAGTTCGGCGAGGCAGGCGACGGACGACTCGCCCTGGAGGAGTGCCCAGAGGACCTTGATCCGGGTCGGGTCGGCGAGCAGGCGGAAGGACTCCGCGGCGAGGTGCACCTGCTCCTCGTTCGGCATCTCGAAGTCTTCGATCGACGAGTGCATGCCGCCGACCCTACCCGTTAGCTGGCTACTTGCGTACCTGCATAGTTGCGCAGATACGATGCTCCCGTGAAGAGCGGACACGGGCACGGACATGGGCACGGCCATGGGCACACGGTGGCGTTCGAGACCAGCCGGGAGGGGCTGCGCTGTCTCAAGCTCAGCTTCGCCGGCCTGTTCCTGACCGCGCTGATCCAGACCGCGATCGTCTTCGTCACCGACTCGGTCGCGCTGCTCGGTGACACCTTCCACAACTACGCCGACGCGTTCACCGCGATCCCGCTCGCGATCGCGTTCCTGGTCGGTCGCCGGGTCGCCACCCGTGCCTACACGTACGGTTTCGGCCGCGCCGAGGACCTAGCCGGCATCGTCGTCGTCCTGCTCATCGCGGCGTCGTCCGCGTACGCCGGCTACGAGGCGATCACCCGGTTCATCCATCCCGCAGACGTCCGCCACCCCGGCGTACTAGCCCTCGCCGGCGTCGTCGGCTTCGCCGGGAACGAGCTCGTCGCGCAGTACCGGATCCGCACCGGCCGGCGGATCGGCTCGGCCGCGCTGGTCGCCGACGGGCTGCACGCCCGCACCGACGGCTTCACCAGCCTGGCGGTCGTCCTGAGCGCGGTCGGCGCCTGGCTCGGCTTCCCGCTCGCCGACCCGATCATCGGCCTGGTGATCACCGTCGCGATCCTGTTCGTACTGCGGGACGCCGCCCGCGAGGTGTACCGCCGCCTGATGGACGCCGTCGACCCTGTGCTCGTCGACCAGGCCGAGGCCGCGATCCGCGCCGTCCCGGGCGTCCTCGACGTGACCGGCATCCACCTCCGCTGGCTCGGCCACACGCTGCGCGCCGAGGCCCGGATCACGATCGACTCGAGTACGTCGCTCGTCGACGCCCACCACCTGACGCATCAGGTCGAGCGCGAGCTCATCCACGCCGTACCGCGGCTGACCTCCGCCACGATCCACCCCGAGCCGCTCCCCCGCGACGCCATCGCCGCGCACGACCTGGTCACGCACCATTGATACGAGCCGCCGATCAATCGAGCGGAAATGAGTACTTGTGTTGACTCAATATTCGTACCTACGGTGAATCAATCCCTTTCACCGAGGCGAGCGGACGACCGATGGAACTGCGGCACCTGCGCTACTTCGTGGCCGTGGCCGAGACCTGTCACTTCGGGCAGGCGGCCGAGCGGCTGCACATGGCGCAGCCCGCGCTGTCGCAGTCGATCCGGCAGCTCGAGGGCGAGCTCGGCGCCGTCCTCCTGACCCGCACCACCCGCCAGGTCCGGCTCACCCCGGCCGGCGAGTTCTTCTACGACGAAGCGCGCCGGGTGCTGCAACTGCTCGACGGCGCGGTCCGCGGCGTCCGGCGGGTCGCGGACGGGCATCGCGGGCTGATCCGCGTCGGGTTCACCGGCACCGCGGCGTTCACGCAGCTCCCGCGCTTCGCCCGGATCCTGCAGAGCCGGCTGCCCGAGGTCGCGCTCGAGGTCCACGCCGACCTGCTCACGCCCGCCCAGACCGAAGGACTCCAGGACGGCAGTCTCGACCTCGCCGTCCTGCGGCCGCCGCTCGCCGACACCGAGCTCGAGGTCCGCACGATCGAGAGCGAACCACTCGTGCTCGCTCTGTCAGCCGACCACCGGCTAGCGGACCGGCCGGAGCTCGCGCTGACCGATCTCGCGACCGAGGCGTTCGTGCTCTACAACTCGCAGAACTCCGCCGTGAACGACGCCGTCCAGCGCGTCTGCCAGGAGGCCGGCTTCACGCCGCGGCGTGAACACGAGGCACCCGGCACCGCGGTCCTGCTGCCGCTGGTCGCCGCCGGCCTCGGCGTCGCACTCGTCCCCGCGTCCGTGCGCGCCGTACCGCTCGAAGGCGTCGTGTTCCGCGAGGTCCGCGGCGCCGGCACCATCGACCTCGCGCTCGCCTGGCGCCGCGACGAGTCGTCGCCCCTGGTGCACGCGGTGCTCGCCGAACTCGAGACCGCCGGCATCCTGCGGCCCGGTCAAGCCCCCGCCCACCCAGCTCACGACGCGGCCCAGGAGGCCTCCCGATGAAGATCACCGAGATCGAGGCGATCCCGTTCGCGATCCCCTACCGCAAGCCGCTGTACTTCGCCAGCGGATCGGTCGAGGTCGCGCAGCACGTCCTGATCCGGGTGCACACCGACGACGGGATCGTCGGCATCGCCGAGGCGCCGCCGCGGCCGTTCACGTACGGCGAGACGCAGGCCAGTGTCGTTGCCGTGGTCAACCAGTTGTTCGCGCCCGCGATCGTCGGCACCAGCCTGCTCGAACGCGAGCTGATCATGGCCCGGCTGCACCGCACCGTCGGCAACCCGGTCGCGAAGTCGGCCGTCGACATGGCCGTCTGGGACGCGCTCGGCCGCACCCTCGACCTCCCGGTCACCGAGCTGCTCGGCGGGTACTCCGACCGGATGCGGGTGTCGCACATGCTCGGCTTCGACGAGCCCGCCGCGATGGTCGCCGAGGCCGAGCGGATCCGGGACGAGTACGGCGTCCGCACGTTCAAGGTGAAGGTCGGGCGCACGCCGTACCAGCTGGACACCGCCGTGGTGCGGGCGCTGCGCGAAGGACTCGGCGACGACGTCGAGCTGTACGTCGACGGGAACCGCGGCTGGTCGGCGTCGATCGCGGCCCGGGCGATGCACGAGATGGCGGATCTCGGGCTGCTGTTCGCCGAGGAGCTGTGCCCGGCCGACGACGTGCTCGGGCGGCGCTGGCTGGTCGGGCAGTGCGACGTACCGTTCATCGCCGACGAGTCGGCGGTGACGCCGGCCGACGTTACCCGGGAGATCCTCGGCGGCGCGGCGACGGCGGTGAGTATCAAGACCGCGCGGACCGGGTTCACGTACTCGCAGCGGGTGCACCACCTGGCCGAGGGCCTCGGGGTGGAAGTTGTCATGGGCAACCAGATCGACGGGCAGCTCGGCACGATGTGCACGGTCGCGTTCGGGTCCGCGTTCAAGCTGACCACGCAGCGGGCAGGTGAGCTGTCGAACTTCCTCGACATGAGCGACGACCTGCTGACCGAGCCGCTGCAGATCAGCGACGGCACCCTCACCGTCCGCCCCGGCGCCGGCCTCGGCGTCGAGATCGATCCGGAGAAGCTGGCGCGCTACCGCCAGGACCAGGCCTGAGGCTCAGCGCGGCGGGGCGGTGGTTTCGCGGAAGACGATCTCGGTCGGGGCCGCGCGCAGCGGCTCCGGTTCGGGTTCGTTGCGCAGGGCCGCGATGAGCCGGCGCATGCCGTGCCGGCCGGACGTCTCGCGATCCACCCGAACGGTCGACAACGCAGGCGTGCCGTAGCGAACCAGCGTCAGATCGTCCCAGCCGGTGACGCTCAGGTCCGCCGGCACCCGCCACCCGCGGTCGAACGCGGCCCGCAGTACCCCGGTCCCGATGAAATCGCTCGCGGCGATCACCGCCGTGACCGGGGTGTCGTCAGGCAGGGATCGCACGGCCGCGACACCGGTGTCCGGATGCCACGGTCCCTCGTACACGCCGTACGACCGCAGGCCCAGCCGCTCGCAGGCCTTCAGGTAGCCGGACTTGCGCAGCTGCGCCGACCTCCAGTCCTGCGGCCCCGCGACGTGGAAGAACTCGCGGTGCCCGAGGCCGGCGAGTCGCTCGACGATCTCGTCCATCGTGGCCTCGTCCGACGCCACCGCCTCGACCGCCCGCAGCCGGGCGTCGAACTCGTCGGTCTGTACGACGACCCCGCTCGGCTTCACCGTCAACGGCGTCATCGACAGCACGCCGTCCACCTGACCCCGCCCGAGGATGTCGTCCGCGAGCCGGCTCAGCGCCGCCGGGTCCTCGTCGACGCCGATCACGATCTCGACCTGGTACCCGAGCCGCTGCGCCTCCGCGCACGCCGCCTCGACCGTCCGCTCCGGGCCCGCCCAGCCCGGCAGGATGATCGCGACGACCCCCGTACTGCGGGTGCGCATCGCGCGCGCGGTCAGGTTCGGCCGGTAGCCCAGCTCGTCGATCGCCGCCTTGATCTTCGTCGACGTGGTCACCTTGACCGCCGGGTCGGACCGCAGGTACCGCGAGACCGTCTGGTGCGAAACCCCCGCCAGCGCGGCCACGTCGTACATCGTCGGCCGTCGCTGCGCACTCATGGCCTCACGATACTTCGCGGTTCCGGCTACTGCAGGTGATGGACCTCCTGGAGTGCGTAGACGGGCGTCGGGAGGTTCTCGTAGCGGGCCTTGAGCTGCAGGGAGAGGTAGAGGGAGTAGTGGCGGGACTGGTGCAGGTTGCCGCCGTGGAACCAGAGCGCTTCCTGTTGGGTCGGCTTCCACATGTTGCGCTGCTCGCCCTCCCACGGCCCGGGATCCTTCGTGGTGTCGGAGCCGAGACCCCAGCACTTCCCGACCGTGTCGGCGACCTCCTGCGAGATCAGGTCGGCGGCCCAGCCGTTCATCGAGCCGTACCCGGTCGCGTAGACGACGAGGTCGGCCGGCAGCGTGGTCCCGTCCTCGAGCTCCACCGCGTCCTCGGTCAGGTGCGACACCTGTCCGTGCGCGAGCTTCACGTCGCCGTTTGCGACCAGGTCCGCGGCGCCTACGTCGATGTAGTAGCCCGAGCCCCGCCGCAGGTACTTCATGAACAGCCCGGATCCGTCGTCGCCCCAGTCGTGCCGGAACCCGGCCGCCTCCAGCCGCTCGTAGAACTCCTTGTCCTTCTCGGCCATGGCCTGGTACGCCGGGATCTGGAACTCGTGCAGGATCCGGTACGGGATCGACGCGAAGATCAGGTCCGCCTTCTCGGTCGTCACCCCGTTGGCGAGCGCGCGTTCGGAGTACAGGTCACCAAGGCCGTACTCCATCAGCGAGTCGCTCTTCACGATGTGCGTGCTGGACCGCTGCACCATCGTCACGTCGGCGCCGTGCTCCCACAGCGCGCCGCAGATGTCGAAGCTGCTGTTGTTCGACCCGATCACGACGCAGCGCTTCCCGGCGTACGCGTCCGGACCGGGATGCGCGGACGAGTGATGCTGGTCGCCGCGGAACACGTCCTGGCCGGGCAGCGACGGGACGTTCGGCTTCCCGGACATCCCGGTCGCGAGCACGAGGTGGCGCGGCCGGAGCGTCAGCGGCTGCCCTTCGCGCTCGACCAGCACGGTCCATTCGCCGGTCTGTTCGGAGTACGACGCGGAGCGGGCGACGGTGTTCGACCAGTACGGGACCTCCATCGTCTTCACGTACGACTCGAGCCAGTCGCCGATCTTGTCCTTGGGCGCGAACACCGGCCAGTTGTCCGGGAACTTCAGGTACGGCAGGTGGTCGTACCAGACGGGGTCGTGCAGGCACAGCGACTTGTACCGGTTCCGCCACTGGTCGCCCGGCCGCGGGTGCTTGTCGATCACGAGCGCCGGTACGCCGAGTTGCCGCAGCCGCGCGCCGAGCGCGATCCCGCCCTGACCGCCGCCGATCACCAGGACGTACGGCTGCTCGACCGATCCGAGCGACTCGGCCTCCGCCTGCCGCTTCTCGGCCCACGTCCGCCGGTGCTTGTCGACGCCGTGCTGCGCGCCCATCGGCCGCCGTACGCCGCGCGGCTCCTCGTGGCCCTTCAGCTCCCGCAGCGTCGTGAGAAGGGTCCATGCCTTGTCCGTCCCGTCTTCGTCGACGAGTCGCACGAGACCGCCGCCGCGGCCGACGCCCGTCTCGAACTCGAACCAGGCGGTGACGACGCCGTCGGCTTCCGTGGCGGGCTCGCTCAGGTCGAACCCGCTGGGATCGGTGGCGTCGAGCGTGTGCGTCAGCAGGTCGGTGACGCCGTCGGGGTTCTCGACAGTCTTCAGATTCCAGGTAAACGCGACCAGGTCGCGCCAGAAGCTGGTGGTGGCGAACAGGCCGGCGGCCCGAGGTACGTCGCGCGCCCGCAGCGCGTCCTCGAACGCCGTCAGCCAGTTGGTCGCCCGCTCGTCTGCCGACAGCTGGGTGGTCGGCCTCTCCTCGGTCTGGGTCATGGAGTCAGGACAGCGCGCGGGGCGCTCGTACGGCCAGGGTTGCACCACGTTGCATCGTGGCGGGCGTCACAGACTCGGCCTACGATGATCGGGCCGGGCAGGGAGGTCCCCATGACGAGAGCCAGCGCCGCCGCGTACGGGGCGATCCTGCCCGGGACGGACCTTTCGCTGCGGGCCCGTGAGCTGGTGCGGATCCACGACGCGGTGCTGAGCGGCGTACGGCCTCCGCAACGCCCGCGCGCGCTGGTCGCCCGGTCGTGGTCGCGGGTGATGAACCTCGGGCTCGCGGCGGACCACGTCAACACCCGCCGGCCGCTGAGCCACGACGAGCTGGTACGACGGCGTAGTACGTCGCGGTTGTCGCTCGTGATCGACGAACTGCGCCGGGTGCTGACGAGCGTCGCGGACGCCTCGCTGTTCCTGATGGTGGTGTGCGACGCGGACGGGGTGGTGCTGTGGCGCGAGGGGTCGCCGCGGGTGCAGCTGACCGCGGACCGGCTCGGGTTCCTCGAGGGCATGGTGTGGACCGAGCAGGTGGTCGGCACCAACGCGATCGGTACGGCGCTCGCTGAGGCGGCGCCGGTGCAGCTGTTCTCGGCGGAGCACTACGAGAACCATCAGCATCCGTGGTACTGCACGGCCTGGCCGATCCACGACCCGCGTGACGGCCAGCTGCTCGGTGTGGTCGACGTGAGTGGGCCGGCGTTGACGCTGCATCCGGCGATCGCGGCGCTGGTGGAGAGCGCGGTCCGGCTCGCGGAGGCGTCACTGTGGCGGCAGCACCAGGAGCGGCTGGAGAGCCTGCGCCGTTCGACCGAGGCGGTCGTGAGTTCCGCCAACGGTCCGCTGCTGGTGGTCGACGATCACGGATGGGTGGCGCACCACAGTGGGATCGCCGCGCGCGACCGCATCGACGTACCGCGCGCCGACCACGCGGTCGCCGTACCAGGTCTGGGTCTGTGCCTGCCGGAGCGCTTAGGCGACGGCTGGCTGATCCGCCCGCAGGACCCCGGCACCACAATCCGAGCCCGCCTCTACCGCGGCCCCGAACCGAGACTGGAGGTCCTCCGCGACGGCGATCCCTGGCGCACGACCCTCACCCCACGCCACGCCGAGCTCCTCGCAACCCTCGCGACCGCCGGCCCCACCGGCCTCACCGCCGCCGACCTCAGCACCCACCTCTACGGCGACGCCCACCACGAGGTCACCGTCCGAGCCGAAATCTCCCGCCTCCGCCGCACCGCAGGCGCCCTCATCTCCACCCACCCCTACCGCATAACCCCCGGCGTCACCCTCGAGGTCTCCACCCTGTCCAGTTCCTGACAACGAGGTGGCGGGCTGGTGTGGGGGTCGACAGGGTTGAGGGATGGTGGACAGGGAGCGGGAAGGTACCGGGTTTCAGGAGCAGGCGGGGTACGACGAGTCGATCGATCTGCGGACCGACTTCGTCATGGTGTACGGGTTGAACGACACGACGGCGGAGCGGGTCGCGCGGTGGCGGGCGGCGGGGTACCGGGTGCATCTGATGACCGGGATCTCGTGGGGGACGTACCAGGAGTACCTGGACGGGCGGTGGGACGGCGCCGGGCACTGGGACGATGCGCAGACCGCGGCGGACGGTACGCCGATCCTGCACGGGGACAGCGTTGACATTCCGTACATGGTGCCTACCTTCGGCTTCACGGAGTACCTGCTGCAGAAGCTGCGGCCGGTGATCGAGCTCGGGGTCGAAGGGATCCATCTCGAGGAGCCCGAGTTCTGGGCGCGGGCCGGGTACTCCGCGGCGTTCAAGCGCGAGTGGCAGGCCTTCTTCAAGGAGCCCTGGCAGCCGCCGCACAGTACGCCGGAAGCGCACTTCCGTTCCGGCCAGCTCAAACAGCACCTGCTGTCGCGCAGCCTCGACCGCGTCACCTCGGTACTCCGCGACGAAGCCCTCCAGCAGGGCCGCGAGGTCCGCTTCTACGTGCCGACCCACAGCCTCCTGAACTACACCCAGTGGCAGATCATCAGCCCCGAATCGCGCCTCCGCACGCTGCCCTCGATCGACGGCGCCATCGCCCAGGTGTGGACCGGCACCTCGCGGACCCCGAACGTCTACGCCGGCAAGGTCGCCGAGCGCACCTTCGAGACGGCGTACCTCGAATACGGCATCGCCCAGGACCTCACCCGCGGCACCGACCGGCGGATGTGGTTCCTGCACGACCCGATCGAGGACCACCCGGACCGCACCTGGGAGGACTACCTCGCGAACTACCAGCGCACCCTGATCGCCTCCCTCCTCCACCCCGGCGTGTCCCGCTACGAGGTCGCGCCGTGGCCGCACCGGATCTTCAACCGCCCCTACCTCCGCGAGGGCTCCACCGAACGCGAGCTGATCCCGCCGGACACCGCCACCAGCTACCTGATCGCGATGAACACCCTGCGCGACCTCGACCAGCCTGAGGTACGCCGGGCCGACGAAGGCCCGCGGATCGGTATCGCGCTGTCCGACACCGCGATGTTCCAGCGCTGGTCCCCCGGCGGGGAGAGCGGGCACTACGACGGCCTGCAGGACGCGCTCGCGCTGGAGGGCCGCGAACAACTCCATTTCTCCGACTTCTACGGCCTAGCGCTGCCCCCGCTGTACGACGGCCAACGCGTCCGCCCGGTCCAGCTCGAGAACCTCCTCGACACACCCGACGCGCTCGACGACGTCGACGTACTCGTCCTGAGCTACGAGTTCCAGAAACCGCTGGCGCCCGGTATCCACTACGCGCTGGCCGGCTGGGTCAGCCGCGGCGGCAGCCTGCTGTACGTCGGCGACGGCGCGGACCCGTACCACGAGATCCGCTCCTGGTGGACCGGCCGCTACGAGACCTGCGCCGACCACCTCGCCGAGGCGCTCGGCGCGGACCGGAAATGCGACGACATCCAGCCGGTCGGCGACGGCCGCGTCCGCTTCCTGCCGACCAGGCCGGCGGACTTCACGGCCTCCCCCGCGCGCGCCGCCGAACTGGTCGCCGCGATCCGGCAACTCGCCGAAGCAGGCGGCCACACCTGGCAGCCGACCAACTGGTTGTCGGTGCAACGCGGCCCGTACCTGATCGGCGCCGTCCTCGAGGAAGCCGGCGGCTCACAGGTTGTCGAGGGCACCTATCTCGATCTCCTCGACCCGCGCCTGGGCATCGTCCGGCGCCGCGAGCTCGGCCCGGGCGAACTCACCTGGCTCCGCGACCTGACGTACGACGACGTACCGCTGCTCGCCTCCGCGGGCCGTGTCGTCGACTGGCACCAGGACGGCACCACGATCCGTTTCAGCTGTGAGGCACCGCGCGGCGTCAACGTGACCACCGCACTCCGCGTCCCGAGCGAACCGAGCAGTGTCGACGGCGCCGAGGCCCGGTACGACGACGAGCTCGGCGTCCTGTGGCTGACTCACGCAGGCGAGCCGAGCGGCACCCAGCTCACCCTCGAACTCTGACGACGGTTCAGGGCGCCGCCGGGAAATCCACCGTGATGCGGAGCCCGCCGGTCTCGCCGAGCCGCGGTACGACGGTCAGCGTGCCGTCGTGGGCCTTGGTGATGCTCTTCACGATCGCGAGGCCGAGACCGACGCCGCCGTGGTCGCTGTGCACGCGCTCGGTCCCGCGCTGGAACGGCTCGGTCAACGTGGACACGACGCGCGGACTCACGCGGTCGCCGGTGTTCTCGACCGTGAGCACCGCCCGCTGCCCGTCGCCGCGCGTCGTGATCCACACGGTGCCGCCGGCGGGCAGGTTGTGCACGATCGCGTTGTGCACGAGGTTCGTGGTCAGCTGGAGCAGCAGCGCCTGCGACCCGCACGTGAAACCCGCCTCGGCGGTGGACTCGATCGCGACACCGCGCTGCTCCGCGAGTGGCAGCAGCGTCTCCACGGCCTCTTCCGCGAGCAGCGAGAGGTCGACGCGCTCGCGAGCCAACGACAGCTGATCCGCGCGGCTGAGCAGGAGCAACGCCTCGGTGAGATCGATCGCCCGGGCGTTGACGGCGCGCAGCCTCTCGACAAGGTCACCGTCGTCGCGGCCAGGATCGTTGTGAGCCACGTCGAGCATGGTCTTCGTGATCGCCAGCGGAGTACGCAGCTCGTGCGAGGCGTTCGCGGCGAACCGCTGCTGCTCCGCGTCGTGCGCCTCCAGCCGCGCGAGCATCGCGTCGAACGCGTCGGCCAGCTCGCGGAACTCGTCACTGGGACCGGGCAGCTCGATCCGGTGCGTGAGCGAACCGCTCGCCGTCAGCCGGGTGGCCTCGGTGATCCGGTTCAACGGCGCCAGCATCCGGCCGGCGAGGATCCAGCCGCCGAGCAGACCGACGACCAGCAGGATCAGCAGGACCACGGCTGCCCGCGGCGCGAACACCTCCAGGAGCTTGGACCGGATGGGAAACGGCCCGGTCATGTCGAAGTCGGTGCTGCCGGGGATGATCATCATCCGGTCGGGGACGTACCGCAGGAGGAACGCCCACACCGCCCCGAGCAGCAGCGCGCCCGCGAGCATCAGGAAGCCGGCGTAGCTCAGCGTGAGCTTCAGCCGGACGCTGAGGCCCGGCGTCCTAGCCACGTGCGCCGTCGGTGTCGATGCGGTACCCGACGCCGGTCACGGTCGCGATGATCCACGGTTCGCCGAGCCGCTTGCGGAGCGCGGAGACGGTGATCCGGGCGGCGTTCGTGAACGGGTCGGCGTTCTCGTCCCAGGCCCGCGCCAGCAACTCCTCGGCGCTGACGATGCCGCCTTCCGCCGCGACCAGGACCTCGAGTACGGCGAACTGCTTCCGGGTGAGGGCGACGTACCGCCCGTCGCGGTAGACCTCGCGGCGGAACGGGTCGAGCCGCAGGCCCGCGATCTCGCGGACAGGCGGCCGATTGTGGGCGCGCCGCCGGTCGAGCGCGCGCAGCCGCAGCACGAGTTCCTGGAGCTCGAAGGGCTTCGTGAGGTAGTCGTCGGCGCCGAGCTCGAACCCGGACGCCTTGTCGTCCAGCCGGGCGGCGGCGGTCAGCATCAGGATCGGCATACCGCTGCCGGAGGCAACGATCCGTTGGGCGATCTCGTCACCGGACGGGCCCGGGATGTCGCGGTCGAGGACGGCGATGTCGTACTCGTTCACGCTCAGCAGCTCGAGCGCGGTGTCGCCGTCTCCGGCGATGTCGGCCGCGATCGCCTCCAGGCGCAGGCCGTCGCGGATCGCACCCGCCAGCTCGGGCTCGTCCTCGACGATCAGTACGCGCACGGTACCAATGCTACGGGCCGGACCATATCGTCCGTGTATCGAATTCGTGATACGCACCGGCAACACCGCGGTGCGTTGACTGGCCGCATGTCTGCCAGCCAACCAGTCCGTACGGCGAGTCGCCGGACCAGATCGACGATCCGCACCGCCTTCCTGCTCGCCAACGTCGCGGTGGCCGGCATCTTCATCCACCAGTCGCTGGCGCTGTCCTCCGCGCCGGTCGCGTCGACGGGCGCGGAGGACAGGGCGCTCGGCGCGGCGGACGGCGCGGTCGGCCAGGGCGTGACGGTGTTCGACGACGAGGTACCCGCGGTGGTCAACCTCGATCCGTCGCTGTTGAGCGCGTTGCGCCGGGCCGCGAAGGACGCCGCGGGCGACGGGGTCGTGTTCTACGTCAACAGCGGCTGGCGTTCACCGGCCTACCAGGAAGAGCTGCTGCGTCAGGCAGTCTCGAAGTACGGCTCAGCGGAGGAGGCGGCTCGGTGGGTGGCGACGCCCGAGACCTCTCCGCACGTGTCGGGGCAGGCGATCGACATCGGGCGCTCCGATGCCACCGCCTGGCTGTCCGAGCACGGTGCGGCGTACGGGCTGTGCCAGATCTACGACAACGAGCCCTGGCACTACGAGTTGCGCCCGGAGGCTGTCGAGCACGGATGCCCGCCCAGGTACGCCGATCCGACGCATGATCCGAGGATGCAGCGGTGAGCCTGGTCGTCCGTCCGATCAGCGCCGCGGAGCACCTCGCGTTCGTCCGGGCACAGCGGTCGGTGAGCTTCCTGCAGACGCCCGCGTGGGCCCAGGTGAAGACCGAGTGGCGCAGCGAGTCCCTCGGTTGGTACGACGGTACGAGCCTGGTCGGCGCGGGCCTCGTGCTGCACCGCCCGGTCCCCCGGCTCGAGCGCTTCACGCTGGCCTATCTGCCTGAAGGCCCGGTCATCGACTGGAACGGCAACCTCGACGCCTGGCTCGGTCCCTTGGCGAGCCGGCTCCGGGCGCACGGCGCGTTCGCGATCCGGCTCGGGCCGCCGGTGCGGACCGGGACCTGGACCGCGGCCCAGGTCAAGGAGGGCATCGCGGACCGCGCGATCACCCGGCTGACGGACCTTCCGAGCGAGCAGACCGGCGCTCAGGTGACCGCGTGGCTGCGCGAGGCCGGCTGGTTGCCGCAGAACCCGGAGGACGGCTTCGGGACCGGGCACCCGCAGTTCACCTTCGAACTGCCGCTGGCCGGCCGGACCGAGGCCGACGTACTCCAAGGCATGAACCAGCAGTGGCGCCGCAACATCAAGAAGGCGGCCAAGGCGGGCGTCGAGGTCACGACCGGCGACGAGCTGAAGACGTTCCACGACCTCTACGTCCACACCGCGGAACGCGACCGCTTCACACCGCGGCCGCTGCGGTACTTCGAGACGATGTTCGCCGCGATGCGCGTCGAGGAGCCGGACCGGATCCGGCTCTACTCGGCGCATCACGAGGGCCAGCTCGTCGCCGCCGCGGTCATGATCCGCGTCGGCGGTCAGGCGTGGTATGCGTACGGCGCCTCGTCGACCGAGAAGCGTGAGGTCCGCGGGTCGAATGCCTGCCAGTGGGCGATGATCCGCGACGCCCTCGCGGCCGGGTGCGACGTGTACAGCCTGCGCGGCATCACGCCGACGCTCGACGCCGACGACCCGCATGTCGGCCTGATCCAGTTCAAGGTCGGCACCGGCGGAGAAGCGGTGCGGTACGTCGGCGAGTGGGACCTGCCGCTGCGCCCGATGGTGTACCGGGCGTTCGGCCTCTACCTGAGGCAACGGCAGAGCAGACGAGAACGGCGGAGATAGCGTGCGGATCACGGGCTGGCACGGCTGGTTCGGTACCTACAACGGCGTTGCGCTCCTGGCGATCCTCGCGCTGCCACTCGCCGCGGCCGTGGCCTGGGTGTTGGCACGTCGGCGGGTTGCCACGGGTACTTCGCCGGCCTGGGCCTGGCGTACGGCGCTGGCCGAGGTCGGCATCGGGTACGGGACGGTGCCGTGGGTCTGGATGACCATGCTGCCGGGCAGTGGCGCGGGCGAGGTCCCCGGCCGGGTGAGCCTGGTGCCGCTGCGCGACCTGCTGACGATGGGGCCGGGCCAACTGGTCGGCAACTTGTTGGTGTTCGCGGCTCTCGGCTTCCTCGCGCCGCTCCGGTTCCGGGCGCTGGCGTCGGTGCCGCGGGTGGTCGCGCTCGCGGCCGGGTGCTCGGTCCTCGTCGAGACGGCGCAGTACGTCCTCCGACTCGACCGGGTGTCCTCTGTCGACGACGTCCTGCTCAACGCCACGGGGGCCGGGCTGGCGGCGCTGGTGTCGCGCGGCTGGTGGCTGACATGTCGTCGGCATATCGAAAACCCCATACGCGTTGACAACGCCTCTCGGCCTTGACTTGACGGCATGACCCACAGCGAACTGGCCGCCGGAGCTCCTTCCGTCGTCGCGACGACGGGAATCACGATCTTCGGCTGCGAACCGGACGAGGCCGAGCTGTTCCGGGAATTGGCCCCGCGTTTCGGCGTCCTGCCGACGTTCGTCACCGAAGCGGTCACCGAGGAGAATGCCGAGTTGGCCGCCGGCAATCAATGCATCAGTATCGGGCACAAAGCCCGAGTCACCAATTCCACGCTCAGCGCCTTGAGCCGCGTCGGGGTCGCGTACATCTCCACGCGGAGCATCGGTTTCAACCATCTCGACGTACGGTTCGCGGAAAGTCTCGGCATTTCGGTCGGGAACGTCAACTACTCCCCCGACAGCGTCGCCGACTACACCTTGATGCTCATGCTGATGGCGATCCGCAACGCGCAGTCCGTCGTCCGGCGCACGGACCTGCACGACTACCGGTTGAACGACGTACGCGGCCGTGAACTGCGGGAACTCACCGTCGGCGTGGTCGGGACGGGACGCATCGGCGCCGCCGTCATGGATCGTTTGCGGGGCTTCGGCTGCCGGGTCGTGGCGACCGACAAATGGTCCAAGACGTCCGCCGAGTACGTCTCGCTCGACGAGCTGCTGCAGCAGTCGGACATCGTCACGCTGCACACGCCGCTGACGCCGGAAACGCATCATCTGCTGAATCGCCGGCGCATTGCGGCAATGCGTCCCGGCGCCGTCGTGATCAACACCGGGCGCGGCCCGCTGCTCGACACCGAGGCATTGCTGGAAGCTCTGGAATCCGGGCGCCTGGGCGGTGCCGCACTGGACGTCCTCGAAGGCGAAGAAGGAATCTTCTACGCCGACCACAGCAACCAGACTCTGGACAACGAACTGCTGCTGCGATTGCAGCGGGTGCCCACCGTCCTGATCAGTCCGCACACCGCGTACTACACCGACCGTGCTCTCCGGGACACCGTCGAAAACTCTCTCGTCAATTGCCTGAACTTCGAAAGCAGGAACCAGCATGGATAGGTTGAAGGTCGGAATCTTGTTCGGCGGCTCCTCCGAGGAGCACGACGTCTCCGTCAAATCGGCGCAGGAGGTCGCGAAACATCTCGACACCGACAAGTACGAGCCGTACTACATCGGGATCGCGAAGACCGGCGCCTGGAAGCTCTGCGACGCACCGGCCCGTGACTGGGAGAACAGCAAGTGCGTGCCGGTCGAGCTGTCGCCGGACCGCAGTGTCCACGGGCTGCTCGTGATGGAGGCCGACCGGCTCGGCTCGCGCATCCGGCACGGTCAGTACCGCACGATCAGCCTGGACGTGGTCCTCCCGGTACTGCACGGCAAGGGCGGTGAGGACGGCGCGATCCAAGGCCTCCTGGAGCTGTCGGGCATCCCCTACGTCGGCTGCGACATCCAGAGCTCGGCCCTGTGCATGGACAAGACCCTCACGTACCTCGTCACCCGGAACGCGGGCATCGCGACGCCGAACTTCTGGACCGTCACCCCCGACGAGCCCATCGATCCCGCCGAGCTGACGTACCCCGTGTTCGTGAAGCCGGCCCGCTCCGGTTCGTCGTTCGGCGTCAGCAAGGTGGCGGACAAGGACGAGCTGGCGGCCGCGATCGCGGACGCGGCGCAGTACGACGGGAAGATCCTGATCGAGGAGGCCGTCGTCGGCAGCGAGATCGGCTGCGCGATCCTCGGGAACGACCCCGAGCTGACGGTCGGCGAGGTGGACCGGGTCGCGCTCACCCACGGGTTCTTCAAGATCCACCAGGAAGCGTCACCGGAGACCGGCTCAGAGAACTCGACGTTCGTCGTGCCGGCGGACATCTCGGCGGAGGCGCGCTCGCTGGTCCAGGAGACCGCGAAGGCCGTCTACCGCGCGCTCGGGTGCGGCGGGCTCGCGCGGGTCGACCTGTTCCTCACCCCGGACGGGAAGGTGGTGCTCAACGAGGTCAACACCTTCCCGGGCCTGACGTCGTACAGCCGCTATCCGCGGATGATGGCGGCCGCGGGCATCCCGCTGGGCGAGGTGATCGACCGGCTGGTGACCTTGACACTGACCGGGAAGGCGCGATGACCGCGGAGCTGGTGTACGTCGACGAGTTCGCGGCCGGGATCCGGTGGGACGCGAAGTACGCGACCTGGGACAACTTCACCGGGAAGCCGGTCGACGGCTACGCGGCGAACCGGATCGTCGGCACGCGGGCGTTGTGCGCGGCGCTGGACACCGCGCGGGAGAAGGCAGAGCCGCTCGGCTTCGGCTTGCTGCTCTGGGACGGCTACCGGCCGCAGCGCGCGGTCGACAGCTTCCTGCGCTGGTCGGAGCTTCCGGAGGACGGCCGCACGAAACCTCGCCACTACCCGAACATCAACCGCGCCACGATGTTCGAGAACGGGTACGTCGCGACGCGCTCCAGCCACACCCGGGGCAGCGCGGTCGACCTGACCCTGTTCGCCCTGGACACCGGCGAACTGGTCCCGATGGGCGGCGACCACGACCTGATGGACTCGATCTCGCACCACGGCGCACCAGGCATCACCGCCTCCGAAGCGACCAACCGCGAAACCCTGGCCACCATCATGGAAGCAGCCGGCTTCGAGCGCTACGCCTACGAGTGGTGGCACTACACCCTCCGCAACGAGCCCTACCCGAACACCTACTTCGACCTCCCGATCACCTGATGCTCCACATCAGACCAGCCCAGCCGGCAGACGCGGCCGCCATCAGCGGACTTCTGCACGAACTCGGCTATCCCCAGGACGGCACGACAGCGGCGCGGATCCAGGCGTGGGCCGAAGACCCCGCCGGAACGGCATACGTGGCCGATGCCGACGGCAACCTCCTCGGGGTGATCGCGGTCTACGTCTGCCCGTTCTTCGAACGCACCGGCTCCTGGGCACGCATCGTCGCCCTGGTCGTCGCCGCGCAGGCCCGCGGCCAGGGCATCGGACGGCGGCTCGTCTCGGCAGCGGAGTCCTTCGCCGCCACGAAGGGCTGCTCGCGGATGGAGGTCACCAGCGCGGACCACCGCCTCGACGCTCACGAGTTCTACCGACGCACGGGCTACCGCAAGCAGACATCGCAGCGCTTCCTTCGCGACCTCGTCGCGTCCGATCGCTGACAGGTCAGTTGCGCAGCGGGCATGTCGCGTCGTAGGTTGCCGTCGGTTGATGCGATCAAGTCGCATCTGAGGCGTGGAGGGCGCGGTGCTCGGTGGGGTCAGAAAGTCGTGTGCGGTGGTGACGGCCGTGCTGGTCGGGGTGGGTGTGACGGGCTGTGCGGCCGGTGTCGACGACGCGGGCTCCGGCGCGGGGAAACCCGTGCCGAAGGAACTCCGGCTCGCGATCGGGGGCGAGTCGGAGGACGGGTACGACCCGACCCTGGGCTGGGGCCGGTACGGCGCTCCGTTGTTCCAGTCGACGCTGCTCGCCCGCGACGCGGAGATGAACGTCGTCAACGATCTCGCCACCAAGCACACGGTCAGCGCGAACGGCCTCGTCTGGACCGTCGACCTGCGCGCCGACGCGAACTTCAGCGACGGCAAGCCGGTGACCGCCGAGGACGTCGCGTACACCTTCAGCATCGCGGCCAGGAGCGGCGGCCTGACCGACGTCACCGCCCTCGCCAAGGCGGTCGCGGTCGACAACGACACCGTCGACCTGCACCTCAAACGCCCGCAGAGCACGTTCGTGAACCGGTTGGTGTCGCTCGGGATCGTCCCGAAGCATGCCCACGGCAAGGACTATGCCCGGCACCCGATCGGCTCCGGGCCGTTCACGTTCGTCCAGTGGGACGAGGGCCAGCAGCTGATCGTTCAGCGCAACGAGAACTACTACGGCCCAAAGCCGGCGTTCGAGCGGGTCGTCTTCACGTTCGCCGGTGAGGACGGCGCGCTCGCCGCGGCGAAGGCGGGCCAGGCGTCGATGGCCGCAGTACCCGCCGGCCTCGCCAAGACCGCCGTTCCGGGGATGAAGGTCGTTCCGGTGAAGTCGGTCGACAACCGGGGCCTGATGTTCCCGTACGTCGCCGACACCGGGAAGAAGACCGCCGACGGCCTGCCGATCGGCAACAACGTCACGTCCGACAAGGCGGTCCGGCAGGCGATCAACCAGGCCGTGGACCGCCAGGCGCTGGTCGACGGCGTGCTCGAGGGCTACGGCTCCCCCGCGACCGGCCCGGTCGACGGACTGCCGTGGTACGAGCCGTCGTCCGCGATCGAGGGCAACGACCCGGGCAAGGCGAAGGAGCTGCTGGACGCCGCCGGCTGGAAGGACGGCGACGGCGACGGCGTCCGGGAGCGTGCCGGGGTGAAGGCGGCGTTCACGCTGCTCTACCCGGCGGACGACACGATCCGCCAGGGACTCGCGCTGAGCGTCGCCGACATGGTGAAGCCGATCGGCGTCGAGATCACCGCGAAGGGCGTGAGCTGGGACGTCATCGACAAGCGCCTGCACGCGGACGCCGTCCTGTTCGGCTGGGGCAGCCACGATCCGACCGAGATGTATCACCTCTACTCGAGCACCGCGGCCGGCGTCGAGTACTGGAACCCCGGCTACTACTCCAACCCGGTCGTCCAGCACAACCTCGACGCCGCGCTGAACGCGACCGACCAGGACGTCGCGGCGAAGTACTGGAAGGCCGCCCAGAAGGACGCCGACGGCAACGGTTTCGGCCCGTCGGGTGACGCCGCGTGGGCCTGGCTGGTCAACCTCCAGCACACGTACTTCGTCAGCGACTGCCTCGACATCGGCAAGCCGCAGCTCGAACCGCACGGCCACGGCTGGCCGATCACGGCCGGCATCACCGGATGGCGCTGGACCTGTTGAACGCCCAGCTACTACGGGCGCTGGCCTCCCGGTTCGCGCGCCTTGTGCTCCTGCTCGCCGCGGTCGCCGCCGCCTCGTTCGCGCTGATGGCGGCCTCACCCGTCGACCCGATCGACGCGTACGTCGGCGGCGACATCGCGGCCATCGGACCCGAGCAACGCGCCCAGATCGCGGAACGCTGGGGCCTGAACGACCCGCCGCTCGAACGCTTCGCCACCTGGCTGTCGCACGTCGCCCGCGGCGACCTCGGCCACTCGCACACGTTCAACCAGCCGGTCGCCGCCGTGATCGCCGGGAAGTTCCTTACCAGCCTCGCCCTGATGGCCGTCGCCTGGTGCCTGTCCGGTGTGATCGGCTTCGTCCTCGGCCTGGTCGCCGGCGTACGGCGTGGTCGCTGGGCCGATCGCGTCATCACCTGGTGGGCGTACACGCTCGCGTCCGCGCCGACGTTCTGGGTCGGGCTTCTGTTGCTCTACGTCTTCTCCGTGTCGTTGCAGTGGACCCCGATCTGCTGCGCCGTACCGGTGGGGACCGTCGCGAGTGAGGTCGGACTGCTCGACCGGCTGCACCACTTGTTGCTTCCGGCCCTCACCTTGAGCCTGGTTGGCATCGCGCCGGTGACGCTGCACACGCGCCAGGCCGTCACCGTCGCGATGGCCAGCGACTACGTCGCCTTCGCCCGGGCCCAGGGCGAACGCACCCTCGGCTTGGTGATCCATCGCGTACTCCGCAACGCCGCCGGGCCTGCGCTGCTGCTTCAGTTCAGCTCCCTCGGCGAACTCTTCGGCGGCTCCGTGCTCGCGGAACAGGTCTTCTCCTATCCCGGCCTCGGCGCCGCGACGACCGCGGCCGCCCTCGGGCAGGACGTTCCGTTGCTACTGGCCATCGCTTTGTTCACCACCGTCTTCGTGTACGTCGGCAACCAGGTGGGCGACGTACTGCATGCGTGGCTGGATCCGAGGATCCGGCGTCTCAAGGAGGTGCGATGACCGACATCGTTGCCGACAGCACCCGTCGCGGCCCGTTGGTCGACCGGCGTCGCCGCACGATCGCAGTGGTCGCCGTATCCGTCGTGGTCGTCGCGAGCGTGGTCGTCGCCGGTACGTTGTCCGTCGACGCCGCCGGCACCACACACCTGTCCGAACGCAATCTCAGCCCCTCCTGGCAGCACCTCTTCGGCACCGATCGCCTCGGCCGCGACATGCTCGCGCGTGTGCTGTCCGGGCTCCGGCTGAGTCTCGTCGTCGGGGTCAGCGCGGCCGTCATCTCCGGCGCCGTCGCCGTCCTGATGGCCTGCGCCGCCGCGCTCGGCGGTCGTCTGGTCGATCGCGCCGTGACCTGGGTGGTCGACCTCTTCCTGGCGCTCCCCCATCTCGTGCTGCTGATCCTGCTGGCGTTCGCGCTCGGCGGCGGCACCCGCGCGGTGATCATCGCTGTCGCCGTCACCCATTGGCCGTCGCTGACGCGGGTCCTGCGCGGGCACGCCCGCCAGGTGGTGTCGTCGGAGTACGTCGCGATCTCGCGGCAGCTCGGTCGCGGGCGCTGGTGGATCGCCCGCCGGCACGTCGTACCGCAGTTGCTCGGGCACTTCCTGGTCGGGACGGTGCTGCTGTTCCCGCATGCGATCCTGCACGAGGCCGCGCTGTCGTTCCTCGGTCTCGGCGTGGATCCCGCGGAGCCGTCGGTCGGCGTACTGCTCGCCGAGTCGATGCGCTTCCTGTCCGCCGGTGCCTGGTGGCTTGCCGTTCTTCCCGGCCTCTGCCTGCTCGTCGTCGTCAAGCTCGTCGACACGATCGGCGAGAACACCCGCGCCCTGCTCGACCCGAGGAGCCACCACCTGTGACCGCGCTGCTGACCATCGAGGACCTAAGGGTCTCGTTCGTGCAGTACGAACGCGGGCTGCGCCGCCGCGAGATCGTCGGGCTGGCCGGCATGGACCTGTCCGCCGAGCGCGGTCAGGTTGTCGCGCTCGTCGGCGCCTCCGGCGCGGGCAAGACCCTGCTGGCGCACGCCGTCCTCGGCATGCTGCCACCGAACGCCTCCGAGTCCGGGGTCATCAGGTACGACGGCCGCCGCCTTCCCGCCGCGGGCCGCCGCGCGCTCGCGGGTCACGAGATCGCGCTGCTGCCGCAGTCGGTCGACTACCTCGATCCGCTGGCGACCGTCGGACGTCAGGTCGCACGCTCCGCCCGCCTCGCCGGGCGCCCGGACCCTCGGCGTGCGGCCGCGATCGCGTTGGAGGCCCGCGGTCTCGGTCCGGAAGTACTGCGGCGTTATCCGCACGAGCTGTCCGGTGGGATGATCCGCCGGGTCCTCGTGAGCATGGCGACGATGGGCGATCCGCGGCTCGTCCTCGCCGACGAGCCGACGCCGGGACTGCCCGCCGCCGATGTCGCCGCGGTGCTCAACGACTTCCGGGATCAGGCCGACGCCGGGCGGGCCGTCGTACTCATCACGCACGAACTGCGCGGAGCGCTGGAGATCGCGGACACCGTCGTGATCTGCCACGACGGACGCACCGTCGAGAGCGCCGAACCCGCCGCGTTCACGGAGGGCCGGCTGCGGCATCCGTACGCGAAGGCGCTCTGGGAGGCGCTGCCGGGCAACGGGTTCACGGTGCCGGCATGCTGACCGCGAAGGATCTCTGGTACCGGTACTCCGCGCGCGGACCGTGGATCGTCGAGGGTTTCTCGATCGAGCTCGCGCCGGGCGAGATCATCGGGCTGGCCGGGCCGAGCGGCTCGGGCAAGAGCACGATCGGGCGGCTTCTCGCCGGACTGCTCACGGCGGGGCGCGGCCGGATCGACACGGATCCGCGGGTCGGTGGTCCGCATCCCGTGCAGCTGGTGCTGCAGCATCCGGAGCGCGCCATGAACCCGCACTGGAAGGTCCGCGACATCCTCGCCGAGGCCGGTGCGGGCGACACGCCACCGGAACTGGTCAGTCCTGCCTGGCGCGACCGCTTCCCGCACGAGATCAGCGGTGGCGAACTCCAGCGGGTCAACCTCGCCCGTGCGCTGCTGAGCAATCCTCGGTATCTCATCGCGGACGAGATCACCGCCAGCGTCGACGCCCTGACCCAGGCGCGGATCTGGTCTCACCTCGTCGACCGCGCCCGCGCCGACGACATCGGCGTACTGGCGATCTCCCACGACCGGGAGCTGCTCGCCGCAGTTGCCGACCGGATTGTCGAGCTCAGTTGAGTGTGAGCTCCGCGACGAGCTTCTCGACGCGGGCCCGGATCTCGTCGCGGACCTCGCGGACGACCTCGATCGGCCGGCCGGCCGGGTCGGTGAGCTCCCAGTCCTCGTAGCGCTTGCCGGGGAAGATCGGGCAGGTGTCCCCGCACCCCATGGTGATCACGACGTCGCTGGCCCGTACGTCGTCGGTGTCGAGCAGCCGCGGCGTCGTACCGGCGATGTCGATCCCGACCTCGCGCACGGCCTCGACCGCGACCGGGTTCAACTGATCCTTCGGCGCGGAGCCGGCCGAGCGGACGTCGACGGCGTCGCCCGCCAGGTGCCGCAGCCATCCCGCGGCCATCTGCGAACGGCCCGCGTTGTGCACGCAGACGAACAGCACAACAGGTTTGCTCACGAACGAACTCCCGACTCCGAGTGCGGTACGACGGCCTCGTCAGCTGAAGCGGTCGCTGGATAGAGGGCAAGGACGAGTACGGCGCCGACGGCCGCGCCGATCACCTGGAACACCACGAAGGCCGGCACCGATTCCGGTGCGATCCCGGCGAAGGTGTCGCTGAACGCGCGGCCGATCGTGACCGCCGGGTTGGCGAACGACGTGGACGACGTGAACCAGTAGGCCGCGCCGATGTACGCGCCGACCGCCGCGGGCGCTGCCGCGGAGCGTCCGGAGCGGGCCAGCGAGAAGATGAGCACGATCAGCCCCGCGGTGGCCACGGTCTCGCCGATCCAGAGGTGCGTCGCCGAACGGTCGGTGGAGGACCAGGACACCGCTTGCTCGCCGTACATCAGGTTGGCGAGCACGGCACCGGCGATCGCGCCGAGCACCTGGGCTGGGACATACGCGGCGAGGTCCTTCATGGACAACCCTTGGTTTCGTTGACCGAACCAGCAATCGACGGCGGACACGACCGGGTTGAAGTGCGCGCCCGAGATCGGTCCCAGCATCAGGATCAGCACCGCCAGGCCCAACGCGGTCGCAAACGCGTTCTCGAGCAACTGGAGCCCGGTGTCTCCGGGTGACAGCCGCGCGGCCGCGATCCCCGAGCCGACGACCACGGTCACCAGCAATGCCGTCCCCAGTCCCTCGGCGACAACCCGCCGCCACAGCGGCTGCGCCCGTGGCCCACTCACCAGGTGCTCATCTGGGTGCGCGGCGCCAGCCGGTCGATGCGGTCGGCGAGGTCGGTGTAGGCGGCTTCGAAGGCCTCGTCGGTGTCGGCCGGTGCCGGGTCCGGGACCGACCAGTGCAGCCGCGGCGGATCCTCCGGGCGTAACTGCTCGTACGCGTTGTCGCACACCGCGATCAGCAGATCGTCCCGCCGTACGACGTCCCGCATCAGCGCGGGCCGCCAGCGGGCCGGATCCAGACCGTGCCGGCGGGCGATCTTCAGCGCCCGCGGATGCACCCGCTCGGCCGGCTCCGTGCCCGCGGAGGCCGCGGGCACGTCACTCCGACGGGACCAGATCGCCGCCGCCAGCTGGGAGCGTGCGGAGTTCCGGGTGCAGACGAAGACCACGCGCTTCGCCGGTGTCAGAGCAGTGGCCGAGATCGCAGCGATCGCTTCCGGGCACAGGCGGACGTAGGTACGGCGCCGGTCGCCTTCGGAGCGCGTGCGGGCGACCACGCCTGCCTCTTCGAGGACCTTCAGATGATGCGCGACGAGGTTCGTCGGCAGGTCCAGCGCTGCGGCGAGCTCACCCGGCGCGGAGTCCCCGGCGACCACCAGCATGTCCACCACGGCCAGCCGCGCGGGATCACCGAGCGCCGCATGTACCCGGGCCCGGTCCGCCAGCTCGCCTCGTTCAACGTTCATTGACTCAATGATCATTGAGTAATTGCCTTGGTGTCAAACGGTCAGCGCGCGAACCAGGTTGCGAGCGGTGCGGCCGGCGCCGATGAGCGTCGCGGAGGCGGCACCGGTCCAGTCGCCGACCGTCGGCGAACGCCGCGTCGTCGGGACCTGGTGGCGAACTCGACCCGCTTCCGCCCCGACCACGACATGGTCGCCGAACTCCGCCTGGACCTCGACCCGATCCTCGGCTCGACACGCGCCCTCGCCCCGCTCATCGACCCGAACCAGCACTCCTGCGGCACGGTCCCACCCCACGGCGCGGACGAACTCGCCCACCCTGAACCTGGCTACTACGCCGTCGGCGCGAAGTCGTACGGCCGCGCCCCGACGTTCCTGCTCGCGACCGGCTACGAACAGGCCCGCTCCGTGGCAGCAGCCCTCGCCGGCGACTGGACCGCCGCGCGCGAGGTCCAACTCAACCTCCCCCAAACCGGCGTCTGCTCCTCCAACCTCGCGTACGGCGGTTCAGCGGACGAGGCCGGCGGTTGCTGCGGCCCAGTCGACACACCCGCGAGGGGCTTGGCCACCGGCATCACAGGCGGCCTACTCACTGTCCTCGACACCAAACCCACCACCACGTCAGGTTGTTGCGGCTGACAACAATCTCCCGCCGGCTCAGGTGTTGCGGCCGATTAGGTCGGGGGCGGCAGGGGTGCTGGAGTCGGTGATCTGCTGTTTCTCGGCGGTGGTGATCAGGCCGAGGTCGTGGAGGATCGCCGCCGAGCGATGCCAGCAGTCGCGCGCGATGGTGCGGGCGCCGAGGTCGGCCTGGGTGCGGCCCAGGCCCCACCAGATCTCGGCGTCCAGGAGCGTTTGGGTGGCTTCGGACCGGCGGCTTGCCTCGTGTGCGCGTTCGAAATGGGCAAGGGCCTGGTTCGGGTCGCCTGCGAGGCGGGTCGCCTCGGCCAGGTTGCAGAGGATGTTCGCCAGCCAGTTGGTTTCGGCCAGCGGTTCCGCGATCGTCAGGGCCTCGGTGTGGGCGGCCACCTCGTCGGCGGGCCGGCCGGCATGGCGGTACGTCAGGCCCAGGCTGGTCAGGCTGTCGGCCAAGGCGGTCGGCCGTTCGGTACGGCGGTTGAGCTCGATCGCGGCGCGCGAGTGCGCTATCGATTCGTCGTACCGTTCGAGCAGCCGGTACGTCGATGCCATCGCGGCCAGCTGCACCGCCTGGCCGGCCTCGTTCGCGATCTCTCGGTACCCGGACAGGGCGCGCGACAGGTGCTCGAGCGCGAGACCGTAGTCGCCCCAGCGCAGCAGCGCGGCGCCGATGTTCTCGTGGGCGACCGCGCGGTGCAGCGGCTCGGTCGCCGCGGCAAGCAGCAGTTCACCGAGCCGGAGCCGGTCGCGATGCCGGCCGCGCAACGTCATTTTGAGTCCGACCGCCGAGCAGATCGCCGCCGCGAGGCCCGGGTCGACGTTCGCGGCTTGCCGAACGATCGCGGACAGGTTGCCGACCTCGGCGTCCAACCAGCGGTAGACCTCGTCGCGATCCCGCAGCTCGACACCGTCGGCGTCGAGGGAGGCCGGTCCGACCTCGGTCCTCCAGGCGGCGTCGGCGTTCAGCAGGCGGCACGCCGTGCGGGAAGTCGCGAGGTAGCAGTGCAGCGCTCGCCGTACTGCGGCCGTCCGGCTCGCCTCGTCGTCCACCTCGCCGGCGAGATCACGTCCGAAGAGCCGGAGCAGATCGTGGGCGCCGTACCGCTCGGGCCGGTTGCTCTCGAGCAACTGCATGTCGACCAGGCTCTCGAGCAAGTCCTCGGCGGTAGCCACATCTGTCCCCGCCAGCGCCGCGACAACCGGGACGCCGACGTCGGCGGCATCCAGCAGGTTCACCAGCCGGAACAGTCGCTGCTCCTGCCCACCGAGTTCCTGATAGCTGACCTGGAAGCTGGTCCGCACGCCGCGGTCCTCGGTCTGCAACTCGGCAAGCCGGGATCGCTTGTCCTGCTGAGTGGCAGCCAGGCGATCGGCCAGGGTCCGTAGACTCCACGACGGCCGGGACGTCAGCCGGGAGGCTGCGATCGAGACCGCCAGCGGCAGCGAGCCACACAGTCGTACGACGTCCAGCGCGGCCTGGCGCTGCGTTGGCTGCGTCAGGTCGACACGAGCCGGGCCGACCAAGCGACTCAGCAAGGTGAGCGCGTCCGCCTCGGACAGCATGTCGAGCGGCTCCAGGACCGCGCCGGGGAGAGTGGACAGGATCCGTCGGCTGGTGACGAGCGTGCGGCAGGCGTGTCCGGCCGGGATCAGCGGCTCGACCTGGCCGGCGTCGGAGGCGTTGTCGAGGACGACCAAGAGGCGGAGCTCGCTGGTCATCGACCGGAACCGAGCGGCGGCCTCGTCGGTGTCGGCCGGGATCGCCGTGTCCGCGGCGCCGAGCGAGCGCAGGAATCGCCCGAGTACGTCGGCCGGTTCCAAGGGTGCGACGTCCGGTGTCGAGCCGCGCAGGTCGACGTACAACTGGCCGTCGGGAAAGGCGCCGGCGACGAGGTGGCCGACGTGCACGGCGAGCTCGGACTTGCCGACACCGCCGGGTCCCGCGAGCGCCGCGATAGCGCTTGGCCGCGGCTGGTCCGCGGTCAGCTGGTCGCACAGCCGACGGACCGCATCCTCCCGCCCGGTGAACGTCGGCACACCCAGCGGCAACTCGGCAGGTACGACGCTCTCCGCGCCGGAGCCGTTATCGGCCATAGCCTGCGGCGGCCCGCTGGCGGTTCCGGCACTGGCGACGGCCGCGCCGTCAGGAGTCGCTCCCGCCGGAGTCCCACCCGGCGGAATCGCGCCGGCCAGGACTGCATGCTCGAGGTCGCGCAGTTCCTGGCACGGCTCGATGCCGAGTTCCTCGACCAACACGTCGCGGCCTTCGCGGTAGCACTCGAGCGCTTCGACCGGGCGGCCCGAACGCCACAAGGCCGTCATCAGTTGCGCACGCAGGTGTTCGCGCAACGGCTGCTCGGCGACCAGCGCGCTCAGCTCGGCGATCGCTTGGCGGTGCCGGCCCAGTACGAGCTCCACGTCGTACAACTGCTCGGCGATCGTCAGCCGCAGGTCGGCCAGCCGCTGGGCACTCGCGCTCAGCGCGCGCGTCGACAGCTCGCGCAGCGCCGTACCACGCCACAACGCGAGCGCGGCCCGGAGCCGATCGGCGGCGTCCTCGAGATCGGACGCCGCCTGCGCCTCGGCCCGCAGCCGCTCGGCCTCTGCCAGGTCGATCCGAACCTCCTGGTCGTTCAGCCGGTAGCCGTGCTGGGTCGTCTCGATGATCTCGCGCGCACACCCGGCCGCCGCGAACGCGCGCCTGAGTGTCGACACCTGGATCGACAGCTGCGTACGCGCCGACGCCGGCGGACTGTCGTCCCACACCGCGTCAATGAGCTCGTCGGCCGACACCGCCCGCCCGGCCTCCATCAGCAACGCCGCGAGGACCTGCTGCGCACGCTGCCCCCCGACGCACGCGGCCCGCCCGCCGACGGTCACCTCCACCGGCCCCAACACCCGGATCTCAACCCCGTCCCCGGCCATCACTTCAGGCTAAGCGACGACCGGGTCCTTCCCCCGGGTGCCGATCTCGCACGGCGCCGGAAAAGATCAGTTGATTCTCCAGCCGAAGAAGCGTTTGCAGTTCTTCGGGTCGACCTTGCGGTGGGAGCTGATGCTGTTGCTCCAGCTGCCCTTTTCGTCCTTGCCGTCGCCGTACATGTAGAGCTTCGTCACGTAATGGCCGGGGCGGACGCAGAAGCGGTCGCCTTTGTCGCTGTAGCCAGGCCGGGTGTAGAACTCGACGGTCGCGTCGCTGTGATTGATGAGCGAGCCCGCCTTGTTGTCGAAGTCCTTGACCTGGCCTTTTCCGTCGCCGTAGTCGCGGTCCGCCGCCGAGTCGTCCTTCGCGCCGTGGCGGTCTTCGCATTTCGACACGGCGTACAGGTAGATGTGCTTGTCGCTGCTCGGCAGGCTGTTGTTGGTCGCACGGCAGTCCTTCTCCCGCGCGGCCTCGTCGACCACCGCCCCGGTCCCCGGTGCGAGCGCGGCCGCACTGACACCGCCCAGCATGAGTACGACGGTCGCCGCCGAGGTCAGCACAAGTCGCGTGCCCATCAGAACTCCTCTTTCCTGGATGGCTGATGCCAGGACATTAGGAGTCGCGGCTATATCCCGGTTATCCCGCCGCGATAACGCCGATATAGCCGCCATACGTACCGTCGCCGCCATGAAACCTTCGGACCTGTTCAAAGGACTCGTGGCCATCGCAACGACCGGCGCACTGGTGTACGGCGGCGGCGCGCAAGCCACCGGCGCCGCACAGCAGCAGAATGCCGCGCCCGGCAAACCCACCACGTTCGTGGCCAACGATCCGAACGGCTCGAAGGCCGAGCGCTACCGGATCCGCGACTACCTCGTCAATCTGATCAAGGGCGCCGAGAAGGACTCCAGCATCACCATCGCGTCGTACCGCTTCGACGACTACGAGGTCGCGAAGGCACTCATCGACAAGATCAACAGCAAGCGGGTGACGGTGCGGATCATCGTCGACGCGGAACACCGCGGCACGATGCCGTACCGCGACGTGAAGATCGCCGCGGACGCGAGCCGGCTCTCGTGGATCAAGTACTGCGAACCAGGCACCAGCTCAGGCGGCAACAAGCACACCTCGTGCATCGGCGACCACATCATGCACAACAAGTTCTTCCTGTTCAGCAAGACCGGCGGGAAGTCGAACGTGGTCGTGCAGACGAGCTCGAACCTCAGCGAGCATTCCGGCCCGAAGATGTGGAACACCGCGTTCACCGCGATGGGCGACGACGGGAAGTGGCTGTACGACAAGTACCAGGAGTACTTCGCGGATCTCAACAGCGAGCAGAAGCGGGACGACCAGTACCAGCACTTCATCGACGAGCACGGGCCGGTTTCGAACGCGAAGTACAAGTTGTACGTCTCACCGCGGAAGGAGTCGAGCAGCACCGTCACGTTCGCGAACATCCTGAAGAGCGTGAAGTGCGACGGAAACAACTCCGGCGGTACGAACGACGACGAGCACCGCACCATCGTCCGCGTCGCGGCGGCCCAGCTGGCCAAGGGCGGCGGGACCGCCGTCGCCGCCGAACTGTGGCGGCTCGACAACGAGGGCTGCTACGTCGACGTCGTCGGCACGGACGTGAGCCAGGCGGCGGACGGACCGCTGCGCGGCGGGCTGCTGCGGGCCCCGACCGGCAAGTACCACGGACCGGAGGTCCGCGAGTTCAGCACGAACCAGTGCGGCACGCACGAGAAGAACATCCTGATCGACGGGCACTACGCCGGGAAGCCGGACCAGAAGGTCGTCTTCACCGGCAGCCACAACCTGAACCGCAAGTCGCCGTGGCACAACGACGACGTGATCCTGCGGATCACCGACGCGGACGTCCACGAGAAGTTCAAGGACCACTTCTTCAAGATCCGCGCCGCGGCGGCGATCACGTGGCAGACGAGCAAGTACGAGACGTACGACCCCGACGACCTCGAGTTCAACTGCTAGCAGAACGACCAGGCCCGGGCGGCGGCGCGCCAGGCCGGAGGGTCGGCGCGTTGCGCGATAGTCACCAGCTCGTTGTCGCGGGATCAGGGATCCCGGCGCATACTGGAAGCCTCATGCAGAGCTATCGCGCGACGACGCGTCGTCACCTGTCCACCAGTCCGTTCGCCGCCGCCCAGGCTGCTGACCCGGTCAAGAGCTTCGACGTCGGTGAGCGGGTGTCTCACGACCGGGAAGGGCTGGGCCGGGTGCATTCGGTCGCGTCCGGCGCGGTGATCGTCGACTTCGGCAGCGGCCGGATGGTGCGGGTGGTCGCACCGTTCGCCAAGCTGCACACCCTCTGACCGGCGTACTCAGGCGCGCTTGACCGCTCGCCGGAGTTGGTCCTTGGTCATCTTCGAGCGGCCCTTGATGCCGAGGCGTTTGGCGTCGGCGTACAGCTCTTCCTTCGACGGGGTGCGCTGTTTGGCCTTCCTCGCGCCGGAGATGCGGCCGGCGGTGGCGTCGGTGCGCGGCTCCCGGTCGGGTTCGGTGAACTTCTGGGCGACGTCCTTGAGGCCGCTCTTGAGGTTGGCGGCCTGGCGTCCGAGCTTGTCGCCCAATGATTTCGCAGGCATGGTGACTCCTTCCGCAGTTGCGGCTGATCAGCCGGTACCCGTGGATTAACCTACTGAGTCATGGTGTGGGTGCGAATCGTGCGGGAGTCGGCTGCGCGACGAGAATTGGCGTTGTTACGTGACCGGTTGCTCACGGGGCTGACCGCCTACGGCCCGGGGCTGCAGGCGACGATCGACCAGCATGCCGCGGCCGTGCGCGACATCCTCGGCCTGACCGCCGGGTCCGCCGGCCCGGTCGAGCTGGCGGCGTACGCACGAGGTGTGCAGGACTCGGCGGGCGAGCGCGGCTGGCGGATCGGCGGCGCGGGCGACGACTGGGTGACCGTCCGGTTGCTGGCCGCTGCGAGTCTCGCCTCGGCCGACGCCCACGCCGGCCTCCACGAGCTCCCGCGGCTCTGAGTACCCAGCGTCCCCGAGCGTGGAAGTGACGCTCGGGGACACCTCCCCAGATCCACCTGTCCCCTCGATCAGGTGGTGCCGTCGCTGCGCGGCGGGGGCGGCGGCGTCGCGGACCGGCGGGTCCCGCCGAGCGGATCACCCGGCATCCCCACGGACGCCGAACCACCGGTCGACGAGACGTCGGCACCGCTCGACGACATGCCCGCCGACGCGCCAGACGACGACGTACCAGACGACGCACCGGTCGACGCGTCAGGCGTCATGCGCGGCGACGACGCGCCGGGCTCCGTCTGCCACTGGCTGCGCTCCGCGTCCTCGCGACCGCGCTGGTACGCCTCGTCGCGCGAGCGGGCGTTCGGCAGATCCTGCTCCGCCCGGTCCAGCCACCGGTCCCAACGGCGCTGCATCGGCCGGATCATCCCGCCACCCATGCCGACGACGATGACGCCACCGACGGTCGCCAGGGCCGCGATCAGGACCGGGGTGGTCACCGTGGTCGCGACGCCGATCTGGTTCAGCGCGGCGATGACACCGAGCGCGATGACGAAGACCTGGACAACCTTCGCGATCAGCTGGCCGTAGCTGAGTGCCGACAGCGCGCTGCCGACCAGGTCACGCAACGCGTTCGCGATCGCGGCGGCCACGACGACGATCACGATGGCCACGACTGCTCTCGGCAGCCAGCCGACGATCGCCGCCAGCAGGTCGCTGACCGGGTTGGGGCCGAAGACGCCGAACGCGAACTGCAGCGCGATCAGCAGTACGGCGTAGTACACGAGTGCCGCGATCAGCCCGCTGGCGTCGTACTTCGACTGCGCGAGCGCCCGCCCGACACCGCCGCGCTCGACGGCGCGGTCGAAGCCCACGCGGGAGAGTACGACGTTGACGAGCTTTCGCAGCGCCATGGCCACCAGCCATCCGACGAACAGGATGACGAGGAACAGCACGAACTTCGGCAGGAAGGTGATGATCGCACCTACCGCGTCGTTCCAGGATTGGGTCAGGTCCATCGTTCTGCTTCTTTCGGTCTGCGCCGTTCCGGAATTGAACAGCGACGCGGTACCCCGCGAGAAAAGCCACAAAACAAAGGCACTTTCCGAATCCGGCCGACTGCAATACGCACCGGTTCAATTAAACGACCGATGCGCTATTTCGACCCGCCCAGCAGCCCGTCCAGCACGTCGGCAGCCTCCGCGTAGCCCGCGTCCGCGATCCGCTGCAGCTCGCGCAGGTCGTGCGCGGCCGCCGCCCGCCGGGTCAGGTACTCCCCCGCACGCTCGCACCCCTCGTCGAGCAGCTCGTTCAGCTCGCCGACGTCGTCCCGCCCGTCGGCCAGCTCGGCGAGCCGCTCCAGCGCGCGCTCGTTCCCCTCGTCGGCCAGCGCGCGCAGCGTCTCCCGGTCCGGTTCGAAACTCGTCATGCCGCCATGCTGCGACGTTGCCCCAAGGGCAAGGTCAAATGCGCCAGGCTGGGTCCGTGATCACCATCGGCCAGCTCGCCCGGTACGTCGGCGTCTCGACCAAGACGATCCGGGTCTACCACGCGAAGGGACTCCTGCCCGAGCCGCCGCGGGACGCGTCCGGGTACCGCCGGTACTCAGCGCAGGACCTCGTCGACCTGATCAAGATCCGGACGCTGGCCGAGGCCGGCGTACCGCTTGCCAGGATCGCCGTCCTCGCCACCGGATCCACTGCCGAGCTGCGGTCCGCGGCCACCGAACTCGAGGCCGACCTCACCACCCGGATCGACCGGCTCGTCAGCACCCGCGACCGGCTCAGAGAGCTCGCCGCGGGCCACAGTCCGTTCCTGCCCGGCGAGGTCGAACGCCATCTCGAACATCTCCACGACCGCGGCTTCTCCGACCGGTGGATCACACTCGAACGCGACCTGTGGATCCTGACCTTCGCAACCGCACCCGACACCGCGCACCGCTTCTTCACCGATCAGGCCGAGGCCCAGGCCGATCCCGTCCTCGGCCGGCTGTACCTCGAGTACGACCGGGCCCACGACCTCGACCCGGAAGACCCGGCCCTGGCCGAACTGGCCGAACGTGTCGTCGAGCTCGCCGTCGCGCGCTACTCCCCCGACGACCTCCGCCGCGACTCCGCCGACACCGGCCTCCCCGGGCTCGTGCAGTCCTCGATCAACGCGTCCTCCCCTGCCTGGGAACGCCTGGACGCCCTGATCCGCAACGGCCTCGCCGCCCGCTTGCGCCGGAGCGGAATCCCCGGGTTCTAACACTCCTCTAACGAGCTCGCGGACTGGTCGGCCGCGGGGAGTCTGTCGGCCGGTACGCGTTCGATGCGGGTCCAGCCCTTCCAGCCGCGCTCTTCCAGGATCGCCAGCAGCCGTTCGGCGCCCGGTGCGGATTCGAGTACGGAGCTGTCCATCAGGTTGACCAGCTGGTCGTCGAGGTACCCGCTGCCCGTCTCACCGGCCTGGACGGCGGCGATCATCAGTCGCTCGAGGATGTCGGCGATCTCGTAGAGCCGGGCTTCGTCGGGCGGCGCGTCGAGGGCCTCGTTGACGACGCGGTAGAGCTCCCGCATGTCGGGGTGCTCGAGCGCCTCATGCTTCTTGGTGATGACAGCGTCCACCAGATGCGGCACCTGCGCGGCGATCATGATCCAAGCGTCCCGCTCCAGCTCGATGTAGCGTTCCTGGACGCCGAGTCCGCGCAACCGGTCCAGGTAGCCGACGACACTCTGCGGCAACGCCAGGTGTTCCCCGGCGGCGAGCCGGGCGAGTCGCTTGCGGGTGTCCTGCAGCCGCCGGGCCTCCGCCCGCAGGCCCTTGTCGATCTCCTCGACGCCCGCCGCGAACTCCTCCGCGTCCGCGTCGAGCAACTCCTGCACCCGCGCCAGCGGTACGCCGGCATCCGCCAGCGTCCGGATCCGGATCAGCCGCACCACGGCCGAGGCGTCGTACGACCGGTAGCCGGAGTGATCCCGCCCGGGCTCCGGCAGCAGCCCGATCTGGTGGTAATGACGCACCGCCCGCGTCGTCACCCCGGCGTACGTCGCCAGCTGGCTGATGGTGAGCATGGCTCCCAGACTGCCTCAGGCGATCTTGCGGCGGTAGACGACCATGGCGATGCCGTACGCCGCCACCAGGATGCCGACGCACCACACCAGCGCGATCCAGAGGTCGTCGCCGAGCGGCTCGCCGGCGAGCAGGGCACGGATCGTGTTGACGATCGAGGTCACCGGCTGGTTCTCGGCGAACCAGCGCACCGGCCCCGGCATCGTCGTGGTGGGCACGAACGCCGAGCTCAGGAACGGCAGGAACATCAGCGGGTACGAGAACACGCTCGCGCCCTCGATCGTGTTCGCGGACAGGCCCGGGATCACCGCGATCCAGGTCAGGGCCAGCGTGAACAGCAACAAGAGCCCGGCGACCGCGAGCCACGCGACCAGCCCCGCGCCGGACCGGAAGCCCATCAGCAGGGCGACCGCGACGACGACCACCAGCGAGATCACGTTGGCGACCAGCGAGGTCAGGACGTGCGCCCAGAGCACGCCCGAGCGCGCGATCGGCATCGACTGGAACCGCTCGAAGATCCCGCTCTTCATGTCCATGAACAGCCGGAACGCCGTGTACGCGATGCCCGACGCGATCGTGATCAGCAGGATGCCGGGCAGCTGGTAGTCGACGTACCGGACCTGGCCGGTGTCGATCGCGCCGCCGAACACGTAGACGAACAGCAGCATCATCCCGACCGGCATCAGCGCCGTGGTGATGATCGTGTCGAGGCTGCGCGTGACGTGCCGCAGGGTCCGGCCGGTGAGTGCGACGGTGTCGCCGAGGTAGTGCGTGGTCATGATTCGTCCCTACTCGCTGTCCGACGTGGCCCGGGCGGTGTCGCCGACGATCGCGAAGAACACGTCCTCGAGCGACGGCTGCTTCTCGACGTACTCGATCTCGGCGGGCGGCAGCAGCCGCTTCAGTTCGGAAAGGGTGCCGTTGGCAATGATCCGGCCCTGGTGGAGGATCGCGATCCGGTCCGCGAGCTGCTCGGCCTCCTCGAGGTACTGCGTCGTCAGCAGCACCGTCGTACCGCGTACGGCGAGGCTCCGGACGGTCTCCCACACCTCGACCCGCGCCTCCGGGTCGAGGCCGGTCGTCGGCTCGTCGAGGAAGATCACCGCAGGCTCGCCGATCAGGCTCATCGCGATGTCCAGCCGGCGGCGCATCCCGCCGGAGTACGTCGCCACGCGCCGCCCGCCGGCCTCCGTCAGCGAGAACCGCCGCAGCAGGTCGTCGGCGACCGCACCGGGGTTCGCGACATGCCGCAGCTTTGCGACGAGTACGAGGTTCTCCCGGCCGCTGAGGATGTCGTCGACGGCGGCGAACTGGCCGGTGAGACTGAACGACTTCCGCACCTCCGGCGCCCGGGTGGCCACGTCGAAGCCGTTGACGTCCGCCGAGCCCGCGTCGGCCTTCAGCAGCGTGGCGAGGATCCGCACGATCGTCGTCTTGCCGGCGCCGTTCGAGCCGAGCAACGCGAAGATGCTGCCGCGCTCGACGTCGAAGTCGACGCCGCGCAGCACCTCCAGCTTCCCGTACGACTTCTGCAGGCCGCGCACGCGGATCGCGGTCCCGGTGTTCGTCATCAGCTGCCTCCTGTGGGGTTCGACCGCACACAGGATGGAGGGTTGACGCCGCGTCAAGGTCAAGCCCAACTAACTTGAACACCTCTGTACGGCTTATGTTACGCTAACCCGAACAGCAGTGTTCGAGATCAGTTTCCGCCCGGAGGCCCCGATGACCGAGTCGGACCAGCAACCCGCCGCGTCCCGATGGCGCCGGTTCGTGCCCTGGGAAGGCCCCGTCACCCGGGGCGACCTCGCCCTGATGGGCGCGATCATCGGGGTGGTCGCGATCGGGCTGGCGCTCCGGCCGGTCAAACCGTTCCTGCTCGCGTCGCACCCGGTGCTGCTGGAGTTCCTCACCGGCGACCTGATCGCGGTCGGCGCGGCCGCGGCCTTCGCGCGGATCGGCGAGGCTCCGCTCTGGCTGGTCATCGTGGCCGGGGCCACGGGGATGGTGAAGTTCGACTGGCTGACCTGGTGGACCGGGCGGCGCTGGGGGCTCGGCATCATCAAGATGTTCACGACGAGCGAGCGCGCCGTACGCTTCGCCGCGCGGGCCAAGGAGCTCAGCCCCTGGACGCTCCGGATCGCCGTCGTGCTCGCCCTGTTCCCGGGCGTTCCCACTCCGGTCATCTACGCCATGGCGGCGTGGGCAGGCATGCGGCTGGTCACGTTCCTGCTCCTCGACCTCGCCGGCGCCGCGCTGATGACCGGGCTGGTGGCGACCCTCGGCTACAGCGCCGGCCAGCAAGCTGTCGACCTGGTGCTCCTGATCGACAGGTACGCGAGCGTCGTGAGTCTGACGCTGCTCGCGACCGCGGCCCTGATCCCCCTGGCCAAGCGCCTGCTGCGGCGCGGTCGCCCACGTCGCCGCAGTTCTGCTTGATACGTATCAGCCCAACCTGGTCGGGCCTCTTATCAGTGAGGGGATCGTCTCGGCGCGTTACGGCGCCGATCGGCTGGGGGTGCAGCAGATGGCCAATTTCCTGGATCCGCCGACGGGTGGACTCGACAAGAACACGGACGTCGCGTTCCACTACGGGCGGCGGGTGTTCTGGCTCGTCGTGGGCGTCGGCCTGTTCGTGCTCGCCCTGGTGGTCCTCGGCGACGGCGGCGGAGACGGCCTCCTGCCGCAGGCGCTCGGGATCGTGTGCCTGCTGCTCGCCGTAGTGCTGAGCCTCGTCGTACTGCTCGCGGTCGCACGTATGCGGGAGCGCCGGCTGCCTGCGTGGGCCGAGCAACTCCTGACCCGTATCGCCCGGCTGCCGCACTGGCTCGCCGTACTGCGCTGGTCCGCCCTGATCCTCGCCGCGGTCGCCGCCGCCCACTTCGGCGACGCGGCGAGTCTGCGGGGTCGGGCGGTGTCGATCGTCGACATCGAGCTGGCAGGCACCAGCCGGGCGTGGACCGAGTGCGCGTGCGACGCCGCGTTCACGACGGCAGTCCGCCAGGACTTCTGGTTCATCGCGTCGTACGTGCTGCTGCTCGGCGTGCTCGCGTTGTGGGCCGGCGCCTACTACCGGCTGCCCGCGCTGCGCCGGGCCCGCGACTCGGTGGCCATCGCGGTCGTCGTGGCCGGCGTCCTCGACGTCGCCGAGAACATCCTGATGCTCGCCGCGGGCTCGTCGAACGGGCCGTGGCGGTTCGTTGCGATCCTTGCCTGGGCGAAGTTCGCCATCCTGCTCGTGGCTGTCGTGTACATCGCCGCGGGCGCGTTCGCGTGGTGGGCGACGCCGCGCTGGATCCGGCTCGCCTCCTGGGCGCTGCCCGTCTACGCCCGCAAGGCGGCCGGCGCGAAACCGACCGCGGAGCCTTCGCAGAAGGTGTCCAAGGAGGCGACCGGCACGCAGACGACGCGCGGCGCTCCGCCCCCGCCGGAGAAGACCAAGTACGGCATCGCGCTGTCCGGCGGCGGCATCCGCGCGGCGTCGATCAGCCTCGGCGCACTGCAGGCCTTCGACGACGGTCCGCTCAAGTGGTCCGGAGCGCGGGCCGTCACGGCCGTGTCCGGCGGGTCGAACCTGGCGGCCGGCTGGAGCATCTCGCGGTCGACGTACCAGACCGACGACGGCGGGAATGCCGGGCGCGTGCAGCCCAGCGCCATGCAGCCGGCTCCGTGGGAGTGGCAGGACAACGGGTGGCTCACGCCTGAGGAGCGGCATCTCGTCGACAACCTCGGCTACCTCGCGTCGAACGAGCCCCGCGGATCGGACACCGACCCCGCCGCCACCAACGCGATGCGATCGGGCGGGGCCGAGGAGACCAGGGCGTCGTACCGGCCGGCCGTGTTCGCGACGATCATCGCCGGGCTGACCGTGAACGTGGTGGTGCTGCTGAGCATTCTGTGGGCGATCACGCGACCGGTGGGCTGGGCCTTGCGCAGCCTGACGGGCGAGGACGGCACCCTACGCAAGGGCGCGATGCACGAACTCGTCGAGGAACACTCGCTCGCGCTGCCCGGGATCGTCTTCCTCGTCGTCGGATTCGCCCTGCTGCTGCTCTGGGTGCTGGCCGGACGGCTCCTCATCGGGCGTGCCCAGAACCACGAGTGGGCACGGCTCACGCTGCAGACACTCAAGCGGGCGGCGTACGCCGCTCTGGCGCTGGGCGCGCTGCTCGCACTGACGGTGTGGGCGTTCGTCGAACTGGTCGGCGGGGTCGCCTACCTGTCGTTGGCCACGGTGGTCGCTACCGTCGCCGCCGGGGCCGGGGTCGTCGGTTCGGTCGTCCGCATTCTCCGGAAGCCGGCGGCACGGCTGGCGCCGAAGCTCGGCGGGTTCGCGTTCATCGTCGTCGCGCTGGGCCTGGCCGCGATCGCGACGTGGACCGCGGCCAAGCACGGCGTGAGTTGGTCCGGAAACGATCTGATCAGCTGGCAATCCGGCTGGAACTGGGTCCTCGCCCTCGTGTTCGTGGCCGCGGCGCTCCTGGGCCCGAGCCCGGAAAGCTGGGCGCTCGCCCCCTTCTACCGCGGCAAGCTGCGACTGGCCTATGCGACGTACCGGCCCGACAACGCCCGGGTGCGCGCGTACGAGAACGACGACGTCGCCGCTGCGGACCGGAGCCGGCGGGAACCGGGCCTGTTCGCCTTCGACGGTACGCCGCTGGTGGTCTGCACGACCAGCACCGTGAGTTCACGCGCGGTCCGGACCCACTACGGCACCCCGGCGCTGAGCGTGACATTCGACCCGAAGAAGACCACACTGCACCTGCCGCAGGACGGCCGCGGCAACACCCTCGAGTTCGCCGCGTCGACCCGCGTGCTCGACCGGCTCGGCAACCGGATGCACAAGCGGATCACCACGATGATGGCGGTCGCGATCTCCAGCGCCGCGGTGTCGCCGGCGATGGGACGGTTCCAGATCGGGCCGACCAGCATGCTGCTGACCTTCTTCAACATCCGGCTCGGCGTCTGGATCGCCAACCCGCGGTACATCGCCCAGCTCGAAGCCGCCGGCCTGGCCGCCGACGACAAGGACCCGCGCTACGCGCGCACCGGGCTCGGCTACCTGTTCAAGGAGTTCTTCGGGATCCACGACCTCGACGACCCGTACCTGTACCTGACCGACGGCGGTCACTGGGAGAACACCGGGCTGGTCGAACTGCTCCGGATCTCGGAGATCACCGAGATCGTCTGCGTCGACGCCGACTCCGGCCCGGGCGACGCGACCGCCTCCCTCGGCAAGGCGATCGCGATCGCGCCGAGCGAGTGCGACATCCGCATCGACATCAGCCTCGACCCGCTCCGGGCGGCACCGAGCGGTTCGCGCGTTCCGTCGTACTCACCGCGAACCGTCAATCTCGGGTTCTTCACCAAAGGCGCGGGAACCTTCACCGCGGACACCCCGGTCGGCATTCTCTGGTACGCCAAACCCGGTCTTGCCAAGGCGATGCCCGCAGCGCTACTGGCCTTTCACGAGCGGTATCCCAGCTATCCGCGGGAATCCACCTTGAACCAGTTCTTCGACACCGCCAGCTTCGTTGCCTACCGCAACCTCGGCCGCTACAACGCCCGGGAGATCCTGGTGGCCCGCCAGGAGCTCCAGTCGGCGCTCGCCGAACTCCTGGCGATCACCGACGATGTCCTGCTGGCCAAGCGCCTGGCCGAACTGGCCTGCGAGTCCACCACCCATTGGTCGGTCGTCGAACTGTCCCGCGCCGCCCACAGCGCAGTCCCCACCGACTCCCCCGACCTCATCACCGCCTACTGCCGGGCAGTCAGCGACTCGCTCGCATGAGGCGGTAGATCGTCGGTTGCGCGGCGACGGCGTTGGCTTTGAAGTTGGCCAGCACGAAGGGGCGGTAGCTGCGGCGGAAGATCAGGCTGGGCAGGAAGGTGCGCCAGGTGGGCCAGCTGGCGTGGTTGATCAGGCCGTAGTCGGCGGGCTCGCCGTCCACCGGTCGCATCAGGGCGGAGTTGGGCAGCGCGGTGTTGGCCTGGAACCAGCCGGCGGTGTACTCCCAGACCTTGAGCAGTGTGTCGCGGTCGTCGGTATAGAAGTAGTTGAACAGGTAGCGGTGATCGTTGCACGGCACCTGTCCGCCGCGTCGCTCGAACCCGACGAGGAGGTCGCGGCCCTGTTGGCAGCCACGGCCGAGCGGGCCCAGGCACGTGGCAGTAACGCTGCCGCGGTCGCCAGTTGAGCGCCGACCCGCTGGTGCTCGCGCGGTTGACCAACGTGCGCGCGGCCCCCGCAAGAACTGCAGGTCGTACACCTGGCCGCCACCGGCGCCACCAACCGCCAGATCGCCGAGCAGCTCTTCCTCAGCCCCGAACCGTCGGCTCCCACCTCTACCGCGCCTATCCCAAGCTGGGCATCACCTCCCGCGCAGAACTGACCCAACCCTTCTAACAGTTTGCATCGGCTGTTATCGTTAGAACATCGAACACGCTGCACTGCATCGTGCAGCAGTTCTGACGTTTCGATGCCATCATCACCATTAGCTGTCAGGGAGGGCTGCGATGGGAGCCAGGTTCGCGCAGTTGGCGTTCACCGAGGCGGTGCGGGCGCAACAGCGGCTGCACGGCAGCGATCGGGCGTACCGCGGAACGGCGGTGGAGACGGCTAGCGGTGATCTCCTGGGGCCGGGCGAGGCGGACTTCATCGCGGACCGCGAGAGCTTCTACATCGCGAGCGTGAGCGAGACCGGCTGGCCGTACATCCAGCATCGCGGCGGCCCGCGGGGCTTCCTGCGGGTTCTCGACGAGCGCACGCTCGGCTTCGCGGACCTGCGGGGAAACCGTCAGTACATCACCCGCGGGAACCTGCAGAACTCCGACCGGGTCGCGCTGTTCCTGATGGACTACGCCTTACAGGCGCGCCTCAAGCTCCTCGGTCACGCCCGGGTGAGCGAGGACCCGGATATCCTGCGGCAGGTGGTCGTCCCGGACTACCCGGGCAAGGTGGAAGGGGCCGTCCTCATCGAGATCGAGGGATGGGACTGGAACTGCCGGCAGCACATTCCGCAGCTGTTCGGCCGTGAGGTGGTCGAGCAGGCGATCGGCTCGCTGCGCGACCGGATCGCCGTACTCGAGCAGGAGAACGCGCGGCTGCGCGCCGGCCTGGTGCCTGGCGGGAACCGATGAGCGCCGTGTCCGCACCGCTGCTCGGGGAGCCCTTGCCGATCGAGCTCGCGAACACCGCGTACGCCGTACGGGGTGAACCGCGGGAGGGCCTGGACACCGTCGAGGCGCTCGCCGACTGGCTCGAAGCCAACAACGACCGGCTCCCGTGGAAGCTGTCCCCCCAGGACCTGGCCGCCTTGGGCGACTTCGAACTGACGGCGGCCCGTGAACTGCGGGACGCCATCCGTACGGTGGCGAGCGCGATCACCGACGACGACACCGACGGCGCGGCTCCGTCGGGCGGCGCGATCGAGACCATCAACCATCACGCCCGCTGGGCCCCGCAGTGGCAGGAGCTGCAGTGGGAGGCCGAGCCGGCCGCGCGGGTTCGCAGCGCGGCGCCGCCGGTCACCGCGACCTTCTCCTACATCGCCCAGGCGGCGATCGAGCTGTTCGTCCGTCAGCGCGCGGACCTGCGTGCCTGCCAGGGACCGGGCTGCGTGCTGTTCTACCTGCAGGATCGCCCGCAGCGAAGGTGGTGCTCGGCAGCCTGCGGCAACCGCGCCCGCGCCGCCCGGCACTACGCCCGGCACCGCTGAACCGCTAGCCCCTCGAACTTCCGTCCTCGGCCGACGACGTCGTACGTCGCGGCAGCGATCCGGCATGCCCTCCGCCGGTCGACCCGTGCCCTGAAAGTGTGAAAGACCTTGCGCACAGCGTTCGCCGCACTGGCGGCCATGACCGTCTCCTTCGGACTGAACTTCTCCGCCGGCGTGTTCTTCGCCCCCGCCGCCTCGGACTACGGACTCGACGTCTCGGCGCTGGCGATCGCCGCCGCGCTGAGCACGTTGCTCACCGGCGCCGCCCAGCCCTCGATCGGTCGGCTGCTGGATCGCAGCGGCGCCAAACGGGTCCTGCTGCTCGGGCTGCTGTTCAGCTCGAGCAGCTACCTGGTGCTCTCCCTGGTCACCCAGACCTGGCAGTTCGTTGCCGCCTACACGATCCTCGGCGGCCTCGGCTTCGCGAGCTCGTCCACTCTCACCATCAGCACCCTGCTCGGTCGGGCATACGGCGCCCAGGCCGGGCCGGCGCTGGCGCGGGCCGCGGTCGGAATCAACCTCGGGCAACTCCTCATGCCGTGGGCCGCGACGACGCTCTTCGAGCCCCTCGGCGTCCGCGGAACCTATGCAGTGCTCGGTGGCGTCGCTGTCGCGGTCACACTCGTCCTCGCATACGCCCTGCCGGCCGACACGGTGAGCAGGTCGTCCACCGACACGTCTCGGGAGAGCCTGCGCGGCCGCCGCCGCTTGCTGGTGTCCTTCGCGTTCCACGCGGCGACGATGTACGTCGTCGTACTCATGCTGCCCAAGCACGCCAGCAGCCTCGGTTGGTCGGTCGTCGACGCAGGCCGCCTGGTCGCGGTCGCCGCGCTGGCTGCCGGAATCACCTCCGCCGTCGCCGGGAACCTGCTGCACCGAGGCCGACGTCCGGAGGACCTGCTGCGGCTCCTCCACCTGCTGCGCGCGGCATCACTCGGCCTGCTCGTCGCGGCCGAAGGTTCGGTCGGACTCGTCGTCGCGTCGGTCGTCTTCGGAGTGTCGTCGTTCCCGATCATCCCGCTCACCATGGCCGTGCTGTCGCGCGGCCTCGATCCGAACCGGCTGGGCCGCACCCTGGCCCCCGTCTGGGTGACGCACCAACTCTCGGCCGCGAGTGGACTCGCCGTGGCCGCGCTCATCGACAGCTCGACCGGCAGCTACCGCGCCTTCTTCGCACTCGGCCTCGGCCTCGCCGCGGCCTCCGTCGCCTTGCTCCCTACCGGCAACGCAGTACCTCTCGAGAATCAGGAGAACAGCAATGAACCAAGTGCGCTACGCAACCGTTGACATCGACGGGCAGTCGATCTTCTACCGGGAGGCGGGTGACCCGGCCAACCCGACGCTCTTGCTGCTGCACGGCTTCCCCACCAGCTCCGCCATGTTCCGCAACCTGCTGCCTGCGCTGGCGGATTCGTACCACCTCATCGCGCCCGACCACCTCGGCTTCGGGCAGTCCGGGATGCCGACGGTGGACGAGTTCGACTACTCCTTCGACGCCCTCACCGACCTCACCCTCGGGCTGCTGGACAAGCTCGACGTACGGCGGTTCGCGCTCTACATCCAGGACTACGGAGCACCGATCGGGCTGCGCATCGCCAGCCGCCACCCGGAGCGCGTCACGGCCCTGATCAGCCAGAGCGGCAACGCCTACCTGGACGGGTTCACGCCGTTCTGGGAGCCGCTGTTCAACCACGCCAAGGACCGGATCACCTACGAACCCGACGTCCGCAAACTGCTGACGGCCGAGGCGACGCGGTGGCAGTACACCCACGGCGTGCCGGCCGAGTTCCTGGACCGGATCAGCCCCGACACCTGGACGCTCGACCAGGCGTACCTCGACCGCCCGGGCAACCAGGAGATCCAGCTGGAGTTGTTCCACGACTACCAGTACAACCTCGACGGCTACCCGGCGTTCCAGGAGTACTTCCGCACCCACCGCCCGCCGACACTGGTTGCCTGGGGCAAGTACGACGAGATCTTCGGCGCGGACGGCGCTACCGCCTACGCCCGCGACCTGCCGGACGCCGAGATCCATCTCCTGGAGGCCGGTCACTTCGCTCTCGAAACCCATGGCGACGAGATCGCCGCGCTGATCCGCGGCTTCCTCCAGCGGGTCGTCTCCTGAAGGCCCGCTGACCTCGTCCTCAGGCCGGGATGTCGAGTTCCGGCTTGAGGAGGCCGAGGCGCATCGCGGTCATGATCGCGTTCGCGCGGTTCGTCGCGCCGAGCTTCTCGTAGACGCGGGAGACGTAGGTCTTCGCGGTCGACAGGCTGACGAACAGCGTCGCGGCCATGGCCGGGACCGACACCCCGGTCGCCAGCAGCGACAGGATCTCGAGCTCCCGCGGGCTCAACGCGACACCCGGCTCGGACGCCACGGTCACGGGCGGGGTGCCGCGGCGCGCCAGGGCGGGGCCGAGGCCGGTGGCGGTGAACGAGGCGGCCGCCACCGCGGCGTGCCGGATCGCCCCGAGGACTTCGGTGTTCGGGGCGGTCTTGGCGACGAAGGCCGACACGCCGGTCTCCAGGGCACGGAACAGGACGTCGTCGCCGGACTGCGCCGTGAGCACCACGATGCCCAGGTCGTCGTACCGGTCGCGGAGGTCCCGCGCCAGCCGGAGTCCGTCGGCGTCGGGCAGTGCGACGTCCAGGACGACCACGTCCGGAGCCGTCGACGCGATCAGCGCGGGCGCGTCGGCCGCGAGGCCGCATTCGCCGACGAGGGTGATGCCCGCCCCGGCGCCCACCAGTCGCGCCAGTCCGTACCGGGTCAGTGTGTGTCCGTCGACGACGACCACGGTGATCGAGTTGTCCATGACGTGCTCCCTGCTGTCCCCCGTGACTCAGCCTCAGAAGCTCGTGGAGTCACCTTCTGTAACGATGATCGGCCCAGTCCTACGGTGTGTTACGGAATTCGCGCAGGTGCTTTCCGACCAGATAGTTGAGAGCTTGGTCACCAAGTTCCCGGGCCGGAGCCGAGCACGGCGAGCAACGCGCCGCCGAGCATGAACGGGCCGAAGCTGACCGTCTGCTGGAGGGTGACCCGGCGGGCGACGACCAGGCCCGCCCCGACCAGGCCCATGCTCAGGAACCCGAGAAGAGTTCCGGCGAACAGCGCCGGCCAGCCCAGCCAGCCGAGTGCGATCCCCAGACCACCGGCGAGCTTGACGTCGCCGCCACCGAGGCGCCCGCCGCTGGCGACAGCCAGCGCGAGGTAGCACCCGCCCAGGACCAGCCCGCCGAGCACCGCCCGCACCAGGTCCCCTGGGCGGCCCTCGACGACCGCGACCACTCCGAAGAGAGCAACCAGCCCCGGGTACAGCGGCAGGGTCAGCGCGTTGGGCAGCCGTTGTACGTCGATGTCGACCACGGCCAGCGCGACGCCGAGCGCACCGACGAAGGCGTACGGGGCGACGTCGAGCAGCCCACCGAACCGCCAGATCAGCACGACGAACACGGCCGCCGTCAGGGCCTCAAGCACGAGCGGAACGCCGTACCAGCCGTGGCAGTGCGCACACCGCACCGCGAACCGTCCCCAGACCGGCGCAGCACACTTCGCGCACGCCGAGCGGTCAGGGGAACCAGGCGCGACCGACAGCCGGAACACCGTGGCGCGCAGCAACAAGCCGGCCGCGACTCCAATGGTGCCTCCGGCAACTGACCAGGTGATGTCCATGCCGGTCAACGTACGGCGGCCCGCGCGGCGCCGGAACCGCGCGCGCGGCGAACTGACCGACCGGAGACCGAGGACGGGCCGTTCGGCCGATCCTGTCGTCCGATCGGCCGACACGCCTGTCGGGCGGTGTCACCCGATCGGCCGGTCGTGTCGGCCGATCTCCGCGCCCGTCGGGCGATCGGGCGGTGCGTTCCGGCCGGATGACCGATGCCGGACGGGAGCTCCGGGCGCGCATCGTTCTCGGTACCGCTCGGCAGCTCGCCGGCCGGTGGACCGGCGGGTCCCGCGACCCGCCACAGACGAAGGAGTTCCAGATGTCTCACCAACTGCTCACCCATGTGCAGAACGCCGTCGCCGAGACGCGGCGCGACGACCGCGGCGCGACCATGATCGAGTACGGCCTGCTCCTCGGCCTGGTCTCGGTGCTCGCGATCCCGGTCCTGCTGGTCCTCGGCCCGCGGATCGCCGCCATGTACCAGGCCGTCGTCGCCGCCCTGCCCTGATCCGGACGATCCGACGGCAGCGAGTGGGGAGAACTCATGTATCAGGGACGAGGGCGCCGCGGCGGGGAAACTCACCACGGCCGGGCCACTTTCATCCGGACTGCGGCACGAGTACGCCGCATGCTTCCCTCGTCGGTACATGGGAGCAGCAGCGCGGACCGCGGCGCCACCGTCGTCGAGTTCGCGCTCCTGCTTCCCCTCCTGCTGCTGCTCGTGCTGGGCATCATCGACTTCGGCCGGATGCTCAACGCGCAGCAGAGCCTCACCCAGGCGGCCCGGGAAGGCGCCCGGCTCGTCGCTCTCGGACAGCCGGACGTGACGAGCCGCACCCAGGCCGCCGCCGGGACCCTGAGCCCGGTCGGCGTGTCCGTCACGTCCTCGTGCCCGACCGGCGCCGGGCCGACGAGCAGCGGCGCCGTCCGGACCACGCACACGTTCCAGTTCACGCCCGGATTCGGTTCCGTGGCCGGCCTCTTCGGTGGTACCGGTCTCGGCGGCCCGATCACGCTGTCCGCGCAGGGGGTCATGCCGTGCGAAACCTAGTGCCAAATCTCGTGCCGGCTTACGTCCGGCCGATGCTGCGGATGGTCGGCGCCGACGACCGGGGCGCCGTCGGAGTGCTGGTCGGCGTCCTGTTCGCCGCCGGTGTGCTGCTCGGCATGGCCGCGCTGACGATCGACGCCGGCCGCTTGTACGTCGAGCGCGCCGAGCTGCAGAACGGCGCCGACGCCGGCTCGCTCGCCGTGGCGAAGACCTGTGCGGGCGACGACGGCTGCAAGCCCGGCACCGCCGCCTGGTACGCCGATTCCAACGCGACGGACAGCGCCTCGACGGTCGCGCTGGTCTGCGGCCGCGACGCTGAGAACGTCCTGCCGAACTGCCCGCAGCCCGCGGGAAACAGCGGCGAATGTCCGCCGTTGCCGACCGGCAGCGAGACGTACGTCGACGTGCACACCGCAACCCGGACTGCCGACGGGTCCTCGCTGCTGCCGCCGGTCTTCGCCCAGGCGCTGCCCGGCAACGGCGGGTACGAAGGAACCACCGTGCACGCCTGCGCCCGCGCACAGTGGGGTCCGGCGGTGCAGAGCTCGAAGTCGCTCGCGATGACGCTGTCGTTGTGCGCCTGGACCCAGGCGACCGGCGGTACGCCGCCGACGTTCGGGACCGACGTACGGATCTTCGTCCGTGACGCACCCAACGCGCCGACCTGTGGCGGCATGAGCGAACCCGGCGCCTTCGGCTGGCTGGCCTCCGACGGCGACTGCGCCGCGTCGGTCGACCTCACCCAGAGCGGGTACGTCGCCGGCAGCGACCCCGGCAAGAACCTGAGCCAGGCCTGCCAGGACCTGCTGGTGTCGTACGTCGCCAACAAGACGCCGATCTTCATCCCGATCTTCGACACGACCACCGGCACCGGCAGCGGCGCCACCTACCACCTGCTCGGACTGGCCGCGTTCGTGCTCACCGGCTACGCGAACATGAACCCGCTCAAGGACGCGATCCCGGCGCCCTTCACCCGTTCCTCCTGCCCGAACGGCGCGACCACGCCGTCCTGCATCTACGGCCACTTCACCCAGGCCCTCGTCCCCGTTTCGACCACCATCGGCGGCGGCCCGAACTTCGGCGCCACGGCCATCAAGCTCGCCGGCTAGTACCGCCGGCAGAGGAGAGAGACTCATGAAACGTCGAGTTGCGACCATCGTCCTGGCGGTGGTGCTGGCGGCGCTCGGGACGGGTGCCGTACTGGTCTACGTCAACCGCGCGGACGCTCGCGCCGTGGCCGGACAGCAAGCCGTCACCGTTCTCGTGGCCGGCAAGGCGATCCCGTCCGGTACGACGGCCCGCGACGCGAAAGCCGCGCTGCGCAAGGAAACGCTGCCCGCGTCCTCGGTGCCGTCGGACGCCGTCGCCGAGATCTCCCCCGCCCAGGAGGCGCTCGTCACCTCCAGCGACCTCAGCCCCGGCCAGCTGCTGCGGAACTCGGTCCTGGTGACCGCGGCGCAGGCGACGGGCGGACTGGCGATCCCGGACGGGAAGGTCGCGGTCACGATCACGTTGTGCACGCCGGAGGCCGTGGCCGGGAACATCCGGGTCGGTTCGGATGTCGCGGTGTTCGGCACGCTGGTTGTCGGCAGCAACGATGCGTCGGCACAGCCGAACTGCTCCGGCCAGCACAAGCTGCAGGTCGGCAAGGGCATCGGCAACACCAGGGTCGTCATCCCCAAGGTGCGGGTGCTGTCCATCGGGCCGGCCGCCCGCGCCGACGCCGAGGCCGAAACGACCGGCATCGGGCAGCAGAACACGTCCGCCAAGAACGATCCGATCCTGGTCACGTTCGCCGTCAACCAGGACGACGCCGAGCGGCTGATCCTGCTCACCCAGACCGGCTTGCCGTACCTGGCGCTGCACGGCCCGTCCGCGCAGATCAAGCCGGACGACCACCTCGTCCCCCAGTTCCCGCCGGCGCCGAAGAAGTAAGGACGACAGCCATGACCATCTACTGCCAGCCGGCCGGCGCGCCGGGAGACTTGATCGCGAGCCTCGGCGGGAACGTCCGCTCGGTGGACGACCTCGACGCCGCGTGGCGAGTCCTGGGCGAAGACACGTCCGAGGATCTCGTCGTCGTCGGCAGCGTCGCGGACCTGGCCGCCGCCTTGCGGTTCACCGCGCGGCTACGCCTGGAGCGGCCCGCCGTCGGCGTGATCCTGGTCCGGGACCAGGTCGACGTCGCGCTCCTGACCGACGCCTTGCGGGCCGGCGTCCGCGAGGTCGTCACCGCGGACGACCCGGCCGCCCTGGTCGAGGCCTGCGAGCGCTCGCGGTCGGTGTCCGGCCGGGTGCGGGCCGAACTGCGGGTCGGCGAGGAGCGCCCCGAGGAGCATCACGGCAAGGTCGTCACCGTGTTCGCCGCCAAAGGCGGCTGTGGCAAGACCACCCTCGCGATCAACCTGGCCGCGGCGCTGGCCGCCGGCGGGACGCACCGGATCTGCCTCGTCGACCTCGATCTCTCCTTCGGCGACGTGGCGATCAGCGTCCAGGTGGAGCCGGTGCGCACGATCAGCGACGCACTGCCGATGGCCGGCCACCTCGACACGACCGGCGCGGCGTCGCTGCTGACGCCGTACCGGCCGGGTCTCGACATCCTGCTGGCACCCGTCACTCCCGGCGACGCGGAGCGGATCCCGGCCGCGCTCGTGGGCGAACTGCTCGGCCTGCTGCGCACCATGTACGACTTCGTCGTGATCGACACGCCGGCGCAGTTCAGCGAGCACGTGCTCACCGCCATGGACGCGTCCGACCACCACGTGCTGCTGACCACGCCTGACACCCCGGCGCTGAAGAACCTGCGGATCGCGCTGGACATGCTGGATCTGCTCTCCTACTCGCGCGACATCCGGTCGGTGCTGGTCAACCGATCGGACTCGAAGGTCGGCCTGTCCCCCGCCGACGTCGAGCACGTGGTGCACAGCGCGATCAGCGCGCAGGTGCCGTCCAGCCGCAACGTCCCCGTCTCGATCAACCGCGGTACGCCGATCGTGTTCGCGACGCCGACCCATCCGGTCAGCCAGGCGATCATCCGGTTCGCGCGCGAGCGGCTGCTGAACCAGCCGATCCCCACCCGGGCCAAGGCCTTCGCCCGGCGGGCCGAAGGGCGGCGATGATGAACCTCACCGAACGGCTTGCCCAGCGACACCCGCACGGCGAGCTGCCCGCGGACCCGTCGGCGGCCCGCGGCGCGCCCGACGTACCGCGGCGTGCCGCGCGCAACGCGGACCCGTTCGCCGGAGTCAAGCGCAGCGTGCACCAAGGCCTGTTGGAGAGCCTCGGACCCAAGCTGTACGACGCTCATCTCGACCAGCGCGAACTGGAGCAGCGGGTCACGCAGACCCTGCAGGCAGTGCTGCAGCGCGACGACACCCCGATGACCGTGTCCGACCGGTCGCGGGTCGCCCAGGAGGTCGCCGACGAGATCCTCGGCCACGGTCCGCTCGAGCCCTACCTGCGCGACCCGGGGGTCTCCGAGATCATGGTCAACGGCCACGACCAGGTCTACGTCGAGCGGGACGGCCGGCTGCGCGCGGTCGACGCGGCCTTCACGGACGAGAGCCACCTGCGGCGCACCATCGACAAGATCGTCTCCCGCGTCGGCCGCCGGGTCGACGACGCGAGCCCGATGGTGGACGCGCGGCTCCCGGACGGCAGCCGCGTGAACGCCGTCGTCCCGCCGATCGCGCTCGACGGGTCGCTGCTGACGATCCGGAAGTTCGCCGCGGACCCGTTGACCACCGAGGACCTGATCTCGTTCGGGACGCTCACCGGCCCGGTCGCCGACCTGCTGCGGGCGTGTGTCCGCGGCCGGCTCAACATCCTGATCGGCGGCGGCACCGGCTCCGGCAAGACGACGACGCTGAACGTGCTGTCGTCGTACCTGCCCGACGACGAGCGGATCGTCACCATCGAGGACGCGGCCGAGCTGCAGCTGCGGCAGGAGCACGTGCTGCGGCTCGAGGCCCGGCCCGCGAACGTGGAGCAGCGCGGCGAGATCGCGATCCGCGACCTGGTCCGCAACGCCCTGCGGATGCGGCCCGACCGGATCATCATCGGCGAGGTCCGCGACGGCGCCGCCCTGGACATGCTGCAGGCGATGAACACCGGCCACGACGGCTCGATCACGACCGTGCACTCGAACGCGCCGCGCGACTCGCTGTCCCGGCTGGAGACGATGGTGCTGATGGCCGGCGTCGAGTTGCCGCAACGCGCGATCCGCGAGCAGATGGCGGCCGCGATCGACCTGGTCGTGCACCAGTCGCGGCTGAAGGACGGGACCCGCCGGATCACTCACATCACCGAGGTCACCGGCATGGAGGGCGACATCATCACGCTGCAGGACTTGTTCCTGTTCGACTTCCACGCGGGCGTCGACGAGCGCGGCTGGTTCCGCGGCACGCTGCGGTCCACCGGTCTGCGGCCCGGCTTCCTCGACCGGCTCGCCGATCGCGGCGTCCAGGTGCCGCCGCGGCTGTTCGGCCTGGAAGAGGCAGCGCGATGATCATCCGAGCCTTGGGAGTCGCTCTTCTCGGCCTGGCTTCGGCCTTCCTTCCCGGTACGGCGCGCGCGGGCGGCGACCCGGTGGCGCAGGTCGACTCCGTCCAGGTCGCTCCGGGCACCGCGAGTTTCATCCTCGGTACCGCCAACGTCTCCGGTCGCCTCGACTCGCAGACGGTCAAGGTCGTTGCCGGACGCACCGTTCTTCCCGCCCGTGTCACGCCGGTCAGCAACGCGACCACAGCCGCGGTGCCGCAGCGCGCGGTGATGATCGTCCTGGACACCAGCGGCTCCATGGCCGGATCCGGCATCATGGCGGCGCGACAGGCCGCGCTGAGCTACCTGGCCGACCTGCCGAGCGACGTCGAGGCAGGCCTGCTGACGTTCGCGGACCAACCCCGGCTCGTCGTCAGCCCGACCACGAACCGCACCTCGGTCCGCGACGCTCTGGCCCGGGTCGAGGCCTCCGGCGCCACGACGCTGTACGACGCGGTGAACGCCGCGATCTCGGCGCTCGACGCCGCTCGACCCGGTCCGTCGACCCAGCGCAGGATCGTCGTACTCTCCGACGGCGTCGACACCTCCAGTACGGCCAAGCTCGCGTCGGTGACCAGCAGGCTCGCGGGCGCGGACGTTCCGGCCGACGTCGTCGCCTTCCGGTACGGCAAGAGCGACGCCTCCGCCGCCCGGCAGCTCGCAGCGGCCGCAGGCGGCCGGGTACTGGCCGCGCAGAACGCCGGCGAACTGACGGCAGCGTTTGCCGCCGTGGCCCGTAGCTTCACCGCCCGCGCCAAGGTCGACGTCTCGGTGCCCGACGCACTGGCCGGCCGTACCGTGACGCTGCGCGTGAGCGTCGGCGCGGCGAGCACGACCACCACCCTGACGTTCGCCGCGATCCCGGCCGCGAAGCGCGTCGTACCGGCGTACCGAACTGTCTGGAGCGGTCAGCTGGTGGGTCTCCTCGCCGGTGTCTTCGTTGTGCTGCTGCTGGTCGTGCTTCTGCTGCGTCGGCAAGAGGTACGTCGGGACAACGCGCGGCGGCTCGCGGAACAGCTGAGGTACTACGGGCCGCACCCCGAAGAAGCTGCCGAAGGTCCTGCTGCGCAGACCGCGCTCGGCGTCGTCGGTCAGGTACTGCGAACCACCGGCGCCGACCAGGGACTCGCCAGGCGGCTCGACCTCGCGGACCTGAAGCGCACCCCCGCCGAGTGGGCCGCGCTCACCCTGTCCGCCTCCGCGGTCCTCGCGGTCGGGCTGGTGCTCTCGGGGCTGGATCCGCTGCTCAGCCTGCCGATCGGACTGGTGGCCGGATGGATCGGGCAGCACGTGTACCTGAGCATCCGGGCCGGGCGGCGACGGGTGGCGTTCGGCGAACAACTGCCCGACGTACTCCAGCTGATCGTCGGGTCGTTGCGCTCCGGCTTCTCGCTCGCGCAGGCCGTCGACTCCGTCGTCCGGGACGGCACGCAACCGGCCGCCGACGAGTTCTCCCGGGCCCTCGCGGAGACCAGGATCGGCGTCGAACTCGAGGACGGCCTGGACCGCGTCGCGGCCCGGATGGAGTGCGACGACCTGCGCTGGGTCGTGATGGCGACCCGGATCCAGCGCGAGGTCGGCGGCAATCTGGCCGAGGTCCTGCGGAACACGATCGGCACCATGCGCGAACGCGCCAAGATCCGCCGGCACATCCGCGCGGTCAGCGCCGAAGGACGACTGTCCGGCTACATCATCGTCGCGCTGCCGCTCGCGCTCGGCAGCTGGCTGACGATCTCCAAACCGCAGTACATGGAGCCGCTGTTCAGCAGCCCGATCGGCTGGCTGCTGGTCGCGGGCGGCGCGGCACTCATCGTCGTGGGCGCGCTCTGGATCCGCGTCCTGATCAAGGTGGAGGCGTGACATGACGGCAACCGTGATCCTCGTCGGCGGCCTGGCCGCACTCGGACTGGCCATCGTGCTCGCGGTCGTCGGTGTCACCGCGCGGCCGGCCAGGACCGGAGTCGCCCAGGCACTGGCCACGATCGAAACGCACTACGCCCAGCAGGCGCCGGTGGAGCAGGCACCCGAGCGCGACGCGCTCGCAGCGCTCCCGGGATGGTTGCGCCGCCTTGCGGAGCGCCTGTCGCCCGGCGGCATGGCCGCGACGCTGCAGCGCCGGCTCGACCTCGCGGGCAACCCGTCCGGCTGGACACCCGACCGGATCCTCGCCGCGAAAGGACTCGGCCTGTTCGTGCTGGGTGGGGTCGGCGCGCTGTACGGCGTACGCACGATCGGCCTGGCCGTCGTCGGCGCGGCGGTCGCTGGGGCCGTCGGCTTCTTCGTGCCGGACATCCTGCTCTACAACGCCGGCGCCAAGCGGCAGGCCAAGATCCAGCAGGCCTTGCCCGACGCGCTCGACATGCTCACGGTCTGCGTCGAAGCGGGGCTGGGATTCGACGCCGCGCTCGCACAGGTCGCCCGGAACACGCGCGGTCCGCTGGCCGCGGAGTTCTCGCGCGTGCTGCAGGAGATCCAGATCGGCACATCCCGCGCCCGCGCGCTGCGGGCGCTGGCCGACCGGACGACGGCGCCCGAGCTGCGGTCGTTCGTCTCGGCGCTGGTCCAGGCCGGCGAACTGGGGATCACGATCGCCGACGTCCTCCGGGAACAGGCCCGCGAGATGCGCCTGCGCCGCCGGCAACGCGCCGAGGAGAAGGCCGAGAAGATCCCGGTGAAGATCCTCTTCCCGCTGGTCTTCTGCCTGTTCCCGTCGCTGTTCGTCGTGGTCATCGGCCCGGGAGCGATCAACATCATGAACGTCTTCTTCGGCAAGTAACCCTCCGGACCCGCGGCTCAGGCCAGGGCGAGGAAGAGTTTCTCCATCTTCGCGGCGTCGATGTCGCTGTCCTCGTCGGTGAGGCACCGTTGCATGCCGGTGCTGACGATCGCGTAGCCGGCCCGGGCCAGTGCCTTGTTCACCGCGGCGAGCTGGGTGAGCACCGCCTCGCAGTCCGCGCCCTCCTCCATCATCCGGATCACGCTGCCGAGGTGTCCGTGCGCGCGCTTCATCCGGGTGACGATCGGCTTGATCTCGTCGGGTTCGAAGTCCATCGAGGCCTTCCCATCGGGGGTTCGACGGCGCGCCCGGACGGCGGCGCCGGCACCGAGTCTACAACCCCCTGGGGGGATGTGTTACGGTCGACTCGAACCCCCTAGGGGGATACCGGCACTGAGGACACCATGACCGTTCACCCATCGCTGGCGATCCGGACGATCGAGACGCCGTCGCTCGGGGACCGCAGCTACCTCGTCCACGACGGCGACGTGGCGTTCGTCGTCGACCCGCAACGCGACATCGACCGGGTCCTGGCGCTGCTCCGGACCGAGGCCGTGCGACTCACCCACGTCTTCGAGACCCACATCCACAACGACTACGTGACCGGCGGCCTCGCGCTCGCCCGCGCCACCGGAGCGACGTACCTCGTGAACGCCGACGACGAGGTCAGCTTCGAGCGCACCGCCGTCCACGACGGCGACACGATCCGGATCGGCGAGCGGATGCGACTGCGCGCCATCCACACACCCGGCCACACCTACACCCATCTGTCCTACGCCCTCACCGACGACGACCGGCCCGTCGCCGTGTTCACCGGCGGCTCCCTGCTGTACGGCGCCACCGGCCGGCCCGACCTCCTCGGACCGGAGCACACCGACGCCCTCGTCCACCACCAGCACCACTCGGCGCACAAGCTCGCCCGGGCGCTGCCCGACGAGACCAGGATCTTCCCGACCCACGGTTTCGGCTCGTTCTGCTCGGCGACCCAGTCGGAGGCGACCGAATCGACCATCGGGCAGGAGAAGCGCACGAACCCCGTCCTGACGCAGGACGAGGAGGAGTACGTCCGCGACCTTCTCGACGCCCTGGATGTCTGGCCCGCGTACTACGCGCAGATGGCGCCTGCCAACGCCGCGGGACCCGGCGCACCGGACCTCTCCCTCCCCCGGCTCGCCGACGCGGTCGAGTTGCGCCGCCGGATCGAGGGCGGGGAGTGGGTCGTCGACCTGCGGACCCGCACCGCTTTCGCCGCCGGCCACGCGCCCGGAACCCTGAACTTCGGCCTCGACGGCTCCTTCGCGACCTACCTCGGCTGGCTGATCTCGTGGGGCACGCCGGTCACGTTGCTCGGCGACACCGCCGCCGACGTCGCGCAGGCCCAGCGCGAACTCGTCCGGATCGGCATCGACCGCCCTGCGGCGCATGCCACCGGCGGGCCGGACCGCTGGAGCCCGCACGCCCCGGTGTCCTTCCCGACCGCGACGTTCGCCGACCTCGACCTCGTCCGGCATCACCGCGACGTCGTCGTGCTCGACGTACGCCGTACCGACGAGCACCGCGCCGCCCGCATCGAAGGCGCGGTCAATATCCCGATCCACGAGCTGCCGCAGCGCGTCCCCGACGTGCCGTCCGGCGAGGTGTGGGTGCACTGCGCCGCCGGCTACCGGGCCTCCATCGCCGCGTCCTTCCTGCACGCCGCCGGCCGCACGCTCGTCGCCGTCGACGACACGTTCGAGAACGCGGCGAAGACCGGCCTCCACCTCGTCGGCCCGGACGCCTGACCCGAACCCTCCAAGGAGATCCATCATGTGCCGACCCGTCACCTGTAAGACCTGCGCCAAGACAACCTGGGCCGGATGTGGCCAGCACGTCGGTCAGGTCAAGGCGATGGTTCCCGCCGACCAGTGGTGCCCTGGGCATCCCAGGTCCGAACGCCAAGGCGGCACCTGGCTCAGCAAACTGCTCGGCCGCTGATCACTCGCCGTACAGCGGCGGAGCGATGCCGGGTTCGGCGGTGTCGCGGAAGTGGACCGGGTCCGCGAACGTGGCCGGTACCTTGCCGAGGCCCTTGATGACCGTGGCGGTGCCGTTCGCGTGACCGACGGCGTACAGGTAACCGGACCTGGTGTCCTTGTCGATGCCGAGGAGCAGGGTGCCGTACTGGCCGCACTTCTCGGCGATCAGCGCGTCGAAGGCTTGCCAGGTGGAGCTGCGGACGCGTTTGACGACCGGCTTCATCGGGGACGTGAGCGGGAGCCGGATCGTGTAGAGGGCGCCGCCACGGGTGGTGGCCAGGAAGGTGTCGTACGTCGCGGTCTGGCTGATCAGCGCCATCGTCTTGACGGCCGAGAAACCACCCGCGGACTGCGGGTTGGTCCAGCCGAACCCGCCCTTGGAGTCCCAGCGGGTGATCGTGCCGTTCGAGCGCAGCGCGTAGTGGTTGACCAGGGCCCAGGGGTCCGTGTCGTACGGGTAGCTCGACTCGAGGAACGTCGCGTCGCCCCAGCCGCCGCCGACCCGGAAGTTGTGCGACTGGTCGCGCGCCACCTCGCCGGCTTCGGTGAGGAAGTAGGAGCTGCTGTACAGCCCGGAGCCGATGACCACGTGGCCGCCGTACGCACCGCCGTACCCGGGGACCACGGGGTCGTGGATGTACAGGGTGCTCAGCCTCGGTAGACCCTCGGGGAAGAGATCGGTGTACCGCGACTTCTCCTGCACCGTCGGCGGCGACCCGGCCGTGATCACCCGGTGCGTGTGATCGCCACCGGCCGTCACCGACCCGGCTCCGATCTTGCACGCCCCCGCAGCGGTCGCGGTCCCGTCAGCGGTCGCGTCAGCCGCCAGCGCGTCCGTTGGCGCTCCTGCCAGCATTCCCGTCACCAGCACACCGGCAGTAGCCAGTCGCACCGCGGTCTTGAGACGTCCAGGCACGTTGACCCCTCCCCACTGTCCGCCGGGCGTCCCCCTGCCCGGATCCGGCGCTCTCCTGCCTAGCTTGATACTCGCCGGACCCGAAAAGTTGCACGACCCCAGGAGCGACCAGCCGCGGGAGGGGGTCTCCGAAGGGCCGCGAAGGGACTCGGTCCTGGGAAGGCGACTGGCCACTCTGGTTCGAGTGTCACGCGTCAGGTCTCACCACAACAGCTCTCGTCGCGGTTATGTCGCTGTGCCGCTCAACGTCGCCACGGCGGATAGGTGTAACCGCTCAACCAGAACGGTGGGTAGTCCCAGTAGCCGTACTGGTCTTCGTAGTACCGCGGGGCGGGCACCACGTCCGGGTCGTACTCCGGGGCGCCCGCGACGTGCGTGTGCTCGCGGCCGATGTGGATCGTGTCGCCCTCGATCCGGGTGATCGCCTCGACCGGGACGAGCCGCTTCTTCTCGCCCAGGCCGAGGAAGCCACCCGAGCCGACCTCCAGGAATCGGACCCGCCGTTCGGACTCGTCGATCATCAGCCCTTCGACGTTGCCGACCTCCTCACCGTTGCTGTCGACAACCTTCTTGCCGCGCACATCGTCGGCCGGATCGGCCACCGTCAGCGCGGTGTCGTCGAGCCGAACGATCGTTCCAACCGGTTGGTCAGCCATCTCGTCACCTCTGTACGTCGCTCTCCGTGGCCGCTCGCGTCCCGGGCAGCGCACCGAGGACGATCATCCCCACGGCAAGCCCGAGATGCAGCCACTGGTCGGCGCCGTTCACCGGCACGAAGTTCGCCGTACTGTCGTGGTCGATCAACAACCCGTACAGCCACAGCGCCAGGTAGACGAACCCGCCGCCGACCAGGAACGCGCGCGCCGCGCCCACACTCCGCAGACCAAGCACCAGGCCGACGACGCCGAACAAGAGGTGTACGACGTTGTGCAGCACCGACACCTGGAAAACGCCGAGCAGCATCGCCTCGGACTCGTGCCCGGCAAACGTCATCGTGTCGAATTCGGTGGTCACACCGGGGACGAACCCGAGGACCCCGACGGCCAGAAAGACCACACCTGCCACAACAGCTACCAGCTGCACCGGGCTGGTGACCCTGGTCCTGTGTTCCGCGTGCCGACCATGCTCAGCGTGGCTCGTCATCCCAACCACTTCCCTCGTTGTGAGCTCCTGTAGACCGAGCGAGAGGGGCGCAGTACCAGTACCCCTCTCATCGGCCCCTCAAGCGCCCGGTTCGGGGGTCAGTTGTCCCGGCCCTGCCAGGTGGTCACGCAGGCTTCGTTGCCCTCCGGATCGGCAAGCACCCAGAAGGCGGGCGCCCGATCCGCCGACACCAGCCGACCCCCGGCCGCCAACGAGGACTCGATCCGACGCTCAGCCTCGTCGTGCGGCACGCAGACGTCGAAATGAATCCGATTCCGCTGCGGCCGCGGCCGATCCATGCGCTGAAACCAAACCGCCGGTCCCTGGCCCACCGGATCGACGAGCGGATCTTCCGGTCCGTCGGCGCCCGCTTCATCGCCGTACCCGAGCACGGCCTTCCAGAACGGCCTGATCCCGGCGATGTCGAGCGCGTCGATCGCGATCTCGATCACCTGAACCGACCGCGGCGCCCCCGTCCCGATCTCAGGCTCAGTCCGAAACCCGGCCCTCTCGATGATGGCAGAAATCCGCCGAGCAAGTTCGACATCCAGGGTGGTAACCGCCGCAGCCTCCACCGACTGCAGAGTGAAAACAACCCGCTCAGCCCGAACATCGACCCGAAGATGGCCATCCCCATCCGGGCCACACACCGACACCGCGTCCCCCGCCAACCCAACGGCCCGCCCCAAGGACCCCACCACCACCGAAGCCCGCAAACTCCCCAGCAAGACCCTCCACCCCGAATCCGCAACCGCCTCCGACGCTTCCCGCCGCCCCGGCACCTGTCCCATCACCACATCCTCGCAGCCCTCGGACGGGGCGTTACCGTATGGCCGTGAGCGTTGATCCGGTAGCGCACAACCGCGTGGCGTGGGACCTGCAGGTCGAGGGCGGCAACGAGTGGTCGCGCCCGGTCACTCCCGAGGCGATCGCGCGGGCCCGCGCGGGTGACTGGTCCGTCGTACTCATCGGCTACAAGCCGGTCGACCGGACGTGGTTCCCCGCCGATCTCTCCGACGTGGACATCCTCTGTCTGGCCTCGGGCGGCGGACAGCAAGGCCCGATCCTCGCCGCGGCCGGCGCCCGCGTCACGGTCTTCGACAACTCGCCACGTCAGCTCGCCCAGGATCAAATGGTCGCGGAACGCGACGGCCTCGAGTTGCGCACGGTACTCGGCGACATGCGCGACCTGTCCGAGTTCGCCGACTCCTCCTTCGACCTCGTCTTCAACCCGGTCTCGAACCTGTTCGTCCCCGAACTCGCACCCGTATGGCGCGAGTGCTTCCGGGTCCTCCGCCCGGGCGGCACGCTCCTGTGCGGCTTCCTCAACCCCGACGTGTACATCTTCGACAACGAAGCCATGGACACCCGAGGCGAACTCATCGTCCGCCACCGCCTCCCCTACAGCGACCTAACCCACGTCCCACCCGAGGAACGCGAACGCCTCTGGGGAGCCGACGCGCCATTGGAGTACAGCCACACCATGGCCGAACAGCTAGGCGGCCAACTCGCCGCCGGCTTCATCATCACCGCCTTCGACGAGTCCCCCCACCACTCCGACGCCACCGCCGGCTGGCTCCCGGGCTACTACGCCACCCGCGCCCTCAAACCCTGAAGACATGTGGCGCCTGGGCTAGCGGGCGTGAAGCAGCGAGCGCAGGGTGGCGACGAGTATCTGCGGGGCTGCGTCGGAGGTGAGGCGGCCGGCGTCGACCTCGTCGGCGGCGGCGTGCAGTACGGCGTAGAACGTGGCGACCAGCCAGTCCCGCGAGAGGTCGGTACGAAACGCGCCGTCCTCCTGGCCGCGCGCGATGAGCTGCTCGACATGACGGAACGCCGCGTCGTGCTGGTCCCGGAGAGCGGCCTGGCCGAGGTGGTCGAGCGCGGCGAGGCGCACCTTGCGGTGGCTGTCGAGTTTCGGCCACGACGTACGGACGAGGCGGTCCAACGCCTCGTCGACGTCGAGCGCGTCCAGGCCCAGTGCCGTCAGCGCTTCGTCGGTCTCGGCGACGGCACGCCGTACGACGGCTTCCAGCAGCGCCTCGCGGGTCGCGAAGTGGGCGTACAGCGTCATCCGGGTGATGCTCGCGGCGGCCGCGACCTCGCTCATCGTCGGCACGGTGCCGGCGGCGAGGAGGTCGCGGGTCGCGGCGAGGACGGTCTCGGCGTTGCGTTCCGCATCCGCCCGGCGGCGACGCTGATCAGTGGCCATCCCCGAAGCGTACGAAGCGCCGTACGACGGCGAATCAGTGGCCATGCCCGTGGCCGTGACCGTGCCCGGCCACCGGCTCCGGCTTGCCTGCGGGGACCAGCACCAGCGCGACGAGCGCAGCGGCGGCCGCAGCGATCGCGCTGGCCAGGTAAGCGTCGGTGAAGCCGCCGACGTCCGGCACTCCCGCGGACGACAAGCTCGCGGCGGCGACCGTCGAGACGACCGCGACTCCGATGCTGCCACCGAGCTCGTGGAAGGTGTTCACCACGCCGGACGCGACTCCCGACTCGGCCGCCGGAACGTTCGCCAACGTCGTGGTGGTCGCCGTGACGAACACCGGCCCGATACCCAACGCGGCAAGCACGAACCCAGGCAGGACGGCGGTGGCGACGCTGTCACCAGGCGACACTTGCGTGAGGAGCGCGGCACCCACCGCGACCAGCGCGAAACTCGCCACAGCAAGCACGCGACCGCCGACACGGCTGATCAAGTGGGCGCCGACCTGCGCGCCGATCGTGATCGCGATCGCGACCGGCAAGAACAGCAGGCCGGTCTTCATCGCGCTGAAACGCAGCATGTGCTGGAAGTACAGCGACGTGACGAAGAACAAGCCGAGCAGCAAACCCGTTGCTACCAGCATCAAGAACGTCCCGGACACCACCGGCCGCCGTGCGAGGGTCTGGGGCCGCATCAGTGGTACGGCGACCTTCGCCTCGGTCAGCACGAAAGCGCCGTACCCGAGGACCGCTCCCCCGATGGCAATCAGCGTTCCCGCAGACCCCCAGCCCGCGTCGCCTGCGTGGACCAGACCGTAGATCAGCGCCGCCGTCGCTGCGGTCACCAGCAGCGCACCGGGCGCGTCGAGGCTCTGCCGCTCCCGCGCCCCGTCCGAGCCCACCAGACGTGGGATCAGCAGCAGGATGACCAGCCCGACCGGCACGTTCACGAAGAACACCCACTGCCAGCCGGGGCCCGCGGTCAGAAGGCCGCTCAGCAGTACGCCGATCGCCGCGCCCGCGCCACCGATCGCAGCCCAGACGCCCAGCGCACGATTGCGCTCGCGGCCGTGGAACGTCATGGTCAGGATCGACAACGCAGCCGGTGACATCAACGCCGCCCCGATCCCCTGGCCTGCGCGCCCGGTGATCAGTACGGCCGCGTTCTGCGCGAGCCCGGAGGCCAACGACGCCAGCGTGAAGATCACCAGCCCGGTCAGCAGGGTCCGACGCGCACCGAGCAGATCGGCCAGCCGGCCGCCGAAGATCATCAGGCCGCCGAACACCAACGTGTACGTCGTGACCACCCAGGTCAGCGCCGCCCGCTGCAGATCGAGGTCGGCACCGATGCTCGGCAGCGCCACCTGGACCACCGTGATGTCCACGATCAGCATGAACTGCGCGAACGCCAGCAACACCAACGTCAACCATCGCGGCCGATCGACCGGAGCCGCCGGCTCCACGTGCATCTGGGTGTGGCTCATCACGCTCTCCTAACCTTTACACTCATGTATAGATTATTTGATACCCTACCCCCGTACCGAAGACAAGGGGAGGCGGCCACCTACCAGCCGGACCTCGCGCGCCGGCATCGCTCTGCGCCACTGGAGCCACAGGAACAAGGAGGAAACGCGTGGCCGGCAGGCAAGCTCTCATCGTCGGAGCGGGACTCGGCGGATTGGCGACCGCGATCGCACTCCGCCGGCGGGGCTGGGGCATCACCGTCTTCGAGCGCGCGCCGGAGCTCGCCGAGGTCGGCGCGGGGATTTCGCTGTGGCCCAACGCCGTACGGGCGCTCGACCTACTGGGAGTCGGCGACGAGGTCCGCGCCGTCGGCGGAATCGAGGCCGCCGCCGGATTCCGTGACGCGGCCGGACGCCGGCTGTTCCGCTCCGACATCGCCGCCATCGACGAGCTCTACGGGCAGACTTTGATGATCCGCAGACCGGCCCTGCTCGACATCCTGAAGGCGGCGGTCCCTTCCGACGCGGTGACACTGGATACCGAGGTCGCCGTGACAGGCGACCGGCCGACGATCACGTACGACGGTCGCGAGCACACCGCGGACCTCGTCGTCGGCGCAGACGGCATCCACAGCACAGTCCGCTCGCGGCTCTGGCCGACCGCGAAGCGACCCGAGTACGCCGGCTACACCACGTGGCGCTTCATCACGCCTCCACTGCACCTGGACGCCGAAGCCAGCGAGAGCTGGGGCCGCGGCGAGCGGGTCGGCATCTTCCCGCTGGCCGACGGCTCGATCTACTCGTACCTCACGGCGAGCACCCCGCCAGGTATCACGTACGCCGACGATCTCACCGAGCTGCGACGACGGTTCGGGCACTGGCACGATCCGATCCCGGCGATGCTCGACAGCGTCACGAACGACGACGTACTGCACCACGACATCTACTCGCTCCCGCCGCTGCCCAGCTACGTCAGCGGTCGCGCCGCACTCATCGGCGATGCCGCGCACGCGATGACACCGGACTTCGGCCAAGGCGGCGGCACCGCACTGGAGGACGCCGTCGAACTGGCCGAAGCACTGGACGCCAACCCCGACGTCGAGTCCGGCTTACGCGACTACGACGTACGCCGCCGACGCCGTACCCAGGCCATCGCGCGCCAATCCGGCTGGTTCGGCGTCTTCGCCCAAGCATCCGGCCCGCTCACCAGCGCCGTGCGCGACACCGCCGCCAGACTGCTACCGGCCCGCATCATGCTCCGATCATTGCGCCCGATGCTGACGTGGCACACCTGATCCACCCGCGTCCGTCAACCCTCCGGGATCGGCGCCAGACCGGCGACGACTACGCCGACCAGCCGCTCGACCGCCGGCTTCGACGGGACATGCCCGGCCGCCGCGAGCGCGTGGACGCAGTAGCTGGCCAGTTCGCCTGGCGCGACATCGGATCGCACAGCGCCTGCCCCGGCGGCGTCTCGGAGTACGTCAGTGAACAAAGCGTGCAACCGGTCGACACCGCGGACGCCGTCGACGGCCCGATGCAGGACGCCCTCCAGGCCATCGACGCCGTGGCGGGTCCGGTGCCAGCAGATCTTGGCGTAACCGCCCAGCACCGCGGCCAGAGCCGCCGCCGGATCGCCGGACTTGTCGCGCAGTTCCGTCAGCTGCGCCAGATGCGCCTCGACCTGCTGCTCGTGCCAGGCGCGGAGGATCGACTCCACATCAGGGAAGTACTTGTACAACGTCGCCCGGCCGATACCGACCTCGGCCGCGACCTGCGACATCGTGACGGCGAGCGCGCCACCCTCGGACACCAGCTTCCAGGTCGCGTGCAGGACGGCGTCGCGCACCTCGCGCCGGTGCGTCTCGACCGTGTCCGTCCACAGCTTCGGCACGGGAGAAGCGTACCGCCGATCCGTCCACCGTGGACAATCTGCCACATCAGGGACACTATGTATCGCAAAACCGAGCAGGAGGATCGCGATGCCCAAGGACCGTCAACCCGATGCCGCGCCGGACCACCCAGGCATGCCGCGATGGGTCAAGATCCTCGGAGTCGTCGTACTCGCCCTGATCCTCATCGCACTGCTGCTGCAATTCGTGGGCGGAGGCGATCACGGACCGGGCCGGCACCAGGGCCGCGACTCCACCGCGATGTACGGCGAACTCGCGCAGGTGTCTCCGTGAAACGACCGGTACGACGCGCACTCGTCCTGGTCCACATCATCGCCTCGATCGGCTGGATCGGGTCAGTCGCGACCTACATCGCGCTCGGCGTACTGGCCGCGGCGAACGCCGACGACCTGATCAAACGCTCGGCCTGGATCGCGATGGAGTTCACCGGGTGGTACGTCATCGTTCCCCTCGCGGTGCTCTCGCTCGCCACCGGCATCATCACCTCGACCAGCGGCGGCTGGGGCCTCCTCCGGCACTACTGGGTCGCGATCTCCCTCACCCTCACCGTCTTCTGCGTCGCGATCCTCCTGCTCCACATGCCCGACGTCACCACCGCCGCCAACCGAGCCCGCGACACCACCCGACCCGCCCACCAACTCGGCTCAGACCTCTTCCACCCCACGGTCGGCCTCGCCATCCTCCTCTTCATCGCAACCCTCAACACCTACAAACCCAAAGGCCTCACCCGGTACGGCCACCACAAAGCCCAAGAACGCCGCACCGCACCCTGAAGTCCTGACCGAGGCCAGAGCGGTTGGGCGCATCCGCGCTGCCCGGGGACGACGGGCGACCAGGGGCGGGACCAGGGAAGGTGACCGGGGCGTGGTGTTGAGCGGTCGGGTGAGGGTTGGGCGTCAGCGCATCGCTTGCGAAGGGAAATCTGATGTCCAGCAACAACGACGATGAGGACCGCGCCGGGTGGTCGCGGCGCGATGTGGTTCGGGCCGCTGGTGTGGGTGCACTTGCGATCGGCCTCGGGAGCTCCGTCGGCGCGGGACCGGCTGCGGCCGCCGGCCTCTCGCACGCGCGGGGGCCTGTCCCGAGAGGTCCGGGCTCTGTTTCGGCAGCGCCGCGGCTCTCGCCGGCGTTCCGCAGTACGTTCACCAGCCGGTACGTCGATGTCGGCGATGTGCGTCTGCACGCGGTCGTCGGTGGTCGTGGCCGGCCGCTGTTGCTGGTGCACGGGTGGCCGCAGACCTGGTACGCGTGGCGGATGGTGATGCCTGCGCTCGCGAAAGACTTCCAGGTCATAGCGGTCGATCAGCGCGGCATCGGGCTGTCCGACAAGCCGCTGGACGGGTACGACACCGCCAACCAGGCGCGTGACCTGGTCTCCCTGATGGACGCGTTCGGGCACCAGCGGTTCGCCGTGTACGGCACCGACACCGGGCTGTCGATCGCCTACGCGCTCGCCGCGGACCACCGCGACCGGATCGCTCGCCTGATCGTCTCGGAGGCATCCGTCTTCGGTGTGACGCCCTCCCCTGCCCTCTTCCAGCCGCCGGACCTGAACGCGCGGCTCTGGCACCTCGCGTTCAACCAGCTACCCGCGCACATCAACGAAGCGCTCGTCAAGGGCCGGGAAGACGTGTTCTTCGGCGCGGAGTTCGACGTCTGGGCCGGGGTCAACAAGCTGCCCCAGTACGCCGTGCAGTACTACATCCGCATGCTCCGGCCCGGCCGCGACGCGCTACATGGAAGCTTCGGGTGGTATCGCGCGATTCCGGAGAGCGCGGCCCAGAACAAGGTGCGGGCGGCCAACCGGCTCACGCTGCCGGTGCTAGGAATCGTGGCCAAGGAAGGCGTTCCAGGTGGCGCCGCGATGGCCATGAGCTTGGTGGCGGACAACGTCCAGGCCGCCGAGGTTCCGAACGGACACTGGGTCGCCGAGCAGGCACCCGACGAGGTACTGAGCGCGCTGACGTCGTTCTTGGCGCCGTACCGAAACGAAGCGGCCCGGTAGCGACAAGCAGGTCCCAGTGCAGACCCGGGAGCAGACCAGGGGCCGCAACCGGGGCGCAGGAAGCGGGCCGAGACCAGGCTTGATGGAGTCACCAACCACTTCGGGACTCCCCCACGGAGATCTGCGCCAAGGAGGCGTCATGAGCACTACCGTCGACACCGCGACCGACATCCGGTCGTTCCAGCTCGACATCCCACAGGAACAACTCGACGACATGCGCCGGCGCGTCGCGTCGACCCGCTGGCCGACCCGGGAGCTCGTCTCCGACCGATCCCAGGGCGTGCAGCAGGCGACCGTCGAGGCGCTCGCCCGGTACTGGGCGACCGAGTACGACTGGCGCGAGTTCGAGGCCAGACTGAACACACTCCCCCAGTACACGACACACATCGACGGCGTCGAGATCCACTTCATCCACGTCAGGTCGCAGCACGAGAACGCCCTCCCGCTGATCATGACCCACGGCTGGCCCGGCTCGGTCGCCGAACTGCTCGACACCATCGGTCCGCTCACCGATCCGACGGCGTACGGCGGCAACGCCGAGGACGCGTTCCACCTGGTGTTGCCGTCGTTGCCCGGGTACGGCTTCTCCAGTCAGGCGTCCGAACTCGGCTGGCACTCCGGCCGGATCGCGCAGGCGTGGGCGACGTTGATGGAGCGCCTCGGCTACAGCCGGTACGTCGCCCAGGGTGGCGACGTCGGGGCCTCCGTCACCGACGCCATGGGCCGTCAAGCACCCGCGGGGCTGGCCGGGATCCATGTCAATCTGCTCGCCGGGGCGATCGCCTTCAAGGACCAGTTGCCGGCCGAGTCCGAGCAGGAACGTACGGCGCTCGACGCGCTGAACGCGTTCATGACGGACGGCTTCGGTTACTTCCTCGAGCAGACCAACCGGCCGCAAACCATCGGCTACTCACTGCTCGACTCGCCGGTCGGGCTGGCGGCCTGGATGCTCGACCACGACACGGACAGCTACTACAAGATGTCCCAGGCGTTCGTCGACGAGCAGCCCGTCGGCAATCTCACCAAGCAGAACATCGTCGACAACATCACAACGTACTGGTTGACCGGAACCGGCGCTTCGGCGGCCCGCTGGTACTGGGAATTCGGACGCTTCGTCGCCGCGGCTGCGGCCTCCGGCCAGGCACCACCGCCGGTCCAGGTCCCGGTCGCCTTCACGACGTTCCCCGGCGAACTCTGGGCCGCGCCGCGCGGCTGGGTCGAGACCGTCTACCCCGGCGTCGCCTACTTCAACGAAGCCGACAAAGGCGGCCACTTCGCGGCCTGGGAGGAGCCGGAACTGTTCTGCGCCGAAGTCCGCGCCGCCTTCCGCTCACTCCGGTAACCGCCGACGCACGGGACGCGTGGCCGCGCCGCTGAGCGCTGACGCGCCACGGTGACGGCCACCTGTCCACACGCCGTGCCGACGAGGCCAGGAGCGGAGCATCAGCGCCGCCAGTCGAGTGCGGCACGGACGGCGAACCGGGCCTGGGCAAGGCGCTCCCGGCCCTCCTCGGGCGACAGCATGAGTTCCATGCCGCTGAGGGTGCGCTCTCGATCGTCCGGGCCGTCGAGCCCGGTGAGCTGGTCGCTCGCGAGTCGTACCGCGGCCTCGCAGGTGAGCGGCGTCATGGCGCGACATGTCCAGCCGGTCCGGGGACGGCTCCCTCGGCAATCTTGAGTCGGGTCCACATGTTCATGTTGATGACGATTCCGATGATTTCGAGGATCTCCTCGGGCGAGAAATGCTCGGCGAGGTCGTCGTGGCTGGCGGCGAAGTTGCCGGCGACCGTCGCGTCGGCCAGCCGCGTGAGCGCCTCGGCGTACGCGAGGGCGGCACGTGCGGCCGCGTCATGGAACTCGGTTTCCCACCAGGCGGTGAGGGTGTCGATCACCTCTCGGCGGATGCCGAAGTCGCGGGCGGCCTCGTAGTGGAGGTTCAGGCAGTACGTGCAATTGTTGATCTGGGACACCCGCAGGCGCAGGAGCTCGGCGAGTTGACGGTCGATACGGAGCTCGGCCTTGTACCCGAAGGCGGCGGCGCCCTGCCGTGCGAGGCCGGCCAGGTCCGCATTGGCCGAGCTGTCCGCCCGCCGGTTCGTCACGATGATCTCGCTCACGTCGTACTCCTGTCGATGTGCAGGCAGGCAAGCCCTGTCATGTCCAGCCAGGAGCTGTCACCGACGACGACGAGCCGAATCAGCACGTGGTCGCACGAGGCACAGCGGAGGACCAAGCCTGGTCCGACGTACATCCGGCAGCGCGCCATCAGCATGCTCGAACCGCAGCCGACACACCGACCGACAGCCATCGTGATGTCGAAGTCGAACAGCTCGGACAGCGGGCCGGCAGCGGCATTGCCGTCGAGATAGGTCAGAGGCACGTGCTGAGTGGGTCCCGCCGACAACACCGGGCAGTCGTGCGTCTCGTACTGGCCGGGCGGGAGGTCGGCGCGGTTGTCGCCGCGGTTGTTCCGACCGGTGAATCCGGCCGAGAAAGTTGGCATCGCGAAGTCCTTCCAGATGGTCCCCCGAAGTGGCTGACCTGCCAGTTCACCATGACGTCGCCCGGTACGGGTTCGCGCCCGGAACAGCCCCTGGCCGTCACCCTGGTCGCCTGCGAACGCCAGGTGGGTCTCCGCGCCCGGGGCATCACCAGTAGTGGACCCCGGTGTCTGCGCGGCGTCGGACAGCCAAGCTGAAGATGGCCGGATCGGAGCAGGCCTACCTGTGGAGGTATCAATGAGCACTGTCTCGCTGCGACTCGAGGTGGTCACGCTGCCGGTCGCCGATGTCGACCGCTCCAAGGAGTTCTACGAATCTCTCGGCTGGCGCCTGGACAACGACCGCGTCGTCGACGGCGCCTTCCGCACGGTGCAGTTCACGCCTCCGCAGTCGCCGGCCTCCATCCAGTTCGGCATCGGTCTGACCGCGGCCGAGCCGGGGTCGGCTGCCCGGCTGATGCTCGTCGTCGACGACATCGAAGCCGCCCGGGCCGACCTCATGAACCGCGGTGTCGAGGTCAGCGGCAGCTACCACTACGAGCGCGTGCCCGGTCGCAGTGGGGAGATCGAGTCGCGGGTGCCGGGCCGCGACCCGGCCGAGCGCTCGTACTTCACCTATGCGTCGTTCAGCGACCCGGACGGCAACGGTTGGCTGCTGCAGGAGATCAAGGCCCGCCTCCCCGGCCGGGAGTGGACGAGCGGTGATCACGGCGTCCCGGCGGCCGAGGTACGACGTGACGCGGCACTGCAGCACGACGCCTTCGAAAGGGTCGCGGCCCCGCGCGCCTGGCTGGACTGGTACGCGAGATACACGCACGAACGCGCGCACGGGAGCACGCCCGACGAGGCTGCCCTGGCCGCTTACCGCTACCTGTCCGAGGAGTTCCGTCCAGCGGCTCAGCCGGGGAACCGCGGGTGATAGTCGCGGCTGACCTGATGGACCTTGTGGTAGCCGAGCGTGCCCAGCACAACAGCGGTGACGACGGCGGTGAGGACGCCGACCAGGGTCCGCACATCCGGTGAGGCCCCTGATGTCTGGCAGATGATCGCGGCCAGCACCCCCGTGACCACCGCATCGACGACGCCGACGACGAGCGGTGAGCCGGACATCCAGTGGGTGACGCCCACCCGGTCACGAAAGGCGTATGTCTGCATCAGGCCGGGCCTGTCGTCGTGGTGGCTCGCGACGAAGTAGTTCTCCAGCTCGGGTGCGAGTTCGACGTACGCGTGCCGGAGCCGATTCATTCCGAGCACCAACCACGCGTCCTCGACGTCTGCCTCGATCAGGCGGAAGAACGTCCCGACGCCGATGAGCAGGACGACCGGCAGGATCAGCATCGCGAACGTCCGGAAGTCCGGTCCGAAGCCGGTCGCGTTGGCGACCAGAGACAGCGCGATCACCGCGGCCGACAGCACCGTCAGGTAGGTACCGGTCCGGCTGAAGATCTCGGTCCACGTCATGCTGCGGGTGGCGAGCAAACTCCAGTGCTCGGTGACCAGGAACTGGACGAGCGGTTTGCTGTTGACGTCGAGACCGTCGAGTGGCGGTCGAACCGGTGGTGGCTGCCTCATCCGATCTCCCATGCTCAGGACCCCGCGCTCATCCCGCGCAGCGCGCCGGTCAGCTGCCGTCGGGCGGTGACACTCAACTTCGTGAAGATCTTCCGGAGATGCCATTCGACGGTCCGTGGACTGATGTAGAGCTCGGAAGCGATCTCGGCGTTGGTCAGGCCGTCTGCCGCGAGCCGAGCGATGTGCAGCTCCTGCGAGGTCAGCTCCTGCTGGGTTTCTGTCTGCCGGCGGACCGTCTCGCCGGTGGCGCCGAGCTCGCGGCGCGCGCGGTCGGCGAAGGCCTCCATCCCCATCTCCGACATGGCGTCGTGCGCGGATCGGAGGTGTTCGCGCGCCTCCAGCCGGCGCCCGGCGCGCCGGAGCCACTCGCCGAACAGCAGGCGCGTCCGCGCCGACTCGGCCCGCAGCTTCGTACGCTCGAGACGGTCGACCGCTTCGCGGTAGAGCTCCTCGGACCGCGGCCCGTCGAGTTGCGCCTCCGAACGCGCGGCGACACCCAGCGCCCAGTCCGTCCCGCTCGTCCGCGCCGACGCGGCGAGTTCCTCAGCGGCCCCGGCGGCCGCGTCGGTATCGCCCGTGCGCGCCGCAGCCTCCACGAGTTCCACCAGGCTCCAGGACCGGACCACCATCTCCTCCGGGTGAGCGGCGCCCGCTCGCGCGGATTCGAGCGCCGCCGGATAGTGCCGGTGACTGTTGCTCAGCATGGCCTTCGCCCAGTGAATCAAGGACACGCTGAGCCCTTCCCCACGCGCGGCTGCGTCACGCTGCGCGGCCACGAGCGTTGCGTGTTCGTCCTGTCCGGTGAAGGCCGCCAGACCGATCGCGCCGTACGGCGTCATCCTCGACTGCGCGAGCTCCGTAGCAACGTCCGCCTCGTGGACGAGAGCAGCGGCCGCCGGTAGGTCGCCGGCGAACAGATCCACGAACCCGCGCGAATGGAGCGCCAGCGGTAGCGCACTGACCGCACCCGCATCGCGTGTGATCCGCAGGTGCCGGACGGCCAGTCGCTCCCACGCCTCGCTGTCCCGCAGATCGATCGCGACCGCCGTCGCCAGCCAAAGGAACCGAACTGCCTCCTGCACCGGGATGTCGTCGCTGTCGTACGCCTGGATCGAGGATCGGAGCATCGGGACCGCGGCGGATTGGCCACCTTCGATGCGCGCCGCGAGTGCACGCAGGAGATCGTCTCCGCGGCGCGGCCGCGACGGCCTCGGCACATCGCGGACCATCAAGGCAACCGCTCGAGCGCCGGGATCCGTGGCGAGGTGGCCGGCGAACCAAGCGGCGGTGAACGCGTCGACGTAGCTGTCGAGGGCGAGCTCGACGTCGAGAGGCTCGAGGCGGCGAGCGGCGTTCACGAGCAGCGGCAGCGCTTCCCGGACCTGGTTGCTCGCCAGGCCGATCTGCGCGCGCAGTACGTCCAGACGGGCGCGCTGGAGTTCGTCGAGCGGTCCGTGTTCGGTCACCGCGAGCAGCTGCGAGGCGGCCTCGAGAGTGCCTGCGTGCATCATCGCCTGGGCAGCGTTCAGCCGGCGCTGCACGCGGTGCGTGGCTTCCGGCGTCAGTACTGCGGCCCGCTCCAGGAACGCCGCGGCCGCTGCCAGTCCGCCCTGAGCCAGCGCGCGATCAGCAGACTGTTCGAGTTGTGCCGCGACGGCCTCGTCGGGCCCGGTCGCCGCGGATGCCAGATGCCAGGCCCGACGATCAGGGTCCGCCAGCGAGTCGGTCGACTCCGCCAGCGCGCGGTGTGCCGCCTGGCGCTCCCCCACGGTGACCGAGCGGTAGGCGACCGAGCGGACCAGAGGATGCCGGAAGCGCACCGTCTCGCGGAGTTCGATCAGGCCTGCGCGCTCGGCCGGGCGGGCAGCGTCCACGCCGAGGCCAAGGCGCTTCGCGGCACGCCACAGCAGGCGAATGTCGCCGATCGGCTCCGCCGCCGCGATCACCAGCAGCAACCGCGACGCATGCGGGAGCAGCTCCAGGCGCCGGCGATACCCCTCCTCCATCCGGCTGGTCAAAGATCCGTGACCGGCCCAGTTCTCAGGCGCCGGACCGAAGCTGAGTTCGGTCGCCGTGAACCACCGCGGCAGCTCGAGAAGCGCCAGTGGGTTGCCGTGGGCCTCCGCCAGGATGCGCTCCCGTACCCGGGCGTCGAGCCGTCCGCGCACTGTCGATTCCAGCATCGCCCGGGCGGCCGGGGCCGACAGCCCTTCGAGCGTCAGGCGCGGAAGGCCGGCCCAGATCCCGGCCGGCTCGCCCTCTCTGACTGTGACGACCAAGGCAACGGAACCGACGCCGGACTGGGAGGTCAGCCGCCGCGCCACGAACGCCAGCGTCCGTGCGGACGCGAGATCGAGCCATTGCGCGTCGTCGACCAAGCACACCAGCGGGCCGTCGGCGACGCTCACGGACAGCAGCGTCGAGATCGCGAGTCCGATCAGGAACTGGTCGGGAGGCATACCCTCGCGCAAGCCGAAGGCTGTCGTCAGCGCGTCCGCCTGCGGCCCCGGGAGCCGGTCGAGCAGCGGCAGTAGGGGCTCGCAGAGCTCGTGGAGTCCCGCGAACGCGAGTTCCATCTGCGACTCGACGCCCGTGACACGCAGCGTGCGACAGTCCACCGCCGCTGCCGCTGCATAGTCGAGCAGCGCGCTCTTGCCGATGCCGGGCGCACCGCCCAGGACGAGAGCTCCGTGTCCACCCAGACGCGCCGACGCGACAAGGCGGTCCAGCTTTTCGCACTCGTCGCGGCGGCCGCGCAGACGCGGCCGCCGACGGCCGCTCTTCAAGGACAGGACCCCCCTTCAAGCACCTCGCTCTACGCTCGCACCCGATTCCGGAACGCGCAATCCCCGGATTCCCGGCGGCGTTCCAGCCTGACCAGCACCAGTATCTCGGCCAGTGCCTGGTACTGGCGCGATCACGTGCACGGTGCGTAATGGTCGTCTCGTCGGCACCTGGCCGGACGCGTCGTGGGCAAGGAATCGGAGGCCTTCGATGAACGCTCTGCAGTTCCACGTCACCGAGATCTCGGACGCTTACTGGAAGGCCTCGTTCGGCAACGGCCCCGTCAATCTGATCGACCTCGACACGATCGAGCAACTCGCCGACCTCGTGAACCGGATCGAGGATGCCCCCGCACTGACGGTCGTGGTCTTCGACAGCCCGAACACGGACTTCTTCATGGCGCACTGGGACATCACTGCCGACCGGGCCGGCCTGGCCGCCATGAAGCCAGGCCCGACAGGTCTGCACCCGTACGTCGACAACCTTGTCCGCCTGAGCAAGGTTCCCGCGGTCACCGTCGCCGCCGTCCGAGGCCGCGCCCGCGGTGCCGGGAGTGAGTTCCTGCTCGCCACCGACATCCGCTTCGCGAGCGAGACAGCGGTCATCGGCCAGGTGGAGGTCGGTCTGGGCGCGGTGCCCGGCGGCGGGGCGATGGCCCGGCTGTCTCGTTTGGTCGGCCGCGCGCGAGCGGCCGAGATCGTATTCGGCGCCGACGATTTCCCGGCGGACCTCGCCGCGATCTACGGGTACGTCAACCGCGTCGTTCCCGACTGCGAGCTCGACGACTTCGTCGATCGCTTCGCCCGCCGCGTCGCGAACTTCGACAAGTCGGTGATCGTCGGCGTCAAAGCATTGCTCGATCTCGCGTCGTTGCCCGCCGACGAGGAATTCGGGCCGGGGATGACTGCCTATCTTCGAACAGCGTGGCGGCCGGCGAACGTCGCGCGGATCCGCCGGCTGCTCGAACTCGGTCTACAGACACCGTCGGGCGTCGAACTCGATCTCGGCCGGGCGGTCGGCGAGACCGAGGTCCCGCAGAACGAGACCCGGTCCGACGGCCGGCCGGCCGGCTGAGAAATCGCGATTGCCCCGCAGCCGGGGTCGGTGCCATTGTGAAATCCTGTGCCGGCTCCGACGTCGCCCCATGCCGAGGCCGAATCTGCCAGCAGAACCGGACGGATTTGGGGGCCTCATGACAGTCAGCTCAGGGTGGCCAGGACTCCGCGGACGACAGTCCGAGTGCGACTCGCTCCTGGCACTGTTGGGCGAAGCTCGTGACGGCCGAAGCCAAGCCATGGTGCTGTCCGGCGAAGCCGGAATCGGCAAGACCGCGCTGCTGAACTACCTGCTGCAGAACGCCGACGGATACCGGGTGACCCGAACAGCGGGTGTCGAGTCCGAGATGGAGCTCGCCTTCGCGAGCTTGCAGCAGCTCTGTGTTCCGTTCACCGACGGGCTGAACCGGTTACCGCCGCCCCAGCGGACGGCTCTCGACACGACGTTCGGCCTGGCGTCGGGTGTTCCGCCCGATCGGTTCGTGGTCGGGCTGGGTGTCCTCAATCTGCTGAGCTACGCGGCCGAGGAGCAGCCGCTGCTGTGTCTCGTCGACGACGCCCAATGGCTCGATCAGGCGTCCGCGCAGACCTTGGAGTTCGTCGCTCGCCGGCTCCGCGCGGAGCCGGTCGCGATCGTCTTCGCGCTGCGTACGACGGACGACCAGCCAACGTTGACGGCCCTGCCACAGCTGCCCCTGCACGGGCTCAGTAACCAGGAGGCAGTGGACCTGCTGGATTCCGTGTTCGCCGGGCGACTCGACGAGCAGGTCCGGGACCGCCTCGTGGCCGAGTCGCACGGCAACCCTCTCGCGCTGCTCGAACTCCCGAGAGAGTTGACCTCGGTCGGCGGGCCTCTCGCTGTCGGTCACCGCGCGTCGTCCAGACTGGCCGATCGCCTCGAAGACGGCTTCCTCGGCAAGCTGGAGGGTTTGTCGGCACCCGCCAGACAGTTGCTGGTGCTCGCGGCCGCCGATCCCGTGGGTGACGTCGACCTGGTGCATCGCGCCGGCCGGCAGCTCGGGATCGACGACCAGGACGTCTCGGACGCCGAGGCGACGGGGATGATCGAACTGCGCCACCGGGTGGAGTTCAGGCACCCGCTGGTGCGGTCCGCCGTCTACCGAACCGCCGGTCCGGAGGATCGTCGAGCCGCACACCAGGCGCTCGCCGACGTCACGGATCCGGTCCAGGACCCGGACCGGCACGCGTGGCATCGCTCCCGCGCAGCCCTCGGTCCCGACGAAGCAGTCGCCACCGCACTCGAGCAGTCCGCGGACCGCGCCCTCGGCCGTGGCGGCCTCACCGCGGCGGCAGGCTTCCTCGAAGCAGCCGCCACGTTGACACCCGAACCGGATCATCGAGCCCGGCGCTCGCTGGCGGCCGCACAGGCCAAGGCGTCGGCCGGCGCCTTCGGCGACGCGCTCTCCATGCTTGCCGAGGCACAGGCGGGCCTACTCGACGAGCTGGACAGCGCACGGGTGGATCTCTTACAAGCACAGATCTCCCACCACTCCGAAGGCGGGAATAAAGGACTCCCGCTGCTCCTCAGCGCCGCCTCACGGCTCGAACCGCTCGACCCGAGGCTTGCCCGGGAGACGTACCTCGACGCCTTCGCCGCGGCCATGTTCGCGGGACGACTCGCGTCGGGATCCGGCATCGGTATGCGCCAGGTCGCCGAAGCAATGCGCGGAATCCAACTGCCGGTCGCGCCCGACAAGTCCGATGCGCTGCTGCGCGGGATCGCTGAGCTGTTCACCGACGGCTACGCCGCGGCGGCACGCGGTCTGCTCGAGACCATTCACGCGTTCGGATCCGACGAACTCACGATCGACGAGTCGGTACGCTTCGCGTGGCTGGCGGCCTGCGCGGCGACAGATCTCTTCGACGATGCCAATTGGGGCGTCCTGACGCACCGTCACCTGACCGCGATTCGCGACATCGGCGCGCTCGCCGTACTGCCGGTCGCTCTCAACAGCCGCATCATCTACGACCTGTACAGCGGCGACCTGGCCGAAGCCGAAGCCTTGGTCGCGGAATGCGCCTGGGTCGCCGACGTAACCGGTGGGCAGAACACGATGATGCCGTATGGCGACGTCTGCCTGCGCGCGATCCGCGGCGACGCGGAACGAGCCGAACCGCAGTTCCACAAACTGCTGGAGGACGTCACGGCACGCGGCGAAGGGGTCGGCCTCAACATGATCGGCTGGTTCCAGGCCGTCATGTACAGCGGACTGGGACGCCACCCGGAAGCGTTGACCGCGGCCCGGATGGCCGCCGACTCCCCACTGGAGCTCGGGCCCCCGAAGTGGGCCCTTGCCGAGGTCGTCGAAGCCGGAGTGCACACCGGCAACACCGCAGAAGCGGCCCTCGCGTTCGAACAGCTCTCGGCCTTCACCCAGGCCAGCGGTACCGACGCCGCACGAGGGGTCGAGGCCGGTAGGCGAGCCCTGCTGCAGTCAGGCCGCGATGCCGAAGACTGTTACCGGGAGGAGGCCGAGAGGCTGGCGCGCACAACCCTCCAGGTCGAGCGCGCCCGCGCTCAGCTCCGGTACGGCGAGTGGCTGCGACGTGAGGACCGCCGCGGCGAGGCACGCACCCAACTGCGCCTGGCGTTCGAAACGTTCGGTGCCCTCGGCGTGGACGGGTTCGCGGAGCGCGCACGCCAGGAGCTCGGGGCGACGGGCGAGACCGTACGTCGGCGTACCAGCGAAGCCACCGGAAATCTCACCGCGCAGGAGACCCGGATCGCGCAGCTGGCAGTTGAAGGCCTCACCAACTCCGAGATCGGGGACGCGCTGTTCCTCAGCGCCCGCACGGTGGAATGGCACTTGCGCAAGGTGTACACCAAGCTCGGTGTGCAGTCCCGTCGACGGTTGCGCGAGTCACTCTCGGAGTCGCGCCCCGCCGCGAAGATGCCCTGATTCATTGGAGGTAGCGCTCCACCTGGTTCTCGGGACGAACCGCAGCCGTGTCCGGGTCAGCTCCTGCCGTCCGCAGTGCGCGGCGCTGCCGGAGCAGGTCCCAGCACTGGTCGAGTTCGACCTCCACGGCTCGCAGCCGCTCTGCCTGCGCGGCATGCTCGAGCGCGGGCCCTGGGCGATACGCACGCAGCTGGTGTTCTTCGTCGACAAGGCGCCGGATGGCGTCGTGGACGGACGAGTCGGAAGGCATCGCGTTCTCCTGTCGGGACGGTGCTGGTCAGCCGGTGAACTGGGCGTAGGTCTTGATCTCCTGGAACTCCTCCAGCGCGCGGATGCCGTTGAGCCGGCCGATTCCGCTCTGGTTGAACCCGCCCTCTTCGTACTCGTCCACGACCACCGCCCAGGTGTTGGTCCACACCGTGCCCGCGTGGAGCCGGCGACCGACGCGCCGCGGCCGGTCGGCGTCGCGGGTCCAGATCGCGGCGGCGAGCCCGTACTCGGTGCAATTGGCGAGCCGTACTGCGTCGTCCTCGGACTCGAAGGTCTCGAACGTGGCCACCGGACCGAACACCTCGCGCTGGACGATGTCGAGATCCGGGTCGTCGACGGCGACGAGGGATGGGTGGTAGTACGCACTGCCCGGCGAATGCTGGCCGCCGCGGACCAGCGTCGTACCGTGCTTGCCGGCCTCCTCGACGATCCGGTCGACCCGCAAGGCGTTCGCCGCGTCGATCATCGGCCCCATCTGGCTCTCCGGATCGTCCCCGGGGCCGACCCGGACGGCGGACAAGGACTCGACCATCCGATCGCGTAGCTCGTCCGCGACACCACGCTGTACCAGAATGCGGCTGCCCGTCATACAGAACTGGCCGGTGAACGTCGTGATCGCGGCAGTGAGGACGGGCACCGCCGCATCGAGATCGGCGTCGTCGAACACGATCATCGGTGTCTTGCCGCCCAGCTCGAGCGACAGTCGCTTGAGTTGCGGAGCGGCGTTCGCCATGATCTGGCGGCCGACGAGCGTGCTGCCGGTGTAGCTGAGTACGTCGACCTCGGGCGACGAGACCAGCAGCCGGGCCACCTCGCTCCCGGACTCCGTAAGCGACGACACCACGCCGGCGGGCAGGCTCGGGATCTCGCTGAGGAGGTTGTGGAACAGCCCGTTGACCATGGCGGTCTGTGACGGCAGCTTGACGACCGCGGTGCAACCGGCCGCTAGTGCGGGAGCCAGCGACCGCACGAGCAGGATCACCGGCGAGTTCCACGGCGTGATGATCCCGGCGACTCCGATCGGTTCGGGGACCGAACTCATGTGCAGGCCCGGAGACACCTCCGACGCGCGCCCGCCCTGGCTCAGCGCCAATGCGGCGTAGTACTGGAACTTCGGGGCGGCGAGACCGACCTCGAACGCAGCGTCCTTCAGGATCTTTCCGTTCTCCCGGGCGAGCATCAGCACGAGCTCGTCGCGGTGCCTCTCGACCGCATCGGCGAGCTCGGCGAGGACCCGGTGCCGAAGCCGGCGGTCCCTGGCCCAGTCGCTCTCCTCGAAGACGCGCCGTGCGGCGCGGATGGCCTCGGCGCCCTGTTGTGCGTCGGCGTCCGCGTAGGTACCGAGCACGGAGCCGTCGGCCGGGCTGATGGACTTTCCTTCCTTGGCGGAGCTCGCCAGTTGCCCGTCCAGGAACTGCCGTGCGACTGTCATGTCGTTCTCCAGATGTTCGTACGTCGAATGGTTGTGTCAGCCGAAGAGCTCCTCGAAGCCGTCACGCCACGAGGGGTACGTCGGCGCGAAGCCGAGCTCTGTCTTCGCCTTGGCGTTGCTCGCTGCAGGCAGGCGATTGCCGTAGTACACGGCTTGGACTCCGATCTGCGCCTCGGCCTCTTCCTCGGAGACGCGTCGCGGCGCCGGGGCCTGCAGGATGCGTGCCAGATAGGGCAGCCATTCGGCCTGCGGAGCAGGTTCGTCGTCCACGATGTTGTAGACACCGGGGCCGCCGCCCTCGACCGCCTGCAGCGTGACCGCCGCCGCGTCGCGGACGTGCACGAACGGATACCGGCCGGCACCGTCGCCGACGATCGGCAGCTCGCCGGCCTTCACCGCGGTCGCGAGGTCGCCACCTGGTCCGATCGCGGTGCCCTCGCCGTACAAGAACCCGTAGCGGAGCCCGACGCCCTCGATCCCGGGAGTGTTCAGTACCAAGTCCTCGGCCTCGACGTTGGCACGCACGTGACTGCCGAGCGGTCCCGGACCATCGACGTACAGCGGTGCCGACTCGTCGGTCGGCCCCGCGCCGGGCCGGGTCATGAAGCTGGCGCTCTGCGCGACGACCCTCGAGGTACCGGCCGCCTGGGCTGCTTTCATCAAGACCTTCGTGCCTTCGCGCCGCAGTCGATTGGTGAGCGCCAGCCAGGTTCCGTAGTCACGGGACGGACCCGACAACGCGGTCATCAGGTTGACGATCACTCGCGGCTGGGCGTCGACGATCACCCGGACCACGTCCGCTTCGTCGAGCCCATGCATCAGCACCGGCTGTGCCCCGAGGCCTTCCACGAAACGGAAGCTGTCCCGCCGGCGCGAGCTGACCGTGACCGCGTGTCCGCGGTCCACCAGCGCCTCGACGAGTGGTCTGCCGATCACCCCTGTGCCCCCTGCGACGAAGACTCGCATCGGTCTGTCTCCTTCCTCGTGGTGTCAGAGCCCGAAGCGCTCGGCCCTGATGTTGTCGGCGGCGAATCCCGCTTCGATGAGCAGCTCGATGGCGGCCTCGACGAATCCCGTCGAACCGCACACGTAGCAACGAGTTCCAGGGACCGGCGGCAGCCCGTACGTTTCGATGTCAGAGGTGGTGATCCTGGCCGGAGGCCGCGGCTCGGTATCGGGCGACGCGCGGCTGTACAGGACGGTTACCGCCGACGTCGGATCCTGACTGCGGATCCGCCCGGCCAGCTCGGTTGCGTATAGCAACGTTTTGGGGCTGCGGACGGAGTACAGCAGCCGCATCGGGCCGCGTTCGGCCACCCAGTCGTGCGCGCGGAGCATCGCCATCAGCGGCGCGACGCCGACACCGCCACCGACGAGCTGGACCGGCGCCGGATCGGCACCGTCCCAGACGAACCATCCCCCGAGCGGTCCCCGGACCTCCAGCTCCGTGCCGGTCTTCGTCCCGCCGACGAGATAGGTCGACACCTCGCCCTTCTCGGTCAGCTCCACCGTCAGGTCGATCCGCGATCCGTTCGCCGGGGTGGCGATCGAGTACGGACGAACGGCGGTGTAACCGTCCGCGGCGGTCAGGCGTACGTCGACGTGCTGCCCGGGCCGGTGCGCACTCCAGGCGTCGATCTCCAGCGTCAGTGTGCGCGCGGTCGCGGTCTCGTCCAGGACGCCGACCACCCTGGCGCGCTGCCAGGTCAGTCGTCCCAATGTCGTTGCTCCCGCCACGGATCGCCGTAGTTGTGGTAGCCGAGCCGCTCCCAGAATCCCGCCTCGTCGCGTGCCTGCAGCCGGAGGCCGCGCAGCCATTTCGCGCTCTTCCACAGGTACAGGTGCGGGACGAGCAGGCGGGCGGGACCGCCGTGCTCGGGGTCGATCGTCCGGCCTTCGTACTCGAACACCACCCAGGCCTTGCCGTCGAGCAGGTCGACGAGCGGCAGATTGGTCGTGTACCCGCCGTACGACGAGGCGAGCACGAACTCGCTGTCCACTTCCAGCTCCGCGAGCAACGTGTCGACGGGTACGCCGGTCCAGGTGGTGCCGAGCTTGCTCCATCTGGTCACGCAGTGCAGGTTGACCGTGACCTCCTCGGCGTCGAGCTCACGGAACTCGTCCCAGGTCCAGCTCCGCGCGGTCCCGTGATCGCCGGTGACGTCCAGCCGCCACGCGTCGAGCGATACCAGCGGTGTAGGGCCGGCCGACAGCACCGGGAACTCACGCGTGACGTACTGCCCTGGTGGAATGCCGGACTTCCCGGCGCCGCGCTCGGGGCGACCGGTGAAACCAGCCGAGAAGATGGCCATCGCGGGATCCTCCGGATCGGGGGTCGAGAGGTTGCGGTTTCACGATCGCCGCCCCTGGGCGCGGCACGCACCCGGGTCAAGCCCTGGTGGCAACCCTGGTCGCCGTAGGCGCAGGGCCGGCAGCCCGGACCAGGGAGGGGACCAGGGAACGTCACTGGCGCACCGGACGGGCGCGGGCGGCCAGTCTCGGTGGAGTCGACAGATCACAGCGCATCTGTCCCTTTCGAAGGAGTCCCCTGATGACTGCCTCTCCCCCGGAACCACCAGACGACGTCGTCGACGACCAGTGGTCGGCGCCTCGGCACCCGTTCTCCCGCCGGGGATTCGTCGGCGCGGCAGCGGCCGCTACCGGCGTTTCGCTGTTCGGCGGGTTGGCGACGTCCACCGCGTCTGCGGTACCGCAGCGAACCCGAGGCAGCATCGGCTCGGTGTCCACGGCCCCGAGGCTTCCGTCCGGCTTCACGAGGACATTCACGAGCCGCTTCGTCGAGGCCAACGGGATCCGTCAGCACGTGGTCATCGGCGGCGGCGGTCCGCCTCTGCTGCTGGTCCACGGGTGGCCCGAGAACTGGTACGCCTGGCGATTCCTCATGCCGGCACTCGCGCGTGACTTCACCGTCATCGCCGTCGACCAGCGCGGGATCGGCCTGTCCGAGAAGGCATCCGACGGCTACGACACGGCCACGCTGGCCGATGACCTGGCCGCGCTGATGACCGCACTCGGCCACGACCGTTTCGCCGTCGTCGGCCACGACACCGGCTACATCATCGGCTACGCGCTGGCCGCCGACCACCGCGACCGGGTCAGCCGGCTGGTCGTCGCCGAGATCCCCGGACCGCCCGGCGTGGAGGATCCAGAACATCCCGCGCCGCCGTTGTTCCTTCCCGAGTTCCTCAACAACAGGCTGTGGCACATCCCGTTCAACCGGGTCGACGACGAACTGATCGTGGACATGGTCCGAACCAACGCCAACGCCTTCTACCGCTACGAGTTCGCCATCCAAGGCGGCGGCGCCACGCTCCCGGACCATGCCATCGACTACTACGTCAGCCTGTACAACCGCGACCGGAACGCGCTGCGAGCCAGCTTCGGCCTCTACCGTGCCTGGGACGCCCACCTCGCGCAGAACATGGAGCGCCAGAAGACACCGCTGACGCTCCCAGTCCTCGGGATCGGCGGCGAGAACAGCTGGGGTCCGGCCGCGGCCGCGGGCATCAGGCCCGCCGCGAGCGACGTACAGGGAGCAGTCATCGCCGGCGCCGGCCACTGGCTTGCCGAGCAGGCTCCGGCGCAGATGCTCGAGATCCTGCGCAGCTTTCTGGCGCCGTATCTGCAGGGCGCCGGGTAGGGAGCCACACGTGTACGACCCGAAGGTCTCGCGGAGCGGAGTACGTCGAACGGGCCCCGTTGTCCTGGCCGCCGTCGGCAGCCTGGCGGACGGTCTCGATGCCGTCGCCTGGGCTGCCGCCGAGGCCTCGGCCCGCCACGCCAGCCTCCACCTGCTGCACGTGATCCCCTTCGACCCGTTCGGCCTTGAGTACGTCGGACCGGGCGACGGTGGCCCCTACGACGCCGCGCGGCTCTTCGTCGACCAGGCCGCCGAGCACGCCCGCCGCGTCGCGCCACACCTGTCGATCGCCACACGCATCAGCGCAGGCGACCCCGCACGCACGATCGCGCTCGAAGGCGACAAGGCGGATCTCGTCGTACTGGGACGCGAGGCGAACTGCCGGCCACTTCACGGCTGGAGCAGGTCGCTGATCCTCCAGGTCACCGCGCGATCCCGAGGCCCGGTCGCGGTGATCGGCTTCGCCGTGCGACCACTCAGCGGGTGCGCCGCTGGCCGCGTGGTCGCCGTGGCACCCTCGTACCTCACCCCAACCGCCGCATGGGCAGTCCTTGGAACGGCGTTCAACGCCGCCCACCAACGTGGAATCGGCGTGACAGTGCTTGCGGATGTGACCGGCAAGAACTCACCGAGCGGCACCAGCCTCGACGAGCTGCTGGCACCACATCTGCAAGCATTCGCCGACGTCGACGTACGACGAGAACCCCTGACCGGTCCGCGAGGGTCCCTTCTCACGCACACTTCTCGGGCCGCTGCGCTCGTCGTGCTGCCTGTTCCCGAGACACGGGTCGCCAGGTGGCGATCGAGATCCGCGATCCGCCGGCTACTCGAAACCGTCCCGGCGCCCATCACGTTCGTGCACGCACGCTCCGGCCCGCTCCTCGTTCGCCGGGCAAGTTCTGTCGGCGGTGCCCGATGATCAAGACGCCGGTGGACGCGAACACACCATGGGACGACCTGGTGCGGGATCACTTCGCCCAAGTCTACCGGATCGCCTGCGGCCTGACCCGCAATCGCCACGACGCCTGCGACCTCACACAGGACGTCTTCGTCCAGGTCTTCCGCAACCTCGCGACGTACACGCCGCAGAACTTCGACGGCTGGCTCTACCGGATCACGGTGAACCTGTTCCGCTCCCAAACACGCCGCAACCGGCAGCTCCGGCTGCACCAGCTTGGTCAGGACGTCGTCGACGAGCGTCCGTCCGGGCAACCTGGTCCGGACGAGCTGCTCACGGATCGAATCGTCGACAACGACATCCGTGCCGCCCTGGCCGATCTGCCGACGCAGTACCGCGTCGCGGTCCTGCTCCGCGACATCGACGGGCTGAGCAATCAGGAGATCGCAACCGTTCTCGACATCAAACGCGGCACGGTCGGCAGCCGGCTGCACCGCGGACACGCGCGCCTGCGGGCGGCGCTGGCGCACCGCGCCCCGACAGCATCACACGGAGGACATCATGCCTAGGATCCTCATCGTCGGCGGCGGGTACGCCGGCTTCTACACAGCCTGGAAGCTCGAGAAGAAGCTCCGATCGGGCGACGCCGAGGTGACGCTCGTCGACCGCCGGCCGTACATGACCTACCAGCCGTTCCTCCCCGAGGTCCTGGCCGGCTCAATCGAAGCGCGCCACGCAGGCGTGTCCCATCGACGCCATTTACGCCGCACCCGCCTGGTCGCCGGCATGGTCACGGCAATCGACCACGCGCATCGGGTGGTCACCGTCAGGCACAACGACGGTCACCGCCTGGATCTCGGGTACGACGTCATCGTCGTCACCGCGGGCGCCGTCACCAGGAAGTTCGCCGTACCGGGTATCGCCGAGCAGGCCATCGGCCTGAAGAACGTCGAGGAAGCGGTCGCGATCCGGGACAAGCTCCTCACCGCGTTCGACCTGGCCGCCGGACTGGCCCCCGGTCCACGTCGCCGCAAGCTGCTCACTGTCACGTTCGTCGGCGGCGGCTTCACCGGAGTCGAGGGCTTCGGCGAACTCCTGTCACTCGCGACCGCGCTGCTGAAACGCTACCCGGAGATCAGGCGTGAGGAATTGCAGTTCCACCTCGTCGAGGCGACCGGTCGGATCCTGCCCGAAGTCACCGACGGGCCGGGACGCTGGGTGGTTCGTTCACTGGAACGGCGCGGCGCCCACGTCCATCTGAACACGCAGGTGACCTCAACGGTCGATGGGCACGTCGTACTGTCCACCGGCGAGGAGTTCGACTCGGAACTGATCGTGTGGGCGACCGGGAACGGCGTCAATCCCGTCATCGGCAGGCACACCGATCTGCCCGTCGACCGCCGCGGCCTGGTCGTGGTGCGTCCCGATCTCCGGGTCGGAACCGACGACGACCCCGTGCCCGACGCCTGGGCCGCCGGTGACGACGCCGCCGTACCCGACCTCGCATCGCCGGTGCAGGGTGCGCTCGCGGTACCCAACGCTCAGCACGCCTATCGCCAAGGGAAGCTCCTCGCGCGCAACATCGCGGCCACGCTGAAGGGCAAGAAGCCGAAGAAGTACCTGCACCACAGCCTTGGCGCTGTCGCGACGCTCGGCATCGGCCGCGGCATCTTCCAGTACCGGCGCCTCGTCATCACCGGCCTTCCCGCCTGGCTGATGCACCGCGGCTACCACGTACTCGCCGTACCCAGCTGGGAGCGCAAGATCCGGGTCTTCTCGGTCTGGCTGACCGCGGCCCTGTGTGGCCGGGACATCCTCTCGCTGGCCGCCGTACAACGGCCGCGCGAAGCCTTCGTCACCGGCGGCGAACCGGTCGTTCCCGCCGAAGACAGGTCACCCACTCCCTGACTGCACGCTCGTTCGCCGGCTCACGAGGCCTCGCACGAAGTCACGCAGGCTACCGCCGAGAATGGCGAGGATGGACGCCGTCGAGATTGTCAGGACCGCCCAGGCGACCACCTTCCAGCCGTCGAACTCGAGCCCGGCAGCCCACCGGACGCCGGCGTTGCCCAGGACCGCGAGCGGGAACGTGAAGACCCAGTGCTGGGAGCTGAACGGCAGGCGCAGATAGTCGGGAAGGAAGAAGAGCTGCACCAGCAGGGTGAACAAGGTGACACCGCCGATCGCCCCCTGCAAGTGGTCGATCTCGCCCTCAGTGATCATGAACCACGCCAGGCTGGCTGTTCCTGGCGGCGACAGCAGGATGGACAGCACCGGCTTGAAGGGCTGCGCAAGCGGCGTACCGAAGAACAGCCGGCTGGTGATGACCGCGCCCAGCAGCAGCCAGAAGTACGTCCCGACGCCGAAGACGGCAATCGCCGCGGAGCGGCTGCCGACGGCGGCCAGACCGATGCTCGCGATGAACGGGCCCGCCACCACCGGCAGGAAGTAGCCCGGATGCATCGCGTCCTGCTCCAGCGGTGCACCCAGCCAATGAGCCACCAGCGCGGCGGCGTTGATCGCCAGCGCGACCACGGCCACGCAGACGAGCCAGAGCGCAGCATCGCCGAGGCTCGGAGCGTAGTGCGCGACCAGCAGGATCGCGATCACCGGGATGTACGCCGTCAGCGGGCCGAACAACGGATGCCGCAGGTCGACCCTGAACCCGCCCGAGTCCTGGCGAACCGCACCGATGACGTATATGCCGGTGAAGGTCGCCCAGACGACGGCGGAGGCTGCGTAGGCCAGGTCAGCGGGAGCGGCCGAGACGCCCAGATGCCGCGTCGCCGCTTCCCACACTCCACCGAGCCCAGCGAGACCCAACGGGATCGAGAACAACGCGATAGGCAGCGCCGAGCCAGGCATTCTCGCCTTGGCGCTCACTGCCGACGCGGCCGGCGCCGGTGGATCTACGCTCGTGGACTTCATGGTGACCCCACTCTCGATCGACAGTAGGGCCACCATCTCCGCCGGCCCGTTGATGGCGAACCGGTGACGGCCCCTGGCTCCGCCCCTGGCACCCCGGCCTACCGGGCCCCGTGGCCGGGCCAGTACCGATCCCGGGCGCGATCACCGGTCCGCCGAGGCCACGCTGAGACTCAGCCGATTGCAAGGAGGAGAGCAGCATGGCGACCGCAACAGCCGAGCTCACCGGCGAATACACCATCGACACCGCACACAGCCGCGTCGGGTTCGTTGCCAGGCACGCGATGGTGACGAAGGTCCGCGGAGCGTTCAACCAGTGGGAGGGCACTGCCTACATCGACGGAGCGAACCCAGCCAACTCGTCAGCGCGCGTGACGATCGACGCCAAGAGCATCGACACGCGCAACAGGCAGCGTGACGACCATCTGCGCAGCAACGACTTCGTCGACATGAACACCCACCCCGAGATCACCTTCGCGTCGACCAGCGTCGAGCAGCTCGACGACAGCACCTTCCGGATGATCGGCGACCTCACGATCCGCGGCGTCACCAGGCCGGTCGGCATCGACTTCGAGTACACCGGCACCGCCGTGGACCCGTACGGCAACCGGCGCGTCGGCCTGGAAGGCTCGACCGTCATCAACCGCAAGGACTTCGGCGTGACCTGGAACGCGGCGCTGGAAGGCGGCGGCGTACTGGTCTCCGAGAAGGTCACCTTGGAGATCGAGGTCTCCGCCGTCAGGAACCCGTGACCCATGCGCGGGCTGGATGACGTCATCGTCGCCGACGGTGACGAGGTTGCACCTGACCTCATGCTGCGAGCGTTGACGGCCGGCGAACTCGTCTACCCCAACGGCGCGACGCAGATCTTCGACGCCGTCGGCGGAACGACGTACGTCGAGAACGGACGACCGACGCGAGGCGAGTGGTATGTCGACGAAGAGGGCCGCTTCGGATCCTTCTGGCCACCCGACTACCGGGCCGACTACGCCCTCCACTGGATCGTCGAGGACGGAATCATCGCCGGACTCCGCTTCACCGACCGTGCCGGCACCCGCTACGACGGCCACTACCGAGCCCGCACCGCCGCGTCGGCCCATCCCGGCGCCACTGAGAGAAGGACCGGCAATAAATGAGTCCTTGACCTCTCCCCCCGCCCGGAGCCACCGAACGAGACCGCACCCACACGCTGTTCGTCCAGACCACACAGTACGCCGCCGGCACCGCCGCGCTGTTCGCACTCGGCGCGGACGTCAGCCGGGATCTCCACGGCAACCGGGGAATCGTCGCCTTCCTCGCCGCCCTCGGATGCCTCATCGGCATGCAGTTCGACGTCCGCAAATCCGTCGAGCTGACAGTTGGCTTGCTGGGCGCCTTCGGCCTGCTGACGGGCCCGGCCGTTGCACCGATACTCGCGTACTACGCGAGCGCGAACCCGCCGACCTTGTGGCAGGCCACCGCTGCGACCGCCTGGTTCGTCACCGGCTTCGGCGCCGCAGGCTATGCGACGAAGCGGGACCTGTCGGTCATCGGAAGGCTCGGCTCCTGGGCGCTGATCGGACCTACGAGGCTCCCCGGAAACAGACTCGGCCCCCCTCCTCGCCGCCTCGATCCTCCTCGACATCCTCAACGTCTTCCTACGCTTCCTCCAACTCTTCACCCACCCCAACGAGACCTGACCCAACCCCCACCCCACCAGCAAACGTCGTCACAAGCCCAGTGTGATCCTGAGAACCGGTACGGCGACGTGCCGACGACTACCCTGCGGACTCGAGGCGGGCCTTGAGGCGGGCCATGTTGCGCTGCATCTCCTTGCGGGACTGGGGACGGACCAGCAGCGGAACCAGGATCTTGCCGATGCCGTGGCCTTCGAAGTCCAGATCGATGGTGACCTTGCTCCCCTTTCGTCCGTCGACCGGCTCGACAGTGACGTTCACGCGAGACCTGATCGGGCCGTCGACGCCATGCACGGCCCAGGCCCGCGGCGGATCCAGCACGGTCACCTCAGACGTGAACTCCCGCTCGGAGCCACCGATCCGGCGCGTGGTCATGCACTTCGAACCGACGGCGGTGGGCCCTTCGTCCATGTGACCGCCGGCCACATTCTCCTGCCACTCGGCGAACCTCGCCGGATCGGTCACGTAGTCGAATACCTCCTGCGGTGAACGCTCGATGTCCACCTGAGACACGATCGACGCCATCTCGTCCTCCTCGTCTGCGCTCGGGCACGAAGCGAGCTCTCGCTACGTTGACGAATACCGCTCAGAGACCGTCCACTACCTCAACGATCACGGGAGTCTCGAGCGATCGCCATCACCGCCGCGCCGATCACCTGCCCGATGGTGTCACCGGCGGTGTCCGGGTCGGGCCGGCCGGCATCGAGCCAGGCGACCACCGCCTCGACCGCGATAAGGGAGGGCTGATGCTCGCCGCTTACGGCGCGGCCGTCATCACCGCCGGACTCTGGCGAACCGCCCGGCTCGATCTGGCCTAGCGGCCCGCCTCGGCGTCCTGGCCTGGTCCGCGGGGCATCCGGGGTCCAGCTGGAGTCAGCACCGGTAGGCCGGCGGCGACCCACGCCTGGAAGCCGCCGATGACGTCGGTACTGCGACTCAGTCCAAGTCGGCGCAGGGAGTCCGCCGCCAGGCTCGAGGCATAACCGGCATCGCACACGATGATCCACCGGACCGAGGTGTCGACGGCCTCGGGGATGCGCCCGGGACTGGCCGGATCGAGGCGCCACTCCAAGTGGTTCCGCTCGATCACGATCGCGTCCGGCAGCTCACCGCCCGCGCGTCGCTGGAACTCCGGGCGGGTGTCCACCAGAACCGCATCACGCTTCTGCGCCGCGATCCACGCTGCCGCCGGCTCGAGGCGCACCAGGCGGGCGCGAGCCTCCGCCAGCATCTCGTCGATTCCCATCCTCCGTCCCCCTTACTGACACTCAGACGGCGACGGGCAAGTCCGCCAGGCGCCACTCGAGCATGCCATCGGCCAGCCGGACCGCCCGGCGACCTGAGTCGGTCAGCGCCCGCACCGCCTCATGGGCGAGCACGCAGTACGCACCCCGGCAGTACGCGACGATGGTCAGGTCGGCAGGCAGTGATGCAAGCCGCTCCGTCAACTCCTCGACCGGGATCGACACAGCGCCGGGGATATGGCCGGCGGCGTACTCCTCGACGGGCCGTACGTCGATCAGCGTGACGTCCCCTGTTTCCAGGCGCAGCAGCAACTCGTCCCGGGTCAGCTCGTCGGTGTCGTCATCGCCCAGATAGGCAACCGCGGCGCGGTTGACTCCGGCAACATGCGCCGTCGCGACACCTCGAACCTGTGACCAGAGCTCAGCCACATCGGCGCCGGCGAGCCGGTAGAAGACCTTCGTGCCCTCTTTGCGGGTCGCCACCAAGCCGGCGTGCCGAAGAACCTGCAGGTGATTCGACGCGGTGGTGAGCCCGAGACCGGCGCGGCCGGCCAGCAGTTCGACCGGCCGCTCTCCCTGCGCCAGCAGATCGAGCAGCTCCAGCCGCTTGGCGTTGGCCAGCGCCTTGCCGACCTTCGCGAACTCCTCGAACAGCTCCGCCTTGCGCGTCGCATCACCCATTGACATTCCTCCAGATATTCATGGAATAGTGTAGGAGTGAGTGATGGTGCGGACAAGATGCTCGCGCCGGTCGTCGACAAGGGGCTCGGCAACTCGGCGTACCTGGTCGACCTCGGTGATCGGCGGGCGCTCGCCGTCGACGCGTCGCTCGACCTCCGGGCAGTCCGAGCCGAGGCTGAGCGACGGGGCCTCACGATCGCTTTCGCGGCCGACACCCATCTCCATGCCGATTTCCTCTCCGGCGCTCTGCAACTCGCCGAGACCGACGGCGCCCAGGTCCTGGCGTCGGCGGCCGGGCAGCGGACCTTCGACCACGTCGGTCTGAGCGACGGAGATGAAGTCGATCTCGGCGGGCTGACCCTGCGGGCTCTTGCCACTCCTGGCCACACCGGCGAACACCTCGCCTTCGAAGTGCTCGACGGCTCGAAACCGCTCGGCGTGTTCAGCGGCGGGTCACTGATCGTCGGCGGCGCAGCCCGGACCGATCTCGCGGGCAGCGAGAAGACCGAGGCGCTCAGCCGCGCTCAGTACCGATCGCTACGACGGCTCCTCGAACTACCCGATGAGACGCCTGTCTGGCCGACCCATGGCGCCGGCTCGTTCTGCTCCGCTCCAGGCAACGACGAACGAACCACCACCATCGGCCGAGAGCGGTCCAGCAACCCGCTGCTGGCCGCGCCCGACGAGGAGACGTTCGTCAAGGAACTCCTCGGCGGGCTCGGCAGCTTCCCGCCGTACTTCCTCGACCTGCCCGAAGAGAACCGAACCGGTCGTGCGGTCGCCGGAGCACCGACCGTGCCCGGTCTCGACGCGGCGCGCGTCGCCAAGCTCGCCCACCTCGGCGCACTGGTGGTCGACGTCCGTCCGGTGCGAGACTTCGCGGCCGGACACATCCCGGGGGCGCTCTCCATCCCGCTCAGAGCCCAGTTCGTGTCCTGGCTCGGCTGGCTCCTGAAGCCCTCGACGCCGTACGTCGTCATCCGCCGCCCGGACCAGGACCTGGCCGAGCTCGTCTGGCAGGCCGTCAAGATCGGGTACGAAGCACCCGTCGGCGAACTGTCCGGCGGGATGACGGCCTGGGATGGCCCCACCACTCAGACACCACTGCTCAGCGCGAGCGAGATCGGCAGCAGCCGGGTGCTGGATGTGCGTCAGGACAACGAGTTCTACAACGGCCATCTCCCGGACGCCCTGCACGTCGAGCTGGGCGATTTGCCGGACCACGTGGCTGAGATGCCTGACGAACCCCTCGTGGTCATGTGCGGTCACGGAGAACGTGCGATGACCGCCGCGAGCATCCTGCGCCGTCACGGCCACGCGGGCGTGCGGGTTCTCGAAGGTGGCGTGGACGACTGGACGGCAGCGACCGGCAGATCACTCGCATGATCACCAAGGTTCCCGAACTCGGGTTGCGGGCCAACCTCGGCCAGTTCGGCCTGCTGGTCGCGGCGAACGCGCTCGTCGGCGGCATGCTCGGCCAGGAACGGGTCGTGCTGCCGTTGCTGGCCGAGCAGACGTTCCAGCTCACCGCGTACACCGGGGCACTGACCTTCATCCTCGCCTTCGGCCTCGTCAAGGCGATCACCAACTTCTTCGCCGGCACCTGGTCGGACCGCTTCGGCCGCAAACCCGTCCTCGTGGCCGGCTGGCTCATCGGCATCCCCGTCCCGCTGTTGCTCATCTGGGCGCCGAACTGGGGCTGGGTGATCGCCGCCAACGTGCTGCTCGGCGTCAACCAGGGACTCACCTGGTCGACCACCGTGATCATGAAGATCGACCTGGCCGGACCCGCCCGCCGCGGCCTCGCCATGGGTCTCAACGAAGCGGCAGGGTACGTCGCCGTCGCCGGGACCGCGATGGCCACCGGCTACCTCGCCGACGCGTACGGACTGCGACCGGCGCCGTTCCTCCTCGGCATCGCCTACGCCGCACTCGGCCTCGGACTCTCGACCTTCGTCGTCCGTGAGACCCGCGCGCACGCGCACCACGAAGCCGGCACCACCCACCACGGCCTCACAACCCGCGAGGTCTTCACTCGGACCAGCTTCACCGAACCCGCCATGTCCTCGGCGTCCCAGGCCGGTCTGGTCAACAACCTCAACGACGGCCTGGCGTGGGGGCTCTTTCCGATCCTGTTCGCCGCCCACGGCTTGGGCCTGGCCGACATCGGGCTGCTCGGCGCGCTCTACCCAGCGGTCTGGGGCCTCGGCCAACTCGCCACCGGACCACTCTCGGACCGAATCGGCCGGAAGTGGCTCATCGCCGGCGGAATGCTGCTGCAAGCCGCAGCGCTCGCTTTGGTTGCTGCCAGCACCGATTTCGTGGGCTGGCTGGTCGCAGTGACTGCGCTCGGCCTCGGAACGGCGGCTGTCTATCCGACGCTGCTCGCAACGATCGGGGACGTCGCCGCACCGACCTGGCGCGCCCGGTCGGTCGGCGTTTACCGCTTGTGGCGTGACGGTGGATTCGCCGCCGGTGCTCTCCTCGCCGGCGTCATCGCCGACCTCTGGGGCATCTCAGCTGCTGTCTGGACGGTCGCGGCGCTGACCGCTGCCTCAGGTCTCGTCGTCGCCGCCCGGATGTACGAGACCCATCCCAGGAGTAGGTCGTCTTCGGTCTAGTCACGACTACCCGGCTTTTGCAGCCGGACGCGTTCGAAGTACCCGGCCCACAGACGCTCACGCGCCACCAGGTTGAAGCCGACTTGTTCGCCGAGCGTCGCCGGTCGGCCGCGTCGCCAGCGCTTCTCGAAGTGGTCGAGCAGTATCAGCGAGCCACCTGGCCGAACCACGCGATAGGCCTCGGCCAGAGTGGCTGTGCGGTCATCGACATCACAGATGGCCAAGGTGCAGACCACGGTGTCGAACGAGTCCTGACCGAACGGGAGCCGCTGACCGTCAGCGACAGCCAGCCGAACCGCCCGACCCAGCTCCTGAACACGTTCCGCCGAGATCTCGAGACGCTCACGATCGATGTCCACCGCAACCACTTCGGCGTCAGCCGGGTACCACCGAAGGTTGAGTCCCGTGCCGGCACCCAACTCCAGGGTCCGCCCGCCCGCCTGGCGACAGACCCACTCCCGGCTGTTCCCGATCAGCAACCACTCACAGCCGTACCCGGCGCCGTACCCCGAGGTACGGTCCAACCGACGACGTCGGACGCGGGTGGATCGGGTTGACCGCTGCATGGGAAACACCTACCTGCGAGCGTACGCCAGAACCTTCACCGTTGCGCTGCACGTAGCACGCGTGGGCCTCCTCCACTCCCCCACCCTCTTCCAGCCTCGCGGCGGTCGGTGCGCGACGGTGAGGGACCTCTGGCGCTCTTCGCGCAGGCGCGGATCATTGAGGTATGAACAGGCAGTTGGTTCACGACGAGCTCGAGCGGGTTCGTGCGGACTTCAGGCAGCTGGTGGAGGCGGCCGATGACGACGTACTGCGCAGGCCGTCGAACGGGACGCGATGGGACAACCGGCAGTTGCTGTTTCACATGCTGCTGGGATTTCTCATCATCCGTGCGCTACTCGGGCTTGTTCGCGTCTTCGGGCGGCTGCCGCGCCGCGCCAGTCGCGCCTACGCGCGGTTGCTGAATGCCGCGACCCGGCCGTTCGACGAGGTGAACTACCTCGGTTCGTACGCCGCCGGTCACACGGTCAGCCCGGCTCGGATGGTGGTGATGTTCGACCATGTCGTCGACAAGCTCCATCGTCGCCTGGAAGCCGAGACCGACGCCGACCTGGCCCGCGGCATGCACTACCCGACCCGGTGGGACCCGTTCTTCAAGGAGTACATGACGCTGGCCGACGTGTACCACTTCCCGACCCAGCACTACGACTTCCACCGCCGTCAGCTCACGCTCGGCGAATGAGTCAGCAGCAGCCCTTCAGGTAGGTCTGGAGGTCGGCGAGGGCTTCGGCGGCGCCTTCTCGGTCGGCTCGGTAGAGGACGGTCTTGCCGTCGCGGCGGGAGGTGACGATGCCGCCGCGGCGGAGGATGTCGAGTTGCTGGGAAGCGGTCGACTGGCCGATGCCGGCTTGCGCGGCGACCTCGTTGACCGAGAGTTCGGCGCCCCGGGCGAACAGGAGCATGATCCGCTGGCGGGTCGGGCTCGACAGGGCCTTGAGGAAGTCGTGCGTGGCGGCGCGCAGCTCGGCCGGGAGGCCCGCCGGCTCCTCCAGATCTGATCGCTGCGCCATACACGGCAGTGTAGCCAGTATCGTCATTTCGCCATATCGCGATATTACGATATGTTGGCGTCATGAGAAACGACTCCGTGGTGATCATCGGCGGTGGGCAATCGGGACTGGCCGGGGCGTTCGCGGCGCGCGACGCGGGGCTGCGGCCGGTGCTGCTGGAGGCCGGCGAGCGGACGGTCGGGTCCTGGCCGCAGTACTACGACAGCCTGACGCTGTTCTCCCCCGCGCGCTACAGCGGCTTCCCGGGCGCACCCTTCCCCGGTGCGCCGGATCGCTATCCGACCAGGGACGAGGTCGTGGCGTATCTCGACCGGCTCGCCGCTGGTCTCGACGCCGAGATCCACACGAACACCCGGGTCACCACCGCCGAGCAGGACAGCACCGGCTTCGTCGTCCGCACGGACGCGGGCACGCACTTCCGGGCCGGCGCGGTGATCTGCGCGACCGGTTCGTTCACCAATCCCTACATCCCGGACATCCCCGGCGAGTTCACCGGCAAGCTTCTCCATGTCGCGGACTACCGCAGCCCCAAGCAGTACGCCGGCCAGCGCGTCGTCGTGGTCGGCGCCGGGAACTCCGCGATCCAGGTCGCCTACGAACTCGCCGAGGTCGCCACCGTGAGCCTCGCCGTACGGCGTCCCGTCCAGTTCGTCCCCCAGATCCGCGGCGGCCGCGACATGCACTACTGGCTGCACACGCTGCGACTTGACCTCCTGCCGCCCTCGGTGCTGAAGCGGCTGATCAAAGGCACGCCGGTCTTCGACACCGGCATCTACAGCAACGCCCTGAAGGCCGGACTGCTGGACCAGCGACCGATGTTCACCCGCTTCCACGGCGACCAGGTGGAGTGGGCGGACGGCTCCCGTGAGCAGGTCGACGCCGTCATCTTCGCCACCGGCTACCGCCCCGACGTCGCCTACCTCAAGGACCTCGGTGCCCTCGACGACACTGGCATGCCGCTCCACAAGCGCGGCATTTCGCTGACCCACCGCGGACTGGCCTACCTCGGCATCGAGTTCCAGCGCTCGTTCTCGTCGAACACGCTGCGCGGCGTCTCCCGCGACGCGAAGTACGTCGTCCGCGCCACCGCACGCGGCCGCGGCTGAGCTCGGTCTCCTCGACGGGTGCTCGTCACCGGCGAGCTGACGGCGCCACGGTACGCATCCGTTGTACGGCGAACAGCAGCAGACCTGCGCCGGCGCAGGCTGCCGCGACCAGGACAACGAGCGTCCGGTAGCCGAGCGACGCCGCCAGGAGCGCGCCGCCCAGTGGCGCGGCGGCCTTCGCGATGAGGATCGGCGCGGCCAGCGTGCCCGCGACCGTCCCGAAGCCGGTCGCGCCGTACCTTTCCAGCAGGAGCGCCGGGGTGGCGATCGAGGCGACGCCGAAGCCGAGCCCGAACAGGACCAGGCACGCCACCGCGCCCGGCAAAGACCCTCCCACAACAGGCAGCAGCGACATCGCTACCCCCTGACCGACGAGGACGAGACCGACGATCGTCGCCATGGGCAACCATCTCGTGGAGACCGTGGTAACGACCCGGCCGGTCACCGACAGCAGGCCGAGCAACCCGGCCAGTGTCGCCGCGACGACGGCCGGGTGACCGAGGCTGATCAGATACTGCACGAGATGTACGGCGATGACCGCCAGTGCCGCACCGTGAAGCACGAAGGTTGCGGCGAGCAACCAGAATGCCGGGTCCCGCAGCACCCAGGCCGGCGACCCGCGGCGTCGTCGTGCGTGATGAGCAGCAGTCGAGGCACGCCGCAGCCCGATGCCGTGCAGTGGGATCGTCAGCGCCGCCAACAGAACAGTCAGTACGACGAGCGCCGGCCGCCACTCGATCCGGTCCACCAGCTGCCCGGTCAGCGGGATGAAGATCGAACTCGCGAATCCCGCGACCACCGTGATCCCCAGCAACGCCTTGGCCCGCCGCGCGGGCTCCGTGACCGCCACGACCACCGCGAACGCAGGCTCGTACAGCACCATCGCCGACGCCACACCGACGACCACGAAGACGCCGTACAGCTGAACGGCGTCGTGCACCTGCGACCAGCCGAGCACCGCCACCGAGCCGACCACGGATCCCGCCGTCATCAACCCGTGACCGCCACGGGCGTCAAGCCGGCGCCCGACCGGAATCGACAACAGGCCCGACACCAGCACCGCCACCGTCAGCGCGCCCGCGGCTGTCGTGTGCGAGATCCCGAGGTCGGCGCTCATCGGGCCGAGGATCACGCTGAAGGCGTAGTACAGAACGCCGTACCCGACGGTCTGCGTGACAGCGAGCGCACCGACCAGCCGTCCGGGGCTGACCACCGCGCGAGTGGTCAGCCCCGGACTCGCGGTCATCAGTTGCAGCAACCCGACTGCGTGGCCGGTTCGGCCTCGATGACGGTGAGGAGACCACCGCTGATCCCGGTCGCCAGGCCACGGCTCACCGGCACCTCGACGCTGACCGGCGCCGGGCCGCAGCACCCACCCGCAGCCTCGTCGGCCGAATCCCCGTACGCCAGGTTCGACGAGCAAACACCGGTCTCCGGCAGGTTCAGCTGAACGTCACGCGCGGCCTCCCAGTCACCGGCCAGCGCCGCCACGACCGAACGCGCCTGCTCGTAGCCGGTCGCCAGCAGGAACGTCGGCGCCCGGCCGTAGGACTTCGCACCGACCGCGTAGTACCCCGGCTCGGGGTGTGCCAGCTCGTCCACGCCGTGCGGCGGAACCGTTCCACAGGAGTGCTTGTTCGGGTCGATCAGCGGCGCGAGCGCCCGGGTCGAGCCCAGGATCGGGTCCAGGTCCAGCCGCAGCTCACCGACCATGTCGTGGTCCGGCCGGAACCCGGTCGAGTTCACCACCGTGTCCGCGATCACCTGCTGGCCGCCGGCCGTCAGCACGATCCGGCCGTCCGCCGTACGCGCCATCGACTCGGTCCGGAAACTGCTCACCAGCTCGACCCGGCCCGACTGCACCAGCCGCTTCAGCCGGGCGCCGAGCGCTCCGCGCGCCGGCAGTTCGTCGGCGTCCCCGCCGCCGTAGGTCCGCGCCTGGTCCGTGCCCCGGACGACCCAGACGACCTCGGTCCCCGGCTCGTGCTCGGCCAGCTCACCCAGCTCGAGCAGGGTCGTCGCCGCCGAGTGACCAGCACCCACAACCGCCGTACGACGGCCCACGAAGCGCTCGCGGTCGCGCCCGAACACGTCCGGCAACGCGTGCACGATCGCGTCCGCGACCTCGTCCTCACCCCGTGCCGGGATACCCGACGCACCGAGAACGTTCGGGCGGCGCCACGTCCCCGCCGCGTCGATCACGGCCGACGCCACGACCTCGTCCCCGTCTGCCAACCGCACCAAGAACGGCGCCGTCTCGCGGCCCGCCGTACGGATGCGGTCGTAGCCGACCCGGGTCACCGCGACCACCTCGGCGCCGTACCGGATCCTGTCCCCCAGCGTCTTCGCCAGCGGCGCCAGGTACTCGTCGATCAGCGCGCCACCGGTCGGCAACTCGTCCAGGTCCGGCTCGATCCACAGGCCCTGCTCCAGCAGCCGGCGCGCGGCACCGTCGATGTCATAGCGCCACGGGCTGAACAGCTTCACGTGCCGCCACTCGTCGATCGCCGCAGCCGCGGTCGGCCCCGATTCCAGGACCAGGAACTCGAGTCCGCGCTCGGCCAGGTGCGCCGCCGCGGCGAGCCCCACGGGTCCCGCTCCGATGACTACCACCGGCCCTGTCACCAGCTCTGTCACCATCATCCTCCGTGCTGTCTAGAAGTTCGTCTAATCAGGAAGCTTGCCTCTTGATTCGACAGGAGTCAAGATAGACGCATGCCTAAACAGGAGCTGCCGGTTCTCACCACCTGCTGCACGCCGATCTCCGAGGCTGCCCTCGACCCGGTGCAGGCTGCCGACGGCGCCGCGGTCTTCAAGGCGCTCGCGGACCCGATCCGGCTGCGGCTGATGTCGATCATCGCCTCGGCCGGCGACGAGGTGTGTGTCTGCGACATCACGCCGCACTTCGAGGTGAGCGGCCCGACGATCTCGCATCACCTGAAGGTGCTGCGCGAGGCCGGTCTGGTCGACTGCGAGCGCCGCGGCACCTGGGTCTACTACTGGCCGCTGCCTGAGCGTCTGACCTGGCTGTCCACCTTGCTGTCCGTGCCCGCTGCCGCCACCGCCTGACGACGGCCGTGAGGACAGCATCTCGCGAGGTGCGGGCGGTGGTCATCGGCGGCGGCCAGGCCGGACTCGCGACCGGGTTCTACCTGAGGCGGTCCGGCCTGACTCCCGGCCGGGACTTCGTGATCCTGGACGCGGCGGCGACAGCCGGCGGCGCGTGGGCCCGGATGTGGCCGACGCTGCGCACGTTCTCTCCCACGCAGTACTCGTCCCTGCCCGGCTGGATGATGCCGCCGTGGACCGGCGACAGTGGCTACCCGCTGGCGGCACACGTCGTGGACTACCTCACGCGGTACGAGGAGCGCTACGAGCTCGACGTACGACGCTCCGTCTCGGTCGAGTCGGTGAGTCCGGGCGACAGCCTCGTCGTGCACACCAGCGACGGCGACTGGTCGGCCGAGCTTGTCATCTCGGCAACCGGCACCTGGTCGAGACCCTTCGTGCCGAGGTACCCCGGAGCGTTCGCCGGCCGCCAGCTGCACACCGCCGACTACCGTCGCGCGTCCGACTTCGCCGGTCAGCGGGTGCTGATCGTCGGCGGCGGCAACTCGGCCGCACAGATCCTGGCCGAAGTCTCGACGGTCGCCGAAACCACGTGGGTGACGCTCCGGCCGCCGGGATTCCTGCCCGACGACGTCGACGGCCGGGCGCTGTTCGAGATCGCGACCAGGCGGCACCGGGCCCGCCAGCTCGGCGAGCCCGACACCGGCGGGGTCGCGGGGCTCGGCGACATCGTCATGGTCGACAGCGTGCGTGACGCCCGCGACCGCGACGTCCTGCATGCGCGCCGGCCCTTTGCGCGGCTCGTCGACCACGGGGTGCGCTGGACCGACGGCACCGAGTCGACGTTCGACACGATCATCTGGTGCACCGGCTTCCGCCCGGCACTCAGCCACCTGAGCCGCCTCGGACTGCGCGGTCCCGACGGCCTGATCCCGACCCACGGCACGCAGGCGATCAAGGAGCCCCGCCTCCAGCTGATCGGGTACGGCGACTGGACAGGCCCCGCCTCGGCGACCCTCATCGGCGCCGGTCGCACCGCCCGCGAACTCGTCGCCGGCCTCTGACCGTCGAGCGTCAGGAGACCTGCAGCTCGCCGACGAGCTTCTCGACGCGGGCGCGGATCTCGTCGCGGACCTGGCGGACGACCTCGATGGGCTGACCGGCAGGGTCGGTGAGCTCCCAGTCCTCGTACCGCTTGCCGGGGAACACCGGGCACGCGTCACCGCAGCCCATCGTGACGATCACATCGCTGCCCTGCGCGACGTCGTACTCGAGCTTCTGCGGGACCGCGCCGGTGATGTCGATGCCGACCTCCCGCATCGCCTCGACCGCGACCGGGTTGATCTGGTCCTTCGGCTCCGAACCGGCCGAGCGGACCTCGACCGCGTCACCCGCCAGGTGCCGCAACCAGCCCGCGGCCATCTGCGACCGGCCGGCGTTGTGCACACAGACGAACAGAACACTTGGCTTGCTCACGGGGAAACTCCAGCTTCCTTGGGGGTGACAACCTCATCCGCAGCCTGTGCGGCTCGCGGATACAGCAGGGCCAGCAGGCCCACTCCGACAGCGGCTCCGGCGAGCTGGGCGATCACGAAACCCGGGACAGACGCCGGCGCGATCCCGGCGAAGGTGTCGCTGAACGCCCGCCCGATCGTGACCGCCGGATTGGCGAACGACGTCGAGGACGTGAACCAGTACGCCGACCCGATGTAGGCACCGACCGCGGCCGGCGCGAGCACGGCCCGGCCTGACGCCGCCAGCGCGAAGATCAGAACGATCAGCCCGGCCGTCGCGACGACCTCACCCAGCCAGAGATGGCCGGACGCTCTCTGCGTGGTCGCCCACGAGACAGCCGTCTCGCCGTACATCAGATTGGCCAGTACGGCGCCCAGAACCGCGCCGCCGATCTGTGCCGGGACGTAGGCGGTCAGGTCGCGCGCTGGCAGCCCGGTGCCACTGCGGCGGCCGAGCCACCAGTCAACGACCGAGACCACCGGGTTGAAGTGTGCTCCCGACACCGGGCCGATCATCAAGATCAGCACCGCCAGGCCGAGCGCGGTCGCGAACGAGTTCTCGAGAAGCTGCAGCCCGACATCGTCCGGTGACAACGTCGCCGCGGCGATCCCGGACCCGACAACGACGGTGACCAGCAGACCGGTTCCGAGGCCTTCGGCAACCGCCCGTCGCCACAGTGGCGTTGCGTTCACCGGCCGCTCACCACGGGTACGGCGAGTTCGGCGAGCAGACCGCGAACGCGGCGCTCGATCTCGTCACGGATCGGGCGAATGTCGGCCACCTCCAAGCCGGCGGGATCGTCCAGATCCCAGTTCTCGTAGCGCTTACCGGGAAAGATCGGGCACGCGTCACCGCAGCCCATCGTCACGACGACGTCGGCGGCGCGAACCACCTCGTCGGTCCACGGCTTCGGGTACTCCGCCGAGATGTCGATGCCGCGCTCGGCCATCGCGGCGACCGCGGCCTCGTTCACCTCGATGCCCGGCTCAGAACCGCCCGACCAGCCGACCGCCTGATCGCCGGCCAGGTGCTCGAAGAACCCCAGCGCCATCTGACTGCGCCCGGCGTTGTGCACGCACAGGAACAGCACGACCGGCCGACCGTCGTCGTGATGCCCCTCGACCTTCGCCAACGCCGTGAGCCGCTGCCGCGCGAACCGTTCAGCCAGCAATGGCAGGAAGTTCGGGACCGTGCTGCCGGTCGCGAACTGGTCGTAGCTCGAATGCAGGAACCGCTCGATAGTCTCAGCGCCGTAGAACTCGGCGAACCGCTCCCGCAACCGCGTCGCCGCCGTACGCAACGCGAGGTGCTGATCGATCGACAAGTCTTGCCGGTGGAACCCACTGACATCGGTCATCTACCCGTCCCCATCTTCTTGCTCGGCGCAACCAGTGGCGCCAACCGCTCGATCCGGCCGGCGATCTCTTCGTAGGCAGCCTCGAAGGCCGCATCCGTGTCCGCCGGCGCCGGATCCGGCACCGACCAGTGCACTCGCGGCCGCGCCTCAGCCGGCAGATGCTCATACGCGATGTCGCACACCGCGATCACCAGATCATCCGGCTTCACCACGTCGTTGACCTGACTCGTCCGCCACGTGTCCGGATCGAGCCCCCGCCGACGCGCGATCCTCGCAGCCCGCGGATGTACACGCTCCGCCGGCCGGGTTCCCGCCGACACGGCCGGCACATGGCTACGCCGCGCCCAGATCGCCGCCGCCAACTGCGACCGAGCCGAGTTGTGCGTACACACGAACACCACCCGCGGCACCGGAGGGAGCGGAGGAATCCCCACCCTCGACAACGCCTGAGGCACCAACCTCACATACGTCCGCCGATGATCCCCCTCCGACCGCCCCCGCACGACGAGCCCAGCCTCCTCCAACACCTTCAAGTGATGCGCCACCAGGTTCGTCGGCATCTCCAGCAGCGCACCCAACTCCCCGGGCGCCGCATCCCCCACCACCAATGCATCCACAATCGCCAACCGCGCCACATCCCCAAGCGCCGCATGCACCCGCGCCCGCTCCGCCAGAGAAATCCGCTCAACACTCATTGCCTCAATGATTACTGAGCTAATTGCGCCTGTCAACCGCGGTTGTAGGGCTGTACCGGCGCCTTGCTGGCGCCGACTCTCACGTTCCGGAAGTCGGAACGGAATGTCGCGCCCGGCTGGTAGTCCTTGTACATGCCGAACTTGATCCTGAACGCGTTCTTGAAGGAGTCGTCCTTGCACCTGGAGCGCGTCGCGTAGCCGAAGTACTCCTCCCGCTCGAAGAGCTTCTCCTCGACGGTGGTCGCTCCCACTCTCTTGTGGTACACCGCGATACGCCCCTTGGGCGCGCCGTCGTGGTAGGGCTCCACGTTGTACTTGATGACGAAGGAGTGCCACTCGTCGGTGCCGATGCTCTTGGTCGCCATCGAGATGTCGTAGTTCGTGTCGGGGTCCTCGCCCCGGCGCACGAACTGGAGGTTGTGCCCGTTGCCGGCACCGGACTGTATGCGTACGCCGCCGATCGGGTTCGCGGTGCACTGCCACAGTTGGAGCACGTACGCCCCGCTGCCCGTCACGTCATCGACGCCCGCGGGGATGCGAACGTCGAACCCGACCCACACGTCGGTGTGGAACGGCAGGTCCCAGCCTGTCGCCAGCTCCGTGCGGTCCCGGAGGGTATTTCCAGCAGAGTCCTTCCAGGTGTTCTTGGCAGGGTCCTCGACGATGGCGCCTTCGTACCTGAAGTCCTTGTCCGTGCGGAACGTCAACGCCCGCGCATCCGAGGTCCCGGTGATCTGGGGTGCCTGCCCCGCTCCCTGACACTTGCCAGGAAACCAGCCGGCGCCCTCCCGGAGGTTGCCGCCGGCGCCAAGCGTCGCACTGCACGCACTGGCGTTCTCGATCGTCCAGCTCTCTCCTGCGATACCCGCCGAGTAGCTCGGAACCGCGGCTGCTGCCGCACTGGCGGATCGTGAGTTCGTCACTGCAGCGATACCCACCGAGGCGCTCAGGGTTGCCGCAACGGTGAGAGCCATCGTCTTTCGAGCAAGTCGACTGGGGGCGGAGATCTTCATCTGTGTCATTCCTTCCTTAGCGGGAAGTGCTTCGTTCGCTGATGCTCAGATCCGGGTGTGCTCGATGGCAGCGGTTGACGGGATCTCGGGGGCGGGCAGGTCTTGCCTTCGCAGGTTCTCCGCGAACGCTTTGAGGCCCGGGGTCTGGTAGACGGCGGCGGCTTCGTCGGCGAGCCACAGGGCGGTTCGGTCGAGGTCCGCGGGCTGCCGCGGCCAGATCCATCGGCGGTCGTCGTCGGCGTTGCCGGCCCAGAAGTGGAACGCGTCGCGCAGACTGCCGTGGCCGGGTTCGGCGGGCGCGTTCCAGAGGTCCCGCCCTTCAGCAGCTGCGACTCGGCAGCAGACGGCGAAGGCCCGTAGACAGTAGATGGTATAGAGCAACGAGTCGGGACGAGCCAGTTCTCTCGGGAGCGCGCCGCCGGGCGCGATGTGGCGCAGCCGGATGCCGAACCGATCGAGGATCTCGGCGAGCGCGGTCCGGTCGTCCACGAACTGCAGATAGCGCAGGACCTGCGCGTCCCACCAGACTCCGTGGTTGTTGGTCATCAGTTCTTCCTGCCGGCCGAGTTCGCTCGACCGCATCCAGTGGGTCAACTCGGCGAACCAGTTCTGCAGGAGCGGGAGGCCTTCGGTGAACCGTCCGGCCCTCACCAGCAGGTCGACGTGATCCAGGAGGTCGGTCAGGAGCGTCGCCTCGATCTGCCCGATCGCCGCACCATCGTGCCGACCGGGCAGCGCGGCGGCGTGAGCGAGGTTGGGGCGCATCGCGGTCGCCGGGTCCAGGAACCAGCGTTCGAGGCGTGCCTCCGCGGCGTCGGCGTAGCGTGCCTCGCCGGTTCGGAGGTGGGCTTGCACCAGCGTGTTGACGGCCGCGACCGTCTGCCGGAACCGCCGTTTGTCGTAGCGATCGCTCCACGCGTCCGGGTTCCGCCGGCCGTCGATCCTGATGTACGGCAGCCCGTCGGCTGTCTCCGGATTCGGCCAGGAGTAGTTGCCGACCGAGTAGTAGTCGCGGGCGTCTCCGGCCCAGTCCGACGGCTCCCGGTCGAGGATGGAATACGGCCGCCCGGCCAGGAACTCGTCGGCCTGGGTCATCAGCTGACGGCTCATTTGGGTCCCGCCTCCGAGAAGGCCTGTTGATACTCGGCCCGGATCTTGTCGCCGCCGCCGTTGCGCCACTTGGTCACGGCCGCCTTCCAGCTCGATACGGGTGCGCGGCCGGCCAAGATGCCGTTCCGCGCATCGGTCAGGTCCTTGCCCAACTGCAGACCTTTGGCCGCATCGGTCTGGGAGTACAGGCCCTGGGTCGGATCCGGGGCGAGAATCGGCAGCGCGGCTTCCTGATAGTCGAAGCGAGCCTGGGCGACGTCGCGCCGGCCCGGGTCGTAGATGGCCTGAGTCGGTCCGCTGACGTACCCGAACGGCACCAGCCGCAGATTCTGGCCGCGCGAGTTCACGATCGGGTCCTTGCCCACGAACTTGAACGTCTGGCCCTCGATCCCGAAGCTGCGCAGGAGGTACTCGGAAGATCCGAACGGCGCGGCGAGCCAGTCGAGCACCCCGAGCACCTCGCGAATCCGGTCCGGTTCGGCCTGGGTGATCGCGGTGAACGCCTGTGCTGCGCTTCCTCGCGGATGCAGGGGTTTGCTGGACGCGTCGTACCCGAACATCGCAAGAGACCCGAGCTTGAAGCCCGGCACCTCGGCGCCCCACATCTCGTACTTGCTCCAGCCGGCGTACCCGCCGAAGACGATCGGGGTGGTCCCGTTGGTGAACCAGTCATTGCGTTGGTTGTTGGACGCCACCAGGCCGTCCGGGTGGAAAACGCCGGCGTCGGCCAGCTCGCGGGTGTCGGCCAGCGCCTTCTCGTACGCCTCGAGCTCGATGTTCGAGGTGAACTTCCCGCCGTCCTCGATCCAGGTGCCAGGGATTCCGAGGGCAGCGGTGATCATGGTCAGGGTGCCGCCCGGATCTCCACAGGCCCACCGTGACTTGCGCTCGTTGGTCAGTCCCTTGAGCAGCGCCTTGAACTCGCCGATGTCCTTGGGCTGCGCGGGCAGTCCGGTACCGGCGACGAGGTCGGCGCGGATCCAGGCGACCCCCGGGATCGGTACCCGGGCGATCGGCACTCCCCACAGCGCGTTGCCGTACACCGTCTTGCGCCACGAGTCGGTCGAGAGACCCGCCAGGTTCGGATAGTCCTTGACGGCATCACCCGACAAGTACTCGGTCAAGTCGGTGAACTTTGCCTTCAGCAACGCGGGCAACTGCTGCACCGAGCCGTAGATCGACACCAGGTCGGGCAGATCGCCGCCGGCCACGGTCGTCGCGAACCGTTGCGCGTAGTCAGCCGCCGGCGCGTAGGTGATGTCGAGCTTTCCGCCAAGTCGCTTGTCGACCTCCTGCCACAGCGGATTGTCCGACTTGCCGGGCGCCACCGGGTCGAAGGTGTAGGTCAGTGCGGAGATCTGGCCACCCGACAGCGGGGGCTTACTGACCGCCGCGACGGGATTCGGCGGATACTCGAAGTACCCGCTCATGCCGAGCGGGTTTGCGCTCTTCAGCGCGGGTTCGGCGTTCCCGGCCTGGGCGAACGTCGGGAGAACGTCCGCTCCGATTCGGCCGGAGGTTCCCGTCGTCGTCTTGGCGGAGCAGCCGAGAGCTGATCCGGCGGCACCGGCGACGGCTGCCGCGGACAGCCCTTTGAGCAACGTACGGCGCGAAAGCGCATCCATGGTTACGGTCCCTCCTCATGGCGGGCGTCCGGTCGATCAGCCTTTGACGGCGCCGATCAGAAGTCCCTTGCTGAAGTGCTTCTGGATGAACGGGTAGATGATCAGGATCGGGATGACCGACATGACCAGAATCGCCATCTGGATCGATGCCTGGGGTGGCAGCGACTCGGTCGACGCCGAGAGCTCGTCGGTACCGAGCGGCGTCTGGTTCACGACGAACGTTCGCAAGACCAGCTGCAGCGGCCACTTCTCCGGCGACGGCAGGTAGAGCAGTGCAGAGAAGAACGCATTCCAGTAGGCGACGGCGTAGAACAAGCCGACCACCGCGACGACGGCCTTCGAGAGCGGCAGGACGATGAAGGTGAGGATCCGGAGTTCGCCGGCCCCGTCGATCTTCGCCGACTCGGTCAGCTCACTCGGCAGCTCGAGGAAGAAGGACCGCATCACGATGACGTTGAAGGCGTTCACCACCACCGGCAGGATCAACGCCGCCAGGTTGTCGATCAGGCCGAGCTGCTTGACGATCAGGTACATCGGGATCATGCCCGGATTGAACAAGAGCGTGAACAGTGTCATCAGCAGGATGGGCTTGTGCAACAGCGATCCCGGCCGCGACAGGGCGTACGCGAGCATGATGGTGCAGGCCAGCGACAGGACAGTGCCCACGGCGGTGACCGCGACCGACACGCTGAGCGCCCGCGTCACCACTCCTCCCGACAGAACGGCCCGGTACGCCGCGAGCGACGGCTCGCTGGTGAAAAGAACAAGTCCACCGCGCGCGCTGATGTCGCGTTGCGGCGCCAGACTCGTCATCACGACGGCGACGAACGGGACGATCACCGCGAGGCAGGCGACGGTCAGCAGTACGCCGCGCGCCGCGGTCGCCCAGCGCGGTTGCCGTCCCATCCAGGCAGGCCGCTCGTCCGACGCCGGCTGACGGTTGCGCCGAGCCCGGCGTTCAGCGGTGGTTTCCAGCAGTCCGGTCATTTCGAGTACACCCCTCGCTCCCCCATGGCGTGGGCGAGCCGGTTCGCCCCGAGTACGAGCACCACGCCGACGACGCCCTTCACCAAACCGACCGCGGCAGAGACACCCCAGTTCCCGCCGATGATCCCGTTGTTGTAGACGTAGGTGTCGAGCACTTCGGACGCCTGCGCGCCGACCGGACCCTGCTGCAGGAGGATCTGCTCGAAGCCGACCGTGAGCGAATCACCCAGTCGCAGGATCAGCAGCAGTACGATCACGGGCCGGATCGCGGGCAACGTGACGTGCCACAGCTGCCGAAGCGGGCCGGCCCGGTCGATTGCCGCCGCCTCGTACAGGTTCAGGTCGACCTTGGACAGCGCGGCCAGGAAGATGATGGTCGACCATCCGGTGTCCTTCCAGATCACCTGCGACGTGATCAGCAGTTTGAACAGCTCCGGTACGCCGATGATCTGGAAGGTTCCCAGGTCCGCGGAACGCAGCCACTCGTTCAGCATTCCGCCGTTCCCGAACATCTGCTGGAACAGCGCCACGACGATCACCCAGGACAGGAAGTGCGGCAGGTAGAGGATCGACTGCGTCAACCGCTTGGCTCGTTCGTTCAGCATCGAGTTGAGGACCAGGGCGAGCGCGATCGGCAGCGGGAACACGAACAGCACCTGGACCATCGTGATGATCAACGTGTTCACGAGGGCGTTCAGGAACTCCGGGTCACCGTCGAAGATGACGGAAAAGTTGCTCAGGCCAACGAAATCCGACCCGCTGATGCCAAGAAACGGCTGGTAGTCCTGGAAGGCGATCACGTTGCCCAGCAGCGGCAGATAGTGGAACACCACCAGGACGATCACGCCCGGTACCGCGAGCACGAGAAGCACCCGGTCCCGGTGCCATCGGGTCGCGAGCTGACCGCGGAGGCGAGGCTCGCGGGCGGCAGGCGCACCGGGATGTGCGCCGGCCGCCGGCCGCACCTTGATCCCCGACGACATCAGGAGATCCTGCTGCCGACTGCTGCGATGGCGGTCTCGACCATCTCCCGCACGCGCTCCTGTGCGCCGTCCCGCGCCTGCCGCGCGACTTCGACCGCGGCCGGCCGGTCGTCGGCGATCTTCTGCAGCAGCTGCCCTGCCGCAGCGTCGGCTCCAGGTCCCAGCTCGACGAACGGCAGGCGGAGATCGTTGTACATCTGGCCCTTGATCGTGTCGGTCGGCTGGCGCAGGTACACCGACGGGATACCTTCCGCCAGAGCGATCAGAGGTGAGTGGCATTCCATGCTCACGACCGCGCCGGCCCGTCGGTACACCGCGGCCGCCTCGGTCAGATCCCAGAACCGCGGCAGGATGTGGACCAGGCCGGCCACGTCGGCAGGGAATGTCCCAGCGAACTCCGCCTCGGCGACCTCCATCGCGTAGCTCATCTCCGGCACGACGAGCGCCGGCTCGCCAGTGGCTCGCACCCAACCGATCATCGTCTGCCGCAGAACGTCCAAGTCGGACTTCAGATAGCCCGCGTTGTAGGCCGACCGGCGACGGTCCTCCGCCGCGGGTGGGTAGTTCCGGATCTGGTGGTACGGCGTGAAACGGAGCCGCGGCACGACGCACAGGAAACGTCCGGGCATCAGCCCGTACTCCGCGAGAACCGCCTGGCCGTCGCCGTCGTCGACCACGTCGAACATCACGGTGGCATCCGGACCGAACGCGATCTTGGGCGCCCCGAGTTCCTGGCCGGCCAGGAACCGCTCGGTCAGCGAGTCCCGGCAGTAGACGAACGCGGCAGACTCGAGCACCTCACGCTCGCGCTCGGTGAGCAGGTCACCGTCGATCGCGTTGACCATGCTCGCCGCCCGGTCGAGCGTCGAGAAGTACGGGCGGAGCGGATCCACCGTCACCCCGAAGAAGCCGTGCGGCTTTCCGGTCAACCGCCGCCACTCGGCGACTTCTACCTGGGCGACCAGTGAGGGCCCCGATCCGTGGACGAGCAGGTCGCCTTCGGCAAACATTCGTTCGAGCCGCGGGCTGAGCTGCTCGCCGGGCACGACCGGGTCCTCAATGACCTCGACATCCGGGAAGTAGCGGGCGAGCATCCGCCGTACGCTCTCGTCGATGCTGCGGGCCCACAGCGTCAGCTTCACCTCCGGCGCGTAGCGCTGAAAGGCTCGGAGCGCGCCCGGCGTGTGGGCGACGTCGCCGATGTTGACGGTTTGCCAGCCGGAGACGAGAACGACGTGAACCATGTGAGATTTCCTGTCCAGCCCATCCGGAACAGCGGTGGGCCTACGGTCGATTCGGGGGGTACTGCGAGCATCGGAAAGGTTCACTGTGGACCTGCGCCAGGAACACTTGGACGGACGCGCTGTCGCTCGCAGGAGCCTGCGACAGCGACGTTCTCGAACGTGCTCTCCGTGGATGCGTAGAGCCCAACGCCGCCGCTCCGGACAACGGTGTCGCGACCCTCCAGGATCTGAACGCCGTTCAACGTGACGGTGATCCGGTCACTGTGAATCGCCGCACCAAGTTCGACGGGACCTGTCAACGGGTTGCTCAGGGACACCGTGCCCACCGTGACCGGACCCGACGCGTGAGCCTCGCGGACGATACTCGCGTACTGAGTTCTGTTGCTCGTCTTGCCGATGTGGATCCGGTACCCATAGGAGTCCGAGGTGTCTCGCAGCGAGATGCCTGCGGTGCCGGCGGATCCATTGATCGTGACCGTGGCCTGCGCGGCATAGTCGCACGTCTCGGAGAACCGTGACGGCAGCGTCGAATCGGCCAGTACGTGCGCCCTGCCATCGGTAGGCGTGAGCTTCAACTGACCCGAGGTGACGGACGCCTTTCCTGCGATACCCCGCCAATTGGCCTGGTCGAGCCCTTCCTTCATCGTGATGTTGTCGAAGGCCGCGGCCCGGCCGTTCGTGGAGGCGGCGGCACCACCCGTCGGCAATTGCGTGTCGTCCGCGGAGACCGACGTGCTGCCAACTGTGGCCGTCAGATGCTTCCCGACTGCGGTGACGGTCAGCGTGTGCGCGCTGTCTGCGTTGATGGGCAGCTCCGTCTCCGCGAGAAGCGTAGACGTCGCGTTGTAGACCTTCACGAGCTGCAGCTTCGCGCCGCCCGATGTGCTGACAACATCGGCGCGGTAGTGGTTGCGGGAATCGTGGTAGCGGAACGCGAGACCGGTCGTTGCCGTCGTTTGGTTTCGTGTCCCCGGAACGATGTCGGCAGTCATGACCACGTCATCCGGTGCGTCCTGCTGCACCGCCAACGACTGCGTGTCCGTACTCGAGGTCTGCGCCAGCTGCCTGTCAGGCTGCGTGCCGCCCAGCATCCAGGAGCCCTGCACCGGCGTCCAGCCACCGAGGGAGCCGTTGAAGTCATAGACGGTGCTGTCCAGGCTCGCGTCGGTGAACTCCTCGTTGAGCAACGGCTTCAGGGCGAAGGCCGCCTTGGACGAAACGGTGACCAGGTCGCCGGTGCGGGTGAACGCTGTCGGGGTTCCGTTGATCTTCACCGTGCGTGCCTTCGGCGCGTTGATCGAGAGGGTGCCGGTGAAGGGATCCCCGAGCGAGATCTGGGCGGTAGCACCCTGCAGTTCCACACTGACGTCGGACACAACTCCGGAGGCTTTGATGACGGTGCCCCCGGCGTCGACCAGCGACGATCCCTGGGTCAGCGCGTACCGCGTCAGCCCGCCGCCCTTGTCGGCACGCTCGAGGTAGGCGGTCCCGGCGTCGGTCGCGGCATCCCCGAACTGCCTCGACGAGGGAATCGCCTCGCGCGACAGGTAGAAGCGGCCGGTAGCTTTCGGCAGGTCGATCTCCATCGCGCTGGCCACGGAGTGATCGACCTGGGGCAGTTCGATGCGCGACGCGCTGACCGAGGGCGCGGCGCCGGCCTTGCCGGGAACTACGACCGTGTCCACTCCCGTGGCGCCGGTGGCGGACCAGTCGTACGACAGGTAGTCGACGTTGGTGAGGACCTGCTCACCCACGCGTACGACGCCGTTCTTGTGGACGCTCGACGTGAGATCGGCGCCGGGTTGGGCCACGGGGACGAGTTGCACGCCGGCCACCGGTGCGGCACCGGGCACGGTGTCGAACCCGACCGTGGCGATGTTCGTGTTCGGGTCGACGGTGACCGGATCGCCAGGGAAGTGCCAGAGCTGCCGGTAGTCGTGCGCGCCGGTGTCGCCCGTGAGATCGTCGGAGACGACCCAGAAGCCGGGCTTGACGAAGTACACGACGCGATCGTGCGCGATCGGCCGGTAGGCCTGCGTCTTGCCGCGGTAGATGTCGAGGCCCGCGTTCGAGCGCCACAGCGACGTCGAGCGGGGCAGGCCGGCGGGCTGCGGTTGTCCGTCGACCTCGATGGTGTTGTGCGCCTCGGTCGTGCGGCGCATCCAGTCGTTCGTCGGGGTCGCGCTGTAGTCCGCCGCTCCGGGGTCGACGATCAGCGGACGCCCGTACGCCGCCATCACCAGGCTGAGGTCGTCGGGATGCCGATGCGAGGCCGTATAGCTCGAGTTCTGGTTGTTGATCAGCATGTACTGGGCATCGGCGTCCCACCCGGACCGCTGGACCGCATAGCTGATCGGAAACACCGTGGACGACAGCGTCGGGACGGTCCCCTCGGTGCGCCCGGAGGCCACCCAGGTGAAGTCGGACCAGGAGTTGCGCTCACCGGTCCTCCGAATCGCGCTCTCGCCCGCGTCCGTGTTCGGAGAATCACCGACGAGCGCGGTCTCGAGATTCGGCTGACGGGTCGCGAACAGCGCGTCCGCGATCCAATCCGCTGACCGGACAATCCCGTGGGGAAGGGTTCGCCCGTTGGCGTCCGCTACTCCGATCATCGTGTTGATCAGATCCGCCACGTAGGCCTGATAGTTGAACGTCGGCTCGCGGTACACGCCGTCGCCTTTCACCCAGGCGCGCAGGAACCGCTCGACAGAGCGCACCGCGAACGGCTCCCAACCGAAGGACGCCGTGAACTCGGGCAGATAGACGGCCGTGACATAGATCGCGCGGGCCATCGAGACATACCAGTTGTTTCCGACATGGATCTGCAGCACGGTCGCGAGGCGATCCGTCGTCGCGTGCACGCCGGACAGGTACGCCACGAGGTCGTTCGCGTCGATGCTCGGCTCCGTCCGGAACACGGAGAACGCGGTGACGAGCTGGGTCAGCCGCTTGCCGCCCGACAGGTTGCGGTTCTGCGGCCAGCTCGGATTGTCGGCGAAGAAGTCCAGTGAGATGTGCATCCACGCCGACGCGTACGCCGCACGCTTCTGCGGGTCGCTCTCCTTCAGATAAGCGCTCGTCAGCGTCGACATGAACGCGAAGTCACTCATCAGAACCTGTGCGCTCCCTGGGGCGCTGTCCGTCCCGCCCCAGGTGTCCGCCCAGTCCACGTCGATCCGCTCCGCGGCGTCGTCGTAGAAGTCACGGGTCACGGTGCCGAACCGGAAGATCCCCGCCGCCAATTCGTCGGCGGTCGCGTCGCCGCCTCCTTCCCCGCCCGTACCCGGGTACTCGATGCCTGAGCGGCCCGCGTAGTACGCCTTGAGCTCGGTTGCGGCGCCCGCCCCGTCGCCGGCGGCAAGCTCCTCCGCCACACGAGCGAGCCCCGGACGCGTCAGGTCGAGCAGCTCACCGAGATCCGACATACCGGTCGTGGCGGCCCGGGCCGGCGACAGCCCCGTCACCATCAGAGCGAGCGCGACTGTTGTCGCAGCCCACACATGAGCATGGCGGCGAGTGCTCCGCCGAAGGAGTCTTCGTTGCATCCCATCTCCTCCTCATGACACGTGAGAGTTCGTGCTGAGCCCTTCAACTGCGCCCCCAAGCCGTCAGGGTTCCCGCGGTCGATCCAGGGCCGCGCGCGGAAGACCGGCCTGGTTCCGAGCCGAGGGCCCGTTAGGTGACGTATCGTTAATTCACTGTAGATTTGATTGCGACGTTACGTCAACGGTTCGAGGGAGGCGCAAGCGTGACAACGCAACGGGACATCGCCCGCACAGCGGGGGTATCGGTCGCGGTGGTGTCGGCGGTGATCAATGGCACGGCCCATACCCGGATGAGCGAGGCCACCCGTGCCCGCGTCATCCAGGCGATGGAGAGCCTCGACTACCAGCCCAACCAGGCGGCCCGGTCCCTGCGGCTCAACCGCACCGGCATGATCGCGCTGATCCTCCACAAGCTCGACAATCCCGTCTATGCCCACCTGCTGCGCGGCGTCTACGGGGCCGCGGCCGAGCACGGCGGGACAGTCCTGCTCGGCGACGCCGAGATGATGCGCTCAGGCAGCCAGTTCGTCACCCGACTGCTCAGCCAGGGCACCGTGGACGGCATCCTGATCCGGGACAACTCACTGTTCGACGACGACGTGATGGCCGAGCTGCGCTCCCATCCCAAGCCGATCCTCAGCCTGGATCACGCCCAGGACCGCCCGTGGGTCGGTATCGACGACTGCCGCGCGGGCGAGATCGCGACCCGGTTCCTGCTCAACCTGCACCATCGCCGGATCGTCTTCATCGGCGGGGCGACCGGGTACGCCTTCCAGCAGCGCTACCTCGGGTATCAGCAGGAGATGCAGCAGGCCGGCCTGGAACCGGCGCCGCACCTCGCCACCGGGTTCGGTGAACAGGCCGGCGCCGACGGGCTGCGACAGGCGCTGCAACTGCCGGCCGCGCCGACCGCGGTCGTGGTGAACAACATCATGAGCGCCGTCGGGGTACTGTCCGCCGCCCGCGACCTCGGCATCGCCGTCCCCGACCAGCTGTCGGTGGTCGGAATCCACGACGTCGGCCTGATGGAACACCTGCGCCCAGCCGTGACCGCGGTCCGGATGCCCATGTACGAGCTCGGCCAGGCCGGCGTCCACGCACTGTACGAGCTGATGGCGGGTCGCTCCTGCACCAGCGGCGTCATCACCGATCCCGAGCCCAAGCTCGTCGTCCGCGACTCGGCAACGATCCTGACCGACGCCTGACCAGGCGCCGTTTCCAGAGTGATGCGCACCAAACTGACGTAACGTTATGTCATCGCAGGCCTACAACGATCCGTGTCACTCCCTACCGAGCCGCGCGAACAGCAGATGAGCGAGTCGCCTCCCGTCGAGTGACACGATGTCCGGGTGCGTGACATCAGTGGCGACTTCGAGATCCACCTGACGACGACGAGGTCGGGCGTCATCGTCGACCGGACCGGCGGCGAGCTCCGGATGGCTACGTGGACCTCCGACGACGTGGCCGCGTTCGCGGCGAGCCACGGGTTGAAGTTCAGCGACATCGTGCTCGACCGCGGGCAGTCTCCCGAGCAGCCGATGGTGACTGTGCGGGCGAGCGGCACGCTTCAGGAGATCGAGCGGGTCAGCCGTGAGTGGAGTGACCGGATGCGGGCGGAGCACTTCTCCGTCGTCAGGATCAAGGTCGAGGCGGCTCCATGGAACGACGGTGTGCCCGAGCAGGACGCGGACGCGGTCGAGAGCCGCTACTTCGAGCATCACATAAAGCTGTTGCTGCCCGACACCACGGCCGGGACGCTCGTTCCACTGACCCGCCTGCTCGAACCCCACCAGGCGCGGTTGTCTCGGAACGCCCGCCGACAGCGCGACGACGGCCGGCACGAGCGGTTCGCCACTCAGCGCTGTCACCGGGCCGGGAAGAACACCGCCAAGGCACGGCTCGATCGCCTGCTGGTCGCGCTGCGAGACTACGAGATCCTGGAGATCGAGGAGGAATATGTCGTCCTCGACAGCCTGCTGAGCCTGGACAGCGGCTGGCTGGAGGAAGTAAGGCCGCACACCAACCCGTACGAGGACAGCGCCCGGCGGGCGCCCGCCGGGCAACCGGACTATCCGGCGACCTACCTGCCCCTGCCTCGGACTGAGCCCTCGGTGCAGCAGCGGGCCGCCTTCGACCCGGCACTCAAGCAGTATCCGCACGCCTATCGAGCCGGTCAGCCCACCTTCGACGACCCGGAGCTGGCCACGCGCTGGCGGTCCACGCGGCAAGCAGCGATCGATCACCTACTGCGCCTGATCGCCGGCTCCGACTGGGCCGGCAAGCTCGTACTGCGCGGCAGCGTCGCCCTGCGCACGTGGTTCGGCGAACAGGCCCGCGAGCCGGGAGACCTCGACTTCGTCGTCCAGCCGGCCGACATCGGCTTCGACAGCCCAGAAGGGCTGCGTCTGCTCGACGACCTGATCGCCGCGGTGGCAGCCGACCCCGGACCCGGCCTCCAGCCCGCGAACGTGGCCCGCGACGAGATCTGGACCTACGAGCGCGTCCCCGGCCGTCGGTTGGTCTTTCCATACGAACACGAAGGCCTGACCGGCTCGGTGCAGCTCGACTTCGTCTACAACGAGGAACTGCCCATGCAGCCGGAGCGCCTGCCGATTGGCGACACCTGGCTCCTCACGGCCGGCCCCGAGCTCTCACTGGCCTGGAAACTCCTCTGGCTGCAGTCCGACTCCTACCCCCAGGGCAAGGACCTGTACGACGCCGTGTTGCTGGCCGAGTCGACCAACATCTCCCCCACGCTGATCCGGACCGTGCTCACTGCCGAGCCCGGCAGCCAGGCCTTCGGGCCGACCACCGTTCTCGGATGGGACGTCGACTGGCAAAACTTCCTGGACGAGTACCCCACCATCGAAGGCAACGCCGAATCGTGGAAGCAGCGGCTGGCCCTGGCACTGGAGCGGTCCTACGCCGCCGGCTGACATACTCCGCCGAGCGAGCTATGACTTCGCGATCTGGGAGAGCGACGCGTTCCCCGGCGAGCACGATGCTACGGCCACCTTCGAAGAGCTGTTCACCCGGTACCTCGAGGTCGACCTGGTTGCGCCGACCCCCAGGATCACTCCGAAGCTTTGGCAGCGCAGTCCCTCCGAGGTCGCTGTCTTCGACGTAAACCGACCGACCGGGTCAGCCCCTGAGCGAACAGTATTCGGCGCCTCGCGGGACGCACATCGAGCAAGTCATGAACGACCGTCCACCCCCGTCTCGGCGCCATCGGAGCGCGCCAACACGCCCGTCAGCACTGCGGCGACATCGACAGCGCGGCCAGATCCGATCAATGTACTGCTCGGACTCTGCCGACTCCGACACTGGCGAAGCCGCGGCGTCTGCGCTGCCCCTGCCTCCAACAAGTCGACGCGAGCTCGGGGCCACCGCGACGCCGACCCAGCCCAGGCGGGCGTCACCACCTGGCAGCTACACGTGAGCTTCTCCGCTCGGGTCAGGCTCCGTGGTCACTGGGTACGCCGCCCACGACTCGCCTCATTCACATCGGCGACAACCGGTTCGTCGTGGAAGCGGATTCAAAACGCTCTGAGTAACTCGTAGGTAGCCGGTGATCGCAGCTGCTCTCGTGGAACAAGCATCTGCACTTTCACGCCACGCAGCTCGCCCACGGGCGGTGGCCTGGGAGCCTGCAGCCACGCGACTGCGACTGAGGAGGGTTTCGTCCGACACCGCTTGTTGGCGAGTTCTGAGACCGCCGGGCACGTGTCGGTGTCGCGGATGTTGGTTGCGTCGACACCGCTTCCGCGCCTGACGGGTGCCAGGTTGTCCGCTGCTTTGTGGCTTGGCCAGACGGTAGGAGTCGGTGCCGGTCTCGAGGATGGTGCCGCCGAAGGTGAGTCGGTCGACGATGGCTGCGCATAGCCGGGGATCGGTGAAGGCCTTGGTCCACCCGCCGAAGAACTCATTGGACGCGATCGCGACCGATGCCTTCTCCTCACGCTCGGTGAGGACCTCCTTGCGTGGTGGCGAAGACGTTGGTGACGAGCACGCCCAGGACCAGGCCTGTGATGCCGCCGACGACATCAACCTCGACACCACCTGTCCGTCCCGTGTCCCTGGCGCGACGAAGATCTGCTTGCGCGGTGCCTAATCGGTATTCCCGCAACACCTCGCAGGCCCCTCAGTGTTCGCTGCTGAAGAACCGTAGCAACAGCGGGCCGACGGTCTGTGGGTCGACGACGTGATCCGGCCCCTCGAGGGTCTCCCGTTGAGCGTGGGGCAATTGGTCTGCAAGCTCGTCGGCTGCGCGGTCGAAGAAGTCCGAGGGCAGGCCTGCCATATAAGGGACCGTGATCGGTCCTCCGGTGGTGACCAGGACCGGTTGGGTGACCGTTGCCAGTCGATCGGCCGGCAATTGGTAGCGGTTGTGGAAGACGCTGTCGTGGACCAGCGTGGGCGCGAGGGCGACCGAATCCGCCCAATGCGACGTCTGCTTGCCTGCCGCTTTCCTGGCCGCGATGTTGTCGTCGGAGGCACCGCTCAAGCGCATGAACAGTTCGAGAACCTCCTCGTCTCGCCCGGCGTCGAAGGCGCGCCGGGTGTCTGCGATGTACTTCTCGAATCGCGGGCGGATGTCGTCCCCGACCGCGTAGGGCACCTCCCACACGGCGATCGTGTCGATGGCTGACCCGGCCGCGGCCGCTTCCAGCGCCAGCGCGCCGCCTGAGGACGCCCCGAACAGGTGTGCCGAGCCGCCCGCCTCCGCGATCAACGCATCCAGGTCCTCGATCTCCCTCTCCACGGCGTACGGCTCGGTGAAGCCGCTCGCGCCGCGTCCCCGACGGGCATAGTTGTAGACCGTGAAGTGCTCGGCGAGAGCCGGCGCCAAGGGAGCGTTCTCCACCCCCTCGTCGAGTGCTCCGCCCACCAGAATGACGGCCGGACCGCTTCCTTCCCTGTCGTAGGCGATGGTGGTGCCATCGTTTGATGTCACGCGAAAGGCCATCTCGTTCATCTCACATCTCCGTTCGAGAGGTTTGTCAGCGCCTGAGCAGCGTGCCGACGACGGCCTCGGTGCGCGACCACCGCGTCCGTGCGATCACGGCCGCCACGACGAGTAGGGCGAGCGGCATCCAAGGGCTCTGCTCGAGCACGAACTGATCGGTGATGACAGCACCGGTCAGCAATGCCGCCAGCCCGAGACTGGCCAGGCCCGCCAGAGCCGGGATCAGAAGACCAACCCCTCCCGCGACCTCCAGCGCTCCGACCAGGTACCGGAGCCACTGGCCGGCCCCGATGTCGGCGAACATGTCCACCATGACCGGGTCGCCGGCGAGCTTCGAGATTCCGCCGCCGGCGATTATCGCCGCCAGCACGACGTGCAGAATCCAGACCCCGATGCTGCTCGCCCGCCCGGACGTGTGCGCAACGGTTTCCGAGTCTTTCTTGGGGATGGTGCTCATTCGGCTCTCCTTGTCGTGTCCGGGCCTGTAGCGGCATCTATTGCTTGTTGCGGTAGAGGACCATGGTGATGGGACCGAAGACCGCGACGAGAAGTACGGACGAGACGAGCACCCAGCCGATCTCCCCGGCGGGCACCGAGCCGTTCATCAGGCCACGCACCGCCGTTGCCAGGTGGGTGATCGGGTTGACCTCGACGACCGCCTGAAGCCATCCCGGCATCGTCTTCGGGTCCACGAAGATGTTGCTGCCGAACGTCAGCGGGAACAACACCAGGATGCTGACCCCTGCCACCGAGTTCGGCGTGCGCACGATCAGGCTGAGCATCGTCCACAACCACGACAGGCAGAACGAGAACACCAGCAGTAGCGCCACCGACAGCAGTACCCCGACGGCGCCACCCTCCGGCCGGAACCCGAGGACCAGGCCGAGCGTGATCACCACTACCGACCCGATCGAGTAGCGCCCCAGATCGCCGAGCAGGGCACCGACCAGCGGCGACGGTCGCCACACCGGGAGCGACCTGAACCTGTCGAACACGCCCTTCTGAATGTCGGTATTCAGCGTTATGCCGGTGTTACTGGTGATCATGACGTGCGACTGCACCAGGATGCCGGGCAGCAGGAACTGCAGGTACTCCTGTGTCGACCCGGCGAGCGCGCCACCGAACAGGTACGTGAACATCAGCGTGAACATGATCGGGAGCATGGTCACGTCGACCAGCTGCTCCGGGACGTGTTTGATCTTCAGCAAAGCGCGCCAGCCGAATGTCAACGAGGTGCGCACCGGACCGGGTCGTGACGGCCGCTCGCCGGCCAACAGCACACTGCGCAGCGCGTCCTCAGTGACCGGCGCCGACGCCTGCTCTACGGACGTGGCATTCATGCGGCATCCTCCTCGGTTGTCTCCTCGGCGGCGTGTCCGGTCAGGGCGAGGAACACCTCGTCCAGGCTCGGCTGACCGAGCGCGAACTCGGCGACGTCGATGCCGTTGCGGGACAGCTCGGCCAGGGAACGGGCGACCCGCTCGGGGTCGGAGATCCGCGCGGACAGCGCGGCCGGGTCAGCGGACGGCTCAACCGGCACCTCGAGGACGCCGGCGAGGACCCGCTCTGCCTCGGCCCGCTGCTCGGGCGCACGTAGCCGTACGTGCAGCGAGCCGGCACCGACCGATGCCTTGAGCTCGCCACTCGAGCCCTCGGCGATCACCTTCCCGTGGTCGATCACCGCGATCCGGTCGGCCAACTGGTCGGCCTCGTCGAGGTACTGCGTGGTCAGCACCACGGTGGCGCCCTCGGCGACCATGCCCCTGACGATCTCCCAGACCTGGTTCCTGCTGCGCGGGTCGAGCCCGGTCGTGGGCTCGTCGAGGAAGATCAGTTCGGGGGTGACGACCAGGCTCGCCGCGATGTCGATGCGCCTGCGCATCCCGCCGGAGTACTTCTTCACCTGCTTGTCGGCCGCCTCGGCAAGACCGAACGCGTCGAGCAGGTCGGCCGCCCGCTCCCTGCCTCGGCGGCGTGAGTAGCCGAGCAACCTGGCGAGCAGCAACAGGTTCTCCACCCCGGTGAGGTCTTCGTCGACCGACGCGAACTGCCCGGTAAGACCCACCCTGCTCCGCACCGCCCGGGCGTCACGCACGACGTCGTAACCGAGCACTTGCGCCTCTCCGGCATCGGGGCGCAGTAGCGTGGCCAGCATGCGGATCGTGGTGGTCTTGCCCGCCCCGTTCGGACCGAGCACGCCGTACACGCCCCCGGCGCTCACGGCCAGGTCCACACCGGCGACCGCGTGGGTCGTGCCGAAGTTCTTCTTCAACCCTCTCGTCTCGATCGCGAACTTTCCCATGGGTTCGATTCCTTCTCTCGGTGTTGCGAACGGATTGGTTGAGCTAGTCAAATTTGACTACTTGGCCAGAGGAAAAGGAGGAGGAAATGTCTATTCAAGTTTGATTACAGGCGCATCTTGAGGGGTTCGGGGACCGTTCGCCACGAACCCGGATCATCGGCCATGGTGTAGGCGCCCTCAGACAGTCGTTTGCTCAGGCTCTTCGCCCACTCCAGTTCGGTGCGTGCCTGTCCCGCCCACAGTTCGGCCTGATCGCGGACGTGTTCGGGAATGTCGGGGTTCGGGTTCTCCCACCCCTTGGCCTGCCCTACGAGCTCCGCTTCCAGGCGCGCGACCCGCTCGTTAACCTGCGCGATGGCATCTGTCCTGGTCAGCATGGGCAACATGGCGATGGACGCGTTGAGCATGTCCGGGTCGTGGGTGCGCCGCAGACCGTCGCGGACCAGTTCGACGATCTCCTCGCGGCCCCGAACTGTCGCGCGGTACAGGATGCGCTCCGGCCCGGAGTTGCCCGGCTCGGCGTGCTCGGTGAGGAGGCCATCAGCCGCCGCCTTCTTCAGCGCGTGATAAACCGAGCCGCGCTTGATCTTGGCCCAACTCTCCGCACCCCAGCTCTGCAGTTCGGACCGCACCTGGTAGCCATGCGCGCCGCCGGAGAGGTGCACGATACCGAGCACCAGGAGCTTCGTCGCCGACGTGCGCCCACCTTCGCTCGACCCTTTCGTCTCGATCGCGAGCTTTCCCATGGGTTCGATTCCTTCTCCCGGTGTTGCGAACGGATTAGTCGAGACTAGTCAAGTTTGGCTACTTGGCCAGAGTGCACGAGGAGGAGCGTCTAGTCAAGTTTGGCTAGACGCGCATCTTGAAGGTGATCGGGGACCCTTCGCCACGAACCCTTCGGTTTGGGGAGGTTGCGGAGCGGTGGTTGGCAGCCCGGGTGGTGGATCCGGCTTCGGTGATCAGGTATGAGTCGTCGCTCCGGTTGCATGTGGATCCGGTGTTTGGGCGGCGGCAACTGCGGACGATCAAGCCGTCCGAGATCGCCGCTTGGGTTGCCGATCTGGATGCGCGATTCGGGCCGTCGACTGCACGTACGGCGTACCTCGTGCTGCATGGAACGCTCGAGATCGCGGTCGATGACGAGGCGATCAAGAAGAATCCCGCCAAGGGTCGGGCCGTCAAGGTGCCGGCGGAGAAGAGCGGAAGGACGGTCGCCTGGAGCGATGATGTGGTGCTCCGGATCGTCGAGGGACACGCACCGGAGTACCGGCCGATCGCAGCGGTCGGAGCGGCATGCGGGCTACGGCAGGGTGAGTTGTTTGGGCTGGCCGAGGAGGACGTCGACTTCGAGGAGATGGTCATTCACGTTCGGCGGCAGGTGAAGAAGCTCGGGAGAGAGTTCGTGTTTGCGCTGCCGAAGAACGACACCGAGCGGACGGTGCCGATGTCTGATGGGACGGCGCTGGTTCTCAAGGAGCACATCGAGGCGAGCGAGCCACGCCCGTACACCTTGCCCTGGGAGAAGACGGACGGGGAGCCGCGGACCGTCAAGCCTCTGTTCCGGCGGACCGATGACAAGCACATCCGGGCGCGGACGTACGACGAGCTCGTCTGGAAGCCGGCGTTGTTCTACGCGGGTGTGATTGCGGAGCCGAAGACGGATCGGCGGGGACGGCGGCAGTACGTGTCCAGTCGGGAGAACGGGATGCATGCGCCGCGGCACTACTTCGCGAGTATCACCCTCGCGGATGGGGTCAACATCAAGGAGCTGGCCGAGTACCTGGGCCACAGCAACCCGGGGTTCACGCTGAGGCTCTACACCCACATGCTGCCGTCATCTCATGAGCGGGCGCGGAAGGCGGTCGACTCCAGACTGTCCCGTCTCTTCTCTCTGAAATCTCACGGAGCAGCCACGGAGCAGGCCGTCATACGGTTCCCCACTACCTCCTGGGAGCCGGACGACGGCCTGTACCCCGACCAACCTGGAATCAGCCTCTGACCTGCGGAAACGTCTACCGGATGCGCATGCCGGAGATCGCGCGGGCGATCACCAGGCGCTGGATCTCCGACGTACCTTCGAAGATGGTGTAGATCTTGGCGTCTCGGTGTAGGCGTTCTACGGGGTATTCGCGGGTGTAGCCGTTGCCGCCGAGGATTTGGATGGCTTCTTCGGTGACCTTGACGGCTACTTCGCCGGCTTTGAGTTTGGCCATGGAGCCTTCGCCGTGGCGGTAGTCGGGGGTCTCGCCGCGCATCAGGGCGGCGGACATGTTGGCGGCTCGCCACACCAGCAGCCGGGCGGCGTCGATCTCCAGGGCCATGTCGGCGAGTTTGAAGGCGATGCCCTGGTTGTCGATGATCGGGCGGCCGAACTGTTCGCGGGTCTTGGCGTATTCCAGGGCGACCTCGTACGCCGCCCGCGCGATGCCGATCGCCTGGGCGCCGACGATGTGGCGGGTCATCTCGAAGGTGGCCATCGAGGCGTTGCGCCCGGCCCCGGCTGAACCCGTGGTACGCGCCTCGTGGGCGCGGGCGATGCGTTCGTCGAGTTTGGCCTTGCCGCCGAGGACGTTCTCGGCGGGGATGCGGACGTTGTCGAAGAAGACGTCGGCGGTGTGGGAGGCGCGCAGGCCGTGCTTGCGGAGCTTGGTGCCCTGCTCCAGTCCGCGTACCTCCGACTTAGGTACGACGAACGCGGCCTGACCCTTGGTACCGAGCGAAGGGTCGACCGTCGCGACCACGACGTGGATGTCGGCGATCCCGCCATTAGTCGCCCACGCCTTCTGCCCGTTGATCACCCACTCAGAAGTACGCTCGTCGAAGACCGCCCGCGTACGGATCGCGGACACGTCCGACCCGGCGCCGGGCTCCGACGAGCAGAAGGCGGCCACGCGGACGTCGTCGGGAGTGCCGTAGCAGCGGCCCATCCACTGGCTCCACTGTTCCGGCGTACCGTTCGAGAAGATCGCCGACGACGCCAGCCCGGTGCCCTTCAGCGACATCGCGATGCCCGCGTCGCCCCAGAACAGCTCCTCGTGGACCAGCGGCATCAGCAGGCCGGTCGGGTCGACGAAGAGGTTGACGTTCATGTCGAGGCCGTAGATGCCGACCTTGGCCGCTTCCTGGATGATCGGCCAGGGGGTCTCCTCGCGCTCGTCCCACTCGGAGGCGGCGGGGCGGATGACCTCGGCGGCGAAGGTGTGCGCCCAGTCCCGGATCTCGCGCTGCTCGTCGTTGATGGCCAGCGAGAACGTGCTCCAGTCCGGCTTCGAGCGCTCCGCGCCGAGGTCGCCGGCGAGCGTCATCACGTCTGCGGAGACAACAGGGTCACTCATCAGGTCCTCACAAGTGCGGGGATGTTACCGGCGAGTGTAACTGCCGTTTGCACCAACAGGTACCACTGTGGCTAAGATCGATGCCATGAGCTCCGCGCTGCTCGCGATCGGACGCCGCCGGACCACGGCGGAGCGTCGGCGCGACCGCGAGCGGGACATCATCCGCGCCACCCGCGAGCTGTTCGACGAGCGCGGCACGATCGACGCCCAGATCGACGATATCGCCAAGCGGGTCGGGATCAACAAGGCCCTCATCTACCGGCACTTCGCCGGCAAGGAGGAGCTGTTCGCGCTCACCCTCGTCGCCTACTTGGCAGAGCTGGACGAGCGCCTGCAAGAAACCGACAACCCACGCCGCGCGCCGCTCAACCGGCTCAAGGCGCTGAGCGAGGCGTTCGTCGACTTCTGCCTGGAGTACCCGGCCTTCACCGACTGCGCGATGAGCCTGCTCCGGAGGACCGGCGACGAGCTCTTCGGCGAGATCACCGAGCCGGTGATGCTCAAACTCGGTACGGCGATGGCCGCGCCGCTGGACCGGATCGCCGCGATCCTGAAGGCCGGCCAGCGCACCGGCGTGTTCGACGAGGTCGACACCGCCTACCTGGCCAACCACCTGTACACGCAGACCCTCGGATCGTTGCACATGGCAAGAGTCGGGCTGATCGTGTCGGGCAGCCGGCCCGGCCACCCGGTGGTGCATCATGCCGATGTCGGCACCGTCCGGTCGACCGCGATCACCGCGACGCTCGCCACCGCGGTGGGACGCAAAGCCCTGACAACCAAGAAGACCCGCTCCGCTAGAGCAGGAGAGATATCGTGACCGAACCGCGCAAGGTGGCTGTGGTCGCCGGCAACCGGATCCCGTTCGCCCGGCAGGACAAGACCTACCGGCACGCCTCCAACTCCGACATGCTCACCGCCGCGCTGAACGGTCTCGTCGACCGCACCGGCCTCGGCGGCCAGGAGGTCGGCGAGGTGGTCGCCGGCGCGGTCCTCAAGCACGCCCGCGACTGGAACATGGTGCGCGAGGTCGTCCTCGGCTCCAAGCTCGCCGCGAGTACGCCGGCGTACGACATCCAGCAGGCCTGCGGCACCGGCCTCGAGGCCGCGATCCTGGTCGGCAACAAGATCGCGCTCGGCCAGATCGACGCAGGCATCGCCGGCGGTGTCGACACCGCGTCCGACGCCCCGATCGCGGTCAACGACCGGCTGCGCAACATCCTCCTCGACCTGAACCGCGCGAAGACGTACCCGGACCGCCTGAAGGTGCTCGCTCGGGTCCGGCCGAAGGACGTCGTACCGGAGATCCCCCGCAACGCCGAGCCGCGGACCCGCAAGTCGATGGGCGAGCACGCCGCGCTGACCGCGCTGGAGTGGGGCATCACCCGCGAGGCCCAGGACGAGCTCGCCCTGAAATCCCACCTCAACCTGGCCGCCGCCTATGACCGCGGCTTCCAGAACGACCTCATCACTCCGTACCTGGGCCTCGAGAAGGACCAGAACCTGCGCCCCGACACCACGCTCGAGAAGCTGGCGAAGCTCAAGCCCGTGTTCGGCAAGGGCGAGACCGCGACGATGACGGCCGGCAACTCGACGCCGCTCACCGACGGCGCGTCGACCGTGCTGCTGTCGACCGACGAGTGGGCCGAGCAGCACGGCCTGCGGCCGCTCGCGTACCTCACCCACTCGCAGACCGCCGCGGTCGACTACGTGAAGGGCGCCGAGGGCCTGCTGATGGCCCCCGCGTACGCCGTACCGCGCATGCTGGCCCGCGCTGGAATCAGCCTCCAGGACTTCGACTACTACGAGATCCACGAGGCGTTCGCGTCCCAGGTGCTGGCCACGCTGAAGGCGTGGGAGGACCCGATCTTCTGCAAGGAGCGGCTCGGCCTGGACGCTCCGCTGGGCGAGATCGACCGGGCCAAGCTGAACGTGAACGGCGGGTCGCTCGCGGCGGGGCACCCGTTCGCCGCGACCGGCGGGCGGATCGTCGCCGCGCTGGCCAAGCAACTCGACGAGAACGGTGGCGGCCGCGGGCTGATCTCGATCTGCGCCGCGGGTGGCCAGGGTGTCGTCGCCATCCTCGAGAAGTAGGAGCTGAGATGACCGATCGCTACCAGACCTTCACCCGGACGCCGCTCGGGCAGACCCTGGTGAAGAACCTGGGTCTGCCCGACCCGGCGCCGCTGCCCCGCTGGACCGAGGGCGCACCGGTGATCGACGGGCCGGTCGTCTTCGGCGCCATCGGCGAGACCGACGCCGGCAAGGCGATCCAGGCCCTGCTGCACGACATCGGCGCCGCGTTCAGTACGGCGGCCGAGGGCGTCGCGTCGAGCACGATCCGCCCGAAGGCGCTGGTCTTCGACGCGACCGGCGCCGCCTCGACCGCGGACCTGAGCAGCCTCCAGCGGTTCTTCTCCCCCGTCATCCGCCAGCTCGCCCCGGCGGGCCGGGTGATCGTCGTCGGCCGTACGCCGGAACTCTCGAGCTCCAGCGACCAGCACGTCGCGCAGCGGGCGCTCGAAGGGTTCACGCGCAGCCTCGGCAAGGAGGTGAAGCGCGGCGCCACGGTCAACCTCGTGTACGTCGCCCCGGAGGCCCACGAGCAGCTCGACTCCACGCTGCGCTTCTTCCTCTCCCCCAAGTCGGCGTACGTCGACGGTCAGGTCGCCCGCGTCGGCACCGGGCCGCTGGTCAGCAACGACCCGGACCGTCCGCTCGCCGGGAAGATCGCGCTGGTGACCGGCGCCGCCCGCGGCATCGGCGCCTCGATCGCCGACACGCTCGCCCGCGACGGCGCGACCGTCGTCGGCGTCGACGTACCGCAGAACGCGGACCCGCTGCGCAAGGTGATCACCCGGATCGGCGGCACCGAGCTGCTCCTCGACGTGACCGCGGTCGACGCGGCGCAGCGGATCGCGGCGCACGGCAAGGAGCAGCACGGCGGGCTCGACATCGTCGTGCACAACGCCGGCATCACCCGCGACCGGCGGCTGGTGAACATGCGCACCGACGCCTGGGACGCCGTCCTCGACGTCAACCTGCGCGCTCCCGAGCGGATCACCAAGCACCTGGTCGAGTCCGGCACGGTCCGCGACGGCGGCTCGATCGTCGGCGTCTCGTCGATGGCCGGGATCGCCGGCAACAACGGCCAGACGAACTACGCGACCTCGAAGGCCGGCGTGATCGGCATGGTCCAGGCGCTCGCCCCGGTGCTCGCCGAGCGGCAGATCCGGATCAACGCGGTCGCGCCCGGGTTCATCGAGACCGAGATGACCGCGAAGATCCCGTTCGCGATCCGCGAGGTCGGCCGCCGGATCAACTCGCTGCAGCAGGGCGGGCTGCCGATCGACGTCGCCGAGACGATCGCCTGGTTCGCGGATCCGGCCTCGGCCGGGGTCACCGGCAACGTGGTCCGCGTCTGCGGCCAGAGCATGCTGGGCGCCTGACATGCCGACCCGACGGTACGACGACTCGCCGGGTTTCGGCGCGCTCTACGCGCGGACCGTGCGCGCGACGCTGCGCCGGGCCGACTACGAGCCGGACGAGGACGGGCTGACGCTCGAGCTCCCCCGCTCCGCGATCGACCAGGACCACCTGCACACCTACCGCGAGGTGACCGGGTTCCAGGCCGGCCCGGCGCTGCCGCCGACGTACCCGCACGTCCTGGCCTTCCCGCTGCACCTCGACCTGATGTCCGACCCGTCGTTCCCCTACAAGCCGATGGGGATCGTGCACCTGTCGAACACGATCACGCAGAAGCAGCCGCTGCCGCTGCACGCGGAGCCGTCGATCCGCGTGCACAGTACGCCGGAGCGGCCGCACCCGAAGGGCACCGTCTTCGACATCATCAGCGAGGTGTTCGTCGACCGCGAGCTCGTGTGGAGCGACCTGACGACGCTGCTCAGCCGCTCCGCCGGGACCCCCGACGCGCGCGCGGACCTGCTGCCCGACCCGGTGCTGAGGCCGAGCGCCTGGTGGGACCTGCGCGGCAACCTCGGCCGCCGGTACGCCGCGGCGTCCGGCGACCGGAACCCGATCCACCTGTTCAAGCTGACCGCTCAGGCGTTCGGGTTCCCGCGCCAGATCGCGCACGGCATGTGGGCCAAGGCCGCCGCGCTGGCGTCGATCCAGCGCGCCGGCCGGCTGCCCGACGCCTTCACGGTCCGCGTGGACTTCCGCAAGCCGTTGCTGCTCCCGTCCCGCGTCGGGTTCGGCTTCGAACAGTCCGGCAAGACGACCGACTTCGCGCTGTACGCCGAGTCACACGACCTCACCCACCTGATCGGACAGCTGCAGGCACACTGAGCCTGGCGATCCGGTCGAGCACCTCGCCGATCGGCGCCGGGTCCCACCGCTGCCCGTCGCGCTCGCGGACGGCGAGGGATCCGGCTTCGGCCTCGCGGGCGCCGATCACTGCCTGGTACGGCGCCAGCCGGTTCTCGCGGATCCGGGCGCCGAGGCTGCCCTCGTCGGCGTGCGCGACCTCGACCCGGAGGCCCCGGTCCAAGGCCCGCCGGGCGACCTCGACGGCGAGCTTCTCCTCGGCGTCCGAGATCGGCAGTACGACGACCTGCACCGGCGCGAGCCACGCCGGGAACGCGCCGCCGTGCACCTCGATCAGTTGCGCCATCGCCCGCTCGATGCTGCCGACGATCGCCCGGTGCACCATCACCGGCCGGTGCTTGTTGCCGTCGGCACCGACGTACTCGAGCCCGAACGCGGCCGGCTGGTGGAAGTCCACCTGCACGGTCGACAGGCTGAACTCGCGGCCGGCCGAATCCATCATCTGGATGTCGATCTTCGGCCCGTAGAACGCCGCGTCGCCGGGCGCGTCCTCGTAGTCGACCCCCGCGTCCTTCAGTACCTCGCGGAGCAGCTCGGCCGCCTGCGCCCAGCTCGCCGCGTCACCGACGTACTTGCTCGCCGGGCTGTTGAACTCCGCGTCGACGGCAGGGAGCGCGAGCACGTACCGCGACGCGCGGATGCCCATGTCGGCGTACGCCTGGTTGATCAGCCGCAGTGCGTCCGCGGCCTCGGAGGCCACCTGGTCGAGGCGGCAGAAGATGTGCGCGTCGTTGAGCTGCATCGCGCGGACCCGGCTCAGGCCGCCGATCGCGCCGGAGAGCTCGGCGCGGTACTGGCCGCCGAGTTCGGAGATACGCAGCGGCAGCTCGCGGTAGCTGTGCGAGCGGGAGCGGTACATCAGCGCGTGGTGCGGGCAGATGCTCGGTCGCAGCACGAGTTCCTCGCCACCGATGTCCATCGGCGGGTACATGTCGTCGTGGTACTTCGCCCAGTGGCCGGAGATCTCGTAGAGCTCCTTCTTCGCGAGCACGGGTGAGTACACCTGCTGGTAGCCGGCTCTGCGTTCGACTTCGGCGATGTAGCTCTCGAGCGCCCGTCGTACGGCGGCTCCGGCCGGCAGCCAGTAGGGCAGGCCCGCGCCGATCAACGGGTCGGAGTCGAACAGGCCGAGTTCGCGGCCGATCTTGCGGTGGTCGTACATGGTGGTCTCCTCGTCGAGGGTGGGGCGAGAGACCACAGGGAACGACGAAGCCCCGGGGCACTCGCCCCGGGGCTTCGTTCGACAGTCAGGTGTCAGCGCGCCGGGACGTACTCCGGCGTCGTCGTGACTACAGCGCGCTTCAACACACCTCTACGCTAGCAGATCGTCGTCCAGCCCGACGGGGCGAATGAGGCCCTCCTGCGCGACAGAGGCCACCAAGTGGCCGGCTTCGTTGTAGAGCCGGCCGGTCGCGAAGCCACGGGCACCGGAGGCCGACGGCGACGCCTGGTCGTACAGCAGCCATTCGTCCGCGCGGAAGGGCCGGTGGAACCACAACGCGTGGTCGAGCGACGCGGGCTGGATCCGGCGGTCGCCGATCACGATGCCGTGCGGCAGCAGGCTGGCGCCGAGCAGTGTCAGGTCGCTCGCGTACGCCAGCACGCAGGCGTGCAGCGCCGCCTCGTCAGGAAGCTTGCCCGCGGCACGAATCCAGAACTGGCGGCCGGTGACGCCCGCCAGCCGGACGTCGAGCGCCGCCCACTCACGATCCCAGTCAGCCGCCGGACGCCCGGACCGGGCTTCCAGTACGGTTGCCAGCCGCGGCGCCTCCTCCGGCGGTACGGCGTCGTCCGGCATCGGGTCCTGGTGATCCAGTCCGCGCTCCGGACGCTGGAACGACGCGGACATGTAGAAGATCGGCTTGCCGTGCTGCGAGGCGACCACACGACGGCTGCTGAACGAGCCGCCGTCACGCGTCGGCTCCGCGCGGTACACGATCGGTACGGACGTGTCGCCGGCGCGCAGGAAGTACCCGTGCAGCGAGTGCACGACGCGCTCGGGGTCGACGGAGCGGCTGGCCGCCGCCAGCGCCTGTCCGAGCACCTGGCCGCCGAACACCCGTTGCATCGAGGTCTGCGGCTGACGTCCCCGGAACAGGTCGACGTCGATCAACTCCAGGTCGAGAAGCTCGACCAGATCCTCCAGCGACTCAGGCATGCCTCATCCTGACAGGCCCTGCACCGATAAGACCAAACCGGCTTACTTGTCGTCCTCGCGGTTCAGCTCGGCCAGGAACTGCTCGACCTCGGCACCGAGCTCGTCCGCGGACGGCGTGGAGTCCGCGAGCAGGCTCTTGCGGCTCAGCGAGCCGGCCGCGGCGTCGTACTGCGTCTCGAGCGCCTTGACGACCGCCGACGCGTCCTCGGAGGCCTCGACCTGCTCGTCGACGAGCCGGCCGGTGACGGCGGCCTCGTCGAGCAGCGCCTTGCTCGGCAGCAGCAGCCCGGTCGCCGCGGAGATCGCGTGCACCAGCGCCAGCGCCGCGCTCGGGAAGCGGTTCTCGGCGAGGTAGTGCGGGACGTGCACGGCGAAGCCCATCGCGTCCTTGCCGGCCTCGCCCAGGCGGACCTGCAGCATCGTGCCGGCGCTCGCGGGCAGCTGCATCTCGCCGTCCCAGATGTTCGCGCGGGTCACCAGCTCGGGCCGCGTCGCATGCGCGGTCAGGCCGAGCGGGCGGGTGTGCGGAACACCCATGGGGATGCCGTGGACACCCACCGTGAGCGTCACGTTGTAGAGCTCGACGAGCTGCCGGATCGCGCCGGCGAACCGGTCCCAGTGGTTGTCGGGCTCGGCGCCCTCGAGCAGCAGGAACTCGACGCCCGCGTCGTCGGTCACCAGATGCAGGCTCAGGTGCGGCGGGGTGTAGTCGGTGAACCGGTCCTCGGCGAACGTCACCTCGGGGCGCCGGGCCCGGTAGTCGTGCAGGAGGTCGACGTCGAACCGCGCGAGCAGCCGGTGGTCGAGCACCTCGAGCAAGTGGTCGGCGGTCACGCGGCCGGCCCGGCCGGCGTCCATGAACCCGTCCAGTGAGTGCACCATGACCTTCGGCGGCGCCGCCGGGCCGGTCGCCACCGACTCGTCGACGATCTCGTAGAGGTCGTCCGGTCGCAGCATCCTCGTTCTCCTTCGCAGTGGCCGACAGGGCGGGTAGGCCCCTCTATCCTGCCCTCTTCCAAGCCAACGCCCGGCAGCGGGCGACAAATTCCGGAGCCGCGGAGATTTCCCGGATGTTCCACGACTCGGCGGTGGGCGAGACAGCTGCGGAAAGCGCTTGCTAGGTTGGTTGCCGTGAGCCTTGAACCGAATTCCGCCCTGACGGTGATGCTGGCGATGAACGACGGCAGCCGCGACCGCGTGCTGGTGCCGCGGGTCCGGCAGCGCCTGGAGTCCGTCGCCACCGTGTTGCCGGTCAGCCCGGGCAGCAGCTTCCTCGCCGATCCCGCCGTGCGGGCCGCGCTGCCGGACGTCGACGTACTGCTCACCGGCTGGGGCTGCCCGCGGATCGGTCCGGAGGTACTGGACGAGGCGCCGAAGCTGCAGGCGATCCTGCACGCGGCGGGCTCGGTGAAGGCGATCGTGGACCCGAGCGCGTTCGACCGCGGCATCCAGGTGTCGTCGGCGGCGACCGCGAACGCGCAGCCGGTGGCCGAGTTCACGGTGGCCGCGATCGTGCTCGCCGGGAAGCGGGCCTTCCGGCTCGCGGCGCAGTACCGGCTGGAGCGGCGTAAGGCCGACCCGCACGGGATGCCCGGCAGCTACGGCACGACGGTCGGCCTGCTGGGAGCGTCCCGGATCGGGAAGATGGTGGCGGAGCGGCTGCGCGGCTTCGACCTCGAGGTGCTGATCAGCGACCCGTACCTGACACCGGCCGAGGCTGCCGAGCTCGGCGCGGAACTGGTCGACAACGACACGCTCTTCCGGCGTAGCGACATTCTGAGCGTGCACGCGCCGCTGCTGCCGGAGACGGTCGGCCTGGTCGACGCGCGGCTGCTCGGCCTGCTCAAGGACGGCTCGGCGCTGATCAACACCGCGCGCGGCAAGATCGTGGACCCCGACGCGCTGCTCCGCGAGTGCGCGTCCGGCCGGATCGACGCGATCCTCGACGTCACCGAGCCCGAGCCCCTGCCGCCGGACTCGCCGCTGCTCGACCTGCCGAACGTCTTCGTCACCCCGCACGTCGCCGGTGCCGTCGGCCACGAGATCGCCCGGCTCGGCGAACTCGCCGTCAGCGAACTCGAACGCCTCGCCGCCGGCAAACCCCTCGAACACGCCATCAGCCCCACCGAGCTCGGGAGGCTCGCATGACCCGCTTGATCCTGCCCGACACCGACCGTGAACTGTCGCGCCAGACCGGTTGGGTGCGCGCGCACTGGGAGGCGCTCGCCGACCACCTGCTGGACTCGCTCGTGCCGTACTTCTCCCCCGGCGCCTCGCTCGTCGAGCTGCCGGGCCGACCGAGCCGGTCGGGTACGGCGTCCGACGCGCTGGAAGGGTTCGCGCGGTCGTTCATGCTCGCCGCCTTCCGGATCGCCGGCGTGCAGGGCAAGGGCTGTGAGCAGCTGATCGAGCGGTACGCGCGCGGCGTCGCGAACGGCGCGAACCCGGACCACCCGGAGGCCTGGCTGCGGCTCACGCCGAGATCGCAGCAGATGGTCGAGGCCGCCGCGATCGCGGTCTCCCTGCACGAGACCCGCGAGTGGATCTGGGACCGGCTCGACACCCGGGCCCAGGAGCACGTCGCGGAGTGGCTCGGCGGCTTCAACGGGTCCACGACACACGACAACAACTGGCGGCTGTTCCAGGTCGTCAGCGAGCAGTTCCTCGCCTCGGTCGGCGCGCCGTACGAGCAGAGCGACATCGACGGCGGCCTCGACCGCATCGAGGACTGGTACGTCGGCAACGGGTGGTACTCCGACGGCGACGGGCAGAACTACGACAACTACATCGGCTGGGCGATGCACCTGTACCCGGGCCTGTGGGCGCGGATGGCGGCGGCCACCCCGGGAGCGCAGTACGAGGACCGGCTGAAGCTCTACAAGGAGCGGATCAAGCTGTTCCTGGAGGACGCGGTACATCTGGTCGGGAACGACGGGGCGCCGATCTACCAGGGCCGCTCGCTCACCTACCGGATGGCGTCGGCGGCGCCGTACTGGATGGGCGCGCTGCTCGACTCGACGCCGTTGACGCCGGGCGAGACGCGGCGGCTGTGCTCCGGGATCGCCCGGCACTTCGTGCAGCACGGCGTACCGGACGAGCGCGGCGTGCTGACGCTCGGGTGGTACGACACGTTCCTGCCGGCCACGCAGCAGTACTCCGGACCGGGATCGCCGTACTGGGCCTCGAAGGGGTTCGTCGGGCTGATCCTGCCGCCGGAGCACCCGGTCTGGTCGGACCCCGAGGACTCCGTCCCGCTCGACGACGCGGACCAGGTCCGGGCGATGCCGGAGCCGGGCTGGATCGTGCACGCAAGCCGGCACGACCAGGTGGTGCAGCTGGTCAACCACGGCGCCGACCACGCGCCGGTGACCGAACCGCAAGGCCCGGAGCCCGCGGGCGACCCGCACTACAACCGGCTCGCGTACGCGAACCACGCGGGACCGGACCTGTCGGACCACGAGCCGCACGTCGACAACCTGATCTCGCTGGTCTCCCCCGACGGCGCTGCGAGCGGCCGCGGCCGGATCCGCCGGCTGGGGGTCGACGGCCGTACGGCGGCCTCGTGGCACAACGCGTGGCTCGGCGCCGAGGGTCCGTGGCCGATCGAGATCGTGTCGATCGTGCACAACGGCTGGGAGATCCGCTGCGCGCTGGTCGACGGGCCGGCCGGATCGCTCGTCCGCAGCGGCGGCTTCGCGGTCGCCGGCGACTCTTTGCCGGAGGCAACGGTCAGCGCGCGGGCGGCGTCCGCGCGGAACGCCGACGGATTGGTGTCGGCGGTCGTCGGGTTGCACGGGTACGACGAGGCGGGCGTGCAGCGGGGTCTCGGGGTGAACGCGTTCGGCGCGCACTCCGCGACGCCGTACCTGACCGCGCCGCACACCGGCGAACCGCTCGTGCTGGTGAACGCCGTACTCCTGACCCGGGACGCGTTGCGGCCCGAGGCGCTTGCCGAAGGCATCGATGTGTCGGTGGCCGGTACGACGGTCCGGATCGGGTTGCCGGGCGGCGGTTCCGAGGTGGTCGAACTGGGACGGAACCGTGCCGGTTAGGTCAGGCTCGCCAACCGTGTGCTTTCGGCGGATGGCCGTTACATTGACGGCATGAGCACGTACGAGAAACTCCTGCAGGACCAGATCCGCAACGAATTCACGGCGTCGCAGCAGTACGTGGCGGTCGCCGTCTGGTTCGACGAGCAGGATCTGCCGCGGCTGGCCGCGCACTTCTACAAGCAGTCCCTGGAAGAGCGCAACCACGCCATGATGATGGTGCAGTACCTGCTGGACAAGGACATCCGGCCGCAGATCCCGTCGGTCGGTGAGGTCGAGTCGGACTTCAAGTCCGCGCTGGAACCGCTCGAGCTCGCGCTCGCGCAGGAGATCACCGTCACCAAGCAGATCGAGACGCTGGCCCGCACCGCGCGGGACGAGAGCGACTACATCGGCGAGCAGTTCATGCAGTGGTTCCTCAAGGAGCAGGTCGAGGAGGTCTCCGCGATGAAGACGCTGGTGAACGTCGCCAAGCGCGCCAGCGACAACCTCTTCCACCTCGAGGACTTCCTGGCCCGGGAGACCGTCGGCGAGGTGGGCAACGACCCGACCGCACCCGCCGCGGCCGGCGGCACGGTCTAGTCCCTGCCGTCCTACCAGCTGCCCCCGCCACCGCCGCCTCCGCCGCCGCCCGAGGAGCCGGAGTCGGACGACGAGTACGACGAGCTGGACGAGAAGCCGGACGAGCTGCCGCCACCGCCGCCGCCGGACGGTTCCGGAGGAGGTGGGGGCGGCGCCGCGAACGTACTGGCGACGGTCGAGCTGAACGACGACGCCGTCCAGTCGGACGTGTAGTACGACGGACCGACGTACCAGTCGGGATCCGCGGTCAGGCGGCCCGTGCGGACCAGCTCGCCGCAGACCCGCTGCCAGCGCTCCGCCAGGCCGAACGCGATCGCCCAGGGCAGGTACTTGCTGAAGATGTCCTCGCCCTCCTCGAAGCGCAGCTGGTCCGCCTCGGCCGTGGCGAGGTACTTCCGGAAGCCGAGGACCTGATCGGTCAGGGCCCGTCCGGTCGCCGTCCGCCGTCCGCGCCGCTTCCTCGACACCCACAGCCCGACCAGGACCAGCAGCGCGGTCCCCGGTGCGGCGATCAGCAGGAACCGCCCGGAGGTGAACGGCCCCGAGCCGAGCTGTGCGGCGCCGATGCCGAGGACGACGATCGCGATCGCGAGCATCCAGCCGACGGGCAGCGTCATGTCGCCGTCGGTACCGCCGGCGGTGTGCGGCATCTTGACGTACCAGTTGTGCAGGCGGACCTGCCGCTGGACGGCGGCGATCGTCGCCTCTGCGCCGCGGACCAGCGAATAGTCGCCCGGAGCGGCCGCCTTGAGCAGCCGCTCGTCGCCGGGTCGCAGGTCCGGGAACAGGCCCTTGAGCAGCGCTTCTTCGTGCGGCTCGGTCGCGACCGCCGGATCCACCAGGACTGCCTTGCGTACGCCGCCGGCGTGGTCGGTGCCGGCGGAGTTGTCGGAGTTGTCGATGCGGAGCGCGCCGCGGACCGCGAGGTCGATCAGCGTGGCCGCGACCTCCCGGTTGGTCGCCGCGCCGTCGAGCAGCAGGCCGCCCTCGGCGACCGGGATCTTCGGCGGCGCGAACGCGACCGGCAGCTGCTCCACGGCCAGGGTGTCCACACCGATCCGCGCCTTCGCACCCTCCGGCGGAAGCGTGCCCGGTGGTAGGTCGACGTAGCGCTGGTCGCGGCCGGCCTTGCGGTGGTGGAGGACGGCGAGGCCGGCTGCGGCTGCCGTCACCAGCACCGAGGCGGCGATCCCGAGCCAGGACAGCCCGGCACGCTCGAGCGCGCCGGGCGGGTCGACCACGATCGGGGTGTCGTTCCGCACGGCGCCGGCCTTGATCCCGGCGACGACCGTCAGTTGCTCCTTGCGCACCAGGCCCGAGGCGCCGAACACCGCCTGACCGGCCGTCAGCGACTTACTCTCACAGGCGGCGGTCGAGCCCGCCGGACCGCTGTAGCACTCGGCCCGCTGCACGCCCTGCGGGACCGTGACGCTCACGGTCACCTTCTTGATCGCCGCGTCCCAGTTGGAGCCGGTGGCGTCCCAGTAGAGCTCGCTGTGGTCCCCGAACCGGCGGAGCGCCCCGCGGACGTCGTACTTGATGACGTACGTCGCGTCGTTCGAGTAGATGGTCCGGTCCGCGGAGCCGATCTTGATTCGCAGGACCGCGTCCCGGCCGTCGTTGAACTTGGTCGTCTCGCTCGACCAGTCGTCCGACGCGCCCGGGCTCCACACCGAGATGTTGGAGACCTCGTACTTCTGGTCCTTGGTGTTGTCGTCCTTGTACGGCTCCCGGACGACCAGGTCCCGGTAGATGCCGTGCCGGCCACTGCTGCCGAACGAGTACTCGATGGTCTCCTTGACGTGCAGGACGCCGTCCTCGGACACCGTGTACTCGATCGCGAAGTCGGTGATCTCGTCGCCGGTCGCGGCGCTCGCCGGTGGCGCGAATCCCGCCAGCGCGGCCACGGCGAAGAGCGTGCTGACGACGACCCTGATCCCCCGATGCATATCCGGACCGTACCGGCGCGGGAGGCCAACCAGCTGCCGCTACCCAGGCCACCACCAGGCCACTACCAGGCGCCTACCAGGCCACTACCAGCTGCCGCCGCCTCCGCCACCGCCGCCACCGCCGGAGGATCCGCCGCTGAAGCCCGACGAGCTGCCGCCCCCGCCGCCCGAGCTGGACGGCGTGGGCGGCGCGTCGAAGCTGCTCGCGACCGTCGAGCCGACCGCGCCCGCGGTCCAGCCGGAGGTGTAGTACGACGGGCCGGTGTACCAGACCGGGTCCGGGGTCAGCCGGCCCGCGGCGACGAGCTGCTCGCACACCTTCTGCCAGCGGTCGGCGAGCCCGAAGGCGATGGCCCAGGGCAGGTACTTCGAGAAGATGTCCTCGCCCTCCTCGAACCGCAGCTGGTCCGCCTCGGCGGTGGCGAGGTACTTCCGGAAGCCGATCAGCTGGTCGGCCACCGCCCGGCCGGCCGGGTTCCGTTGCCCGCGGCCACGGATCGCGATCCAGATGCCGACGGCAACGAGCACCGCGATCACCGGGATCGCCACCACCACGGCGCGGCCGAGCCCGCCGGTCACGGCGCTGATCACGGTCCCCATCAGCCCGGCGCCGAGCACCCAGACCCCGATCACCGCCATACACGCGCAGCCGAACCCGTTCTTGAACGCCGAGCCGCCGCCGGCGCGCGGCATCCGCAGGTACCACTGGCGCTGCTTCACCTGCTCGCGAAGCGCCTTGAGCATCGCGTCGTGGGCGTTGCGCAGCTTGCGCTCGCCCACGTCGCCGCGCTCGAGCCGCACGTGCAGCCCGACGAGGAGGTTCGGGAAGATCCCGGCCAGCAGCGCCTGCTCGTGCGGTGCGGTCGCGGCCGCCGGGTTCAGCAGCACGACCTCCTGGTGCTCGCCCGTGTTGTCGATCCGGACGGCGCCGCGGACCGCGAGTTCGATCAGCGTGGCCGCGGTCTCGACCGTGGTCGCTTTCGCGTCGATCAGCAGGCCGCCCTCGCCGACCGGGATCCGCGGGGGCGCGAACGCGACCGGAATCTGGTCCTCGGTCAGGTCGTCCTTCACCGGCGGGGCCACCATCCCGTCCGGTGGGAACGTCCCCGGCGGCATCCCGGCGTACCGCTGGTCCTTGTTGCCGAACTTGGCGTACAGCGCGGCGACCACGATCGCGGCCGCGGTGACCAGTCCGGAGCCGATCACCTGCAGCCAAGACAGCCCGTTGCGCTGCATCCAGCTCGGCGGGTCGACCACGATCGGGGTGTCGTTCTGGACGGCGCCCGCGGGGATCCCGGCGACGATCGTCATGCCCTCGCCGCGCTCGAGGTTCGCGCCGCCGAAGACGCCCTGGTCGCCGCTGACCATGCTCGTGCACTGCTGTGTCGACCCCGCCTGCCCCTGGAAGCACTCGGTCTTCTGGACGCCGCCCGGGACGGTGACGCGGATGTCGACCTGCTTGATGTCCGCACTCCAGGCGCTGCCGGTCGCGTCCCAGTAGAGCTCGCTGTGGTCGTCGAAGTGCCGCAGCGCGCCGCGGACGTCGTACGAGATCCGGTACGTCGCCTCGGTCCCGCGGACCGTTTTGTCGGGGGATCCGATCTTGAGCTGGAGAGAGCTGTACCGGCCCTTGTTGCCCTCGTACGTCTCCTGGGTGAACTCCGCCGGGGCGCCGCTGGGCGACGACACCTCGACGTTCGAGACCTGGTATTCCTGGTCCTTCGAGTCGTCGTCCTTGTAGGGTTCGCGGGTGACCAGATCGCGGTAGATCCCGTGCCGGCCTGTGGTCCCGAAGTGGTAGTCGATCGTCTCCACGACGTGCAGCACGCCGTCGGCGGACACCCGGTAGTCGATCCTGAAGTTCCTGATCTCGTCGCCCGGCTCCGCGTGCGCCGGCCCGGCGAAACCGGCCAGTGCCAGCACGGCGAGCAGCATGGTGACGACGACCCCGATTGCCCTGCGCATGCCCGCGACCCTATCCACCACGAGGGTCCGGTCCTTTCGGACCCGACACGAATCCGCGCGCCGAAGACCCTTGTGCGAAGTGTCGGTTAGGGGAATCGTGGGTGGACCAGGAGGAACGTCATGGCAGACAAGACGAACACTTCCCAAGGCACCGGAGCCGCGCCCGCTGTGGACAGCCCGGCCGCCATCCGCAACGTGGTCCTGGTCGGCCCGTCGGGCGCCGGCAAGACCACCCTCGTCGAGGCCCTGCTGGTGGCCTCCGGAGTCCTGAACAGACCCGGCACCGTCGTCGACGGAACCACGGTGTGCGACTTCGACGACGCCGAGATCCGGCAGCAGCGCTCGGTGGGCCTGTCGCTCGCGTCGCTGCCGCACGGCGGCGTGAAGGTGAACCTGATCGACACCCCGGGGTACGCCGATTTCGTCGGCGAGCTGCGGGCCGGGCTGCGCGCCGCGGACTGCGCGCTGTTCGTGATCTCGGCGAGCGAGGGCGTCGACGAGCCGACCCGGACGCTCTGGCAGGAGTGCGACGAGGTCGGGATGCCGCGCGCTGTCGTGATCACCAAGCTCGACCACGCCCGGGCGAACTACCAGAACGCGCTCGACACCGCGCAGGCGGCGTTCGGCGACAAGGTGCTGCCGCTCTACCTGCCCGCCGGTCCCGGGCTGATCGGGCTGCTGTCCCAGTCGTACTACGAGGACGCCGACGGCAAGCGCTCCACGGCCGCGCCCGATCCGTCGTACGGCGACCAGATCGAGGAACTGCGCGGCTCGCTGATCGAGGGCATCATCGAGGAGTCCGAGGACGAGTCGCTGATGGACCGCTACCTCGGCGGTGAGGACATCGACCAGAAGGTGCTGATCGAGGACCTCGAGCGGGCGGTCGCGCGCGGGTCGTTCTTCCCGGTGATCCCGGTCTGCAGCGCGTCGGGCGTCGGCACGCTCGAGCTGCTCGAGGTGATCACCAGCGGCTTCCCGTCGCCGCCCGAGCACACCATTCCCGAGGTCTTCACGCCGCACGGGGTCGCCCGCAAGGGCCTGGTCTGTGACCCCGACGGCCCGCTGCTCGCCGAGGTGGTGAAGACGACGTCGGACCCGTACGTCGGCAGGGTCAGCCTGGTCCGGGTGTTCTCCGGCACCATCAGGCCCGACGCGACGGTTCACGTGTCGGGCCATTTCACGTCGTTCTTCGGTGACCACAACGGCACCTCGCACGGGCACGAGGACCACGACGAGGACGAGCGGATCGGCACGCTGTCGTTCCCGCTCGGGAAGACGCAGCGACCGGCCGGCCAGGTGGTCGCCGGCGACCTGTGCGCGATCGGCCGGCTGAGCCGGGCGGAGACCGGCGACACGCTGTCCGGCAAGGCGGACCCGCTGCTGCTGAAGCCCTGGAACATGCCGGAACCGCTGCTGCCGATCGCTGTCCAGGCACACGCCAAGACCGACGAGGACAAGCTCGGCGTCGGGTTGCAGCGGCTGGCGGCCGAGGATCCGACGCTGCGGATCGAGCAGAACCCGGAGACCCACCAGATCGTGCTGTGGTGCATGGGCGAGGCGCACTCGGACGTCGTGCTGGACGCGCTGGCGAACCGGTACGGCGTGACCGTGGACACCGTCGAGCTCCGGGTGCCGCTGCGCGAGACGTTCGGCGGGTCGGCCAAGGGGCACGGCCGGCACGTGAAGCAGTCCGGCGGGCACGGGCAGTACGCCGTCTGCGACATCGAGGTCGAGCCGCTGCCGGAGGGCACCGGGTTCGAGTTCGTCGACAAGGTGGTCGGCGGCGCGGTGCCGCGGCAGTTCATCCCGAGTGTGGAGAAGGGCGTCCGGGCGCAGATGGAGAAGGGTGTCGCGGCCGGGTACCCGATGGTCGACATCCGGGTCACGCTGCTGGACGGGAAGGCGCACAGCGTCGACTCGTCCGACATGGCGTTCCAGATGGCCGGCGGGCTGGCGCTCCGGGAGGCGGCGGCCGCGACCCGGGTCTCGATGCTCGAACCCGTGGACCTGGTCTCGGTGCTGGTGCCGGACGAGCTGGTCGGCGCGGTGATGAGCGATCTGTCCGGGCGCCGCGGGCGGCTGCTCGGCACGGACAAGGTCGGCGAGAACCGGACCCTGGTGAAGGCCGAGGTGCCGCAGGTGGAGATCACCCGCTACACCATCGACCTCCGGTCCCTGTCACACGGCGCGGCAACGTTCAGCCGCGAGTTCTCCCGCTACGAACCGATGCCGGAGTCCGTCGCCGCGAAGCTCGCCTAAGGTTTGTTGAGGCGGCGGCGGACGTCGCGGGACTTGAGGTAGGCCGCGACGTCGTCGTAGCGCTCGCTCTGGTTGGCGAACTCGATGTACGAGCGCACGCGGTGGAGCCAGTCGAGCGTCGACGGCTTCACCGCGGCGAGCGCGTCGGTGAGGTGCCGCAAGGCGAGCGGCGGCTCGCCGCCGGTGGACAGCGCCTCGTCGATCACCTTGTCCACGCCGCGCTCGATCAGCGCCCGCAGGTCGGCGCCGCTGAACATCGGCGTCTGCCCGGCGAGCGCCTTCAGGTCGAGACCGTCGGCCGGGACGTCCTTCGTCAGCACGGTCAGGATGTCCGCGCGGGCCGGCTCGTCCGGCGGCGGGACGAAGATCACCCGGTCGAAGCGGCCCGGCCGGAGCATCGCCTCGTCCACGTCCCACGGCGCGTTGGTCGCGGCGAGCACCAGCAGGCCGTCGTTCTCGGAGCCGATCGCGTCCAGTTCCTGCAGCAGAACGTCGACCAACCGCCGCGCCTCGGACCCGCCGTGCTTGTGCCGCGCGAACGCCAGCGCGTCGAGCTCGTCGAGGAACAGCACGCACGGCCCGTTGGCGCGGGCCCGCTCGAACGCGGCGTGCAGGTTCCGCTCCGAGACCCCGAGGTACGGGTCCATCACGTCCTCGATCCGGACGTTAACGAACGGCAGCCCGCACTCCCCCGCGGTCGCCCGGGCGAGCAGCGTCTTGCCGCAGCCGGGCGGCCCGTAGAGCAGCACGCCGCCGCCGGACTTCCGCCCGTACTTCTCGTACAGCTCGGGCCGGCTCTGCGGGAGGATCACCATCCGGTGAATGACCCGCTTGATCTCCTCCATCCCGCCGACCTGGTCGAACGTCGACGTTTCCTGCACGGCGTCCGCGACGTCGTACTCGGACTCGCTCTCCGGGCCGACCTTGATCCGGACGCCGCTGCGCTCGGCGATCATGCCGTCGACCAGCTGCTGCAGCCGCCCGGTGCCCTCGACCACGCCGCGCAGCCGGGCCGCCTCGAGCAGGCTCCGGAGCAGCGCGAGCCGCCCGTTCGCCGCGGCCAGCTCACCGACGGGTACGAACTGGTCGTCGGGCAGTCCCTGCTGATCCAGCAGTACGACGTACTGGTCGAGCGCCTCCTCGGTCTCCCCGGCCGCGGTCAGCGACTCCGCGAGGACGAGCCGCAGCAGTACGTCGTCCGGGTTCGCGTCGACCGCCTTGCGCAGCGCCTCGATCCGGTCCCTGGTCATGGGGCCTCCCGGTCTGGACTGAGGAGCGGAGGGAGCGAAGCGACCGGAGCGACGAGGGAAGACCGGGAGCACCAGCCCCATGACCCGCCGCGACGGAGTCGCGGCATCAATACTGTCATGAGCCCCATTTCCGATTGATCCAGCGGCGTACGAGTGGGGGTACCACCCAGGAGTAGACGCAGAACCCCAGCCAGAACATGGCGAACGCGAACGACAGCGGTCCGAGGCCCGCGACGCGGAGGCCGTAGATGATCGCGACGGCGCCGATCCACACCACCAGCGGGTTGAACCGGGCGAACGGCCGCAGCGGCACCATCAGCGGGTGGTTGTACAGCTTCGCCTCCCGGGCGGCGGCGCGCAGGTCCTCGTCACCGGGCTGCGAGGCGGCGGCGGAGCGCAGCGAGTCGTACCCGCCGCGGGCGTCGCCGGTGAGCATCGACGCCGTACCGTGCAGGGCCCGCGCGTGCGGGTCCTCCGGGTCGTGGGACAGCGCCTCGGTGCTGTGCCGGTACATGTCCCGGTCCTTGCCGAGCGCGAACGCCACCTGCGCGCGGGCCGCCGACACAGCCGCGCTCTCCGGCGCCTGGGACGCGGCCCGCTCGACCAGCGCGCTCGCCTTCTCCGCCTGCCCGGCGGCCAGGCAGACGTGCGCGTAGCCGATCAGCAGGTCGGGGTCGTTCGGGTCGAGGCTCAGACCCTGCAAGAACGCCGCTTCGGCCTCCGGCAGCCGGCCCTCCGACCGCAGCGACGCGCCCAGCACGTGCAGCATCGCCGGGAACGGACCGTGCAGCGCCAGACCGTCCCGCAGTACGTCGACCGCCTCGGCGTTGCGGTCCAGCGAGTGCAGGGCGGCCCCGCGGAACAGGTACGCGCGGTAGTCGACGGCCGCGTCGCCGGACAGGCCCTGGAGTTCGTCGAGCACCCGCTCGGGGCGGCCGATCTGCAGCCAGTGCGCGGCCATCTGCAGCCGGGTCTCACTCGGTTCGCTCACAACACCACCGTCACCAGGAAGAGAATCAGGATCTCGACGATCGCGCCGCCGATCGTCGCCGCGATCCCCACACCCCACAGGGATCCGTAGTCCGCGCCGCGCAGCTGGAACGCGCGGTCCATCGGGCGCTGCAGCCGCAGCTGCACCAGGCAGCAGAGCACGGCCGTCACGCGGAGGCTCAGCCGCAGACCGTACGTCACTCCGGACGCGTCGTCGTACAAAGCCAGGAACACACCGATCACGCCCAGCTGGCCGGCCAGGCCGGTGAGCAGGATCAGACGGCGCCTGCCCGCGTCCACGCCGAGCCGCCCGGAGTTCAGGTACGCGACAACCGTCGAGGCGAGCACGCCGCCGAAGAAGGCGACGTAGGCCTGCGACATCAGCCGCCAGGGGCGCACGGCCATGTTCACGCCCGCGCCGATGGTCGGGCGCAGCAGGTCGTCCGGCATCGGGCTCCTAGTGGCGGCAAGGATCAGGCAGGAATCGGCTCGCGCAGTGTATAGCCTGTCCGGATGAGCGAGAACTGCATCTTCTGCGGAATCGTGGCCGGTGACATCCCCTCCACGCGGGTCGCGGAGACCGACGGGGCGATCGCCTTCATGGACATCGCACCGGCGACGCCCGGGCACCTGCTGGTGATCCCGCGCGCGCACTCGGCCGACCTGCGCGAGGCCGCGCCGGAGGACCTCACCGCGGCCTTCCTGCTCGCCCAGTCGATGGTCACGCGGGTGACCGAGCGTCTCGAGGGCGCCACCGGGGCCAATCTGCTCAGCTGCATCGGAGCGGACGCCTGGCAGAGCGTCTTCCACACCCACCTGCACGTGATCCCCCGCTACCCGGACGACCCGATGGTGCTCCCCTGGCAGCCGCACTCGGGCGACCTGGACGAGATCAAGGCGGTCAGCGACAAGCTGATGTGAGGTTCGTGCTCCCCGCTGGGTACCGGTACGGCGACAGTCGGCGACCCCGCAGGGAGTTCGATGAGCGACAACGCGATGGTGTTCGCACCGCTGCCGCAGCTCACGGTGACGGTGGAACGGACCGAGGACGCCCCGGAGCTGCACTTGCACGCCGGGGGCCAGGGGTTCTGGCAGGCACGGATGATCTGCGCGCTCGGCGTCCCGGTCACCTTCTGCGCCACCGTCGGCTGCGGCGAGGTCGGGCAGGTCCTGGCGTCCCGGCTCGAGACCGAGGGCCTGGACCTGAAGCTGATCCGCCGGGACACCGACAGCGGCTGGTACGTGCACGACCGCCACGACGGCGAGCGCGTGGTGGTCGCCGAGCACGCGGGATCGGCGCTCGGCCGGCACGAGCGCGACGAGCTGCACACCCTCGCCCTGGCAGAAGGCCTGCGAGCGGGCCTGTGCGTGCTGAGCGGGCCGGCGGACCCGTCGCTGGTGCCGGCCGACACCTACGCGCGGCTCGGCGCCGACCTGCAACGCAACGGCACGCCGATCGCCGCCGACCTCGCCGGCGAGGACCTGGACGCCGTACTGCAGGCGAAGCCGATGTTCGTGAAGGTCAGCGACGAGCAGCTGGACGAGGACGGCCTCGCCGACCAGGACGACGAGGACGCACTGGTCGCCGCGGCCCAGCAGCTCCGGGCGCGGGGCGCCGAGAACGTGGTGGTGAGCCGCGCCGAGAAGCCCGCGATCGCGATCCTGACCGACGGCTGCTACCGCGTCCACGTTCCGGATCTCAGCGTCCGGGACCCGCGGGGCGCGGGCGACTCGATGACGGCGGGCGTGGTCGCCGTCCTGGCGGGCGGCGGCGACCTGCTGGACGCGATCCGGACCGGCGCCGCAGCCGGCACGCTCAACATCACGCGGCACGGTCTGGGATCGGGTCGCGCCGACGCGATCGCCGAACTGGTCAAGCATGTCGAGCTCGAACCGCTGGAGCAGTCGTGACCCAGAGAGTCCTGATCACGAACGACGACGGCATCAAGGCCCCCGGCCTGCGGGCCCTCGCCGAGGCCGCACAGCAAGCCGGCCTGGACGTCGTGGTCGCCGCCCCGGCCGAGGAGGCCAGCGGTGCGAGCGCCGCGATGAGCGCCTACCTCAAGCAGGGCCGCGTTCCGATCTCGCGGCAGCCGTCGGCCGGCTTCGACGGTATCCCGGCGTACGGCGTGGCCGCTTCACCGGCGTACATCGTGGTGCTGGCGACCCTCGAGACGTTCGGACCGGCGCCCGATCTCGTGCTCTCGGGGATCAACCGCGGCGCCAACGCCGGCCGGGCGATCCTGCACTCGGGCACGGTCGGCGCCGCCTTCACGGCGGCCGCCTACGGCATGCCCGCCCTCGCGGCGTCCTTGGACGTGCTCTCGCCGCTGAGCGCGTCCGCGGGCGGGAACGCGTTGCAGGTGCTCGACGAGAGCAGCGACGCGGCACACCACTGGCCGACCGCCGCGGCCTGGGTCCGCGAGCTCATCCCCCGGCTGCGAGACCTGAACGACGGGTTCGTCCTCAACCTGAACGTCCCGGACCGGCCGGCGGACGAGGTACGGGGACTCGCGACGGCGGCACTCGCGAAGTTCGGCCAGGTGCAGATGGCGGTGGCCGAGGCCGGCGAGGACTTCGTCCGGACCTCCGTCGAGGAGAACCGGGCCCGCGCGGACCGCGGCACCGACCTGGCTCTCCTCACCGACGGCTACGCCACCCTGACGACGGTCCGGGCGGTCGCCGAACTCACTTGAGAGACCCGAAGAACTCCCGGAGGTCCTGGACCAGCAGGTCCGGCGCGTCCTGGGTGGCCCAGTGGCTGCCGCGCTCGAACTCGTGCCAGGACACGATGTTCGCGTGGTCCCGCTCGGCGAACCGGCGCAGCGGCCGGAAGTCGAAGGCGAAGCTCGCCAGCGCGGTCGGCGCGGTGGTCGGCTCCTTCGGGTGGTCGGCGTGCTTGTCCTCGAAGTAGAACCGCGCCGACGACGCACCGGTGTTGGTCAGCCAGTAGATGGTCGCGTTGGTCAGGACGTGCTCGTCGCTGCAGCTGCTGAGCAGCTGGGCGATCCAGGCCAGCTGGCCCGTGGGCGAGTCCGCCAGCGCGTGCGCGATGTTCTGCGGCGCCTGCTCCTGGAGCTTCGCGTACGCGCCCAGGTTCTCGTTGAAGTACTGCAGGAACTGCAGGTACCCCTGCTCTTCCTCGGTGAGGTTCTCCAGCTCGGCCGGGTCGCCGCTCGGGAACGAGAACAGCTGCGTGACGTGGACGCCGATCACGTGCTCCGGATCGACGCGGCCCACCTCGGGCGACACGTAGGACCCGCCGTCGTTGCCGTGGGCGCCGTACCGCTCGTAACCGAGGCGGCTCATCAGCTCCGCCCAGGCGGCCGCGACCCGGTACCTGTTCCAGCCCCGGTCGCGCGTCGGGCCGGAGAACCCGAAGCCCGGGACCGTCGGGATGACCAGGTGGAACGCCTGCTCGCCGTTCCGCGGCGCGGTCAGCGGCTCGATCAGGTCGAGGTACTCCAGCGAGGTGTTCGGCCAGCCGTGGGTCAGGACCAGCGGGATCGCGTCCGGGTCCGCGGACCGGACGTGGAAGAAGTGCACGTTCTGGCCGTCGATCTCGGTCACGAACTGCGGGTAGGAGTTCAGCCGCTCCTCCCACTTCCGCCAGTCGTACGACGTCAGCCACTGGTCGGCGAGGCGCCGGACGTAGGACAGCGGTACGCCGTACTCCCACTCCGGCGGCAGCGGGCCGGTCTGGACGGCGCCGGTGTAGTCGAGCTCGAGCTCGTTCGCCCACCGGGTACGGGCGAGGCGGTCGCGCAGGTCGTCGAGCTCGGCCTGCGGGATGTCGATGCGGAAGGGTCGGATCTCGGTGTTGTTCATCATGGCTTCACGCTAAATCGCCATTAGGCGAGTTAGCTTCCTAATGGTCTGCGAGACTTTCGGGCATGATCGAGACCTCGGCGCGACTGCTGAAGCTGCTGACGTTGCTGCAGTCGCCACGCGACTGGACCGGCGCCGAACTGGCGGAGAAGTTGCAGGTGAGCCCGCGGACCGTCCGGAGCGACGTCGAGCGGCTCCGCTCGCTGGGCTACCCGGTCGACGCGACCCGCGGCTCGGTCGGCGGCTACCGGCTCGGCGCGGGCGCCTCGTTGCCACCGCTGCTGCTGGACGACGACGAGGCCGTGGCGGTGGTCATCGGGTTGCGCAAGGCCGCCGGCGTCGCCGGAGTCGAGGAGATGTCCCTCCGGGCGCTGGCCAAGCTGGAGCAGGTGCTGCCGTCGCGGCTGCGGCGCAGGGTGCAGACGCTCGCGAGCTACACCGTCCAGGTGCCACCGGACGAGCCGGGACCACAGGTCGATCCTGAGTTGCTGACCCAGTTGGCGGCGCTGTGCCGGGACCGCGAGCAGCTGCGCTTCGACTATCTGTCCCACGCCGGCTCCGAGACGCTGCGGCGGGCGGAGCCGCACCGGCTGGTCAACTGGGGGCGGCGCTGGTACCTGGTCGCCTTCGACCTCGACAAGCAGGACTGGCGGACGTTCCGCGTCGACCGGGTCCGGCCGCGGATCCCGACCGGTCCGCGGTTCGGCCCGCGCCCGCTCCCCGAGGACGGCGACGTGGCGGCGTACGTGTCGCGCCGGGTGTCCGCCGCGGCCTGGCGCTACCGGGCGACGGTCGTCGTCGCCGTCCGCGCGGCGGTGCTTGCAGAGCGATTGCCGGCGGCGGTCGGCGTGATCGAGCCGATCGACGACGAGAGCTGCCTGCTGCAGACGGGCTCCGACACCGTACAGAGCCTGGCGCTGAATCTGGGACTGCTCGAGGTGGACTTCGTCGTACGGGACGCGCCGCCGGAGCTGACGGCGTATCTCGAGCGGCTGGCCGACCGCTATCGGCGGGCGACGAGCTCGTAGACGGAAAGCAGCTCGGGCAGCAGGACCGACCAGTCGTACTTCGGTACGGCGGCCAGGCCCGCGGAGCGGAGCTGCTCGCGTTCGTCGGGGCGACGGAGCAGGCGCAGCGCGCGGGACACGAGTTCACCGACGTCACCGCGCGGGAACAACTCCCCCAGCCGCCCACCGTCCAGCACCTGGCGGAACGCGGGCAGATTGCTCGCGAGCACCGGCGCGCCCGCGGCCATCGCCTCCAGCAGCACGATCCCGAAGCTCTCGCCGCCGAGATGCGGGGCGACGTACAGGTCCGACCCGGCCAGCATGTCGGCGCGGGCCTCGTCGTCGATCGCGCCGAGGAACAGCACGTTGTCGTGGTACCGCGCGGGCAGCGACCGCCGCGCCTCGTCCGGGTGTCCGGATCCGGCCACCAGGATCTTCAGCCGGGGTCGCTCGGCCAGCAACGCGGGTACGGCGGCCAGCAGCACGGCGAGGCCCTTGCGCGGCTCGTCCAGGCGGCCGAGGAAGCTGACCGTCCCGTCCTCACCCATCCACTCCGGCCGCGGACTGCCCTTGAAGCGCGCGGTGTAGAGCCCGTTCGGGATCACCACCGCCTCGCCGCCGATGTGCTGCACCATCATCGATCGGGCGTTCTCGGACACCGCGATCCGGGCGTCGATCTTCTCCAGCGCGGGCCGCAGCAGACCGGCCGCCACGCTCATCGCCCGGGACCGCACCTGCCAGGTGTGGAAGGTCGCGACGAACGGGCCCTCGGCGGACCAGAGCGCGATGATCGACGCGCTCGGCGTGGTCGGCTCGTGGACGTGGACGACGTCGAAGTCCCCCTCCGCGAGCCAGCTCTTCACCCGCGCCGCGGTCCGCGGACCGAAGGTCACCCGCGCGACCGACCCGTTGTACGGCACGCCGACCGCCCGTCCGGACGAGACGACGTACGGCGGGACGTCGCCGGAGTCGTCGACCGGGGCGAGGACCGAGACCTCGTGGCCGACCGCGAGCAGCGCCTCGGCGAGGTCGCGGACGTGGTTCTGCACCCCGCCGGGTGTGCCCAGCGAGTACGGGCACACGACACCGATCCTCACGGGACGATTGTCACCCGTCTTGTCACTCGTCGAGGAAGATCCTCTGCAGCATGTGCCAGTCCTGCGGGTGCGCGGCGATGCCGGCCGCGAACGCGTCCGCGCAGCGCTGGGTCATCGCCGCCGCCCCGCCGTCGGGCTCGATCGCGTCGTGGAACGTGATCACCAGGTCCGGGCCGTCGTAGTGCAGGGTCGCCGGGATCAGCGGCGCACCGGTCTTGAGGCTCAGCGCGGCGGGGCCGACCGGCATCCGGGACGGCCGGCCGAAGAACGTCACCGGGACGCCGCGCTCGGACAGGTCGCGGTCGGCCACCAGGCACACGAAGCCGCCGGCCCGCAGACGATCCGCCAGTACGCCAGTTACGTCATCGGCACCGCCCGTGAGCGGGAGCACCTCCATGCCGAGCTTCTTGCGGTAGGCGATGAAGCGGTCGAACAGCGACTCCGGCTTCAGTCGCTCGGCAACCGTCGACACCGGCATGCCGGTCAGGCCGGCCCAGGCGCCCGCATGGTCGTAGTTCGCGAGGTGCGGGAGCGCGCAGATGACGCCGTTTCCGGCGGCGTACGCGTCGCGCAGCAGCTTCTCGTTGACCGTCCGCACGCTGCTGACGATCTCCTCGGCGCTCCACTCCGGCAGCCGGAAGGCCTCCTGCCAGTAGCGCAGGTACGAGCGCATGCCGGCCTGGGTGAGCGCATCCAGCTCGGCCTCGCCGGCGTCCGGGCGTACGGCGGCCAGGTTGCCGCGCAGGCGCCGTACGCCGCGGCCGTTGCGCCGGTAGGTGCGGTCCGCGGCCAGCCTGAACAGCCAGCTGACCGTTCGCTCGGGCAGGCGCCGTACCAGGGTCCAGGCGAGCGCGAAAGCCAGGTCGACCACCCGGTGCCGGAGACCGTCCATCAAGTCAGTCGTTCTTCGGCTCCGCCGGCGGGGTGGCGGGCGGGGTGTCGAGGCCGGCGTTGTCCGGGTCGGCCAGCACCTGCTTGCGGACCGAGAGGCAGCGCTGGACGACGGTGATCGTGCTCGCCGCCGCGACGTACCAGATCACGATGTGCAGCAGGATCGGCAGGTCGAACAGGTCGGAGAAGAACGCGAGGATCAGCGTGAACACCAGCCGGTCGGCACGCTCGGCCAGCCCGCCGCTCGCCTTCAGCCCGAGGCTCTCCGCCTTCGCCCGGGCGTACGACGTGACCGCGCCCATCACCAGCGCCCACAGTGTCACCGCGGCCATCAGCGTCGAGTCGCCGGCCTGCGAGTTCGCGTAGAACATCACCAGGCCGCCGTAGACCGCGCCGTCGGCGATCCGGTCCAGCGTCGAGTCGAGGAACGAGCCCCACTTCGACGAGGTCCCCGAGGTCCGGGCCATGTAGCCGTCGATCAGGTCGGAGAACACGAAACAGGTGATCACCAGCACGCCGATCCAGAGCTGGCCGCGCGGGAAGAAGATCAGCGCTCCGGCGGACACAGCGATGGTGCCCACCAGCGTGACCATGTCGGCGCTCACGCCGAGCTTGAGCAGGAGGGTGGCGATCGGCGTGATCACCTTGGTCCAGAACTGCCGGAATCTGTTAAGCATGGCGACGCGATCGTAGTCCAGAGAGATCCTGGAGGCAGTGAGGAGGTGGTCGGCATGCGCCACAGGGTGCTCGTGGGCGTGCTCGTCCTCCTCCTGGGCAGCAGCGGGTGCACCGTCGCCCAGCGCGCGAACGGCACCGCCCCCGACCCCGTCCGCCCCACCACGGTCGTCCCCACCGCGGTCGCTCCCCCGCAGCCCGAGGGCCTCGACGGTACGGCGGGAGCGCCCGGACCGCAGGTGTGTACGGCGACCACGCGCCGCCTCACCGCCGAGCTGCGCGTGCCGGTCACCGCGAAGCCCTACTCCTGGAACGACGGCGGTCTCCCGGCGATGGACCTGTGCACGCTCCTCGTCGGCGGCCGCGCGGTCACGATCGGCGTCAGCGCGCTGCCCGCCCAGCCGGACGCGCTGGGCCGGTTGATGCGCGGCGCCGGAGCCGTCGCCGCGGTGCCGGAGCTCGGGCCCGAGGCGCTGCGGGCGGATTCCCGGCTGGTGTTCCGCGCGGGCGACCGGGCGGTGCGGGTGACGGCCTTGGGCGGGATCGACCGCAGTACGGCGAGCGGCATCGACCGGGCGTCGGCTGTCGCGGTCGCCTTCGCCGCGCGGGACGCCGTACCGGGGAACCTGCGGCCGGCGCGGCAGTCGGACGAGACGTGCCAATTGTCGAACGCGGCGGCGGAGCGGTTCATCCAGCTGCGCGCACAGCTCCGGCGGGACTATCGGGTGCGGGGTGCGCTGACCTGTATCTGGGGGACGTACGACGCGACGGTGGCGATCGTCGAGGCGTTCGGCCAGGCGTCGATCCCGGAAGCGCAGCGGGTCCCGCCGCCGCGGCTCGCGCCGATCGGCCAGCCCGGGTACTACCTCCCCGAGGCGGGCGAACTCGTCTTCCGCCAGGGCCGCCGGGTGGTCCGCGTGACCGCCCTGACCAACCCGTCCCGCGAGGTCCCGCTCGCCACCCTGACGAATCTGGTCGACCCGCTGCTGCCGCTGTTCCTGCGCTGAACTTTCCGGACCAGTCCGGCATCCAACCAGCATCGATCATCATTGGGGGTGGTGGTACATGCGCACGATGCTCAGGTACGGCGGATTGCTGGCCGCCGGAGTGCTCACCACAGGACTGCTCACGACCGGCACGGCGACGGCGGAGCAGCGCGGGACGACGGCGCCGTGCAGGATCTCGGTCGGCTCGGTCACCGCCGGCGGCGATCACCGGATGCAGACCTTCACGGCGACGGCACCCGTCACGAAGGTCACCGACAAGATCGTCGCCAAGGACGTCTTCGCCGACGGCCAGACGCGGATGAGCGCGGCGGTCCGCTACGGCCTCGGTGAAGGCTCGGAACTGCACACCGGCCAGGTGGTCCTGGGCTCGGTGCTGTACGACTTCTCGTACCGGACACCGGCCGGCGGCGGGACCGTGTCGCAGAAGGTGCTGACCCGCGTCGGGCCGGGCTGGTCGAACTACCGCAGCCTCGACCGGTCGTCGTACGGGCCGCGGACCACCGAGTGGTCGCTGACCAACGACGGGGCCGAGCTCGAGCGCCGGACCGTCAAGACCGACGCCGGCGGCCGGGTCTACCGCCACATGGACGGCTGGGCGTCGAACTTCCGCGGGGTGAAGGGGCTGGCGATGATCAGCCAGACGTCGACGTACGTCACGTTCCTGATGACCCACACCACCGGACGGCTCTACACCGCGCGGCTCCCGGTGGTCAGCGGCCACATCATCCAGCCCGAGGTGAAGCGGGTTCGCCTGTCGACCTGGCAGGTCTTCGAAACCCTCGTCGCGGCACCGTGCGGTCAGGGCACGGTCGTCCTCGGCATCGACCGCGACACCGGCAACGGCTACCTGTACTCGCTTGGCCACGCCAACGGCCTGTCCACGTCGATCAAGGGCCTCGGCAAGGCGCCGGGCACCTTCACCGACCCGGCGTACTTCAGCTGGACCCACTTCAACGACCCGCCGCTGTCCGGCGAGTGAGGGGGAACGCATGAGCAAGTTGTCGAAGACCGGCGCGCTGCTGGCCGCCGGAGTGCTCACCACCGGACTGCTGACGACCGCACCCGCGGCGGCGCGGCAGGACACGACGGCCGCGGCGACGGCTGCCTGCCGGATCTCGGCCGGGGCGATGACCGCCGGTGGCGATCACCGGATCCAGACCTTCGCCTCGACCAGGCCGATCACCCGGACCGAGAACCGGACCATCGCGAAGGGCCTGTGGCCGGCGAACCGGGTCAGGCTCAGCAGCAGCTGGTTCAAGGGCCGGGGCGAGGAGAATCCCGAGATCAACCACAGCGGACTGGTGGTCGATGTCGAGAACACGCTGTACGACGGCCAGTACGCGGTTGTCAGCGACGGCATCGCCGCGCATTGGCAGCGGGCCGGCTGGGGCTGGGGCGGATACCGTGCTGTCGAACGGTCGCGGGTGTTGCTGACGGCGACGACCGAGCGGCAGACCGGCTACGGCCTGGCACCCGACGGCACGCTGCGCCGGTGGAACCTGATCCCGGACAACGGCCGGCAGATCTGGCGGGCCAGCGGCTCCGCGACCGGGTACGCCGGGGTGAAGAGCATGGCGCTGATCAGCCAGACCAAGACGTACGACACGTTCCTGATGAACGCCCGCGACGGTGCCCTGCTGACGGTGCGCATCCCGACCAGCTCGCCGATGAAGCCGGTCGTCAAGCGCGTCAGGACCTCGACCTGGCAGGTCTTCGAGACGATGCTGGGCGCCCGGTGCGGCAACTACGGCACCTTGCTCCTCGGCATCGACAAGGACACCAGGGCCGGTTACCTGTACGCCGTCGGCCACGGGGCGACCGTCATCCAGGGGCTTGGGAAGGTGCCGGGCACGTTCCCCGATCCGGTGAACTTCGCCTGGCGCAACTACTCCGACCCGCTGCTCTTCGGCGAGTAGACCCGGTGTTTCCCAAGGTTCGGCCCGGCTCCTGAGAGTCGGGCCGAACTTTTTCGGTCATGGCCGCATCTCACTCGTTGTCCAAGACAAGCAACCAGGGGGTGGGTCATATGACCAAGTGGGCCAAGTACAGCGGGATGATCGCGGCCGGGGTGCTCAGTGCGGGAGTGCTGACCGGCGGTCTTGCCACGGCGCAGCCCACCGGTGGCGCGAGCACGTCGGGCGCCACCTGCAGCATCAAGGTCGGTTCGGTGACGGCCGGTGGGGACCACCGGCTGCAGACGTTCGCGATCGACGGCTCGAAGGTCGTCGACAAGATCGTTGCCAAGGACATCTACCCGGACGGGCAGGTGCGGCTGAGCGCGACGATGCGGTTCGGCGACACGGACACCGGTGACGAGGCGCACACCGGGCCGGTGATCATGGGGCCGGCGCTGTACGACACGTCGTACCTGACGCCGGCCGGCGGGGGCGCCGTCTCGCAGAAGCAGGTCACCCGGGTGGGTGGCGGCTGGGACGTGTACCGGTCCCTCGACCGGTCGACGGTGGTCACCGCGACCACGCAGCGGGACACGGAGTACTCGCTGCACAACGACGGCACGCTGTACCGGCGCAACGTCTCGTACCAGAACGGCGTACCGAGCAGGCAGGTCACCGGCTGGCAGTCCGGCTACTCCGGTGTGAAGGCGATGACGCTGATCAGCCAGACCTCGACGTACGACACGTTCCTGATGACGCTCACCAGCGGCAAGCTCTACACCGCGCACCTGCCGCTCGCGGGCGGACAGGTCATCCCGGGCGTGGTGAAGGAGGTCCGGAGCTCCACCTGGCAGGGCTTCGAGTCGCTGGTCGCGGCCCCGTGCGGTACCGGCACGCTGCTGCTCGGGATCGACAAGGACAGCGGCTCCGGCTACCTGTACCACGTGGGTCACGCCAACGGCACCGCGACGACGATCCAGTCGCTCGGCAAGGCCGCCGGCACCTTCACCGACCCGGCGTACTTCCTCTGGAAGAACTTCGCCGGCCAGGACCTCGCCGGCGAGTGAGTCCAACCGATCGCCCTACTCCGTCGCGGGGTAGGGCGATCGGTCTTTCACGGCCAGGACTTCGCGAGCAGGGCGCGGGTGTCGGAGAGCAGCTGGGGCAGGACCTTGGTGTGGGCGATCGTCGGCATGAAGTTCATGTCGCCGGTCCACCGCGGTACGACGTGCTGGTGCAGGTGGGCGGCGATCCCGGCGCCGGCGATCTCGCCCTGGTTCATGCCGATGTTGAAACCGTGGGCGCCCGACACCGCGCGGATCGCCTGCATCGCCTGCCGGGTCAGCGCCGAGACGTCGGCGACCTCGGCCTCGGTCAGCTCGGTGTAGTCGGCCACGTGCCGGTACGGCACGACCATCAGGTGGCCCGGGTTGTACGGGTACAGGTTCAGGACGGCGTACGCCGCCTCGCCCCGGTGCACGATCAGCGCGTCGGTGTCGGGCAGGCTCGGCAGCCGGCAGAACGGGCAGCCGGAGCCCGCCTCGGAGCTGGTCGGCTTGTTCTCGCCCTCGATGTACGCCATCCGGTGCGGCGTCCACAGCCGCATGAACGGATCGGGCACCCCGGCGCCGTCGCGCCGTACCAGTTCGTCAGGCTCGTACGGCGACTCGGGCGCGCCGGGGTGTTCCGTCATACCTGGACGCGCTTCTCGACGGCCTCGACGATCTCCGCCACCGCGTCGGCGATCGGTACGCCGTTCTTCTGCGAGCCGTCGCGGTACCGGAACGAGACCGAGCCGGCGGCCATGTCGTCGTCGCCGGCGATCAGCATGTACGGGACCTTGGCCTTCTGGGCGTTGCGGATCTTCTTCTGCATCCGGTCGTCGGACGCGTCGACCTCGACCCGGACGCCCTGGGCCTTCAGCTTCTTCGCGACGTCGTACAGGTAGTCGACGTGCCCGTCGGTGACCGGGATGCCGATGACCTGGACCGGGGCCAGCCAGGGCGGGAAGGCGCCGGCGTAGTGCTCGGTCAGCACCGCCACGAACCGCTCGATCGAGCCGAACAGCGCCCGGTGGATCATCACCGGCCGCTGCCGGGAACCGTCCGGCGCGGTGTACTCGAGCTCGAACCGCTCCGGCAGGTTGAAGTCCAGCTGGATCGTCGACATCTGCCAGGTCCGGCCGATCGCGTCCTTGGCCTGGACGGAGATCTTCGGGCCGTAGAAGGCCGCGCCACCCGGGTCCGGGACCAGCTCGAGACCGGAGCCCTCGGCAACTTCGCGGAGCGTCTCGGTGGCCTCCTCCCAGACCTCGTCGGAGCCGACGAACTTGTCCGGGTTCTTGGTCGAGAGCTCGAGGTAGAAGTCGTCCAGGCCGTAGTCGGCGAGCAGGCCGAGCACGAACGTCAGCAGGTTGCGCAGCTCGTCGCGCATCTGCTCCCGGGTGCAGTAGATGTGCGCGTCGTCCTGGGTGAAGCCGCGCGCCCGGGTCATGCCGTGCACGACCCCGGACTTCTCCATCCGGTACACCGTGCCGAACTCGAACAGCCGCAGCGGCAGCTCCCGGTACGACCGGCCGCGGGCGGCGAAGATCAGGTTGTGCATCGGGCAGTTCATCGGCTTCAGGTAGTAGTCCTGGCCCTGCTTGCGGAGCTGCCCGTCCGCGCCGCGCTCCTCGTCGAGGTGCATCGGCGGGTACATGCCGTCGGCGTACCAGTCCAGGTGCCCGGACGTCTCGAACAGCTGCCCCTTGGTGATGTGCGGCGAGTAGACGAACTCGTAGTCGTCCTCGACGTGCCGGCGGCGGGAGTAGTCCTCCATCACCTTGCGCAGTACGCCGCCCTTCGGGTGGAAGACGGCGAGCCCGGAGCCGATCTCGTCCGGGAAGCTGAACAGGTCGAGCTCGGTGCCGAGCTTACGGTGGTCGCGCTTGGCGGCCTCCTCCAGGCGGGTCAGGTACGCCTTCAGCTCGTCGCGCGACTCCCAGGCGGTGCCGTAGATGCGCTGCAGCTGCGGGTTCTTCTCACTCCCCCGCCAGTACGCCGCCGCGGTCCGCATCAGCTTGAAGTTGCCGAGGTACCCGGTGGCGGGCACGTGCGGGCCGCGGCACAGGTCCTTCCAGGCGACGCTGTCGTCGCGCCGGACGTTGTCGTAGATCGTCAGCTCGCCGCCGCCGACCTCGACCGAAGCGCCCTCGGCCGCGTCCGCGGCGGAGCCCTTGATGCCGATCAGCTCGAGCTTGTACGGCTCGCTCGCGAGCTCGGTGCGCGCGTCGTCGTCGGAGACCACCCGGCGGCTGAACCGCTGCCGCTCCTTGATGATCTGCTGCATCTTCTTCTCGAGCTTGGTCAGGTCCTCCGGCGTGAACGGCGTCGGCACGTCGAAGTCGTAGTAGAACCCGTTCTCGACCGGCGGGCCGATGCCGAGCTTGGCCTCCGGGAACAGCTCCTGCACCGCCTGCGCGAGAACGTGCGCGGTCGAGTGCCGGACGATCGCGCGGCCGTCCTCGGAGGACGCCAGGACCGGCTCGATCCGGTCACCGTCGGCGACCACCCGGGACAGGTCCCGCAGCTCACCGTTGACGCGGGCGGCGATGGCGGAGCGGTCCTGGCCGAAGATCCCGGCGAACAGCTCCCCGATCGTCGTCGTCTCGGTCACACTCCGCTCAGCCTCGCCCTCGACGCCGATCAGGTGGACCTTGACTTCCGACACGTTCTCTCCTCAGGTCTCGACCGGCCGATTGCCGGTCACCGACAGATGGTATCGACTCACCTGACGAAAGTAGGGGTCGGGACCAGACGGTCGTCCGATGTGGCGGGGCGCCGATCTTCCTAGGTTCGAGGTACTACAGGAACCAGGAAAGGGCCCCGGCGTGATCACGCTCGCAGGACTCACCAAGAGGTACGGCGGCACGACCGCCGTGGACTCGCTCGACCTCAGCATCTCCCCCGGCCGGGTGACCGGCTTCCTCGGGCCGAACGGCGCCGGCAAGTCGACCACGATGCGGATGATCCTCGGGCTCGACAGCCCGTCCGCGGGCACCGCGCTCGTCGACGGCCGGCCGTACGCCGAGTGGCCGCGCCCGCTGACCAAGGCCGGGGCGCTGCTCGACGCCAAGGCCCTGCACCCGCGCCGGTCCGCCCGCGACCACCTGGTCGCGATGGCCCGCAGCAACGGCATCTCCGTCGCCCGGGTCGACGAGGTGCTGTCGATCGTCGGCCTCGACCCGGTGACCCGGAAGCGCGCCGGGCAGTTCTCGCTCGGGATGGGCCAGCGCCTCGGCATCGCCGGGGCGCTGCTCGGCGATCCGGAGGTGCTGATGTTCGACGAGCCGGTGAACGGCCTCGATCCGGACGGGGTGCGCTGGGTCCGGCACCTGATGCGCTCGCTCGCGGCCGAGGGCCGGACGGTGTTCGTCTCCAGCCACCTGATGAGCGAGATGCAGCTGACCGCCGATCAGTTGGTGGTGATCGGGCGCGGACGGCTGATCGCGGACGCCCCGGTCGCGGACGTGATCGCCGGGTCGTCCAGGACCACGGTCGCGGTGCGGGTGCCGGACCGGTCGCAGTACGTCGTACTGCAAGAGCGGCTGGCGGCGGAGGCGGAGCGGGTGGACGAGGTCGGCGAGCGGTTCGTGGTGGCCGGCGTACCGGCCGAGCGGGTGGGCGATCTCGCGCATCAGCTCGGCGTCCGGCTGCACGAGCTGGCGACCGAGCGGGCGTCGCTCGAGGAGGCGTACATGGAGCTCACCGCGGACAGCGTCGAGTACGGCGTGGCGGTGGCGTCATGAGCGACGCGATCCTGCAGTTCGCGCACGAGCTGATGTCGTCGTGGTGGATCTACCTCGCGCTGTGGGGGTTCGCCGCGCTGGACGGGTTCTTCCCGGCCGTACCCTCCGAGACGCTCGTCGTGACCGCCGGCGTGTTCGCCGCGTCCGGTGAGCCCAACCTGTACGCCGTCATCGTCGTCGCGGCGCTCGGCGCTTTCCTGGGCGACCACGTGTCGTACTTGCTCGGACGTGGGGCCGGCGGGCGGCTGCTCGACCGGATGCGGCCGGGCACCAAGCGGCACGCCGCGGTGCTCTGGGCGCGGCAGGCGCTTGCTGAACGCGGTGGACTGGTCCTGGTTGTTGCCAGATATGTACCAGGTGGAAGGACTGCGGTCACGCTGACGATGGGGTCGGTGCGGTACCCGCTGCGGAAGTTCTCGGCCTTCGCCGCGCTGGCCGCGGTCAGTTGGGGGATCTACTGCAGCCTGGTCGGCTACATCGGCGGGAAGGCGTTCGAGGACAACCCGCTGAAGGGTGTGGTGCTCGGGATCGGGCTGGCGCTCGCGGTCACGCTGATCGTCGAGGTGGTCCGGCACCGGCTCAAGAAGCGGCGTCAAGGTCAGGTCGAGGTTGAGCTCGTGGAAGCAGGTAGGCGATGAGTACGGCGATCCTCCCAGCCCGGACGGGATCCGGTCTGTCGAACGCGGTCCGCTCGGAGTGGACGAAGCTGTGGTCGGTCCGGTCCAGCTGGCTGAACATCGTGGCGGCTGTCGTGCTGAGCACGCTGCTCGGGATGCAGTACGGCTGGGGCCTCGCCTACGACAACACCCACCTCGGGCCGGGCGAGGTTGCGGAGCAGCAGCCGATCGGCCAGTTCGGCGCGTCAGTGATGCTGATCGTGCAGGTGGTGATCGCGGCGTTCGCGCTGCTCACGGTGACCTCCGAGTACGCGACCGGCAGCATCCGTTCGACGTTGCAGTGGACACCGGTCCGGCGGGACGTCGTACTCGCCAAGGCCGTGGTCCTCGCGCCGGTGCTCTTCGTGTACGGCGTGCTGGCCGGAGCGATCGCCTCCGTGGCGGGCGGGCTCACCGCGGGCTCATGGGCTGACTGGAACGTTGCCGACCTCGTGGTCGACCTGCTGTCCATCGGGTTCTACGCGACCGCAGCAGGCCTCCTCAGCGCCGGGATCGCCTGGGTGGTCCGCAGTACCGCCGGCACTCTCACCGTGGCCTTCCTCCTGCTCCTGGTGCTCCCCCTCATGCTCGGCCAGGCCTCGCCCCGCGCACTCGTCTGGACCGCGGCCGTCCTCCCCGGCGGCGCCGGCCAGAACTTCCTGACAGGCGCGACGGACCCTGTCGCGCCGGCGGTGAGCGCAGCGATCCTCGTCGCGTGGGCAGCCGCAGGCCTGGCCCTCGGCAACCGTGTCCTCAACCACCGCGACGCCTGAAAACAACGAGTCCGGCGGCGCCGCAGGTGTGAGCGGCGCCGCCGGGTTGTCAGCGGGGGGTGTTGAGGGCGGTGGTGATCTGTTCGGAGACCCTGGCGGCCAGTTCCAGGGCGGCGCGGCGGGTGGCCGGCTGCAGGGCGGAATGGTCGAGCGGGCCTTCGGCGGCGATGTGCATGTCGGTCGGGATGTCGACGACGGCGGCCGCGCGCGAGTCGAAGTACGGCCGGAGCTGCTTCTCGACCTCCTTGTTGACGTCGCCGGGGCCGTTCGAGACCGCGATCACCGCGCGGCGGATCAGCCGCTGCGCCTCCGGGCCCTGGTTGTCCAGCTCCTCCAGCATCTGCACTGCGGCGGCGCACGACAGGCTCTTCCACTTGATCGGGATGACCAGCGCGTCGGCCGCCTTCATCGCCTCCCGCCAGTTGCTCGAGCCCTCGTTGTTCCCGGTGTCGATGACGAGCACCTTGTAGAACCGGCTCAGCAGCCGGTGGATCTGGTCGAAGTCCTTCGCCTCGATCTGCGCGTACGTCGTGGTCGCGGAGGTGAGCACGTCGTACTGACCGGCGACCTGGTGCCGCAGGTACGCCGCGACGTCGCCGAGCCGGGCGTCCGGCTGGGTCAGCATCGGCATCGCCTGCAGCATGTCGGTGACCGTGGACCGCGAGTTCGTGTCGTGGGTCCGCAGGTGCATGTTGCCGCGCAGCTCGTTGTTGTCCCACGCGACGACACCGCCGCCGCGGGCCTGACCGAGCGCACCGGCGAGCAGCAGCGTGGTCGGCGTCTTGCCGGAGCCACCCTTCGGGTTTGCGACGACGATCGTCACCGGGCGGCGGAACGCCGTCGCGGCGGTGGCACGCGCGATCCGCTCGGAGCGCTCGGCGCTGCCCGGGCGGAGCTTCAGCACACTGCGGACGCCGCGTTCGGCCGGGGCTTCACGCGGCAGCGGGAGCGCCTGGATCAGCTCGTCGGCGCGGTACGACAGGTTCTGCGGCTGCTGCCGCGCCTGCTGACCGGGAACGCCCTGCGGGAAGAAGTGCTGAGCCGCCGGCGACAGCTGGCCGCCTTGACCAGGCTGCCCGGCCGGCGGGGTCTGCTGGTTCGGGGGGAACTGTCCCGGCTGTACCGCCTGCTGCGGATCCGGTGCAGCACCCGAACCGTGGAACGACGAGCCGCCGAACACGGGGCTGTTCGCACCCGGACCGGACTCCCGCGCCGCCGCCTCGTCGGTCGTGGCGGCCTCGGCGCCGGCGGGCAGCTCGTCGTCCTGCTCCTCCGGCTGCGTCCACGACGCCGTACCGGACTCGGGGACCGCCTGCGTCCAGGACGGGGCCGGCTGGCTCTGCGGCTGGGTCCACGGCGCCGGCTGGTTCACCGGCTTGGCCGCGGGTCCGGACCACGAGTCCCCGGGGAAGTCCTCGGACAGCGCGTCCGGCTTCGCCGCGGTCTCCTCGGCGGTCTCCTCGACGGGCTCGGCGTCGGCCGCCGGGCTCGGGTCCGGCTGGGTCCAGGAGGGGGTCGGCTGCCACATTCTCCGGACCTCGGCCGCCGCCGCTTCCCGGTCCTTGTGCTGTCCGGAGTTGTGCGAGTCGGTCACGACCTGGATCCCCGATTCTGTGAGAGGGGGCGGGTGGCCCCTGGCGCTTGCTGGGTAGTCCGGAGGGTGAGGGCTCCGGGAGGGTCCACTATCCCATGACCCGGTGTCCTCACCACGTCACCACCCGGAGCGTCCGATGACGGTTCCGCAACCAGTATCCAGGCGCGCGGTGACCATGCGTCGCGATGGCCCGAAGCGGCCGCCTACCCGCAGGTCAGCGGCTGACCAGACCGGCCTCGTAGGCAACGATCGCCGCCTGCACCCGGTTCTTCACGCCGAGCCGCAGCAGGATCGCGCTGACGTACGCCTTGACCGTCCCCTCGACCAGATACAGCCGGGCCGCGATCTCGGCGTTCGACAGCCCCGCGCCGACCAGTCCGAGCACGTCCAGCTCCCGCGGGCTCAGCACGGCCACTTGTTCCTTCGCGGCCGCCGCCCGCGCCATCGCGCCGCCACCCGATCCGGCGCTCAGCTCGGCGATCACCCGCTGGGCGATCTTCGGCGACAGGTACGCCGCTCCGTCGGCCACGGCCTTCAGCCCGGCGATGAGCTCCCGCGGGTCCCCGGACTTGAGCAGGAACCCGCTGGCGCCGTCGCCGAGCGCCCGGGCGATGTAGGCGTCCTCCGAGAACGTGGTGAGAATGACCACCGCGGTCTCCGGCACGGTCCGGCGGATCTCGGCCCCGGCCGCGAGCCCGTCCATCCGCGGCATCCGGATGTCCAGTACGGCGACGTCCGGCCGATGCCGCCGTACCGCTTCGACAGCCTCGACGCCGTCAGCCGCCTCGGCGACGACCTCGATCGCCTCGTCGGTGCCGAGGATCGCGCGGACCCCGGCCCGCACCATCGCCTCGTCGTCGGCGAGCAGCACCCTGATCATCCGTTGCCTTCCGGTGTCGGTGGGACGGAACCACTTTGTACTACGGCCTTGCCGACCAGGACGCCGCCGGCGAAGCACAGGCGGTAGACGTAGTTGGTGGAGAACGGTGCGGCCGGGCGGTAGTACCGGCAGGCCCATCCGCTCGGCGGCTGGTAGGCCTCCCCCGGCGCGTCGATCATCTGCATCCGGGGCAGCACCTTGGCGACCTCTGCCTCGGACTGCCCGATGACGAGCGCGTCGTACTGCGCCGGTCGCAGGATCGAGCTGTAGCCGGCCACGAGGTAGTAGCCCAGAGCAACCACGCCGACGATGGCGCCGAGCAGTACCGGTGCGGCGATGGCCGTGATCAGCCCGCGGCGGGCGCTCCGTCGTACCGTGGCTCGCTCGACGGCGGCTGTCGGCGGACCAGGACGTCCGCCGGCCCGGGGCATCGTGGCGGTGAGCTCGAACCCACCAGTCGGTCGTGGGCCCGCGGTGAGCGAGCCGCCGGCCAGCCGGACCCGTTCGCGGAGGCCGTCGAGCCCACGTCCACCTGACGGCGCAGTGACCGGTCTGGTCGCTCCGGTGTCCACTACCTGCACGTGTACGTCGTCCTCGTGCGTGGACACGGTGACGGTCACTGACGCGCCAGGTGCGTGTTTGCTCGCGTTGGTCAACGCCTCCTGCACCACACGATGTACGGCGCGGTCGACCATCGGTGCCAGTACTTCGTCGACCTCCTCGGTCAGCTGCACCGCCAGCCCGGAGGCGGCGGCGCGGTCGACCAGTGCGCGCACCGTCTCGTCGTGCGGCACGGTCGGCGCCTCCTGGTCGCGCAGTACGCCGACGATCTCGCCGAGCCGCTCCGTCGCCACGGCCGCTGACTCGCGGAGCTCCCCTGCCGCACGCCGATGCTCCTCCGGCAGAGACGGGTCCAGCTCGAGGGCTGCTGCGCGCAGCGCGATCAGGCTGAGCTCGTGGCCGACCGAGTCGTGCATGTCCTGGGCGATCCGAGACCGCTCCCGCAGGCGCTCCCGGTCGATCTCGATCTGCTGCTCGCGTTCGATGCGCTCGGCACGCTCCCAGCCGGCAGTGGCAAGCAGCACCTGCTGGGCGCGGTAGCGGCCGACCAGCCACGGCAGCACGACCAGTAGTAGGGCCAGCAGCAGAATCAGTAGCCAGGTCAGCACGGCCTCGGTCGCCTGGGAGCCCCGGCGAATCGTCAGCGCGAGGAGCAGCATCCCGAGGAGTGACCAGCTGCAGAACAGAACGAAGTACTTGAGCTGTGTCTCGCGTCTGCCGGACAGGTAGCTGAACAGGCTGATCGCCGGTACCAGCGCGATCTGCACACCCTCCGTCGTACCGAGGGCGAAGGCGAGGACGACGATCTCCGTCCACGCCACCACACCCAGCGCGGCCAGCGGCCACCTGCGCCGGCTGAAGACGGCGGCTGCCAGTACGGCGAGACACGTCAGCCAGAACCAATACGGGTCCTGGCGGGCGCCGCTCTCGGCGATCACGAGGAAGCTCAGCGCGCCCCACAGACTTATGTCCCCCAGGAGCCGCCACTTCATGCCGTAGACGCTACACAGTCGACCGGCGTCGGCCGTACTGCCGAAAGTCAGGTCTCCGGGTCGATCAGCTCGAACGGCACGTAGGACAGGTTCGGCACCTCTTCGCCGCGCAGCAAGGCCAGTAGTAGGTCCACGGCGCGGCGCCCCATCTCGGTCTGGTTCTGGCGGACGTGCAGGTACGGCGGTCCGCCGATGGAGTCGCCTGGTGAGTCGAAACAGGCCACCACGCGATCGCCCAGCGCCCGGTCGACCATGCGGGCCAGGTTGTACTCACACGCGAAGTACGCCGTCACCTCGGGCCTGCGGTCGCGGAACGCGCGGATCGTGGCCATGTCCGCCCGCACGCTCTCCGTGGTCGTCGAGCCGGGCAGGGTGCTGCGCAGGTCGGTCAGCTCGTACGGCTGGCCCTGCTCGCCGAACGCCGTACGGAAGCCCTCCAGCCGGTCCTCGATCGACGAGGTGTTGACCGGCGGCGGCGATACGAACGCGATGTGCTCGTGGCCCTGCTCCAGCAGCCGCGTGGTCAGCGCGCGGGCCGCGGCCACGTTGTCGGTATGCACTGCGGCCACCGGGATGCCGGACAGGTGGCGGTCGACCAGAACCACCGGGAACCCGTCCAGCACCTGCCGGAGCAGGCTGGCGTTGTAGAAGTCGCCGTGCACCGGGAACACGATCAGCCCGTCCACAGCGCTGACCAGTGAGTCGACGGCCTTCTCCTCGTCGGTCTGGCGGCCGTGCGTACGTCGTACCACCAGGTGGGCGCCGTACTCCGCACTGCGTTCCTCGATCGCGTTGAGCAGGTCCAGCCCGTACGCCTCGGACATATCAGGCACGATCAGCGCGATCGACCGGGCCTCGCGGCGCCGGGACGGGCGCAGCGGAACGGTCAGGTCGGTGAGGTCCGGCAGCCGCCGGACGACGAAGGTGCCCTTGCCGCGGACACGCTCGACCAGGCCCGCCTCCCGCAGGACCTCCAGCGCACGCTTGGAGGTGATCCGGCTGACCTCGAACTGGGCCGCCAGCTCCATCTCGGACGGCACCCGGTCCCCCGGCCGGAGTGCACCACGGCGGAGCTGCTCCAGGACGTGCGCGCAGATCCGCTCGTACAGCAGTGCCACAGCGCCTACCTCTCCCGACCTGTCCGGTTGACATATCCAATCATCCCCGAGAACTGTCGGTGGGCGGTGGCACCGTGCCGGTATGGACATCGCAGGGAAGACCGCAGTGGTCACGGGCGCGGCCGTCGGGATCGGCCGGGCGATCGCCACCTGCCTCGGCGCGGCCGGGGCGTCGGTGGTGGTCGCCGACGTCGACGCGGAGGGCGGCGAGGAGACCCGTGCGCTGATCGGGCCGACCGCGCGGTTCGTCCAGGTGGACATGCGCGACGACGACGCCGTGCGCGCGTTGATGGCGTGCCGGCCGCAGATCCTGGTCAACAACGCCGGCGGCGGCGCGGTATTGCGGCCGTGCTTCCCGGAGGCGTCGGTCGAGCGCTGGACCGCGTCTCTCGAGGTGAACCTCCGCGCGCCGATGCTCACCACCCAACTGGCGATTCCGGGCATGCGGGCGGCGGGTGGCGGTGCCGTGGTGAACGTCGGGTCGACGGCCGGGGTGGGTTTCGGGCCGCACGTCTCCCCCGAGTACAGCGCGGCGAAGGCGGCTCTGATCCGCTTCACGACTACTTTGCGGGACCTCGACGGTGTCCGGGTGAACTGCGTCGTCCCCGATTGGGTCGCCACGCCTCGCGGGATCCGCGAGCGCACCGCCCTGCCTGCTCGCGAACGCGGCCCTGCGCTTATCCCGCTGGAGGCAGTCACGGACGCGGTGCTGCGCTGCGTGGTGGACGAGTCGCTCGCCGGCCGGGTCCTGCTGCTGGAACGGGAGGCGGAGGCGCGTCTGTTGAACTAGACCTGGCTGCTGGCATCATTCCGTCATGACGCGCCCGCCGGTGGCAGCATTCGCGGTTCGGCCAGTGATGACGGTTGCGGTGGCGGTGGGGGCAGTGCTGACCGCGCTGTCCGGCCGGTACGGGTACCACCGCGACGAGCTGTACTTCCTCGTCGCCGGGCGGCACCTCGCCTGGGGGTACGTCGACCAGCCGCCGCTGACGCCGTTCGTCGCGCGGGTGTCGACCACGATCTTCGGCGACACCGTGATGGGCCTCCGGGTGCTGTCGACGCTCAGCACGATGGCCACGGTCGTGGTCGTCGCGCTGATCGCCCGCGAGTTCGGCAGCGAGCGGCGCGGGCAGGTGCTGGCCGCGGTCTGCACCGCGGTGTCCGGGTTCGTGCTCGGCGTCGGGCACATGGTCTCAACGGCGACGTACGACCTGCTGGCCTGGATGCTGATCGGGCTGTTCGCTGTGCGGCTGCTGCGGACCCAGGACGCGCGCTGGTGGCTCGCGCTCGGGCTGACGGCGGGGATCGCCTTGGAGAACAAGTACCTCGTCGTACTGCCCGTCGGGGCACTTCTGGTGTCGTTGCTGATCGTCGGACCGCGCAGCGTGCTGCGCTCGTGGTGGCTGCTCGCGGGTGTCGCGGTGGCCGGGCTGATCGCGCTGCCGAATGTCCTGTGGCAGTTCCAGCACGACTGGCCCCAGCTCACGGTCGCCGGTGGGATCAGCGAGGACGACGGGACCGAGAACCGGATCATGTTCGTGCCGCTGCAGGTCCTGCAACTGTCGCCGTTCCTGGTGCCGGTCTGGATCGCGGGCTTCCGGCGGATCTGGCGGTCGTTGCCGTGGGCCCGTTCTGTGGCGCTGGCCTATCCGGTGCTGTGCGTCGTCGTACTCGCGGTCGGCGGGAAGTCGTACTACGCGCTGCCGTTGCTGCTCGTCCTGGTCGCGGCCGGGTGCGAGCCGACGCTGCGCTGGGTCGATCGTCATCGCGGGCAAGCCGCCGTCGGTGTGGTCCTGACCGCGGTGACGTCCGCCCTCTTCACGTTGCCGGTCCTGCCCGCCTCGGCGGCGGATGTCGTGATTCCGGTGAACAAGGAGCAGGGCGAGCAGATCGGCTGGCCTGCGTTCACCGACGCCGTGGCCGGTGCGTGGGCGCAGGTTCCTGAAGCCGAGCGGTCGACGGCGACGCTCTTCACCGGCAACTACGGGGAGGCCGGGGCCCTCGTGCGCTACGGGCCTTCTCGCGGCCTGCCGACGCCGTACTCCGCGCACATGAGTTTCTGGGACTGGGACCGGCCGCCGGACACGAACACCGGACCGGTTCTCCTGGTCGAGATCGAGCGGACGCCGATCTTCGAGTCCCACTTCCGGGACTGCAAGGAGGTGGGCACGGTCGACAGCATCGTGTCGAACGACGAGGACGGTACGGCGCTGGTGCTGTGCGCGGGGCCGGCTGAGCCGTGGTCCACCCTTTGGCCGAAGATCCGCAGGTACTACTGACGGCTCTACCGTTGGACGATGCTCGACCTGGTGGATGTCCCGGCCGGCCTGCTGTTCCTCCGCGACGACCGGCTCGGCAAGCGCTGGCACGTGAACCTGCCGGCCTTCCGGCTGGCGCGTGTCCCTCTGACCGACGCCGACGGTGTGCCGGTGACCGGGGTGAGCTGGTACGACGCCGTTGCCTTGTGCAACCAGCTCTCACGGGACGCGGGGCTGCCGGTCGCGTACACGGTCAACGCCGACCGCGTGGACTGGGACCGGTCGTCTCCCGGTTTCCGGCTGCCGACCGAGGCCGAGTGGCAGCACGCCTGCACCGCCGGGACGCCGTCGTACCGTTATGGGCCGATCGACGAGATCGCGTGGTACGCGGGGAACTCCGGCGGCTGCGCGCATCCGGTCGGCGGGCTGCTGCCGAATGCGTGGGGGCTCCACGACATGCTCGGCAATGTCTGGGAGTGGTGCTGGGACCTGTACGACCCTTCGACGTACGGGGATTACCGGATCTTCCGGGGCGGCGGGTTCGCCGACGAGGAACGGTCCGTGGGCTCTACCGTGCGCCGCAGGTCGCATCCGACGTTCGCGATCGAGGACCTCGGGTTCCGGGTCGCGCAGTCAGTCGCCGTGTCAGTCCTCGCGTGACGGCCTGAGGGCGAGCTTGCCGACGGTGGCGCGGGCCTCGAGCTCGGCCAGGGCCTTCGGGCCGTCCGCCAGGTCGTAGACGGTCGGGGTGCCCTTGGGGTAGACGCCTGCCTTGATCAGGTCGCTGAGCTCCTCGAGTACCTCGGCGAACAGCTCGGGCGCCTGCTGGATCGTGGTGGTCAGGTGCTGGCCGATGACGTGGACGGGGTGCTTGAAGTTCAGCTCCCAGTTGCTGACCGAGGCCTCACCGCCGGCGGCGCCGATCACGACCACCCTGCCGGTCACCCTTCGCGCGACCTCGATGCTCTGCCTGAAGGTGTCGCCACCGACCGATTCGAGCACGATGTCCGCACCGCGGCCGTCCGTGAGGCGCCGTACCTCCGCGACGAGATCCGTCGTGTAGTCGATGACGTGATCCGCGCCGAGCCGCCGTACGACGTCATGCTTCGACGCGGAGGCCGTGGCGATGACTGTTGCCCCGTAGTGCTTCGCGATCCGCACGGCCGCCTGGCCGACACCGCCGGCGGCGGCGTGGATCAGGACGGTGGTGTCCGCGGTCAGACCGCCGAGCTGTTTAAGGGAGACGAGCGCGGTCGCCCAGTTCAGGACCAGGCCGAGCGCCTCCTCGTCCTTCCACCCGGCCGGCACCGGGACGACGGCGTCCGCCGCCATCACCATGTACTCAGCGAAGGCGCCGTACCCCGTCCCGATGACGTGATCACCAACGGCCACAGCTGTCACACCTTCGCCCAGCGCGACGACCTCTCCCGCAGCCTCGAACCCGGCGACGTACGGCGGCCGCGGACCACCGTCGTACGTGCCACGGGTCTGCATCACATCCGCAAAGTTCACCCCGGCAGCCCCGATCCGCACCAACACCTCCCCCACCCCAGCCACCGGCACCGCGGCATCCCCCACCAAACGCAACTCCCCCGGCCCACCCCACGCCCCCTGCACCAACGCCCGCACGACCCCACCATCCTTCTGTTTGTTTGATCGCGATCGTACATCAGTTCGCCCACCATCAAACAGCTGGCTGTCCCAACCCGCGAGCGCCACAGCGCGAGCCACCGCATTCCGTCGGCGGGCTCGGCGAGGGTTGGCTGCTGCAAATCTGCTCGCCGCCGTGCGGTCCGGCCCGTTACCGTCGCCGGATGGAGCTCATCACCACCCCGCGGCTTGTGCTGCGCTGGCCGATCGAGAGCGACTTCCAGACCTTGTGCGAAACCTGGACCGACGCGCGCGTCGCCCGCTTCATGGACGACTTCGGCCCACGCGACATGCCGTCCGTCCGCGAATGGCTGGACCTTCACTCCAGCGGAACCAACCGCGACGGCACCCATCTCCAGCTGATCCCCACCCTCCGCACCACCGCAACGCCGGTGGGCTGGCTGGGCCTAGGCGCCAGCGAGGACCCCCTGGCCACCTGGAGCTTCGGATACGCCATCCACCCCTTCCACCGCTCGAACTGCTACGCCACCGAGTCCCTGGAAGCCGCCCTGGAGTACTGCCACACCCACCTCACCATCGACTCGATCTGGGGTGAATGCAATCCCCACAACACAGCCTCAGCCAAGGTCATGACCAACGCCGGCCTGACCGAAGTAGCCCCATCCCCCACCACCCGCCGCTTCCTCTACAACCCCACGCCCTCAACGGACCACGGACGACAGCGGGGCGGACAGCGGACAGCGGACAGCGGACAGCGGACAGCGGGATAACGGAAGGCAGCGGGGCGAGTGTCACCTGTCACCTGCTCGCGTGGGACGTCGCCTGCGCACGAGCCAACGGCCAACCCCGCCCCGACAGCCGTTCTGACCACCAACCCAACCCCGCAGCCGAGCCACCCGCCTGCCCGCCCAACCATCACAGGCGATCACACCCTCGACCGGCCCCTGGCATCGAACCAGCAAGCCCACCCCGGCGCAACACGCGCCGCTCACCACCCACCCCGGGCCCAGCACGAGTCGCTCACCGCCCAACCCGCCCAAGCCGGTGAGCGCACCGCCCACGAGCGCGTTGGGCAACAAGCCAGGCACCGCGAACGAACCGTCCGCCGAACTGCCGGCACCGCAGGCGAGCCGCCCACTCAACCGGGCCACAGCCACCGAACTAACCCGCCCAGCCCGGGCACGGCACGAGCCGCTCACAACCCAAGCCACCAGGCTGGTGATCCCACCGCCGAGCCAGGACCCTGACTGGCGAGCCCCGGCCAGAGCCGACGACCCTTACCCGGATCTGCCCACCGCCGAGTCGTGTGAAATGGCTCGAGCCCCAACCGCCGATTCGTGAACAAAGGCGGCTCGATCCCCGCCAAGACTCACGACTCGACCACAGAGGACACACGGCGAGCTGACTGAGCCGGGCGAGACGGGTGAGCTGATCACCTCACCCGACCCAAGCGGGTGAGGTGACCGGCGAAGGAGACGACAGCAGCCGAGCGAAGCCACGGCGCAGAGGGGGTCGCCCCTTCGACCACGCGCCGGAGGCGCAGCTGGTGGCGAGCGAAGTGAAGCCGCACAACACGACGAAGGCGAGGTGGTCAGCGCAGGAACTGCGCGACACACCTCGCCTCTCGTCTTCGTGGACGATACTGGGATCGAACCAGTGACCTCTTCCGTGTCAGGGAAGCGCGCTACCGCTGCGCCAATCGTCCAAGAAACACTCAAACCTGAGGTTCTCGAGGTGGAGACGGGATTCGAACCCGTGTACACGGCTTTGCAGGCCGTTGCCTCGCCTCTCGGCCACTCCACCACTGAGAAAGCTGGCCCGCCGAACCCTCTCCGAGCGGACGACCGGGTTCGAACCGGCGACCTCAACCTTGGCAAGGTTGCGCTCTACCAACTGAGCTACGTCCGCGCTGCGACCGGTTTCAGTATCCCCCGGCGCGAGAAGAACATTAGCCCATCTCCGCCCGAGTTCAAAAACGGGGGTCCCCGGCAGGTCGACGTACGGTCACCGGCTGCTCACCTGCGGGCTGCCGCGCGGCCCCGGATCGCCTGCGCACTAAGGTGTTCTGCGGAAGGAGCACCACATGCGTATCTGGCTGAACGGCGCCCTGCTCGACGGCGCGGCGACGGTCTCGCCGCTGGACCACGGGCTGACCACCGGCGACGGCGTCTTCGAGACGATCAAGATCGAGAACGGTCAGCCGTTCGCGGTCCGGCGGCACCTGGAGCGGCTGGTCCGCTCGGCGGTCGGGCTCGGTCTGCCGACCCCGGACGTCGCGGCGATCGAGTCGGGGATCGACGCGGTGGTGGCGGCCGATCCGGCGATCCCGTTCGGCCGGCTGCGGATCACGTACACGGGCGGCGTGTCGCCGCTGTCGTCGGACCGCGGTACGTCGGGTCCGACAGTCCTGGTCGCGACGCAGGAGATCAAGCGCCCGGCACCGGTCTCCGCGATCGTCACGGTCCCGTGGGTCCGCAATGAACGCAGCGCGGTCGCCGGCCTCAAGACCACGTCGTACGCCGAGAACGTCCGCGCGCTCGCCTACGCGAAGGAGCGCGGCGGCAGCGAGGCGATCTTCGCGAACACCGTCGGCAACCTCTGCGAAGGCACGGGCTCCAACATCTTCTGCGTGTACGACGGCGAACTCGTCACCCCGACCCTCGAGTCGGGCGCCCTGGCCGGCGTCACCCGCGCCCTGGTCCTCGAGTGGTTCGGCGGAATCGAACGCGACGTACCCATCGAGCAACTGTCCGCAGCCGAGGAGATCTTCCTCACATCCACCACCCGCGACATCCAAGCCATCCACCGCGCTGACGACCGCACCCTCCCGGCCCCCGGCACCATCACCACCCAAGTAACCAAAATCTTCACCGAACGCTCCGCCCAACACCCCAACCCCTAACTACCGTCCATGCCGGGACTCAGCCTGCGTTGCCGAGGTGACTGGTTGCATGCCGGATACGAGGGGCCGCCCTGGGGCGGGATGGTCCGCCGCTCACGGAGGGGATGTGAGCGGCGGCGTACGGCGTAGTTACTCGCCTGTGGCCTTGCGGCGTTCGCGGTAGGCGGCTACGTGTAAGCGGTTGCCGCAGGTTCGGGCGTCGCAGTAGCGCTTGGAGCGGTTGCGCGAGAGGTCGATGAGGGCGTCGTTGCAGTCGGGGGCCTCGCAGCGGCGGAGGCGTTCGCGTTCGCCGGCGGAGATCACCTGCGCGAGCGCGATCCCGCACTCCACCGTGATCCGGCACGCCAGCGACGCACCCGCCCGCGAATAGTGGATGTGCCACGGGTGGCCGTCGTGGTTCGTCAGCCGCGGAGTCGCCGTACCGCGGGCGATGATCGCGTTGATCATCGACGCGGCGGAGGCATCGGAATCCGTGGTGAACACCGGCGCGAACAACGGCCGCAGGTCGCGGACCTCGGCCAGGTCCTTGTCCGACAGCGAGTCGACCGCGCTGAACTCCCGTTCCTGGACGAACTTCTCCAGCTCCTCCAAGGTCTCCAGCGAATCGACCTGGCTGTTCGGTCCGGGCATGGTGTTGACGAGCCGGACCAGCGTCCCGAGCGCCTGCTCGGTGTCGTGCGAGAAAGTCACAATCACGTCTCCAACGCGACGGGATCTCCGTCCTGCAGCAAGAGTAGCCCGGCCCGATTAGATCGTCGCTCAATCATGCGCTATGGTTTCACCCGCAACACCACATCAGAAACACCAGCACCACGCTGGGCGATTGGCGCAGTGGTAGCGCGCTTCGTTCACACCGAAGAGGTCACTGGTTCGAACCCAGTATCGCCCACGAAGGCGATAGGCGGCTCGTGCCTGCGGAAAGCGCAGGCCGGGTCGCCTTCGTCGTGTTGTGCGGCTTCGCTTCGCTCGCCGCGGGCGGGGGCTCCGCCACCCGCACCCCCTTGCGCCTTCGCTTCGCTCGGCTGCTGTGGTCCCGTTCGCCGGTCAACTCACCAGCTGGGGCTGGGCTTGCCGGCCGGCACGGGGTGCTCGTTGCGTGCGCCGGCGGGCCTTCGCTTCGCTCGGCTCCTGTGGTCCCGTTCGCCGGTCAACTCACCACCTGGGGTTGGGTTTGCTGGTCGGCACGGTGCGCCGGCGGCCGGCGCTTCGCTCGGCTGGTGTGGTTGGTGTCAGTCGGGCAGGGCGAACGCAACCGGGGCGGTCGCGTGGGGACGGGCATCGGGCGCGGCTCCGTCGAGGAGTTCTGCGAGGGTCGACTGGACGTCCGCAGGCAGCGTGCCGTCGACGACGGACGATAACCCGCCGCCGGTCTGATCAGTGTTTGACGAGCTCTTCGCTCATGGCCCACAGGCGTTCGGCCGAGTCGGGGTCTACGGCGTGTGGGACGACGTCCGAGCGGACGTCGGGGTCGTGGAAGTTCGTGTCGGTGCGGGTGTTGAGCGGCGAGATCTCGTTGTCCTTGAGGTACGTGCCGCCGTACCCGTCGAGCAGCGGGCTTGTCGCGCCGAACACTGCCGTACTCGCGCCCTGTTCGGCGGTCTTGCGCTCGCGGGCCGGATCGATGATCTGGTTGCCGTGCTCGTCCGTCAGCCCCATCGCGTGCAGGTCCTGCGGACTGAGCCACGCGGCGCTAGTCTCCCCCTCGGCCAGGTGCGGGCCGAGGTCGGTGGTGATGACGATCCCGGGGTGGGCGGCGAAGGCGTGGATGCCGTACTGCGACCAACGCCGTTCGAGCTCCACCGCGAACAGGACGTTGGCGGTCTTCGACTGGCCGTAGGCACGCAGCGGGTCGTAGTCGCGCGTGAAGTGCGGATCGTCCCAGCGGATGTCGGACAGCCGGTGGCCGCCGGACGTCACGTTCACGATCCGGGCGCCGTGCGCCGCCTGCAGCGCCGGCAGCAGCCCGAGCGTCAACTGGAAGTGCCCCAGGTGGTTCGTGGCGAACTGCGACTCGTACCCGCGGGCGTCACGGTGCAGCGGGCCCGCCATGATGCCGGCGTTGTTGATCAAGATGTGCAGCGGACGTCCGGAGTCGAGATAGCGCTCGACGAAAGTGTCGATCGACTTGGGATCGAGGAGATCGAGCTGAACGGCCTCCACACGCTCGATTCCCTCGAGGGCGGCGAGAGCGCGCGAGGGGTTGCGGACGGCAACAGTCACGCTAGCTCCCGCCTTGCTGAGCGCCCGGGTGACCTCCAGGCCGAGACCGCGGTGGCCGCCGGTGACGATCGCGTTCTTGCCGGTCAGGTCGATGCCCGCCAGTACGTCGTCGGCGGTCGAGGCTGCGGTGAATCCGGTACCGATGGGGCGTTGCTTCGTCTCTCTCATGCCTCCAGCCTGCGGCGTGGACGGCGTACTCTGAATAAGTACCAGTCCGCCTTTTCTTCGCGAGAGTACAGATGACCGACCAGTTGTCCGAGGTGTTCGAGCTCGTCGAGGTGCGCGGGCTGGTGTCCGGCGGGTTCGCGGCGCAGGGGTGCTGGGTGTCGCGCGCGCAGCCGGCCGAGACGTTCAAGTTCCTCGCGATGGTCAGCGGTCAGGCCCGCCTGGTCACCGACGGGATCGATGCGCCGATCGAGCTGCGGCCAGGTGACGTCGCGATCCTCAACAACCGGACACGACTCGAGCTCACCGGCGGCAGTGGAGACGGGCCGACGCGCGAGGTCGAACCAGTGGAGAGCGACCTGGAGCTACTGGGCGCCGACTGGAACACCAGCGACATCGTTCTCGGCGGCCGGATCGACCTCAACGAGGCCGGTAAGACGCTCCTCGGTGAGGCACTGCCACCGGTCGCCCATGTGCGCGCCTCCCCCACCACCGGCGCGAACCTGCGCGGCAGCCTCCACCGGTTGTTCGACGAGGTCAGCGGCAACCGCATCGGCTCCGCGTTCGCGATCCGGCAGCACACTCAGCTGGTGCTGCTCGAAGTGCTTCGCGCGTACGTCGAACAGACCGAGCTCCCACCGGGCTGGCTGCGCGTCCTGACCGACGACCGCCTCCGCCCCGCACTCACCTTGATGCACTCGCGCCCCGACACGCTCTGGTGCCTGAACGACCTGGCCCGCGCCGCCGCGATGTCCCGCACAGCCTTCGCCGAACGTTTCCGCGCCGTCGCCGGCCTGCCGCCCCGCGCCTACCTGAATCGCTGGCGGATGATGCTCGCCCAGCGGGCCCTCCGCGACGGCGACGTCAGCGTCGGCGCCCTGGCAACCGAGCTGGGCTACGCGTCCGAGAGCGCCTTCAGCACAGCCTTCAAACGCGAAACCGGCCAATCCCCCCTCCGCTACCGCCTCACCACCCGAGCCCAGGCGGGCTGACCGCGCATCAGACCAGCCAGGTGCCGTTCGCCATCAGGACGCGGTCTTTGAGTTCGTTGACTTCGCGCCAGGCTTGGATCTTGGTGGGGGTGATGCGGAAGTACGGGTAGTTCTCGAGACGGCGGGGGTCGAAGCCTGCCTTCGTGGCGAAGGCGTCGGCTTCGGCGGGGGTGGGGTCGGTGACGTCGGCGGTGGCGGTTATGTGGATGACGTCGCGGACCGCGCCCAGTGTCAGTTGGAGTTGTGGGTTCGCGCGGAGGTTGCGGGCCGTGGGGTTGGTGCGGCTTGTTGACAGGAGGAGTGTGCCGTCGGTCCACAGGAAGGACAGCGGCATCAGGTACGGCGTGCCGTCGAGCGCCGCTGTCGACACCCACGCGTCGACGTCCTGGTCCAGGCGGCGCAAGGTGTCCTGTTTGCGCACGTCCAGCGGGCGGGGTGGTGCCTCCATGGGTCCTCCTGTGTCACATGCGCTGCGCGTGATCCGTCAAACGGGGTGACGGCGCTCGGCCGGTCAGTGTGACAGATCGCGGAGGATGTGGTGCTCGTGGACGACTGGCTCGTACTGCGGTTCGAGGAGAACCGGGACCGCCTGCGGGCCGTCGCGTACCGGATCCTCGGGTCCGAGCCGGAGGCCGAGGATGCGGTGCAGGAGACCTGGATCCGGCTCAGCCGCAGCGACAGCGCGACGATCGACAACCTGGGCGGCTGGCTGACCACCGTCGTCGGGCGGATCTGCCTGGACATGTTGCGCGCGCGGCGCGGCCGGCCCGAGCACCCGGTCGGCGAGCACTCCCCGGCGCTCGCCGATGCCGTCGTACCGGATCCGGAACTCGAAGCCGTGCAGGCGGACACGGTCGGCCTGGCGTTGCTCGTCGTACTCGAGACGTTGTCGCCGGCCGAGCGGCTGGCGTTCGTGCTGCACGACCTGTTCGCGGTGCCGTTCGAGGAGATCGCGCCGATCATCGGGAAGTCGCCCGCGGCCGCGCGGCAGATCGCGAGCCGGGCGCGCCGGCGGGTGCGCGGTACGACGGAACCGACCGACGTCGACGTGGTGCGGCAGAAGGAAGTCGTCACCGCGTTCCTTGCCGCCGCGCGGGAGGCGAACTTCTCCGGGTTGCTCGCGGTGCTGGATCCCGAGGTCGTACTGCGTGCCGATGCGGGCGCGGCGGCGTACGGCGGTTCGCCGGTGCTGGCCGGGGCGGCCGGGGTCGCGCAGCAGTTCTCGGGGCGGGCCGCGGCGGCGAAGCTGGTGCTGGTCGACGGGATGCCGGGCCTGGTGTGGATGCGACGGGGCGAACCGCTGATTGTGTTCTCTTTCACGGTGGTCGACGGGCGTGTCGCCGCGATCGATCTCCGGGGCGACGCGGAGTACCTGGAAAACGTCGATCTGGTGCCCATGAAGGGCTGATCGGACGGCGTGGCGAGTGGACAGAAAGCGTGTTCCTGCTCCGCGGAAACGGCGGTTTCCGCGTTGTCAGGAAACCGCTGGTCGCGGTGCGGAATCCGGTTTTTGTCCGGGCGGAAAGTGCGCTACTGTTCTGCTCTCGCACCGAGCGGGAACGCTTCGGAGTGAAGTGCGGACGTAGCTCAGTTGGTAGAGCGCAACCTTGCCAAGGTTGAGGTCGCCGGTTCGAACCCGGTCGTCCGCTCGGAGAGGGTTCGCCCCGACAACGGTGGAGCGTCTCAAGGGTGGAGTGGCCGAGTGGTTAGGCAGCGGCCTGCAAAGCCGTCCACGCGGGTTCGAATCCCGTCTCCACCTCGAGAACCTCAGGATTGAGTGTTTCCTGGACGATTGGCGCAGCGGTAGCGCGCTTCCCTGACACGGAAGAGGTCACTGGTTCGATCCCAGTATCGTCCACCGACACGATGGCGACCCGGCCCGCGGAAACCGCAGGCCGGGTCGCCTTCGTCGTGTCGACGTCGTCCGGTGCTACGGGGCACCCCGATTTGTCCACAGCTTGACCCTGGTGGCGACAGCTACGACCATCAGCGGGATGCTCCCCTCCACCGACGTCAGGCCTACGATGCCGGACTCCATTTGCCCCGGGTAGTTGTGCGACTGTTCCGTCACGGTCTTCATCAAACTCTGCTCCGCCGTCTGCCGCTTCCATTTGGCTTCGACCTCGTCCTTGAGTTCCTCTGCCACGTGGGCAGAGTTCGATGTGTCGCCGGTCGTCGCACGGAGCTCGCGGCCTGACGGGTGCGTCGGCGCGGGATCGTCGTCGGCGCCGCGTCCGCGGGGTCGGCGTAGACCGATGGTGCCGACGCCGGCGGCGATCGCGACGCCGGTCCAGTCCACGCGTCTCGTGGTGGCCAGCTGGGTGGCGGTGTCGCTGACGGCGCCACCGGTGAATCCGGCGAGCATCCGGCCGCCGACCTTGGCACCGAAGCCGCCGAGTGCTCCGGCGATCTTGCCCGCGACGATGCCGCCGACACCGCCGGTGAAGGCGCCGATGCTGCCTTGGACGGCGCCGTGACCAAGTGAGCCGAGGGCGTCCTTGAAGCTGTGGATGTTGCCCTGCGCAGCGTCCTTGCCGAGGTTGATCAGCGCGGCCGCGCCAACGGCACAGGCCACCGCGCCGGCCCCGGCGGTGACGGCCGTGCAGGCGATGCCCGCGGCCACCCCGGCCACGATCGCGGCGACCTGGATCAGGGTGTCCTTGTGCTCCTTCACCCATTTCGCGGCTGCGTAATGGGCGTCCTTGACGGTGTTGGCCACCTGTTTGACGGTTTTGGTGACCTTGTGGACGATTCGTTGACCGGATTGCTTGATCCGGTGGTAGGTGTGCTTGACCCTGCTCTTGATGTGGTTGATGTGCTTGGCGACGCTGTGCTTCACCCGGTGATACGTGTGTTTGACCGTGCTCACGGCCCGCTTGTACGTCTTCTTCGCGTAGTGCACGGCTCGGTGGACAGTGTGTTTGACCGACCGGTACGCGCGATGGACGACCCGCTTGGCCTTGTGCACCGCCTTCTTCACGTGATGGACGGCGTGACGCACCACGTGGGTGGCCGCGCGCCAGCTCGATTTGATGTACCGGCTGGCCGTGGAGGACACGGCCTTTCTTGCCTTGTGGGCGGCCTTCTTCACCGCCTTGAACGGGTTCCAGCCCCAGTGCCCGGTCGGGTCGATCGTCTGCAGGGGGTTGCCGTCGCCGTACTGATAGTGGTTCGCGTCGATGGAGTCCGGCACCGGGTCGTTGTCGACGGTGTCACGGTTGTCGAACTGCCTGGTCGCCGGGTTGTACCAGCGGGCGTGCATGTTGACCCGGTTGGTGACGTTGTCGGTCCACTCCGACTGGTAGCCGAGCTTGCCGATGGTGCCCGCGGTCGCGGTTTTCGTGCCGAACGGGTCGAATGCCACCGACCCGGCCAGCGTCGCGCCGGCCGAGGTGAACTGCCCGACCAGATCGGTGTGCTGGTCGGTCCAGGCGAACACGCCTGTGCCGCCGACCGGCCGGACGCCGAGCACGCCACCGTCCGGGCCCCGGCTGTACGTCGCCGTACCGTCTCCGGCAACGTCGTTGTCCAGGCCGGAATAGGTCAACGCCGTCGACCCGGCCGTCAGCACCCGGCCCAGGCTGTCATAGGTGTACGTCTGCGACCCTATCGCCGTCTGCTGCCCATACGCGTCGCTCGAGAGGGCCTGCGTCGTCGACCCGGTGACGGCCGACTTCAACGTCCCCCGCGCGGTGTAGGTGTAGCTCGTCGATCCGTCGCTCACCAGCTGATCGCGTTCGTCGTAGACCATGGTCGTCGCGCCGACCCGTGTGCGGTTGCCGGACGCGTCATATGCATAGCTCGTGGTCGTCGAGCCGTTGTTCCACGAGGTCAGCCGACCGGCCCAGTCGTAGGTGTAGGTGTGAGCGGCCGCTCCGGAGAACCCGGTCGTCGTCTTCGACGTCTCCTGCCCGTTGAGGTCGTACCCGTACGCGATCGACGCGACCGTCGTCCCGGCCGGCGTCTTCAAGATGTCCGACGTGAGGCGGCTGGCACTGTCGTAGCCGAAGCTCCTCGTGTTGCCGTTGCCGTAGGTCAGCTTGGTCACCCGCGACTGGACGTCGTACGCGTACGAAACCGACTGGCCGGTGGCGGCCACCGTCGCGTTCGACAGCCGGTTCACCGCGTCGTAGGAGTACGTACTGGTTCCCGAGGCGTCCGTCCGCGATGCCATCAGACCATCCGCGGTGTAGCCGAAGGAGGAGCTTCCCGAAGGCCCGGCTGTCGTGGTGAGCAGGCCTCGGTCGTTGTACGCGAAGGTGTCGGTTCCCGTCCCGGCTCTCATCGAGGTGAGCTGCCCGGCCAGGTCGTAGCCGAAGGTCCGGTCCGCCGTGGTGGCCTCGGCCCCGGTGCCCGTCTGCGAGACCAGGTTGCCGACCGCGTCGTACGCGTTGCTGACGACCACGCCGCCGGGCTGTGTCAGCTTCGCCGCGCGGCCGGCCGCGTCGTACGCGGTTGTCCAGGTGCGGTCGTTCGGGTTCGCCGAGGTCGCCGGCTCGATCTGCGACTCCGGCAGACCCCACGAGTTGTAGGTGGACAGGTGCTTGTTCCCGCGCCCGTCGGTGTACCGGGTCCGACGGCCCTGCAGGTCGTACCCGAACGACGTGGTGATCGACTCGGTCGCCGAGACCGGCTGCGTCTCCCCGATCACCAGCCCCGTCGCGTCGTACGTGAACGTCGTGGTGCGCCCGAGCGCGTCGGTCGTGCTCAACTGGTTGCCGTTGGCATCGTACGTCGCCGAGATCTTCGAGATGAACCGGCCTGACGAGTCGTACGCCTTGGCCATGGTGTTGTTGCCCGGTTCGTCGTACACGGTCCGGCGCTTCGACCCGTCGGGCGCGGTGACGACCACCGGCCGGCTCAGGTGGTCGTACCCGTACTGGGTGGAGTTGCCGGCGGCGTCGGTCCGCGTGATCACGTCACCGACGGCGTTGGTGGTGTAGGTGACGTACGACCCGGACGGCTGGGTCTCCCGCTGCAGGAACCCGGCGCTGCTGTACGCGTACGACGTGGTGAACGTGCTGGAGCCGGCTCGCTCGAAGCGCGAGTCGGTGATTTTGCGCCCGAGATAGTCGTAGGTCGACTGGCTGTAGGCGCCCACGGGGTTGACCGTCCTGAGCAGGTCGTCGTTCAAGTCGTACGCGTACGTCGTCACGCCGCCGTTCGGTTCGACCGTCTTCGACAGGCGGCCGAACTGGTCGTACGTGTACCTGGTGACGTGTCCCAGTGCGTCGGTGGTCGAGGTGACGGTGCCGGACGGGCCGAACGTCGTGGACGACGTCGCGGTGATGGGCGAGCCGCCGGGGGGCGTGTAGTTCGGCAGTCGCGTGGTCACCGGCCGACCGGACGTGTCCCGGGTGATGACGGTGACTGTGCCGTCCGGGTCTCGCAGTTCGACCTCGTCGCCGAAGGTGTCGTAGCCGGTGGTGGTGACGGGTCGCGCGCTGACCGGCGTACCACCGTTGGACTCCGCGGCGACCGCCGCACCGGTAGTGACCGCGACGTTGCCGGACTCGTCGTACTCGTAGTGCTCGATGTTGCCGAGCGGGTCCGTCTCGGACAACGGCAGGCCACGCTGGTCATAGGTGTAGGTGGTGCGGTTGATGACGTCGCCGAGGGGCCGGGCCTCGGACCACCCCCGGCCGTACAGGCTGGACACGTCCGACGCCGACAGCGGCCGCTGGTAGACCTGGACCTGGGCGACGGACCCGCTGAACGGCGCCTCGGTCGTCCCGTTGTACTTCGAGCGGCCGATCGCGAGCGACCCGCTCGAGGCGATCGGCGTGGTGTCGGCGGCCGTGCCCTGGGCGGCGCCGTTGACGTAGAGGGTCATCTTGCCGTCGACGGCGTTGTAGACGCCGACGAGGTGGGTCCACGTGTTCAGGGTCGGCGCGGCAGTGGACTGCGCCGTCGCGGAGGGCGCCGCGGTCGCGTCGGTCAGATTCCTGGTGAACGACCACCTGTTCTCCGTCTTCAGGTACTGCAGTTCGAAGCCGGAGTTGACGTTCGCGTCCTGCGACACGACGGACTGGGTCGTGGTGTTCGTCCCGAGCTTGGCCCAGGCCGTGACGGTGAAGCTCTCGGTGGTGTCCAGGACGCGCTCGGCCGTGGTGGCCCAGCCGGTGCTGCCGTTGAACGCCGCCGCGCCGCCGGACCAGGTGACACCGCTCGTCGCGGTCGCGGTGAAGTCGTGGTCGGAGCTGTCGACCACGTTCGTGCCTTTGGTCGCGTTGAGCTTCCACCAGCCGGCCGGTGACAGCGGTCCGGACGAACGCACGAAGTCGGACGTGACCCGGCCCGCGGTGTCGTAGGTGCTGCCCACAGCCCCGAAGTAGCCGGTGTAGTCGCCGTACGACTTCATGGTGACCTGGTCGTCGTTGTCGTAGGAGTACACCGTCTTGCGGGCGACGCCGTTGGGATCCACCGTCTCGTCGGTGACCCGGCCGACGGCGTCGACGGTGTAGGTGGTCTCGGTGGTGTTGTTGTTGGTGCGTTCCTTGATCACGTTCCCGGCCGCGTCGTACTCGGTCTGCTCCGTGACGAACGACTGGCTGCCGTCAGCGTTTCGCCGGATCACCGCGACCTCGAGGTTGTTGTCGGTGTAGGTGTACGCCGTGACGAAACCCATCGCGTCGGTGATCGAGGCGAGCCGTCCAGCCGGGTCGTACGCCCGCGACTCGGTCACGAGGTCCGCCGCGGGGCTCGGGTTGTTCGGATCTCCCGTGTAGCCGACGAGCGTGGTGGTCAGCAGGTGCCCGTTCGCGTCGTACGCGTACCGCGTCTCGACCCCCTCCTCGTCGACCTCTTTGGTCATGTTCCCGTAGAGGTCGTAGCCGAACGTCGACAGATTGCCGCCGGCGTCGGTCGCCGTCGCGACGTGCCCCAGGGCGTCGTAGCTGTTCTTGAGCGTCCGCGGCTGGTCGCCGCCGGTGGCGTCGCTCACGGTCTGCTGCAGGATCTGCCCGTCCTCGTTGTAGGCCGTCGTGGTGACCGCGGTGTGCACCACCCCGGTCACTCGGTTGGTGGTCGCCGGGTCGGTTTGCCGGGTGATGCGGCCTAGCTTGTCGTACGCCACCTTCGTCACGAGCCCGGCCGGATATCCGCTCGAGATCTCGGTCTTCGACACCGCACGGCCCAGTCCGTCGTACGCGAACTTGGTCACCAGCCCAGCGGGGTCGGTCACCTGCGCCACGTCACCGTTGGCGAAGTACGTCGTGGTCTGCACCTGGCCGCCCGGTGAGGTGATCCGCCACGGCAGTCCGGCCGGGGCGAACCCGCCGTCGGCCGCCGCGACCGTCGTCCCGTCGGTGTAGTCGATCCTGGCGCTACGGCCCAGCGCGTCGGTGGTCTTCGTCTTGTTGCCCGCCGCGTCGTACTCGAACCTCGTCAGATACGTGGTGTCGGTCGCACCGGCCGACCGGCCGTCGCGGACCTCGGTCAGCTGACCGTTGCGAGGATCGAGGGCCGAGGCAGTGTTGAGGTAGTACGAGTAATAGACGGTGGAGCATTTGCCGGCCGACCGATCCTGGCAGGTCTGCTCCGAGATCGTGTTGCCCCGGGCATCGTGTTCACTGGTCGTCACGTTCCCGTTCGGGTCGGTCACCGTCCGCAGGAAGCCGTCCTTGTAGCCGTACGTCGTCTGCCGCTCGGAGCCGCGGTCGGTCCAGATCTCGGCCACCTGCCGATCGCCGTTGTTCACGTCGTAGAGGTAGGTGGTCGTCGCGTTCAGCGGATCCGTCACCACGATCTTCTTCGCCAGGGCCGCGCCCGCCGCGTTCGCCGCCGCGTTCTTCCCGGCCGCGACCTGGTCGGCGACCTGCGCCGCGGTCAGCTGCGAGGTGAAGAACGCGAACTCGCCGATCGACCCCGGGAAGTAGCCCGCCGAGTCCCCGTCCGACCCGGCCCAGGCCGACGACCACTTCCCGGCGCCGAGGTAGGCGTACGCGGGCGCGGTCGAGGGTGCGACCCGGGTCGCGTTGCGGGTGCCGACCAGCGTTCCGTCCAGGTAGAGGGACTGGCTGGTGCTGCTCGCGGCCAACGCGACGTGGTGCCATTTGCCGTCGGCCACCGAACTCGCGGTGGTGAGGACGTTCGCGGTGCTTCCGGTCCAGAAACCACCGCGAAGTTTTCCGTCCACGCCGACATAGAGCGCCGGCACCCAACTGCCGGTCGCGTCCACATCATCCATGGACATGCTCTGGTAGCCGTACAGCACACCGCCCTTGGTCGATCCCGACGGCATGGTGAACCACATCGACACCGAGTTCGGCGCGGTTCCGGGGATCTCCGTCGCCGGAAGCTCCACGTAGGAGGCGGTGCCGTTGAACTTCGCCGCCGTCGCGTCGGCGAACGGTCCCGGCGTGCCGAGGGTCACCGCGTTGTACGTCGCGATCCCGCCGTTGACCTCGTTGACCGCCTCGGAGACACCGGTCTCGTTCATCCGCAGATAGTCGGCCGGACCGCCGGACAGCACCGACGCCGCGTAGATCTGGGACGACCCCGTGACCGTCGGGCTGCTGATCTTCCAGGTGCCGCTGTGTTCGTCGGTCACCTGCGTCACGACACCGCTGACCGGGTCGTACGAGATCTGCGCGCCCGTCGCGCCCGACGGCCGGATGATCTTCGTCAGCGGGTGCGCCGCCGCCGAGGCCGCACCTCGCAGACTCGCCACGTCGGCAGCGGTGAGGGTGCGGTCGAACAGGGCCACGTCGGTGATCGTGCCGGTGAAGTAGGTGGCGAATCCTTGGCCGGTGGTGTTCTGGTGGGGCTGGTCGGGCCAGTTGCCGCCGATGAACCCGGCTCCGACGTACTCGTGCGCTGTGCTGTTCGCGTCGGCCAGTTTGATCAGCCCGGACAGCGTGCCGACCGCGGTCCCGTCGAGGTAGAGCGTCTGGACGTCGCCGGCCGCCGCCAGCACCACATGGTGCCAGGCGCCGTCGGTGACCGGGCTGGGCGAGGTGATGGCGCCGGACGAGGAGCCGTTCCAGAGTTCCGCGTGCAGCTTCCCGCTGGTGCCGACGTACAGAGCCGGAACGTAGTTGCCGGCAGTGGTGACGTTCGTGATCGGGTCCTTCTGGTAACTGAACAGCACTCCTTCGGGCGTCGTGGTCCTGAACCACATGCTGAGGGTCTGGTAGCTCGCCGCGGTCACCAGCTTGGAAGGCATTTCGATGTACGAGGAACTGCCGTTGAATCCGGCCGCTGTCGCCGACGATCCGGGCAGCGATCCGGCCTGCCCCAGCGTCACGTTCCGGTACGTCGCTGCGTCGGTCCCGGCGTTGTCCAGCACAGTGCTGGCCGCCTTGGCCGCACCCGCCGCCTCCGACAACCGCCAGTACGACTGTGGACCAGCATCGAGCAACGCCGTCGGGTACTGCGAACCGGTGCCGTACTCGTACGTCGTGCAGTGTGTGGCGTCGGTCGGCGGGCACACCTTGGTCAGTTGGTCACCGTTGTACGTGTACGACCAGATGGCAACGGAGCTCGAATCGCCCGCGACGGCGGGGTCGGTCGCGACCGTGGCGACGTGGGCCTTGCTCGCGCCTGCGGGCGTCGACCAGGTGAAATGCAACGCCCGAGCGGACGCCGTGGCCGAGATCTTCTCGATCCGACCCGCCGCGTCGTACGTCAACGTCAGCGCCCGGCCGGCCGAATCCTTGATCGACGTCAGCGCGTAGGCTGCGGTACTGCCCGCGGTCCCCGACACTCGCCGGGTGAACAGATACGTCGTGCCGTCCTTGTCCAGCAACGAATACCCGCCCGTCACCGCGGTCAGCACCGAGAACCGGCCGGACGGCGGGGTGAAGCTCCCATCGGCGTTGCGGCCGAACGCCACGTCCGTCCCCGTCGGATACGTGATCACCGCGGTCTGCGCGTTCACCGTCGTGAACCGCTCGACGACAGCGGCGTCGAGCAGTGTCGACCAGCCCGCGCCGAACGCCGAACCGGTGCGCGGGTCGCGGCTGTTGTACGACCGCTGGATCGCCAGCGCCGGACCGACTGTCGCGACCTGGGCGTCCATGGCCTGGGTGGTGTAGTTGCCGACGCTGGGTTCGAAGCCGCGCCCGCCACCGTCCTGCGACAGGCCCGAGGTCAGCAGCGGCTGTGGAGGTGGTGTCGACAGTGGGTAGTAGTACGCGACGTTCAGCGGGTCGGGGCTGGCGGCCCAGCCGTCGTACGACACCACCCACCAGTAGTACGTCTTCGACCACTGCAACTTCCCCGCCGGCACCATCCAGCTCGACGAACTCGTCCACCCCGAGGTGGCCACCAGCGCACCGGACGCGTCGTTGACCTTGAAGTTGTACTGCATCGCTTTCGGCCACACGTCCGGATCGTGGCCCCGGGCCAGCAACTCCGGCGTCAGCGAGGTCGCCTGATAGTCGCGCGGCGGGTACTGCGCATCGATCTGCGGGGCCTTGTTCGGCGTGTAGGACACCGACAGGAACGGCGCGCAGGTGTGGCTGTCACAGACCGCACCGGACGGGCCGTTGCGCGAGGTGAACCGCTTGAAGTCGCTCGTTCGGGTCGGCGACGCGTTGACCAGCAGGCCGTAGTTGGGGATCGTGCCGTTGAGCCAGCCGTCGAGTGTCGCCTTGTCCAACGCGACGCTCGTCCACTCGCCGACCGTCCGGTCGCCACCGGTGTTGGTACACGCCTGCGAGAAGTTCGTCGGCGTCTGCGTTCCGATCGCGGCGCCGAACGCCGGGCCGTCGTAGTTCACGCTGCCGTAGCGGACGGTGCTCTGCGACCACGACTCGTTGACCCGATGCACGGTGTACGGCTGCGCGGTGCAGCTGCCCTGCCAGGTCAGGAACAGGTACAACCGGGCCGACGTGATCCGCTGCCCGTTGAACGTGCTGCCGAAACCCGAGAACGCCATCAGCGCCTTGCCCCGATGCGTGCCCCCGTCCCAGGTACCGACCGCGAGGTTGTCCTCGCCGGAGTGGTCGACGTCGTTGCCGTAGTACATGTAGGTGTCGGAGGTGTTCATGAACTCCACGGTCGGGTCGACCGTCACGGGGTACACGCGCTCGGGAGCGTTGAGCCATTGCTCGTCCGCGATCACCTTCAGGCCGACGCCGCGATCAACCTGTACGAGTTCGTAGCGGACGGCGCTCGACGTGATGAACTCTCCACTGGAGTTGTCGAACTTGGAGTCGTGCATCAGGCCCGGGGGAATGCGGCCCCTGACCACGCCCTTCGCATCGGTGAGCTCGACACCGCCACTGGCGTCGAGGGTGGCGACGAGCCCTTTCAGCTGGAGCGGGAAGACCCACTCGTGCACAGCGCTGCGCTGACGCAGCACGATCGACTCCTTGACCCCGCTCTCCCGCGACTCCACGACGAGGTCGGTCCCAGGCAGTACCCAGGGGTAGGTCACCGAGTACTCCGCGATCCGTGCCGGGACGCCGGCCGCGCCACGCAGCGAGTAGCCGAACCCGACTCCGTCGAAAGACGCCGACACCAGCCGGTCGTCGCCTCGACGCGCGAACTGCAGCCCCAGCCCGTTCGCCCGCTGTCCGAGCCGCTCCCCCGTCGACGTCAGTCGCGCGTCGATCTTCTGCCAGGCGCCGTCGGAGTCCTGGAAGTTGACGGTGCCCTGGGACACCTGCCGGGTGTAGGAGCCGTCCGGGTTCGCGAACAGGTCGGAACCCGCGCTCGAGTCCTTCGCGATCCGCACGCTCCGGCCGGGTTCGAAACCCTTGCTCTCGGGTGTCGTCCGCTGCTGAAACCTGCCCACCTGCCGTTCCGCCGGGGCCGGGTCCGGTGCCCGTCCCGCCCCGCCCGGTGCCTTCGTGTCGGCGTACCCGACATAGTGGTCCTTGCCTGCGGCCGTTCCGCTCTGCTGCACCGGACCTACCGGATCGGTCGCGGCTACGGCATGCGCCTGCGGCCCGGTCAACCACGACCACAGCCGGCTCAGCTTGAAGTCCACCGGACCGAAGGTCGGCGGTTGCGGCATCGCGGTGACCAGCAGCATCGAGACTGCGACGAGCAGGCCTGTCAGCACGCGACGGCGACGGACACGGCGGCGGCGGCGACGGTCCATGGGCGGACTCCTCTCGGGCGTCGGCCACCAGGCCGAGTGAGAGAAAGTTTGAGGTTGATGAATCGATTATTCAAGGGCCAGAATGGATCTCGTTCCTTTTTCCCGTGGATACCGGTATTGATGTGAAGCGTTTCCGCCCACCCGGACAAAAGCCTCCGGGTCCGACGTAGGAGGATCAATGACCAGATCACGGAAGGCGTCGCTGCTCGCGATGGCTTTGGCACTTGCACTGACGGTCGCCGGAGCAGTCGGGCCGCTGGGTGCGCCCGGTGGCCCGACCGCGGCGCAGGCGTCCACTGGCTCATCGACGTTCAGCCTGGCCGACCCGAGCACCGTGCAGGCCAAGGACGGCACCTACGTCACCTACGGCACGACCGTCGGCTCCGGCGCCGGTCCCCGCTGCGGCGCCCAGACCGGCGTGACCTTGTACGTGCCGTTCCTCAACCACGGATCCGGCGACACGGTCGGCATGTCGCACTGCGCCGCCGGTGACGCGCTCCCCTCCGGCCCGGGATCGTGGGCGGTGGACAACGGCGCCATCTGGGCTCCCGGCGTGGTGGAGTTCAACGGTACGTTCTACATGTACTACACGGCAACGAAGGCCGGCACCGGCCAGAAGTGCATCGGGCTGGCGACCTCCGGCGGGGCCAAGAGTCCCTTTACCAACAGGGGAATCTGGGCCTGCCCGAGCGGCGGCCGGTGGGCCATCGACGCGAACCCGTTCGTTGCGAACGGCAAGCTTTACGTCACCTATCGCGACGACGCCATCACCTCCTACCCGGAGACCGGCATCTCCATCGTCCAGGTCGGTTCCGACGGCTTCGCCCTCTGGAACACCCGCCGCGACGCACTGAAGAGCACCGATCTGGTCTGGGACACCATCAACGACTCCGGCAGCACCCACGTCATCGAGAACCCGTCGATCTTCGTCGGCGGCGCGGGCCACTACTATCTGCTGTTCTCCGGCAACAACTGGAACAGTGCCCGGTACTCGACCGGCATCGCCGACTGCGGGACCAGTCCGATCCCGTCCAGCCGTTGCACGCTCTTGAAAGACGGAGCCAACCAGCCGTACTTCGGTTACACCGGCAGCGGCGGGCTCGGGCCGTACCGGGGACTGCCCGGCAACCACACCGGCCCCGGCGCCATGGCCGCCTTCTACACCGAAGGCAACCGCCGGTGCGTGGTCTGGGCGTGGTACGACACCGCGACCGGCAAGCGCCACCCGATCATCGGCGAGCTCAAGCTCGACTCCAGCGGCTTCTACGTCGAATGACCGCCCGCCGTTCCACCGGCTTGCCCACCGGCCGCCGGCGTACTCGAGCTGTTCCGCACCTCGGCCCAATCAGTGACGTGACGGGAGTCCAACCATGACCAGCATGATGAGCAGGCGCAAGGCGCTCGCACTCGGCGGCGGCGTCCTTGCCGGCGCCGTCGCGGGCACAGGCACGGCGTCGGCGGCGACCGACTGGTTCCGCCTGCCGGTGATCACGGCGAACGTCGGCCGGGACAACCTCGCGGCCCGGGACGCCGCGTTCGACGCCGTACGCAACGCCGACGGCGAGCACCGCCCGCTGGTCTGCTTCCAGGAGATCAGCGAGGGCGACACCGGCGAAGAAGCGATGATCGACCACTACTTCGGACCGCTCTACACCAAGGCGTTCCTGCGCCACGAGACGTCGTTCCGGATCCCGATCTGTGTCGGCAGGCCGTGGGTCGTCGTTTCCAGCCGGACCGAGCGCGCACACGGTGGCATCCCCGGGGTGACCCCACCCCGGTGGTTCAACGAGGTCGTCGTCCGGCACCAGGACCATCCGGCCGTCGAGTTCGCGGTGCTCAACACCCACTACATCGCGAACGCGTACAACGGCGACCAGCGCACGGACCTGCGCGACGAATGGTGGTTGATGCGGGACATCCACAGGGCCAGGTCACGCGCGCACCACGAGGCGGGCAGGCTGGTGATCTGGGGAGCGGACACCAACCGCCCGGACTTCGGTACCGCGTCGGACCTGTCCGCCGAGCAGAAGGCGTTCGGCACCGGCATCGATCGTCTGCACTGGTTGCCCGGCGACGGCTCCGTGCAGATCACCCTGAACACCACCAGGACGATCGACATGAACGTCGACTCACACAACGCCCGGCTGGCCATCTTCCACGTCCGCGCCGTCTGATGCCGATCCTGTCGTAGCGCTACTTGCAGATCCGAGGGGGTCGAAGGTTCGCGGCGATCCGCGCCTTCGGCCCTTTCCTGCGCCGTGCTCGGTGCCTGCTAGCGTGAGCGCATGGCTAGACGAGTGACCTTGGTCGACGTCGCTCGGCACGCGGGGGTGTCACGAACCACTGCGTCGTACGCCATCACCGGCAAGGGCCGGGTGTCGACAGCTACCCGGGAGCGCGTGCAGGCGTCGATCGAGACGCTCGGGTACGTCTACAACGAGGGCGCGGCATCGCTGCGGCGGAAGAGCCGGACCATCGGTGTGATCGTGCCCAACATCGACCGGCCCTTCTTCGGCGAGGTCCTGTTCGGCGTGGAGTCGACCTTCACCGCCAGCGGTTACATGTCACTCATGGTGTCGACGCGCGATCGGCTCGACCAGCAGGCACGGCTGCTGCGGATGCTGCGGGAGCACCAGGTGGCGGCACTGGCCATCATTCCGGCGACGGGCAGCAACCATGACCTCGTCGACAGCATTCGCTCCTGGGATGTTCCCACCGTCTTCCTGAGCCGGTACGTCCCCGGGTCCACCGAACCCTATGTCGGCTCCGACGAGGTACGGGGTGGCTATCTGGCCGCAGACCATCTCGTTCGCGCGCACCAGTGCCGATCCATCACCTACCTCGGCGGGCCCGAGCGCGGCGTCGCGCGGATCGATCGGCTCGAGGGCGTCCATCAGGCCCTGGCCGAGTCCGGATCCGCGGTGAACCTCGTCGACCTGACCAGCGAGTCCACCGTGGAGGCCGGCCTCCGGGCCGGACACGAACTGGCCCGCGGCGGGCTGCCGGACGGCATCATCTGCCACAACGACACCATCGCGATGGGCGTCGCCCGGGCCCTCTTCGACGCGGGCCACGCGGGAGCCACGCGAATCATCGGCTACGACGACATCGCCACCGCGCAGGCATCGGTGCCGTCCCTGACAAGTGTCTCCACCAGCGGCCGCCTCCTCGGTGAGACGGCCGCGCGCGCTTTGCTCGCGGCCATCTCCGGTGCGGAGCCCGCCGTGCAATCGCACCTGGCGGAGCCCCGGCTGATCGTCCGGGAATCCTGCGGCCACCCCGTCGGCGGGGACGCCTGGACAAGCTGAATCGATGCGCAGGAGCCGGTCGCTCGGGCTCCTGGTCGGCTCAGCTGGCGGGGACTGGCAGTTGGAAGGTGGGCCAGGTGTCTATGGGGTGGAAGCCCAGGGTGGTGTTGACGGCTCTCATGGGGTGGTTCTGTTCGGTGTTCCAGGCGTCGATGTGGCGGAGGGCCGGCTCGTGGGACTGGGTGTAGGTGTGGTTGGCGGACTTGATCAGCAGGCCTAGGCGGTGGCCTCGGTGGGACGGTTCCACGATCGTGGTTCGTTGGCGGGCGTGGGTGTCGTCGGCGGACTCGAAGGCCAGTTTGGTGCGGGCCACCAGTTGGCCGGTGCGGTCGTGGCGGGCCGCGGTCGAGTACCAGTGGAAGCCTCGCGCCAGTTCGGACTTCTCCTGGTCGCGGACCCGGTCGGCGTCGTACACCTGCTGCTCCACCGCCAGGTCGCCGCTCGGGGCGTCCAGCATGAGGCGGCTCTGGAGTGCGGCTACGTCGTCGATCAGCTCTTCGGGTACGGCGTCCCGCCACTGCACCAGGGAGTAGCCGTCCGCATGGCTCCACGCCTCGGCGAGCAGAGCCTCGTCGGCTGTGGCGCCGACGTCGTACCGGGACCTGATGCCGACAGCCCCGGGCCGGTGGCCGCGGTTCGTCAGGTAGCGGTAGCCGGCCTCGTCGCGGGTGACCCCGCCGGGCAGCGCGCGGACCGTCTCGACCTCGATCAGGGTGCGGCCGTGCCGCCGGGCGACCGCGTACACCTCCGACAGCAGCCGCGTGCCGATGCCACGACAGCGGTACTGCGGATGCACGATCAGCTCGAGGTCGAGCTTGCCGAGGTTCTCCGTCCGGGGCAGCTGGTACGACGCCACGCCGACCACCCGGCCGCCGGACCACGCGAGCAACGCCTCCTCGGTCACGGAGCCCAACGGCTGCTGGAAGCGGGCCACCAGCGCGAGCCGGCTGGGCGTCGGGAAGTCGGGTACGTCGTGCCGCGTGACCGCGACCATCAGGTCGTACCACTGGCCGAGCGCCGCCGAGTCGGCCGGGTCGAGCTGCGTGACGGTCATGCCCGCATCGTCTCGGCGGGCATGACCGGTCGGCAATCGAATTAGGACCTCGCCCGCGCCGCGACGGCGAGCAGAACGATCACTCCTCCCGCTAGCGCCATCGGAGTTAGATGCTCCCCGAAAGCGAAGACACCGATCGCTGCGGCGACCACAGGTTCGAGCAGAGCGATGACGGATGCGGTCGAGGCGGTCAACGTGCGGAGGCCCGAGTAGAAGAGTGTGTAGGCCAGCGCCGTCGGCACCAGGCCGAAGTACGCGATCAGCAGCCAGCCGACAGCCGTGGTGGGTAGCGCGGCGAACGGTAGGAGGATGACGGCTCCGACGACGAAGCCCACGAAGGCCGTCGTGATCGGATCCGGGGTGTTGCGGTTCAACAGCGTTGTCAACGAGTAGCCGGCCGCGGACGCGACGGCCGCCGCGATGCCGAGGAGATTCGCAGAGCCAGAGCCAGAAGCTGTCAGCAGGACCAGCCCGCCGACAGCCGCGCAGGTAGCGAACGTGACCCGCTCGCGGGTGGCGACAGTGATCAGAATGGGCGCCGCACCCAGCGCGATCACGGTCGCGACACCAACACCGACCCGCGGAATCGCCAGGAAATACCCCAACTGACAGACCGCGAGCCCGGCACCGCTGAAGACATAGCGAAGCGGGCTCGCTGCCACCAACACGCGGCTCGAAGCAGGCACGAACAGCGCCAGCCACAAAGCCGCAGCGGCCAGCCGCCAGAACGAGATAGCCAGCGGCGACAAACCGGCGTACTGCGATAGCAAGGCGCCGGTGGGGCCGCCGGTACCCCACGCCAGACCGGCGATGACGACGTACCCGAAGGCACGCCGGGTCGAGAGACGATGATGCATCGGACACTCCGGATGGTGTTCGCACAACGAATGGTCGGGGCGTCTGCGAACAGGCCGAAGTAGCCCGGGCCGCGAGACCCGAGCGCGAAAGGAGCCGTCCGCTAAGCGGCGGCCGGCGGAGTGATGATGCGATGCACGAGCAGGACCCTAACCAGTCCCCAGCGAGCCCGTCGACGCGATTTACATCCGCAGGTACGACCCGCCGTTGAAGTCCAGCACCGTCCCGGTCGCGAACTCGGCCTCGGCCGACGCCAGGTATACGATCGCCGCGGCGACCTCCGACGGATCGGCCACCCGCTCGAGCGGGCTCTCGAGCCGCCGCCGGTCGTAGCCGTCGCCCGCCAGGTTCACGGCCGCCATGTCCGTCACCGTCCACCCCGGCGCGATCGCGGTCACCGCGATGCCTTCCGGGCCCAGCGCCCGGGCCAGCGACTGCGTCAACGAGACGATCGCCGCCTTCGAGGCGCCGTACGCGGGCTGGTTCGGCTCGCCGCGGAAGGCGCCGCGCGACGACACGTTCACGATCCGCCCGCCGCGCGTCATGTGCCGGACCGCGCACCACGTGACGTTGGACGGACCCACGAGATTCACCGCGAGCGTGTCCGCCCACGCCTGCTGCCATTCGGCGTACGTCGTCTCGCGGATGCGGTGCGGGTGGTAGACGCCGGCGTTGTTCACGAGTACGTCGATACCGCCCAGCGCCGCGGCCGCGTCCGACACCATCGTCTCGATCGCGGCCGGATCCGCGAGGTCGGCCTGCACCATGAGGTGCCCCGAGCCGGGCAGGTCCTTCACCACCTCCGCGGCGGCCGCGCCGGAGGCGCTGTAGTGCACCGCCACCCGGTCACCCGCGGCCGCGAACGCCCGCGCCGTCGCCGCACCGATCCCCCGCGAAGCCCCCGTCACCAGCACTGATCGGTTCACGCACCGATCCTTTCATCACCGCCCGAAGGACCGTCGGCGAGGGCTTGTCACTGGCGCGGCTTGATGTCCCGGCGGTACGACTTGCTGGCCCGCACCCAGTCCTTCTTCGCCTCCGCCCGCAGCCGAGCGTCCGCGCGCCGGGCCATGTACGCCGCCTCGCGCTGTAGCTTCACCCAGCTCTCGTAGCGCCGGTACGGCAGCGTCCCGTCCTCCAACGCCGCCCGGACCGCACACGCCGGCTCCGCCTGGTGCGAGCAGTCCTTGAACTTGCACTGCTCCGCCAGCTCGGTGATGTCCGGGAACGCCGCGGCCAGCCCCTCACCGCTCTCCTGCAGACCGATCCCCCGCAACCCCGGCGTGTCGATGACGACGCCACCAGCGGGCAGCACGATGAGCTCCCGCCGTACCGAGGTGTGCCGCCCCTTGCCGTCCTCCCGGATGTCCTGCACATCCAGCAGCTCGACACCGGCCAGCGCGTTCACCAGCGACGACTTCCCCGCACCACTCGACCCCAGCAACGCCAGCGTCGCGTCCCCGTCCAGCAGCGCCCGTACGCCGTCCATGCCGGCCCCGGTGGTCGCACTGCACACCAGCACGTCCGCACCGGGCGCAGCAGCAGCTACGTCCTCAGCCACGAGCTCGGCGTCACTGACCAGGTCAGCCTTCGTCAGTACGACGACCGGCCGTGCCCCGCTCTCCCATGCCAGCGCCATGAAGCGCTCGATCCGGACGATGTTCGGCTCCGGCACGAGCCCGACCACGATCGCGATCACGTCGACGTTCGACGCGAGCACCTGCCCGCGCGACGAGCCGCCGACCTCGGCCCGGACGATCGCCGACCGGCGGGGCAGCACCGACTCGACCGTGATCCGGTCGTCCGGCCAGAACCGCAGGACGACCCAGTCCCCCGTGCACGGGCCGGCCTGGGGGTCAGAAGCCAGCTCGGCGAGCAACGCGCCGGACCAGCTGGCGCGCACGGGCCCGTTCTCGGTGAGTACTGTCGCGAGGCCCTTGTCGACCCGGGCGACGCGTCCCGGGACCAGCTCGTCCGGGACGGACTGCAGGAAGTCGGCCGTGGAACCGTCGAGTCCCAGGGCCTGGAGTGTGGCTGACATGCGGCGAACCTTTCAGAGGGTCCGGCCGCGAGATCAGCTCGGCGGACGGACGGTGTGGGAGACAGCGAGCCGGTGGGCCCTTGCGTAGCTCATGGCGGGTGCCTCCCTTCCCAAGTCCCAGGGGTCCCGAGAGCCGGGACCGTGTGTCGCGATGCCGTCAGCGTAGGTCGTCGGTGTCACTCTGCGCACCGGGTTTTCCGATCGGGGCGGGGCTCCGTGCGCCATCACCCTCGACTTGAGCTTCACCCTCAGCCTCCGCATGAGACTCAGCGTGAGACTCAGCGTGAGACTCAGCGTGAGACTCGGCGTGAGACTCGGCCCGGCGGGCGGTCTTCGGCGGGTGCTCCGCGAGCTTCTCGACCTTCCGCCCGAGCTCGGCCTCGCTCCGCTCCTCCTCGGCCACCGGCGTCAGCGGGTGACCGTGCTCGTGATGCGGCTCGGCCTCTGCCTTCATCACCGGCTCGATCTCTTCGTGGTCCGCCTCCTCGGCCGTCTCCTTGACCTCGGCAACATGCGCCTTGTGCGGCCACAACCGGTCCACGACCGCGTTCAGCGCGGCGCCGATCAGTACGGCGATCGCGGTCATGTAGAGCCACATCAGTACGGCGATCGGCGCCGCCAGCGGCCCGTAGATCGACGTACCGCCGACCGTGCTCTGCAGGATCCAGCGGAGTACGAAGCTGCCCAGGATCCAGATCGACAGCGCCAGGAAGGACCCCGGCAGGTCCGAGACCCACGGCGTCCGGATCGGGACCGAGAGGTGGTACAGGGTGTTCAGGAAGCCCGCGGAGAGGATCGTGACGACGGGCCAGTACAGCTGGTTCAGGAAGTCCAGCCGGTGCGGCAGCAGGGCGTCGACGGCGTCCGGTCCGGCCAGCACCAGCGGCAGCACGATGACGCCGATCACCAGCGCCGCGCAGTACAGCGAGAACGACAGCGCGCGGGTCCGGACGATGCCGCGCTTGCCGCCCATCCCGTACATGATCGTGATGGTGTCGACGAACACGTTCAGCGCGCGGCTGCCGGACCACAGGGCCAGCACGAAACCGATCGAGATCACGTCCGGCCGGCCGCCGCTGAGGACCTGGTCCAGGGTCGGCACGATCACGCTCTGCACCGAGTCGACGGTCAGCGCCCGGGCCGCCAGGTCGGCGATCTGCTGCTTGATCTCGTCGATCGTCTCGACCTCGAAGTAGCGGCTCGCGATGTACCCGAGGCTGCCCGCCAGCCCGAAGATCAGTGGCGGCAGCGAGAGGATCGCGAAGAACGCCCCCTCGGCCGCGAGACCGGTGACCCGGTACCGCAGACAGACCCCGACCGTCTGGGTGAGCAGCTTCCAGGTCGTCGCCGGGACCTTGCGAACCCAGGCCAATGAGAGGGACCTCCCACCCGTGGGTCCTGCCCCGATACGTGCCATACCGCTTACCGTACTGACATGGCGGACCCATTCGCGGTAACGAATCAGGCTCCCCCACTGCGGGGCGTGAACTTCTTCACCCGCGACGCGGGCCTCGGTGACGCTCTGCGTCCATACGCCGACCTCAGCGGCGATCCCGCCCTGCACCGGATCGGTGAGCTCGCGGGGTCCGAGGAGGCGCGCGCGCACGCCCTCCCGGCGAACCAGAACCCGCCCGTACTGCGCACCCACGACCGGTACGGGAACCGTGTCGACGAGGTCGAGTTCCACCCGTCGTGGCACTGGCTGATGGAGCAGGCCGTCGGCTTCGGGCTGCAGGCGGCACCCTGGACAAGTGATCATCCGACACCGCACCTGACCCGGGCAGCCGGGTTCTACCTGTGGTCGCAGGTCGAGCCCGGGCACGGATGCCCGATCTCGATGACGTACGCCGCCGTACCGGCACTGCGGGCCGACGAGCGGCTCGCCAAGGAGTGGGTCCCGGCGCTGGCGGCCACGGAGTACGACGTACGCCGGCTGCCGGCCGGGGAGAAGCGTGGCGTGCTCGCCGGGATGGGGATGACCGAGAAGCAGGGCGGGTCCGACGTCCGGGCGAACCTCACGACGGCGACGCCCGTCGGGGACGTGTACCGGCTGAACGGGCACAAGTGGTTCTGCTCGGCGCCGCAGGTCGATGTGTTCCTCGTGCTCGCGCAGGCGCCGGACGGGCTCAGCTGCTTCGTCGTACCGCGGGTGCTTGCCGACGGCAACCGGAACCAGTTCGCGCTGCAACGGCTCAAGGACAAGCTCGGGAACCGGTCGAACGCGTCGTCGGAGGTCGAGTTCCACGGCACCATCGGGTACCGCCTCGGCGACGAGGGCGCCGGCGTCCGCACGATCATCGAGATGGTCGCCGCCACGCGGCTGGACTGCGTGCTCGGCTCGGCCGCGCTGCAGCGGCGGGCGCTCGTCGAAGCCATCTGGCACACGAAGCACCGCAGTGCCTTCGGTGGGTTGCTGGCGGACAAGCCGGCGATGCAGAACGTGCTGGCGGATCTGGCGATCGAGTCCGAAGCCGCGACAGCCCTCGCCATGCGCCTCGCCGCAGCCGTCGACGCCTCCCACGCCGGCGGGCCTGGGGTGGAGCGGGGCGCGCTTCAGGAAGCTGCGTTCCGGCGGATCGCTCTGCCGCTGGCGAAGTTCTGGGTGTGCAAGCGGACGCCGTTCATGGTGGCGGAGGCGCTGGAGTGCCTCGGTGGGAACGGGTACGTCGAGGAGTCGGGGTTGCCGCTGCTGTACCGGGAGTCGCCGCTGAACTCGATCTGGGAAGGGTCGGGGAACGTGAACGCGCTCGACGTCCTGCGGGCGCTGCGGCGACCGGAAGCCCTCGACGCCTGGCTGACCGAGATGGCCGCCGTACAAGGAGCCGACCAGCGGCTGGACGCGGCCGTGAACGACGTACTGCAAGCGCTTGCTGACATCGAGAACGCGGAAGCCGGGGCGCGCAGGCTGGCCGCGCTGATGGCCTTGTGCCTGCAAGCGTCGCTGCTGGTCCGGTACTCGACCCCGGCGGTCGCGGACGCGTTCGTGGCGTCCCGGCTGGCGAAGGACTGGGGTGGGGTTTTCGGGACGCTCCCACGGACGATGTCCTTCGAGCAGATCGTCGAGCGCGCGATAGGGTGAGGCGTCGCGACTGGCGCGCTGAAGGTGGAGAACCACCGGGGAGCGAAACCCGTCGGCACCGTGCGCCTGGGTGCCTTCGACCCGTGCAACCGCAGGAGAGACAACGATGACTCAACCCTTCGACGCCGCCGCCGCGTCGGCCGCGTACAACAACGCGCTGCAGGTGATCGCCGCGGTGGAGCCCACCATCGCCGGCGCGATCAGGGCCGAGCTGGCCGACCAGCGGTCCTCGCTGAAGCTGATCGCGAGCGAGAACTACGCCTCCCCCGCCACCTTGCTGACGATGGGCAACTGGCTGTCGGACAAGTACGCCGAGGGCACCGTCGGGCACCGCTTCTACGCCGGCTGCCAGAACGTCGACACCGTCGAGCAGACCGCCGCCGACCACGCGCGGGAGCTGTTCGGCGCCCCGCACGCCTACGTCCAGCCGCACTCCGGCATCGACGCGAACCTGGTCGCGTTCTGGGCGATCCTGGCCCAGCGGATCGAGTCCCCGGCGCTGGCCGAGGCCGGCGCGAAGCACGTCAACGACCTGACCGAGGAGGACTGGACCAAGCTCCGCAAGGCGCTCGGCGACCAGAAGATGCTCGGCATGTCGCTGGACGCCGGCGGTCACCTGACGCACGGCTTCCGGCCGAACATCTCCGGCAAGATGTTCAACCAGCAGTCCTACGGCACCAACCCGGAGACCGGCCTGCTCGACTACGACGAGGTCGCCCGGGCCGCGCGCGAGTTCAAGCCGCTGATCCTGATCGCCGGCTACTCGGCGTACCCGCGCAAGGTGAACTTCGCCAAGATGCGCGAGATCGCCGACGAGGTCGGCGCGACGCTGATGGTCGACATGGCGCACTTCGCCGGCCTGGTCGCGGGCAAGGTGTTCACCGGCGACTTCGACCCGGTCCCGCACGCGCACGTCACCACGACCACGACGCACAAGTCGCTGCGCGGCCCGCGCGGCGGCATGGTGCTGTGCCAGCCGGAGTACGCCGAGTCCGTCGACCGCGGCTGCCCGATGGTCCTGGGCGGACCGCTCAGCCAGACGATGGCCGCGAAGGCGGTCGCGCTGGCCGAGGCGAAGCAGCCCGCGTTCCGTGACTACGCGCAGGCGGTCGCCGACAACGCGGTCGCGCTGGCCGAGGGCCTGATGAAGCGCGGCGTGAAGCTCGTGACGGACGGCACCGAGAACCACCTCGTTCTGCTCGACGTCTCGTCGTACGGCATCACCGGCCGGCAGGCCGAGTCGGCGCTGCTGGACGCGGGCATCGTCACCAACCGGAACGCCGTACCGCGCGACCCGAACGGCGCCTGGTACACCTCCGGCGTCCGGATCGGTACGCCGGCGCTCACCACGCGCGGGTTCGGCGCCGACGAGTTCGACCGGGTCGCGGAGCTGATCGTCGACGTGCTGTCCGCGACGACGCCGACCACGACGTCGGCGGGTGCGCCGTCCAAGGCGAAGTACGTGCTGGCGGACGGGGTCGCCGACAAGACCAAGGCCGCCTCGGCCGAGATGCTCGACAAGTTCCCGCTGTACCCGGGCCTCGAGCTCAGCTGACCCGGTCGACGCCCGCTCCCCGACGGCGAGGAGCGGGCGTTGAATTATCAGAAGGTTGTAATAGTTGAGGTAGGGTGCGGGCATGGCCGAGCCCACCCCCGAGGAGATCAGCCGGTTCGTCGAGCGGTTCGCGGGCGTGCTGGCGAGCAGCGGCGTGCCGACGATGTCGGCGCGCGTGATGGGCGCGATGCTGGTCAGCCCGACCGGGACGATGACGGCGGCCGAGCTCGCGGAGGCGCTGCAGATCAGCCAGCCGGCCGTGTCCGGTGCTGTCCGGCAGTTGCTGCAGGTCTCGTTCATCTCCCGCGAGCGGCTGCCCGGGTCCCGCAAGGACCACTACCGGATCCGCGAGGACGTCTTCGCCGCGATCCTCGAGCGCCGCAACCTGGCGCTCGGCGAGTGGGAGTCGACCAGCCGCTCGGGCGCGGCCCTGTTCGGCGAGGACTCCCCCGTCGGCCGCCGGCTGACCGAGGCCGCCGACTTCTTCGCCTTCATCCACACCGACATGGAACAACTGATCAAGAACTGGCGCGCCGAACACCCACGCTGACCGGCGGCGGTGGCAGCTCGACCAGCAGTCGCCGAGCCACTGCCAGGGCAACGTCGTCCGCGCCGTGCGGCGTCACGACCTGAGCGCCTACCGGCAAACCTTCCGACAGGCCGACCGGCACACTCACGGCCGGATGGCCGGTCACGTTGAACACCCAGCACGGGTCGCCGGTGACGATGCTCTGCTCGTGCTGGTCGTAGCCATGGGCAACAGTCAGCGTGGTCGGAGTCACCAGGGCGTCGACGGTCGCGAACAGGTCGGCCAGCGCGGTGTTGTCGAGATCCCGCACCTGCCGGGCCCGACGGGCTCCGGCAGCGTCCACGCCGCGCCCGTTGTCCAGCGCCGACAGCACCGACCACGCCTCGTCGGTCGGAGCCAACTCCAGGGGTACGTCGACCACCTCGACATCGACCTCCGCGAGGCGTTCCCGCAGTACGCGATCGACGCCGGGGTCGGCGGCGCATTCACCGAGCGTCGAGTGGTACGCGATCCGCCACGGGCGCTCCAGCCGCGACGGCACCGGCCAGTGCGGGAGGGCCGTCGGGTCGAGGCGGTCCGGACCGCTCGCGATGCTGGTGGCAACGATCACGTCGTCGAGATCGGCGCCGATCAGCCCGGCCGTGGTCAGCCCGCCGAGCGGCCGCCCACCCGGCCGCGGGATCCGCCCGTACGTCCCCTTGAACCCGACGATCCCGCAGAACGACGCCGGGATCCGCAACGAGCCGCCACTGTCACCACCCGTCGCCAGCGGTACGACGCCAGCAGCCACCGCCGCAGCCCCGCCCGCCGTCGAACCGCCCGGCGAACGCGTGAGGTCCCACGGATTGCGCGTGTACTCCCGCCCGTTCCAGCCGAACGTCAGCGAGACCGCACCCGCCCGCGCCCGCGTCGACCAGCCGATCGGGGTCGCGCCGGCCGCGACCAGCCGCGCGAGCAGCGGCGACTCCGGCGGTGTCCGGGACTTGATCAGGAACGGCACGCCGGCCAACGGCCCGGTCGGCTCCGCCTTCGCCGCCGCGAGCGCACCCTCGGGATCCAGCTCGTCGAGGAAATGCAGCACCGGGTCGAGGCGCCAGGCGGCGTCGAGCGCCTGCTCGACCACCTCCAGCGCCGTTCTCGCCCCCGATCGCACCTGCGCGGCGATCTCGCGAGCGGTCGTGACGCGTTCCCGGGCCGGCACCCGCGCGAGTTTACGTGAGGGCGTAGACGGCGATCGCGGCGAAGTCGTCGGCCGGTTCGGAGGCTTGCCACGAGCGGACGTCGTCGACGTAGCGGGAGCCGCGGCCCGTGAACTCGGCGTACCGGTCGACGCCGTCGGCGGGGCACGGGTTCATGCCGTCGAGGTGGTCGCCGAGGCCTTCCTCGAAGAGCCCGGCCGAGTTCGGTCCATTGACCACCGCGCCGGTCAGCTCGCGGCCGGTGATGTTCGCGATCTGGTGGTGCGGGCAGCGCTCGGCGGTCCGGCCGACGCCGATCATGAACGACACGCCCCACGGGTTCGCCCCGAAGGTCCAGTCGAGCTGCTGCTGCCCGAAGTCGTCGTACCGCCGGTCGCCGGTCGTCTGCCGGTACAGCCGCGCGGTCGCCGCCAGCCCGAAGGCGTGCGGTACGGCGTCGAAGTTGTCGTACTGCGCGCCGGCCCGGAACGGATCGCCCTTCGCGCGCGCCGCGCCGATCTCCAGTTGGGCCCGGAGATCACCCGCGAGCCGCCGTACCAAGGGACGGTCCGCCGACGCTGCGCGGATCAGGTCCGCGTGCGCGAGCGCGCTGACGTCGTACAGGTTCAGCGTGTCGCCGCCGGCCTCGTGCTCGAGGTACTGCGTCGCCCAGTGGCCGGCCCGCCGCAGCCATGCGCCTGCCCGCCGGTCTCCCAGCCGCCGCGCGGCGAGTGCCAACTCGGTCGCTCCCAGCTCCAGGTCGTCGCGCCACGCGGTCTCGGGGTAGAACGCGAACGGCAGCGACGTGACCAGCTGCCCGACGTTCTCGGTCTTCGCCTGCGCGAAGATCTGGGCGGCCGTCTCCAGGTGCCGGCGAGCGGTCGCGCGGTTCGGCTCGACCTGCGCGGCCAGCGCGAACGCCGCCGCCGTCCGGCCGGCCAGGTTCGGACTGATCGGCTGACCCGGCACGGCCGCGCGGAACACGGGACGGTTCCGCAGGTGGCGTTCGGACGGGTCGGTCAGGTTGTCGTCGACGCCCGGCAGCCGCCAGATGTCGTGGTCGCCGATGAACGTCCCCTCGACGTTCCCGGTCCCCACACCGACCTGGATGTAGAGCGTCCGGGTCCGCTCGTCCCACATCCGGTCCAGCCAGTCCAGGCCGTGCCGAGCCTCCGCGAGCACCGTCCGGTCCCGCCGGTCCCGGGCCGATGCCCAGAGCAACGAGTCCGAGTACGCCGCGATGTGCGTGAACTTCAGGTAGTCGCCGGCGTCGTACCAGCCGCCGCTGACGTCGACGGGCCCGCCGAGCTGTCGCAGTTCACCGACGGTCTGGTCGGTGTCCGGCCCAGCGAACTCCGGTGTCTCGTAGACCGACGCAGCCCGGTCGTTGTGGTGCGCGGTGTCCCGCTGCGCGGTGAAGAACCCGACCGCCTTGTCCTTCGCGCCGGTCCGCAGCCGGGCGGACGAGGCGCGCACCTCGAAGTCGGCCGCCGCCGCGCCCGGTACCTCGAGGCGGTAGCTTCCAGGTGTCTTCAAGGTGGAAAGATCGAGCTGGTAGACGTGCCGGTACGTCGCATTCCACTCCCCCGCGTCGGCACCGATCGGTCCGGTCAGCACCCGCCTCCCGTGCCGATCCACGACCTGGAAGCGCACGCCGGTCGCGGCATCGCGCGTCATCACGTACGCCGCCTTGCCGTCGAAGGCGCCGTACCCGAGCTGGTTCACCCGCACCACACCACCGCCCGCCGCCTCCGCGGCACCGAGCGGACCCACCACCAGACCACTCACCAGACCAGCCGTCGTCAGCACACCGAGAACCCGACGCGAGAACCTCACGATTGACTCCCTCCCACCAACCGTTAGGAAAGTTTCCTAATATTGGCACGGACGGTAGCGCACCGGACTCCCGGAGTACAGCCCTCAGCGGTTCACCCGGATCGCCGACCAGACCATCAGCGCGGCGAACCCGGCGGCGACGAGCACACAGGCGACGGCGATCCCGGACAGACTGATCAACGCCCCGAACCCGGTCATCGCGAGCGGCATCAGCGCCTCGTCGGACAGGTTCACGATGCTGAAACTGCGGCCGAGGTACGACGGATCGACCGACTGCTGGAACGCCGCCGAGAGCTGCGCCGACGCGATCCCCGCCGTACAGCCGATCATCGCCATCGCCACGAAAACGGCGTACTTCGGAGCGACCCCGATCAGCGCGCACCCGGCCGCCTGGACGACCAGCGCGAGCAGCCCCGACCGCGCGAGATCGGCAGGCTTCCACCGCATCGCCACCACGGCACCGGCCGCGGCCGCGAGCCCGGAGCACGCCTCGAACCACCCGAACCAGGCCGAGCCCCACCCCGCCTCGTGCGTGCGCTGCACCAGGCCGACCGCGAGGATCGGTCCGACGCACAGGTTGAGGCCCGAGAACGCGATCACCAGCGTCCGCGCCCGCGTGTCGCGCTTGAGGTAAGCGAACCCGTCGCGCAGGTCGGCGCGGATCGAGCGCCCGGTGGACACCGGCTGCGGCAGCCGCGGCTTCACCAGGAACGCCAGCGCGACCGCGATCACCACGAACGACGCCGCGTCGACGACCATCACGGCGCCCAGCCCGCCGTGCGCAACCAGCAGCCCGCCGAGCGGCGCACCGGCGAAGACCGCGAGCCGCTGGGCCAACTGCGTCCCCGCCGACAGCTTCACCAGGTCGTCCGAGCGCACCATCCGCCGCGGCAGCGTGCCCGAAGCCGGTGTGTAGAGCGCGTCGACCACGCCGAACACGACCGCCACGGCCAGCAGCAACGCGAGCGACAACCCCCAGATCGCCAGGGCCACTGCCGCGACGGTCAGTACGACGATCCGCGCCAGGTTGGCGAGGATCATCGTCCGGCGCCCGTCGAACCGGTCCGCGAGCGCACCGCCGTACAGCAGGATGAGCGCCTTGGGCAGCGCCCCGATGCCCATCACCAGCCCGGCGCCTGCCGGGGTCGTGACCTGGGCCGCGCTCCAGGCGAGGCCGACATACCAGGCCATGTCGCCGGCCTGCGAGACCGCGACCGACGCGATCCACCCGTGTACCCGACGGTCCCTCCGGAGCGGCGGAAAGACGTCGGTGCTCACGGCCGGGCCGGGACCGCGTGCGCGAAGAAGAAGACCCGGCGGGCGTCGTCGCCCGCGGCCGGCGCGTCGACGTACTCGCGAACCAGCTCCTCGACCCGCTCGCTGAGCTCGGTGAGCTGCTCGGGCGTCAATGTGAGCCATCTCTCGGTCGCGTACGCCGCCCGCACCCAGGGCTCGTCGAACTCGTGCCGCATGTCGAACCACTGGCGCACTTTCCCGACGTGATGAGCCAGGTTCGCGTCCTCGGCGGTGGCCGCCACCAGCTCGCCCGCCGGATCGCCCTCGGCGTCCGCGATCGACCAGGAGTACTCCGAGGTGTCGCCGATCCGCCACCACCGTTCGCGCCGGGTCTTCGCGAGCTCAGGGGCTTCGACGATCACGCCCGCGGACGCGAGAACCTTCAGGTGATGGCTCACGTTGCCGACAAGTTCTCCGGTCACCCCGGCCAGCGCCGACGCGGTCGCCGGGCCGTCGACGTGCAGCAGGTCGATCAGCCGGCGGCGCAGCGGATGGTGGATCGCGGCGAGCACGGACGGCGTCACGGTACGGCGGTTCGCGGGGGTCATGAACCACACGGTAGCTTCCACAAGAACTCTTGCACAAGAGTTCTTGTGGAAGCCGCGATACTACCGATCCAATCTCGACCAGACTGCTAGACATAGCCACATCGTGAGATCGGGTCTCAAGATGTAGGAACGGGAGTTGATTTGTCAGCCTCTGGCGCTGACGCTTGTGGACATGCTCGCTGCCCTCTCCACCCACCTCGTAGGTCGCATTCATGTCGACCTCGGGCGGATGCGCAGCGCCATCTGTTGTCCTTCGATGTTCTGACAGCCACCCTGCCCGGGCCAACGACGGCCCCTGATCACCCCCGATCACCCCTGGGTGCGCACCGCGCGGAACGTATCGAACCGACGACGCTTCGATCCTGCCGCCCTCGGTGAGCACCTGTCACGAGGACAAGGACACGCCCCCGATGACTGCCGGCGTCACCACTCCCGCTGCCCGCAAACCGGCCCGCCCCCGCAAGGGCAAGGGCGAGGGCCAGTGGGCACTCGGATACCGCGAGCCGCTGAACAAGAACGAAGAGAACAAGAAGAACGACGACGGCCTGAACGTCCGGGCCCGGATCGAGAACGTCTACGCGCACCGCGGCTTCGACTCGATCGACCCCGCCGACCTGCGCGGCCGGTTCCGCTGGTGGGGGCTGTACACCCAGCGCAAGCCCGGCATCGACGGCGGCAAGACCGCGACGCTCGAGCCGGAGGAGCTGGACGACCGCTACTTCATGATGCGGGTCCGGGTCGAGGGCGGGCAGCTGACGACCGAGCAGCTCAAGGTGATCGCCGAGGTCTCCACGCGGTACGCGCGCGACACCGCGGACATCACCGACCGGCAGAACATCCAGCTGCACTGGGTGGCGATCGAGGACGTGCCGGCGATCTGGCAGCAGCTCGAGTCCGTCGGGCTCTACACCACCGAGGCGTGTGGCGACGTACCGCGGGTGGTGATCGCCAGCCCGGTCGCGGGCATCGCGGCCGACGAGATCATCGACCCGACGCCGGCCATCGAGGAGATCGTCGAGAAGTACATCGGCTCGACCGAGTTCTCGAACCTGCCGCGGAAGTTCAAGACCGCGCTGACCGGTCACCCGTCGCACGACGTCGTACCGGAGGTCAACGACATCGCGTTCGTCGGCGTCGTGCACCCGGAGCACGGCCCGGGCTTCGACCTGTGGGTCGGCGGCGGCCTGTCGACGAACCCGATGCTCGCCCAGCGGCTGGGCACCTGGATCCCGCGCGACGAGGTCGCCGAGGCCTGGTGGGGCGTGACCAGCATCTTCCGCGACTACGGGTACCGCCGGCTGCGGAACCGGGCGCGGCTGAAGTTCCTGCTCGCGGACTGGGGCGTCGAGAAGTTCCGGGACGTGCTGGAGACGAAGTACCTGAAGCGGAAGCTGATCGACGGCCCGGCGCCGGAGGTTCCGGCCGTCCAGGGTGACCACGTCGGCGTCCACAAGCAGAAGGACGGCAAGTACTTCGTCGGCGTCGCGCCGGTCGTCGGCCGCGTCTCCGGTACGACGCTCGCGAAGGTCGCCGACGTCGTCGCGGCGCACGGGTCGAACCGGATCCGCACCACCGCGCAGCAGAAGCTGCTCGTGCTGGACGTCGAGGAGTCGCAGGTCGACTCGCTGGTGGCCGCGCTGGACAAGCTCGGCTTCCAGGCGAACCCGTCGGGCTGGCGGCGGAACACGATGGCCTGCACCGGCATCGAGTTCTGCAAGCTGGCGATCGTCGAGACCAAGGCGAAGGCCGCGCGGCTGATCGAGGAGCTCGAGGAGCGGATCCCGGAGCTCGACGTACCGATCACCGTGAACCTGAACGGCTGCCCGAACTCCTGCGCCCGGATCCAGACCGCCGACATCGGCCTCAAGGGCCAGCTGGTGATGGGGGCCGACGGCAAGCAGGTGCCGGGCTACCAGGTGCACCTCGGCGGCGGCCTCGGCCTGGACGCCGGCTTCGGCCGGAAGCTCCGCGGCCACAAGGTCACCGCGGACGACCTCACCGACTACGTGGAGCGTGTCACCCAGAACTACCTGAAGGAGCGCAACGAGGGCGAGCGGTTCGCCCAGTGGGTCACCCGAGCTGACGAGGAGGCACTCCAGTGAGCGAGCGTGCGGCACCTCTCTATTGCCCGTACTGCGGGGACGAGGACCTCAGGCCCTCCGAAGAAGGCCACGGCGCGTGGGAGTGCCGGCCGTGCGCACGGGTGTTCCAGCTGAAGATGATCGGGTTGCGGGTGACGGTGGAATGAGTGACTTGAAGACGCTCGCCGAGGAGGCGAACGAACTGCTCGCCGACGCGTCGGCGGTCGAGGTGCTCGCGTGGGCGCGCGAGACCTTCGGCGACGAGCTGGTGGTGACCGCCTCGATGGCCGACGGCGCGCTCCCCCATCTCGCGGCCGAGGCGGCGCCCGGTGTCGACGTACTGTTCCTCGACACCGGCTACCACTTCGCCGAGACGATCGGCACCCGGGACGCGGTCGCCGCGACGCTGCCGATCAACCTGATCAACGCGCTGCCGAAGCAGACCGTGGCCGAGCAGGACGCGGAGTACGGCGAGAAGCTGTACGCCCGCGACCCGAACAAGTGCTGCGCGCTGCGCAAGGTCGAGCCGCTGAACCGGTACCTGTCCGGCTACAAGGCGTGGGTCACCGGCATCCGCCGCGAGGAGGCGCCGACCCGCGCGAACACCCCGGTCGTCGAGTACGACGAGAAGCGCGACATGGTGAAGCTGAACCCGATCGCGCCGTGGACGCAGGCGGACCTGGACCAGTACATCAACGACAACGGCGTCCTGGTGAACCTCCTGCAGTACGACGGCTACCCGTCGATCGGCTGCGAGCCGTGCACCCAGCGCGTCGCACCGGGCGAGGACCCGCGCAGCGGCCGCTGGGCGGGCACCGGCAAGGTGGAATGCGGGTTGCACACATGAGCATCACAGTCACCGAGCTCGATGCTCTGGAAAGCGAATCGATCTTCGTGTTCCGCGAGGTGGCGGCGGAGTTCGAGCGGCCGGTGATCCTGTTCTCCGGCGGCAAGGACTCGATCGTGATGCTGCACCTGGCGCGGAAGGCGTTCGCGCCGGCCGGGGTGCCGTTCACGTTGCTGCACGTCGACACCGGGCACAACTTCCCCGAGGTCCTGGCCTATCGCGACGCCACGGTCGAGCAACTCGGGCTGCGGCTCGAGGTGGCCAGCGTCGAGGAGTACATCGCCGACGGCCGGCTGCGCGAGCGCACCGACGGGACCCGCAACCAGCTGCAGACGATCCCGCTGCTCGACGCGATCAACGCGCACCGGTTCGACGCCGTGTTCGGCGGCGGCCGCCGCGACGAGGAGCGGGCCCGGGCGAAGGAGCGGATCTTCAGCCTGCGCGACGAGTTCGGGCAGTGGGACCCGCGCAACCAGCGGCCGGAGCTGTGGTCGCTGTACAACGGGCGGCACCGGCCGGGTGAGCACGTGCGGGTGTTCCCGCTGTCCAACTGGACCGAGCTGGACGTCTGGCACTACATCGAGCGCGAGCAGATCCCGCTGCCGTCGATCTACTACGCGCACGAGCGCGAGGTGTTCGAGCGCGACGGCATGTTGCTTGCCGTCGGCCCCTACTCGCGGCCGCGCGACGGCGAGACCGTCAGCAGCCGCCAGGTCCGGTACCGGACGGTCGGCGACATGTCCTGCACCGGCGCCGTCGCCTCCACGGCGACGTCGGCGGCCGAGGTCGTGATCGAGGTCGCGGCCAGCGAGATCACCGAACGCGGCGCCACCCGCGCCGACGACCGGGCCAGCGAGGCCGCGATGGAAGACCGCAAGCGAGAGGGGTACTTCTGATGAGCACCCTGTTGCGGCTGGCGACGGCCGGCTCGGTGGACGACGGCAAGTCGACGCTGGTCGGGCGGTTGCTGCACGACTGCAAGGCGATCCTCGCCGACCAGATCGCGCACGTGAAGACGGTGTCCGAGGCCCGCGGCGGTGACTTCGACTTCGCGCTGCTCACCGACGGCCTGCGGGCCGAGCGCGAGCAGGGCATCACGATCGACGTCGCCTACCGGTACTTCGCCACCGACAAGCGCTCGTTCATCCTGGCCGACTGCCCCGGGCACGTGCAGTACACCCGGAACACGGTGACCGGCGCGTCGACCGCGGACGTGGTGATCATCCTGGTCGACGCCCGCCACGGTGTCCTCGAGCAGACCCGCCGGCACCTGGCCGTCGCCGGCCTGCTCCGGGTCCCGCACGTCGTCCTCGCGGTGAACAAGATCGACCTGGTCGACTACGACGAGGCCGTGTTCACGAAGATCGCCGAGAGCGTCAACGAGGTCGCCGACCAGCTCGGCATCGCGGACCTGCAGGCGATCCCGGTGTCCGCGCTCGTCGGCGACAACGTCGTCGAGCGGTCCGCGCAGACCGCTTGGTACGACGGCCCGACGCTGCTCGAGCTCCTGGAGAACGCGACCGGCCGCACCGACAGCTCGAACCAGCCGCTGCGCTTCCCGGTGCAGTACGTGGTCCGGCCGCAGACCGACGACGAGTACCGCGACTACCGCGGCTACACCGGCACCGTTGCCTCCGGCACCGTCTCGGTCGGCGACCCGGTGATCGTGCTGCCCGCGGGCCGCCGGACGACGATCGCCGGCATCGACCGGCCGGTCGTGACGCCGACCAGCACCGCGGTGGTCGAGCGGCCGTCCGCGGTCGCCGGCGAGGCAGTCACGGTCCGGCTCGCCGACGACATCGACGTCGCCCGCGGCTCGGTGATCGTCGCCGCCGAGGCCTCCCCCGGCACCCGCCGGGAGCTGGCCGCCACCGTCAGCTGGCTGTCCGACCGGCCGCTGACCGTCGGGGCCCGGGTGCTGATCAAGCACACCACGACCACCGCGCAGGCGATCGTCACCAAGATCACCGGCGCGCTGGACCTCGACACGCTCGGAGTCATCGACGCCACCGAGCTCCACCTGAACGACATCGGCAAGGTGCAGCTCAAGATCGCCGCGCCGCTGGCCGCCGACCCGTACTCCAGCAACGCCATCACCGGATCGTTCCTGCTGATCGACGCCCACGACGGGTGGACGCTCGCGGCCGGCATGATCGACGACGAAGAAGGGGAACTGCTGTGACTGCTCCAGCGCTCGTGATCCTCGCCCACGGCAGCCGCGACCCGCGCTCGGCCGCCACCGTCCACGCCCTCGTCAAGTGCCTCCGCGACATGCGTGACGACCTGCGGATCGAAGCCTCCTTCCTCGACCACTGCCCGCCCACGCCGTACCAGGTGCTCGGCAAGCTCGCCGCCGAAGGCGTCGAGGAGGTCGTCGTCCTGCCGCTGCTGCTGTCGGCCGCGTACCACGCCAAGATCGACGTCCCGGCGGTCGTCGACGAGGCGCGGAGCCGGTTCCCGAACCTGCGGATCATCGCCTCCGACGTGCTCGGGTACGACGACACGCTGCTCGACGTCCTCGACCGCCGGATGCGCGCCGAACTGAAGGACGGCCGGGTGCGGGAGCTGGACGCGCTGGTGCTGGCGTGCGCCGGCTCCAGCGACTCGCACGCGAACGCGAGCGTCACCCGCCTCGCGCGGCTGTGGGGCCAGCGGCACAAGCTCCCGGTGACCGCGGCGTTCGTGTGCGCGGCCTCGCCGTCGCCCGCCGAGGCCGTCCTCCAGTGGCGCCTGGAGGGTCGCCGCCACGTGGCGGTCGGCTCCCTGTTCCTCGCGCCCGGCGTACTGCCGGACCGGGCCGAGACCACGTCCCGCCGTGCGGGTGCCGTGGCTGTCTCGGCGCCGTTGGGTGTAAGCGCCGAGGTGGCGCGGCTGGTGCTGCTCCGCTACGGCGTGGCAGGCCTGGACCTGCTCACCCTCGAGCCGGCTCCGCGCCCGGTCATCGCCCGCCCGGAACTGGTCCGTACTGCCTAGAACCTGTGTGGGTCCACGAAGGAGACGTCCGTGTAGGGCGTCTCCTTCGTCGTGATCTGGGCCAGGAGTTCGCCCAGCCCGGCGCAGTGCTTGAAGCCGTGTCCGCTGTCACCGCCCGCGACCACCACGCGGTCGTCGTACCGACCGACCAGGAACTGTCCGTCGGGCGAGTCCGTGACCATGCACGGCATCAACTTCACCGGCTCCGGGTCGAGCTCCGGGAACGCGTCCGCGATCGCCGCGGCCAGCTCGGCGATGTCCTTGCGCGGATGGATATAGCGGTCCAGCTCGTCCGGGTCGATATCCCGGTCCCGATCGGCGCCGTCGAGGCCGACCTTCACCAGGAAATCCTCGTCGGAGCCGTGTCCCCACAGACCTCGGCCGTCGGCGAACTCCCAGATGAACGACGGGAAGTTCCGCAACCGGAACGCCTCCGACGCCGGATCCTTCGGCTGGAACCAGAACAACGGCGTACGTCGCGGTGACAACGGCAGGTCCGGGACGAGCTTGCCCAGCCACGCGCCGGCGCTGATCACGACCTGGTCGGCGGTGATGCTCGTGGTCGGCGTCCGGACCGTCACCGCGTCGGGGCCGACGTCGATCGCGGTCACCATCGTGTGCGGATAGACGGTCGCGCCCAGGCGCTGCGCCTCCGCGACCTGCGCCCGCACCGTCGGCTCGGCGTAGCAGATGCCGGCACCGGGATCCCACACCGCGACATCGTCCGCCGCGAGGTTGTACTGCGGGAACCGCGCCGCCAACTCCTCGTGCGTCAGCTCGGTCACCGGAGCCGCACCGGCCGCGGCCGCCGCCCGGGCGCCGGTCACCGGCCCGCTCGTCGGAGCGCCTACGTTCAGCGAGCCGGTCTGCCGGACGTACGTCGCCCCGGTCCGCTCCCCCAGCTCCGTCCACAACGCCAGCGATTTCCGGGCGATCGCGGGCAGCGCCGGGTTCTCCATGCACGCCACCCGGAACAGCCGCGTCGTCCCGTGCGAGGACCCGAACGCGTGCCCGATGCCCTGCCGCTCGATCCCCACGACCTGCACACCCCGCGCCGCCAGCCGCCACAGCGCCGCCGACCCGAACGCCCCCAACCCCACCACCACCACATCTGTTCGCATCCCCCCACCCTCCCCCCACCCTCATCACCCCCGCCACCCCGCGCCGTACCGCCCGCTCTGCCACATCTTTGAGAAGCCACCGACCATTTTCGCGGCCAGAAAATGGTCGGTGGCTTCTCAAAGTTGGCTGGGCGGCGGCGAGTTCGATAGCGTGATATCTTGATAGCTATGGCGAAGGACTCGACGAAGAACATCCTGCTGCGGCTCGATCCGGCGCTGGCCGAGCGGCTGCAGACCGTGGCGTCGGTGGAAGGCCGGTCGGTGTCCGACGTGGCGCGCGAGGCGATCGCGGCGCTGGTGGACCAGCGGCGGCAGGACGCGCGGTTCAGCCGGCTCCTCGAGGAGAACCTGACACGGCACGAGGAGTCGCTGCGCCGGCTGCGTGGAGACGACTGATGCGTCATCTCGGCCGGTACGACGTCCTCGCGGTCGCCGCGCGCGTGCTGCGCTGCGGGTCCGACGACGTCGTCCGCCGATCGGACCTGGACGCGATCGACAGCGTCCTGGACGACGCCCGGAAGGCCGGCGTCCTGGCGGAAGCGGCCGGCGTACTGCTCGCCGGACTCGTCCGGGCGCGGCCGTTCCACGGTGCCAACCGAGTGGTCGCGGTCGCGGTGGTGCTGCAGTTCGTCTCACTGAACCGGGCCGAGCTGGCGCTGGAGCCGGTCGCGGACGTCGACGAACTGCTCGACAAGATCGCCGCCGGTGAGGCGGGCCCGCAGCTGGCCGCGAGCTTCATCCGCAGCCGGCTCGAGCACCACCCGGTGACGGCCGAGGATCTGCACGAGCACTTGAAGCTCGAACTGCTCGAAGGCTTCGGCGACCTGCTGCACGACTGGTGGAGGGGAGACCTGATGTACGAGCAGTTCAGCGAGGAGGCCAGGCAGGTCATCGTCCTGGCACAGGAAGAGGCCCGCAACCTCGACCACGTGTACGTCGGCACGGAGCACCTGCTGCTCGGCGTGATCGCGCACGGGACCGGCGTCGCCGCACGGGTGCTGGCGGATCTGGGCATCACCGCGCCCGCTGTGCGGGACCTCGTGGTGGAGATCATCGGCCGCGGCAAGAGCGGCGCGATCCCGGGCGCGATCCCGTTCACGCCGCGGGCGCGGAGCACGTTCGAGTTCGCGTGGGGCGAGGCCCGGGCCCGAGGCGCGGAGCAGGTCGCGCCGGAGCACCTGCTGCTCGGCGTCCTGCACGACGGTGACGGTGTCGGCGGGCAGATCATCACCAAACTGGCCGAGGACATCGACCGGGTCCGGCGCAAGCTCGAGCAGCGGATGAACTGGCGCCGCCGGTCCGAGTCCGTCGTGGCCGAGGTGGTCGCGGAGGAGCAGGCGGAGCAGTCGGCGAGCTGGACGACGTACGGCCGCCGTCATCACCTGCTCGCCGAACTGAACGCCGTACTCGACGAGAACGAGCGCCTCCACGAACAGGTCGCCGCCCTGCGCGAACTACTCCGCCGGCACGGCATCGACCCCGACAGCTGATCAGGTCGCCGCGAGGCGCTTCTTCTCCTTCGCGACGTCGAAGTCCGCGGTGGGCCACTGCGGGTCCAGCTCCTTCAGCGTCTCCAGGAGGATCGTGGTGACGGCCCAGTTCCGGTACCACTTGCGGTCGCTCGGTACGACGTACCACGGCGCTTGCGGTGTGTTGCAGCGCTCGATCGCTGCGTGGTAGGCCTCCATGTAGTCCGGCCACAGCATCCGCTCGTCGACGTCGCCCGGGTTGTATTTCCAGTGCTTGGTCGGGTCGTCGAGCCGCGCGTCCAGCCGGAGCCGCTGCTCCTCCGGCGAGATGTGCAGGTAGCACTTCACGAGCGTCACGCCGCTCGCGACCAGCTCGGCCTCGAAGTCGTTGATCTGGTCGTACCGCTTGCTCCACACGGCCGGCGTGACCAGCTCGCGGACGCGGGCGATCAGCACGTCCTCGTAGTGCGACCGGTCGAAGATGCCGATCAGCCCGTACCCGGGGACGGCCTGCCGGATCCGCCACAGGAACCCGCGGCGCTTCTCGGCCGGCGTCGGCGCCTTGAACGAGGTGATCTTCAGGCCCTGCGGGTCCATCAGTCCCGCGCCGTGCCGGATCACGCCGCCCTTGCCGGAGGTGTCCATCCCCTGCAGCACCAGGAGGATGCTCCGCTCACCCCCGCTGCGCCCCTCGGCGAACAGCCGCTCCTGCCAGTCCGACACCTCGGCCCCGAGATTCTCCAGCGCGAGCTTGCCGTCCTCCTTGGTCCCGCTGAACCCGGCCGTCGCACGCGTGTCGTACGTCGTCAGATCCACCGGCCCGGCCGGAACCCGCAACAGCTCCCGCAGTCCCCCATCGGCCGTCTGCTCGGCCGATGCCGTCACGGCCGGTTCGTGAGCGACCTTCTGGCCCTTCTTCTGCTTCGCCATCCGTTCATCCTGCCTCATCCGCCGCCGGCTTCGGCGGCTTTCCGCCGTCGTCGCCGCCACAAGATCACCTCGATCACCAGAATCACCACCGGACTGGCGACGACCACACCCGCGCCCCACGTCAGCGCGCCGAGCACGGCCATGCATCCTCCCTCCTCGGCGTCGGCACACGTCCGCGCGTAGTACCACCCGGTGATCCCGGCGACGACGATCGACAACACCGCCACGCCGATCAGATACGCCGGGATGCGCAACAGCCATCGCGGAGCGCCCAGCGCCACACCGGCCGTCGCGAGCATCAGGCAGGACAGCAAGAAGAGGAGCAGCTCGAAGAACGGCAACTCCGCTTCGCGGGAAGTCCAGATGAACCGGAAGCCGACGTTCACCACGCTCTGCCAGACGATGAACGCGGTCAGCACCGCCAACGCGATCCCCAGCCACAACCGGGCCTTCGGCTCCGGCCACGCGACCACCACCGCGGTCACGGCCGGGATCCCCGCGAGCGGTCCGAGCGGGAAGATCCAGTCCAGCGAGCCCGCGTCGAAGGACACGAACCGGCCCGCGACCAGCAGCCCGAGCGCCACGGCGAGCAGCACCAGGGCGATCGTCCGCCGATGCTCTGCGATCCTCATCCGTTCAGGGAATCATGCGGCCCGGGCCAACGCGATCAACCGCGACAACGCCCGCAGGTACTTCTTCCGGTAGCCGCCCTTGAGCATGTCGGCGGAGAACAGCTGGTCGAGTGGCACGCCGCCCGCGAGCAGCGGCAGGTTGCGGTCGTACATGCGGTCCGCGAGGACGACCATCCGCAGTGCCACGTTCTCGTCGGTCAGCGGGCGGATGTCGGTGATCGCCACCGTCTCGACCCCGTCCAGGAGCGCGCCGTACTTGCTCGGATGCAGTTCGGCCAGGTGCCGGTGCAGGTCGACGAAGTGGTCGCACGACGCGTTCCGCCGTACCGCGGCCTCCTGCTCCACCTTCTCGTCCGGCCAAGGCTCCGGCGCGACCGGGAGACCGCGATGCCGGTAGTCGGGCCCGTCGACCCGCCGGACGTCGAAGCGCGCGGCGAGGCCCTGGATCTCGCGGAGGAAGTCGACCGCCTGGAACCGGCCCTCGCCGAGCTTGTCCGGCAACGTGTTCGAGGTGGCGGCGAACTCCACACCTGCCTCGACGAGCTGGCCGAGCAACCGCGAGATCAGCATCGTGTCGCCGGGATCGTCCAGCTCGAACTCGTCGATGCAGATCAGCCGGTACGACGCCAGCGCCTCGACCGCCGTCCGCAGCCCGAGCGCGCCGACGAGGTTGGTCAGTTCCACAAAGGTGCAGTACATCTTCGGGCCGGATGACTCGTGCCAGAGCGATGCCAGGAGATGCGTCTTGCCGACTCCGAATCCGCCGTCCAGGTAGATGCCCGGTTTGCCCTGGACTGTGCGCTGGGGACGTAGCCGGGACCAGAGCGACGGGGCCTGCCGGGGCGTTGCCAGCGTCGTGGCGCGGGCGGTCAAGGCCGCGAGCGCCTCCGCCTGCGACGGCTCGTCCGGATCCGGGCGGTACGTGTTGAACCGGACGTCGGCGAACCGCGGCGGCGGAACGCACTCCGACAGCAGCCGGTCCGGACTCACGTCCGGCCGCCGCTCACTCAACCGCACCACCATGGGCCCAACCCTACAAAGCCGCTCACCTTAGGCTTTCGCGCATGACCAACAACTGGCTCCGCCCTCTCGGTTCCACCGGCCTCACCGTGTCCGCCGTCTGCGCCGGCGGCAGCGGCATCGCAGGGATGCCCGCCGTCTTCGGGTACGACGTCACCACCCGGGAAGCAGTCGACCTGGTACTGCGGGTCTTCGACAGCCCGCTGACCTGGATCGACACCTCGAACGGGTACGGCGACGGCGCGAGCGAGACCCGGATCGGCCAGGCGATCCGCGAGTACGGCGGCCTGCCCGACGGCTTCCTGGTCGCGACCAAGGTGGACGCCCGCGGCCGCGACTACTCCGGCGCCCGGGTCCGCGAGAGTGTTGCCGAGAGCAAGGAACGGCTCGGGCTGGACGACCTGCCGCTGGTCTACCTGCACGACCCGGAGGCCCACGAGTTCGAGTCGATGCGCGACGCCGTCGACACGCTGATGCAACTGCGCGCGGACGGCGAGATCGGTCACGTCGGCCTGGCGGGCGGCGACACCCGCGAGCTGTCCCGGTACCTGGATCTCGGCGGGTTCGAAGTACTGCTCGTGCACAACCGGTGGAGCCTGGTCGACCACTCCGCCGGGCGGATCTTCGACCGGGCGCGCGCCGAGGGCATCGCGGTGGTGAACGCGGCGGTGTACGGCGGCGGGATCCTCGCGAACCCGGCGGGCGCGACGAAGTACGCGTACCGCGAGGCGGCGCCGGAGCTGCTGAAGACCGTGGCGGCGATGGACGCGGCATGCCGCGAGTACGGGTTCGACCTGGCCACGGCGGCGCTGCGGCACTCGCTGGACGACCCGGGCATCGCCGGGACCGTCGTGGGGATCAGCAAGCCGGCGCGCGTCGACGCACTGCTCGCTGCCCGCGATGCGGACCTGCCGGACGAACTGCTTAACCGGTTAGGTAGCCTGCTTCCCGACAAGCAGTACTGGGTCGAGAAGGAGACGACGTGACGGACGGCTTCCCGAGCGGATTCACCTGGGGTGCGGCGACCGCGTCGTACCAGGTCGAGGGCGCGGTCGCGGCGGACGGCCGCGGGCCGAGCATCTGGGACACCTTCGCCCACACCCCGGGGCGGATCGCGGACGGCAGCACCGGCGACGTGGCCGACGACCACTACCACCGGTTCGCCGACGACATCCGGCTGCTGGCGGACCTCGGGCTGACCGCGTACCGGTTCTCGATCGCCTGGCCGCGGATCGTGCCGACCGGCTCGGGCGCCACCAACGCCGCGGGGATCGACTTCTACCGGCGGCTCGCCGAGTCGTGCCTGGAGCACGGCGTCACGCCGTACGCGACGCTCTACCACTGGGACCTGCCGCAGCCTCTGGAGGACGCCGGCGGCTGGCTGGTCCGCGACACGGCGGAGCGGTTCCGTGACTACGCCGCCGTCACGCACGACGCGCTGTCGGACGTGATCTCGCACTGGATCACGCTGAACGAGCCGTGGTGCTCGGCGTTCCTCGGGTACGGCAGCGGCGAGCACGCACCGGGCCGGACGGTCGGGACGGAGGCCTTGAAGGCCGTGCATCACCTGTTGCTCGGCCATGGCCTGGCCCTGGACGCGATCCGGTCCGAGGGCGGGTCGTACGGCATCGCGCTGAACCCGGCGCCGATCCACGCGGCAACCGACTCCCCCGCGGACCGCGACGCGGCGCGCCGGATCGACGGGCTGCGGAACCGGCTCTTCCTGGAGCCGCTGCTGTCGGGGCGGTACCCGGCGGACGTGCTGGAGGACACCGGGACGACGGCGTGGTTCGCCGCGCAGGAGGCGGACCTGCCGCTGATCGGGGCGCCGCTCGACTTCCTCGGTGTGAACTACTACTGCCCGAGCACGGTGGCTGCCCCTGATGGGCCGATCTCGGCGACCGGGCCGTCGACGCAGCCCGGGAGCGAGAACGTCGTCGACGTGGACCCTGGTCTGCCGACGACGCAGATGGGGTGGTCGGTGCAGGCGTCCGGGCTGCGCGACATCCTGGTCGCGATCAACAAGCTCGCGCCCGAGCTGCCGTTGTACGTGACCGAGAACGGGTCGGCGTACCCGGATGTGGTGACCGCCGACGGGACGGTCGAGGACGACGAGCGGCTCGACTACCTGCGCAAGCATGTTGCCGTGTGCAAGGAGCTTGTCGGCGAGGGTCTGCCGCTGCGCGGATACTTCGCCTGGTCGCTGCTGGACAACTTCGAGTGGGCGTGGGGATACAGCCGGCGGTTCGGGATCGTGTACGTCGACTACGCGACGCAGCAGCGCATCGTGAAGAAGAGCGGTCGCTGGTTGCGGGACTTCCTCGCTTGACCTCAACTAATGTTGAGGTTCTAGCGTAGCGGTCGTGAAAGCGATCAGATTGCATGAGTTCGGGCCGGCGGAGAACCTCGTGTTCGAGGAGGTGCCGGACCCGGTTCCCGGTAGCGGCATGGTGCTGGTGGACGTGGAGGCGGCCGGGGTCCATCTCGTCGACACGATGATCCGGGCCGGGACGAACGGGGACAGCCCGATCCCGGTGCCGGAGCTGCCGACGATCCCGGGGCGCGAGGTCGCGGGCCGGGTCAGCGCGGTCGGTCCGGACGTCGACGCGTCGTGGATCGGCAAGCGGGTCGTCGTACATCTCGGGATGGTCCCGGGCGGGTACGCCGAACGCGCGGTGGCGAAGGTGGAGTCGCTGTACGAGCTGGCGGAGCACGTGGACGCGGCACAGGCCGTCGCCGCGATCGGCACCGGGCGTACGACGGCCGGGATCCTCCGGGAGGCGCACCTCACCGCGGACGACGTCGCGCTGATCACGTCCGCGGCGGGCGGCATCGGCAGCTACCTCATCCAGGCGGTCCGCAACGCGGGCGGAATCGCGATCGGGCTGGCCGGCGGCCCGGCGAAGGTCGAACTGGTCCGCTCGCTCGGCGCGCAGTACGCGATCGACTACCGCGATCCCGACTGGGCTCGAGCTCTCAAGCAGGAGCTGGGCGACCGGGAGATCACCGTCCTGTTCGACGGCGTCGGCGGCCCCAACGGCCAACAGGCCTTCAATCTCCTGGGCGCCGGCGGGCGCGCCGTGCTGTTCGGCGCATCCAGCGGCAGCCCCATCGAGTTCACCCAGGAAGACCTCATCACCCGAGGCCTCACCGCCGGCTGGCCCCTAGGCGCCAAACTGTCCCGCCAACTCCGCTCCCTCGAAGCAGCCGCCCTGGAAGAAACCACCACCGGCCGCTGGAAGGCCCTCACCACAACCTTCCCGCTCTCCGAAGCCGCCACAGCCCACAAGGCCCTGGAAACCCGGGCCACCACCGGGAAGGTCGTCCTGCTGACCTGACCTCCGCGGTACGGGCGAAGGCGGTACGGGCGAAGTACGGGCAGCGGCTTGCAGGCGGGAATGCCTAGTCTCCTCGCGCGGGGCAAGGTCGATCGACGTGGCCGCCGAAGTGGTGGGCCCCCAACCCCCGCGTCTCGATGAAGGGGATTCATGTCTTCGCTCCAGCTCATCCGCCGCGCGCTGCGTACAGCCGCTGTCCCGGCGGCCGCCGCCACGATGGTCTTCGCCGTCGCCACCCCCGCTGCGGCCAGCGGCTCCTACTCCGGCAGGGCGTACGTCTACGGCAGCGGCACCGTGCCGGACGACTTCGACGACGAGGGTGTGGTCAGCGTGAGCACCCACCGCTCCTCGAACGTCACCTGTCTGTGGCAGACCATCCTCTGGGCGAACGGTTACCTGCCGTCGTCGGGGATCGACGGTGTCTTCGGTGACCAGACCGATGCCGCGACGAGGAAGTTCCAGCTCGACAAGGGCATCACCTCGGACGGCTCCGCGGGGCGGGCGAGCTGGACGAAGGCGGGCAACAGGCTCGCGCAGCACGACAACCAGAACGGGTGGCTGTACGTGGTGTACGACGGAGTGCGGGGTTCCCGGAGCGCGTACGCCTCGCACGATTTCGTGCTGCAGCGTTCGCCCGACGGGAACTACCGGTTCTACCCGCCCAGTGGCGGCGGTCCCTACTGGGCCGCCTACAACACCCGGACCTGCTGACCTCCTCCTGACGCTCCGATCCGGCAGCCCGATGGCCGGCGGATCACGAGCCTCTTGGGGCGTACATGATGACGGCTACGCCGAGCAGGCAGATGGCGGCGCCGAGGAGGTCCCAGCGGTCGGGGCGGAAGTGGTCCACGAGGATGCCCCAGGCGAGGGAGCCGGCTACGAAGATTCCGCCGTAGGCGGCGAGGATGCGGCCGAAGTGGGGGTCGGGCTGGAAGGTGGCGACGAAGCCGTAGGCGCCTAGGGCAACTATTCCGCCGGCGATCCAGAGGACGCCGCGGTGTTCGCGCCAGCCTTGCCAGATCAGCCACGCTCCCCCGATCTCCGCGAGTGCCGCCAGCAGGAACAGGACGATCGATCGCAGGACCGTCACGAGCGTCCACCCGCGGAACCGCCGCGGTTGGCCAGGTCTGTGAACGGGAGGGGGCAGTTCGGGTCGCCGGCGCAGGTCTCCAAGTCGTCGCACCCGGCGGTGACCGCGGCGCGCAGAGTCTCGGCGATGGTCGTCAGGTCGGCGAGTTTGGCTCCCACGTCGGCCAGTTTCGCTTGTGCGCGGGCCTGGAGGCCGGCTCCCTCGCCGCGGCGGTGGCGGTGCCTGGCGGTGTCGAGCAGATCGGAGATCTCGGCGAGCGTGAACCCCAGGCGCTGCGCCGCCTTGATCACCCGCAGCGTCGTGACGGCGTCGTCCGGGTAGTCGCGGTGGCCGCCGAGAGACCGCGACGGTTCCGCGAGCAGTCCGCGGCGTTCGTAGTACCGCAACGTCTGCAGGTTCACCCCGGCGGCTGCCGCGACCTCGCTGGATCTCATCGCGGCAGCCGCCCCACAAGACCATCAAGTACGGCGGTCCGCGTCGGCGGCACGGTCACGCGCAGCTGGAGTTCCGTCGTACCGCTGAAGCTGAAGGTGAAGAACGAGCAGCATTCGGTCTCGCGGGCCGTGAGCTCCGCGGCGGTCTCACGGCCCGCCGGGTCGAGGGTGAGGTCGAGCGTCCGCGCGTCGACCCGACGGAACCGAAGCAGGTGGTCAGCGAACAGCTGGTCGAACTCGGCCTCGCGGAACGGGCGCTCCGCGGTCGGCAAGGTGCAGGCGTCCGAGGCCCAGGATTCGTTCATAGATCGACGGTAAACCTGTACCCAAGTACCGGATGCAACTACTCCGGCTGATCCATCCACGTCAGCGAGAACCGCACCGCACCGAAGGCCACCCGGTCCCCCGGCCGCACCCGCACAGTGGTGGTGATCCGCAGGTCGTTGACGTACGTCCCGTTCATCGAGCCCAGGTCGCGGAGCATCCACCCGTCGTCGACGTACCGCAGCTCGGCGTGGAACCGCGACACCGTCACGTCGGGCAGCCGCAGCGTCGCGCCCGGACCGCGGCCGATGCGCACCGTCGGCGAACCGGGTGCCGGCAGGACCAGAGCGGGCAACGGCGCAACCTCGGTACGCCGCACGAGGCCGACGCGAGGCAGCGCGGCGAGCCAGGACGACGACCGCCGGCCGACGGCAGGCGCCCGCTCGACGGTAGGCGCCCGCTCGACGCCGAGGCGCGGGAGCCTGGCGCGCAGCTCCCGGCTCCACGCGACAAGGCGCGACTCGGCGCGCGGGAGATCCCGGAGTACGTCGTCCAGCTCGCCGCGGGTCCGGGCGCGGAGTACGACGTTCATCCGCCGGATGAAGGTGTCGTGCGACAACCGCCCGGTCCCGGCGCCGTCCCGCAGTACGGCGAGCGCACGGTCCCGCTCCGCGTCCGAGGGACGCGTCCGCTCCACCGGAACCGAGGTCATGGCGGCATTGTCCGGGCACCCCGCATCCCTGTCCACCACGGCACCATGACAAGCACCGTGACAAGGCAGTTCCTGGAGACTGTCCGTGGCGTGGGACAGAATGACGGCATGCGACTGCCTGTGATGCCGCCGGTCAAGCCGATGCTCGCCAAGCCGGTGAAGGAGATTCCGCGCGGGGCGATGTCCTACGAGCCGAAGTGGGACGGGTTCCGGTCGATCATCTTCCGCGACGGCGACGAGGTGGAGATCGGCAGCCGCAACGAGAAGCCGATGACGCGGTACTTCCCCGAGCTGGTCGAGGCCGTGAAGGCGAACCTGCCGGAGCGGTGCGCGATCGACGGGGAGATCATCGTGATCGGCGAGTCCGGCGACCGGCTCGACTTCGAAATGCTGCAGCAGCGCATCCACCCCGCGGCGAGCCGGGTGAACATGCTGTCCGAGAAGACGCCGGCCCGGTTCGTCGCGTTCGATCTGCTGGCGCTCGGCGACGAGGACTACACCGAGCGCCCGTTCAGCGAGCGGCGCGCGGCGCTGCTGGACGCGCTCGCGGACGTGAAGTCGCCGATCCACGTGACCCCGGCGACCGCGGACCACGAGGTCGCGGCGCAGTGGTTCGAGCAGTTCGAGGGCGCCGGCCTGGACGGCCTGATCGCGAAGCCCACCGACGGCCCGTACCAGCCGGACAAGCGGGTGATGTTCAAGGTGAAGCCGGAGCGTACGGCGGACTGCGTCGTCGCCGGGTACCGCCTGCACAAGAGCGGCCCCGACCGGATCGGCTCGCTGCTCCTCGGCCTCTACAACGACGACGGCACGCTGGCGAGTGTCGGCGTGATCGGCGCGTTCCCGCTCGAGCGGCGCAAGGAGCTGTTCCAGGAGATGCAACCGCTGGTCACCACCTTCGACGACCACCCGTGGGCGTGGGCGAAGCAGGAGGAGGGCGTGCGGACGCCGCGCAACGCCGAGGGCAGCCGCTGGCAGGCCGGCAAGGACCTGTCGTTCATCCCGCTGCGGCCCGAGCTGGTCGTCGAGGTCCGGTACGACCACATGGAAGGCATCCGCTTCCGCCACACCGCGCAGTTCGTCCGCTGGCGCCCGGACCGCACCCCGGAGTCGTGCACCTACGAGCAGCTCGAGGAGCCGGTGAAGTTCGACCTGGCCGACGTGCTCACCAGCGCCCAACGCTGATGCTCTACGACCTCTACACCCGGCGCCTCCGCCGCCAGCTCAGCGCCCTGCCGAAGCCGGCGCATGTCGCGATCGTGATGGACGGCAACCGCCGCTGGGCACGCGGCGCCGGGTACGACGACGTACGCGTCGGTCACCGCTTCGGCGCCAAGCACCTCGAGCAGTTCCTGCAGTGGAGCGCGGACGCCGGGGTCACCTGTGTCACCGCCTGGGTCGCGTCGGCCGACAACCTGAGCAAGCGGGACTCGGCCGAGGTCGACTACCTGATGGAGCTGACAGAGAGTGTGCTCGCGGATCACGTCCGTCGCGACCACCGCTGGCGGCTGCACGTCGCCGGCCGGATCGATCTGTTGCCGGATTCAACGGCCCGCGCGTTGAAGGAGGCCGTCGAGGTGAGCCGTGACCGGACCGCGGGCGATCTCACACTCGCGATCGGGTACTCGGGGCGGCTCGAAGTACTCGACGCCGTACGCTCCGTGCTCGACGAGGCCGCGGCCGACGGGCACTCGCTCGCGGACGTCGCCGACGGGCTGACCGAGGAGGACATCGGCCGCCACCTGTACGTCCCGGGCCTCCCGGAGCCCGAGCTGGTGATCCGGACGAGCGGCGAGCTACGCATGTCGGACTTCCTGCTCTGGCAGGCAACCCGCTCGGAAATCGAGTTCTGCGACCTGTACTGGCCCGCCTTCCGCGAGGTCGATCTGCTGCGCGCACTACGAACGTACGGACACCGGAAACTGCAACGATTCAGTTGAGTACTTTTTCGGCGCAGCGGGGCACTATGGAGGCATACCGACTGGTAAGCACCGGAGGTGGCACGATGTACGACGTCGTACTGCTCGTCGAACAGGAACTGTCCGAGCCCGACGCGAAACGCGTCGTCGAACTCCATCAGGACATGCCCGAGCCGGTCACATACCACGTGCTCGTGCCCTGCCACAACGCTGAGGCCGGTGTCGAGGCCTCGATCAGCGCCCTCGGTACGGCGGACCTCTACGGCCCGGGTCTCGCGGGTCAGCGACAGGATCTGGCCGAGGCGCAGAAGGCCATCGACTCCGAGGCCAAGGGCTGCAGCGGCCGCAGCGTGCAACGGCTGCGCGACCTCGGGCAGCGCGCCGAGGGCGGCATCTCGCACGACCGGCCGATCGACGCCCTGGTGGCGACCGTCCAGGCCGTCCACGGTCAGGAAGTCATCATCCTCACCCGGCCGCACATCGTGGCGGAGTTCTTCCACCTCGACTGGACCAACTCGGCGCGCCGGCACCTCGGCGTACCGGTCCTGCACCTGCTGGAGCACGACTCGAAGCGCGCCTCGTCAATGCGGAAGTAGCACCGCGTACGTCACCCCGGCCGCGAGGCTCGCGATCAGCAGCGACAGCGTGGTCCGGAGGGCGTGTGCGCCGCTCCGGCCGTAGTGCCGCCCGTCCTCGGAGTGGTACGCGACCTTGAAGCCCGCGTACCCGGCCGCCAGGACCAGCCCGAACTTGATCATCAGACACCTGCCGCCGTGCCGGACTCACTGAACTGCGTGCGATACAAGTCAGCGTACTCGCCGCCCGCGGCCAGCAACTGCTCGTGCGTGCCACGCTCGACGATGTTGCCGCGGTCAACGACCAGGATCTGGTCCGCGTTCCGCACCGTCGACAACCGGTGCGCGATTACCAGCGACGTCCGGCCCTCCAGCGCGGTGTCCAGCGCCCGCTGCACGGCGACCTCGGACTCCGAGTCCAGGTGCGCGGTCGCTTCGTCGAGGACGACGATCCGCGGTGCCTTGAGCAACAACCGCGCGATCGCGAGTCGTTGCCGCTCGCCACCGGACAGCCGGTGCCCGCGATCACCGACCACGGTGTCCAGCCCGTCGGGCAACTCGGAGACCAGCTCCCAGATGTGCGCGGCCCGCAGCGCGGCGATCATCTCGTCCTCCGTCGCGCCGGGCTTCGCGTACTGCAGGTTCGCGCGGATCGTGTCGTGGAACATGTGCGCATCCTGTGTCACGTACCCGATCGTGTCGTGCAACGACTGCAGCGTCACGTCCCGTACGTCGTGCCCGCCGACGCGGACGGCGCCGCCCGTGACGTCGTACAACCGGGCGACCAGGTTGGTGATCGTCGTCTTGCCGGCGCCCGACGGCCCGACCAGCGCGACCATCTGACCGGGCTGTACGACGAAACTCACGTCCTCGAGGACCTGCGCGGAGACCCGCTTGTCGAGCACCGCGACCGACTCCAGACTCGCCAGCGAGACCTGCTCGGCCGTCGGGTAGGCGAACGCGACATGGTCGAACTCGACACTCGCCGCGTCGTCCGGCAGCGCCCGCGCGTCGTCGGCGTCCTTGATCATCGGCTCCAGGTCGAGCACCTCGAAGACCCGCTCGAACGACACCAGCGCGGTCATCACGTCGACGCGGACGTTCGAGAGCGCGGTCAGCGGACCGTACAGCCGGCCCAGCAGCGCGACGAGCGCGAGCAGGGTGCCGACGGTCAGCGACTCGCGGACCGCCAGGTTGCCGCCGACGCCGTACACCAGCGCCGTGGCCAGCGCGGCGACCAACGTCAGGGCGGTGAAGAACACCCGGCCGAGCATCGCGATCCGGATCCCCAGGTCGCGGACCCGCCCGGCACGCTCGCCGAAGTCGCGGTTCTCCAGGGCGGGGTGGCCGAACAGCGTGACCAGCAGCGCTCCCCCGACGCTGAACCGCTCGGTCATCGCGGTCGACATCTCGGCGTTCAGGTTCATCTGCTCCCGGGTCATCGCGGCCAGCCGGCGGCCGAGGATGCGCGCCGGGACCAGGAAGATCGGCAGCAGCAGGATCGCGACGACGGTCAGCTGCCAGCTCAGCGCGAGCATCGCGCCGACGACCAGGATCAGGCTGATCACGTTCGAGACGACGCCGGACAGCGTCGAGGTGAACGCCTGCTGGGCGCCGATCACGTCGTTGTTGAGCCGCGACACCAGCGCGCCGGTCTGGGTCCGGGTGAAGAACGCGACCGGCATCCGCTGCACGTGGGCGAACACCCTGGTGCGCAGGTCGTAGATCAGTCCTTCACCGATCCGCGCGGAGAACCAGCGCTGCACCAGCCCGAGGGCCGCCTCGACGACCGCGAGCAGCGCGACCACGAGCGCGAGCGCGGTGACCAGGCCCGCGTCCCCCTTCGCGATCCCGTCGTCGACGATCTTCTTGAACAGCAGCGGCGACGCGATCACCAGGAACGCGGAGGCGACCACCAGCACGAGGAACGCCGTGATGTGCCAGCGGAACGGCCGGGCGAACCGGACGATCCGCCGCAACGTGCCCTTCGCCAGCTTCTGCCCGACGACGGACATGTCCTGCCGCCGCCAGCTCATCCCCGGCATCCCGCCGCGCATCATCGGTCCGGACATCCGGCTCCTCCCTGTCGTGAACCTTCATAACACTCGAGGTCGGCCGACGCTTCCCGCAACTTTTGGTTGCGCATCCGGAAGACCTGGTCTAGAGTCACATGCAACCAAAGGTTGCGAAAGGAATGAGCGGCAATGACCAGGAGCATCGAGCGGGAGATTCGGATCGAGGCGGCGCCGGAGGTGGTCTACCAGGTGCTCAGCACCCCGGAGCACCTGCGCGAATGGTGGCCGGACGAGGCCGAGCTCGACGCCGCCGTCCCGGGCGCCACCGGGTCCGTCGGTTTCCGGCAGGCCGAGGGGATGAAGAACGTGGCGTTGACCGTCGTCGAGGCCGAGCCGCCGCGCCGGTTCGCGTTCCGCTGGGACTACGACGCCGAGGTCGCCACCGCGGAGAACTCGCTGCTCGTGACCTTCGACCTGGTCCCGGTCGACGGCGGCACGCTGCTGCGGTTCGCCGAGACCGGGTACGACGTGGCGGCCAAGCCGGACGCCGTCCTCCAGGACCACGTCAGCGGCTGGGACTACTTCCTGCCGCGGATCGCGCCGTACGCCGCCAAGCTGACCCAGCGGCCGTGATCGACGACGAGCTCTGGTCGGCGATCGGCGACCCGACCCGGCGGCGGATGCTCGACCTGCTGCTGGCGGACGGCGGCGGTACGGCGACCGGTCTCAGCGAGCGCCTGCCAGTCACCCGGCAGGCGGTCGCGAAGCACCTCGGCGTCCTGGACAAGGCCGGGCTCGTGCACTCCGCACCGTCCGGGCGGGAACGCCGCTACACCGTGGACGAGGCCCGCCTCGCCCGCGCGATCGAACAACTCGCCGACGTCACCCAGGCCTGGGACCGCCGGCTGCAGCGCATCAAGCGGATCGCCGAGGCGATCGAACAGCATGAGAGGAAACAGCAATGAGCGAGCGCAGCGAGCGACCAAAAGACACAGCCGACCTTGTCGATCGTGCCGGAGCCGAGCGGCAGCGAGGCGGAGGCACGAGCGACATCTTGCACCGGGTCGGCGTGATCGCGCCGCTGAAAGAGGTCCACGCCGCCCTGACCACGATCGACGGGCTGGCCGGCTGGTGGACCGAGGACACCAAGGGCGATACCGACGGCGTGATCGAGTTCCGCTTCGCCAGCGCCGGCGGCGACGGGTTCGACATGAAGGTCCTGGAGGCCGCGCCGGAACTGGTCCGCTGGGAGGTCGTCGGCGGGCCCGAGGAGTGGATCGGCACCCACGTGAGCTTCACGCTCTCGCAGGTCGACGAATTCACGATCGTGCTGTTCAAGCACGAGGGCTGGCGAGAGCCCGTCGAGTTCATGTACCACTGCAGCACCAAGTGGGCCACGTTCCTGATGAGCCTCAAGCAGTACGTCGAGACGGGCAAGGGCGACCCGGCGCCGAACGACGTCCTCGTCAGCAACTGGCACTGAAACTTCCAACTATCGACCATTTGGAAGCATTCTTCGCCTAGCTGAACGCGGCCAGGAGCTCCTTCAACCGGCGTTCCTGAGCCTCCCGCTCGGCCTTCAGCTGGTCGTCGTACGAGCGGTCCGCGGCTCCGAGGAGCAGTGCCTTGGTCTCGCGGATCGCTCCGGGGAGCGGGCCGAGCAGCGCGTCGGACAGGTCCTTGACCGTCGCCTCCAGCTCGTCCGCCGGTACGACGATGTTCGCGAGGCCGAGCTCCTTCGCCTCCGCGGCTTCGACCCAGCGCGTCGTCGTGCAGATCTCCAGCGCCCGCGAGTACCCGACCAGCTCGACGAGCGGCTTCGTGCCGCCGAGGTCCGGGACCAGGCCGAGGGACGGCTCGCGCATGCTGAACTTCGCGTCGGGCGTGACGACCCGCAGGTCACACGCCAGCGCCAGCTGGAAACCGGCACCCACCGCATGGCCCTGCACCGCGGCGATGCTGACGATCTCCGGCCGCCGCAGCCACGAGAACCCGGACTGGAACCTCGCGATCAGCTCCAGCACCTCGTCGGTCGGCTTCGCGCCGAGCGTGAGCAGCGGCTCCTCGCCGAGGTCGTTCTCGCCCATGATCAGCCGCCGGTCGAGCCCGGCCGAGAACGACGGCCCCTCCCCCGACACGACCACCACGCGGACGTCGGCCGGCAACGACGTACCGAAGTCGGCCAGCGCGCTCCACATCGCCGGAGTCTGCGCGTTGCGCACCTCGGGACGATCCAGCACCACCCGGGCCAGCGGCCCGTCCACCGTCATCCGCAGACCTGTCATGGCGCGGATATTACCGGGAAGTAATCAGGCGAGCGAGATCAGGTCGGCGTACTCGTTGGACCAGAGGTCCTCGACGCCGTCCGGGAGCAGCACGACACGCTCCGGCTCCAGGGCCTCGACGGCGCCCTCGTCGTGGGTGACGAGCACGATCGCGCCGGTGTACGAGCGGATCGCGTTCAGCACCTCGGCGCGCGAGGCCGGGTCGAGGTTGTTGGTCGGCTCGTCGAGGAGCAGCACGTTCGCCGCGGAGACCACCAGGGTGGCCAGCGCGAGCCGGGTCTTCTCGCCGCCGGACAGCACGCTCGCGGGCTTGTCGGCGTCGTCGCCGGTGAACAGGAACGAGCCGAGCACGCTGCGGGCCTGGGTCTCGTTCAGGTCCGGGGCGGCGGACTTCATGTTCTCCAGGACCGTCCGGTTCACGTCCAGGGTCTCGTGCTCCTGGGCGTAGTACCCGAGCTTGAGGCCGTGGCCGTCGACGACCTCGCCGGTGTCGGCCTTCTCGATGCCGCCGAGGATCCGCAGCAGCGTGGTCTTGCCGGCGCCGTTCAGGCCGAGGACGACGACCCGGGACCCCTTGTCGATCGCGAGGTCGACGTCGGTGAAGATCTCCAGCGAGCCGTACGACTTCGACAGCTCGCGCGCCATCAGCGGGGTCTTGCCGCACGGCGCCGGCGTCGGGAACGCGATCTTCGCGACGCGGTCCGACTGGCGCTCGTCCTCGAGCGAGGCCATCAGCTGCTCGGCGCGCCGGAGCATCTGCTGGGCGGCAGTCGCCTTGGTCGCCTTGGCGCGCATCTTGTTCGCCTGGTCGACCAGCTGGGACGCCTTCTTCTCCGCGTTCGCCCGCTCGCGCTTGCGGCGGCGCTCGTCGGTCTCGCGCTGGCTCAGGTACGCCTTCCAGCCGACGTTGTAGATGTCGATCTCGGCGCGGTTCGCGTCCAGGTGGAAGACCCGCGTGACGGTCTCCTCGAGTAGGTTCACGTCGTGGCTGATCATGATCACGCCGCCGGCGTACGACTTCAGGAAGTCCCGCAGCCAGATGATCGAGTCGGCGTCGAGGTGGTTGGTCGGCTCGTCGAGCAGCAGCGTCTCGGCCTGCGCGAACAGGATCCGGGCCAGCTCGACGCGCCGCCGCTGACCGCCGGACAGGGTCGCCAGCGGCTGGCCGAGGACCCGGTCCGGCAGGCCCAGGTTGGCCGCGATCCGGGCCGCCTCGGACTCCGCGGCGTACCCACCGGCGGCGTGCAGGTCGGCCTCGGCGCGCTCGTACCGCCGCATGCCCTTGGCGCGGGTCTTCTCGTCCGCGCTGGCCATCGACTTCTCCGCGCTGCGCATCCGCCGTACGACGTCGTCCAGGCCGCGGGCGGACAGGATCCGGTCCCGGGCCAGTACGTCGAGATCGCCGGTGCGCGGGTCCTGCGGCAGGTAGCCGATCTCGCCCGACGACGTCACCGTCCCGCTGGCGGGCAGGCCCTCACCGGCGAGGATCTTGGTCAGCGTCGTCTTGCCGGCGCCGTTGCGGCCGACCAGCCCGACCTTGTCACCGGGACCGACCCGGAACGACGCGGGCGCGAGCAACTGACGGGCACCGACGCGAACCTCGAGATTGTTGACAGTGATCATCGGGGGTCGCAGGCGTCCTTACGCTGGGCTACGGGCTGTGATTCGGGCGGCGGGCAGTGTCACGGACACGCCGAAATCCCCCGCTCCGAGGTCTAGTGTAGGTGGCGTGAAATTCAATCCGGACGCGGATCTCGACACCAGCGGTATCGAGGACACCCGCGGGAGTGGCGGCGGCCGCGGCGGGCTGCCGGGCGGGATGATCCCGGTCGGCGGCGGCATCGGCGGCATCATCCTGCTGATCGTGATCGTGCTGCTGACCGGCGGCCTGCCAGGCGGAGGTGGCAGCGACGAGCCGGTCACGCAGAACACGGCGCCGGGCAACCTGAGTTCCTGCCGGAAGGGCACCGACCTGCAGACGAACTCGGACTGCCGGTTCGTCTTCTACCAGAACTCGATCGAGAGCTTCTGGGCCGCGGAGCTTCCCCGGCGCGGGAAGAAGTACACCCGGGCGCCGATGCGGGTCTTCGAGGGCTCGGTGAACACCGGCTGCGGCCCGGCGACCAGTGCGGTCGGCCCGTTCTACTGCCCGCCGGACATGCGCGTGTACCTCGAGCTCGGGTTCTTCGACACGCTGGAGCGCGATCTCGGCGCCCGCGGCGGCGAGTTCGCCGAGGCGTACGTCGTCGCGCACGAGTACGGGCACCACATCCAGAACCTGTACGGCTACCTCGACCGGATCCGGACCCGCAACGGCCCGATGTCCGACGCGGTCCGCTCCGAACTCCAGGCCGACTGCCTGGCCGGCATCTGGACCAACCACGCGACCACCGTCCCGGGCCGGAACGGCAAGCCGCTGATCACCGAGCTCACCCAGGACGACATCGAGCGCGGCCTCGACGCCGCCGCCGCGGTCGGCGACGACCGCATCCAGCAGAAGACCCAGGGCCAGGTCAACCCGGAGAGCTTCAGCCACGGCACCGCCGAACAACGCATGCGCTGGTTCTCCAAGGGCAAGGACTCCGGCGACATGACCACCTGCGACACCTGGTCGGCCGACACCCTCTGAGATACGGAACCGCCCCGTACTCGGCTTCGAGTGCGGGGCGGTTGCCGTTTGCTGTCAGGCGACCTGGGCGGGGCGGTGGTAGCCGGGGAGGAGTTCGTCGACGAGGGCGTCGGTCTCCGCCTCGGGGCCGCGGGGGCCGCCGTGTTTGGTGAGGGCGGCGTACATCTGGCCGGCCACGTTGGTCACGTCGGCGGTGGTGCCGAAGTGGGCCGCCAGGCGGAGGGTGGCTCGCCACAGTTCCTCCGAGGCCGGCGAGAAGCTCAGGCCGGTCTGGAGCGCCGTACGCGCTGTGTTGCCGTCGTTGTGGTTGAGGGACGCCTCGGCGAGCCGCAGTGCGGCGTCGACGACGGCCTCGGCCATCCGGCGCTCGATGCCGGACGCGGCCAGCCACGAGTAGCGGCCGCCGGGCAGGTTCGACCAGGCGGGGCCGTGCACCAGGCTGAGCGCCGTCGACAGCGGACCGCGCGGGTCCTCGACCATCGTCGCCTGCTTGGCCAGCGTGCGGAACACGTCCCAGTCGACCCGGACGACGCTGCGGTTGAGCATCCAGCGGCCCGACTCGTCGGCGTACATCGCGTCCACACCCACCCAGCGGCGGGTGTGCTCCAGCGCCGCGTCCCGCAGTTCCTGGCTGATGCCGCGCGGCCAGATCGCGCCGGCAAGCACGTTCGGGTGCACGCCGTAGTCCTGGCTGGCCAGGAACGCCACGATCTCGGTCGAGAGCGCGACCCGGCCCTCGTCGATGGTGCCGCGCGCGTCCACCTCGACCGGCCCCAGCAGGTCGACCTCGACCGGCGCAGGCTGGCTCAGGTCGGTGGTGGAGAACTCGTACGCCGGCATGTCCTGCTCCGACCGGCGCTTGTCGCGGGCATCCGCCTCGGCCGCGTCGAACAGCGCGACCAGGTCGGCGAACTGCTCCGGGTTGACACTGTGCGCGTCCACCTCGAGGCCCAGCAGCCGGCAGACAGCCTGGTTCTTCTCGTCCACGACGAATCGCCACGGCGCGTTCAGCACGTCGCCGACCACGACCACCGCGATGCTGCGCTTGCTGTCCGCGGCCAGCCGGTTCAGCTGGTCCTGCTCCTGCGGCGACGGCGGCGCGGACAGGAAGATGATCTCCGCACCCCACAGCGCCGCGTCCGGATGCGTCAGCCGGGCCTCGGCCACCGAACCGGCGTTCCGGCGCTGGCAGGCCTGGACCTGCGCCTCGGTACGGCGGGCAACCTCGGCCATCGCGTCGTCGAGACGGACCCAGTAGCTCAGCCGGGTCGGCGCCAGCGACGACAGGTCGTCGCCGAACCCGACCATGCTGATGTGCGCGCCCTCGGACCACAGGTTCGTCGCCAGCTCGACCGCGAGCGAACCGACCACGTCGCGGGACGCGTTGTTCACGCCGCCGAACGCGACGATCCCGTTCGCGGTGTCGATGTCGACGAGCACGGTCGCGCCGTCCGCGTTCTGGCCGACGGTCACCAGCGTCGGGTACGGCGCCGGCGCGTTGACGTCACCGGTCGGTGCGTACGCGCGCCGCAGCGTCCAGCGGGTGCCGTCGGCGATCGCCTGCCACGGACCGGGCGGGTCGGGCTGCGCGCCGTACGGGTCGAGCACGAGCGTGAGCGCCCGGTCGGTCACCAGCGCGGCTACCACCTTCGGCATCGGGCGCCCGACCTGGGTCATGTCGGAGCCCAGCTTGCGCAGGGCGTTGTCCACGAACTGCGCGGTCGGGACGTCGGAAGCCAGCCGCAGGCCGACCTCGGTCTGCCGGTGACCGGCAGCCTTCGGGCCGGGGCCCTGCGCCCAGCCGCGGCGCCGCTTCAGCGCCAGCGCAAGACCGGCCGCCAGCACCGTCGCGCCGAAGCCGAAGATGCCGGCCTCCTGCAGGCCGATGCCGTTGCCCTCGGCCACGACCGGGGTCGCCTCCGGCACCTGGGTACCGCCGCCGGCCGGCTCGCCGCGCTGCGGCTGACCGGTCCCCGGAGCGTGCGGCTCGACGGTGACGCTCGGCTCCCCCGGCTTGACGTTCTTGGCGCCCGGGTCGCTCTTCGAGCTGCCGATCCCGACCGTGGAGCCCGGCTCGATGCCCTGTTCCGAGAAACGGCTCGGGGCGCCCGGCTTCGAGACCGGAGTACCGGTCTTCGTCTCCGTGCGGGTCTCGGTCCGGTTCTCGGCGGTGGTCGTCGGCTTGGACGTGGTCCTGGTCTCGGTCGGCGTCTTCGAGCTGGCCGGCTTCGTCACCGCCTTGGTGTGGTCGCCGATGCTCACCCGGACCGTGTGCACGCCGGGGCCCTTGGCGTCGGCGGGCAGCCGCACCTGCCAGCCCGGCAGGATCAGGTCCGGGTTGGTCAGCCGGCGGCCGTCCGGCTGCAGCTTGTTCTTGTTGAGCTCGTAGATCTCCTTGTACCGCCGGCCCTCGCCCAGGTACCGCTCGGCGATGTCCCACAGGCAGTCGTAGTTCCGGCCCTGCGGCGGGCGGACCTCGGTGTACTTGACGACCTGACCCTTGTGGTCGCTGTTCGTCCGTACTCCGGTCGTGGTCTTGCTGTGGGTGCCGGTGAGGACCGTGCTGGCGGCCTCGGTCTGGCGGAACTGCGACGTCGCGGACTGCTCGTCGCCGTGCCGCACGCTCACCGAGGTCGGCGCGGCCGGACCGCTCGTCGTGGCCGCGCTCGCGACCGGCAGGCTGACACCGGCACCGGCGGCGATCAGGACGACACTGCCGATCAACCGGCGCGCCAGCGCCTGGGAGCCGCCGCCCAGCGGCACACGTGGTGACAGGCCGAGGCCGCGGACTTCCGCGACCGCTTCGGCGATCAGGCAGATCACGAAGTGCAGCCAGGCGACCCAGATGAAGAACGCGATGATGCCGAGCACCGTCTCGATGCTCAGTTCGTCGAACAGCATGCTCTTGGTGGGCATCTGGTCCGGCCACGGCGTACCGAAGAACCGCAGCAGCACGTACGGCACACCGCCGACGATCGCGAGGATCGCGAGCAGCGCGACGAAGCCCTTCAGCCGGTCCGCACCGGGACTGCTCGACCGCCGCTGCGGCAACCTCGCCGCGCGCACGGGCTCATTCGTCCTTACCATCGCTCCTCCATACCCCCACCATCAGCCACCGATAGCCTGAGCTTCCTGCACAGGCAACCGCTGCACCGCTGTCACATTCGCCTGACCAATCGACTTCCAGCCTGTGCCCTTGCCGATCCAGTACGCGACGTCCCAGGTGATCGTCAGCTTCACCGTGTACATCGCGTCCGGCTGACTCGCGCTGGACTTCTTGTAGATGTGCTTGCAAGGGTTGATCTGGTTGTACGGATCCTTCGTCTGGTCGTACCCGTCCGGGTCGTCCACCGGGGTAACTCCGGTCGGGCAGGTGAACGGCGCAGTACCGTCGCCCGGATCGATCTTCAGCTCCACGACCATGCCGCGCATCGTGAGGTTGTGCGTCGGGTCGTAGTAGCCGCTCAGGTCACCCGTCTGTTTCAGCACCATCGAGCTGTCGGGTGTCAGCGTGAAGTACGCCGGCACGTTCACCCGCGGGGTGTACGTCGGCATGATCTGCAGCGCCGGCTCCGGATAGCTGCTCTCGAACCGCCACCAGAACTGCTCCATGTAGTCCGGGAACGGGCACTGGTCGCGCTCGGCCTGGTCGACCGGCATGTAGGCCCGCTCCAGGTGCGCCTTGGGGCCACCGTTGTAGCTGTCCAGGTCGTAGTCGGTGATCGTGATCCTCAGGACCCAGCTCTTGCCCTCCGGCGCCTGCGGAAGGCGGATGCCGTCAGGGATCTCGAAGTCCCGGCACGGCACGAACGGACGGCCGTTGAGCCGCTCTCGCCACGTGGGCGGCGGCGCCCCGTCTCCCATGTAGGCCTTGCCCGAGCTGCAGTACGCACCGAAGCCCACCGAGTTCACGTACATGCTGCAGACCGAGTTGCCGGAATGGATCGTCTCGGCACTGGCCGTCGTCGCGGGGACGGACAGGAGTAGTGCGAGTACGGCGCTCAGGACGAGCAGCGTGCGGCCTACTCGGTTGTACATCCTCACTCCCCAGTCTCGTCTACGCGCAGATTATCTTCGACCAGGGGCATCATGCCCGTTGCCAACTGCCCCGTCACCTCTTCGCAACCTGGAATCGAATGTTCCGATCTAGGCCGGATAACGCACTCCCGCGCAGTTCACACCCTTGCTCGTGGCCAGCCGGTACGGCATCCAGCCGAGCCCGGTCTTGACCATCTCGATGACCTCCGGTGAGCCGTTCGGCGCAACAACGGTCCAGTTCCGGGTCTTCGGATCCCAGTACTGCGTGCTTTGCGAGCGGCACATCTGCACGGCGACCGTGTTGCTCGGCGTGCTACGCGCGCCCACGACCACGACGCTGCCCGGAGGTTTCATGACCCAGCCGTTGCGCCTGGCGTCCTGAATGCCCTGTGACACGTCCGCGTAGAAGAAGGACGGGAAGCGTTTCTTCAGGATTGTGTCGTCCTTGGCGACCAGGGCCTGGAAGTAGAGCGGGTAGCTGGTCATGAGGCCTTGGACGGCGGGGTTGTCGGCGTAGTTCCCTGGTTGGACATAGACCTGTTTGGCGGTGGGCTTCGCGGTGGTCGCGGGTTGCGTAGGGGCCGTTGTGGTGGGCTCCGACGACGGCTGTGTGGTGGGTGGCGTGGTCGAGGTCGTCGTACCTGGGTCGCCGTTGACGGGGACCGGGCGGCCGCCGTCGGTGGAGTCCTTGCCGCAGGCGGTCAGGAGGAGGGCGCCGGCCAGGACTGCCGCGGGGAGAGCGAGACGTCGCACGGTGAGGATCCTTCAGGTTCTAACGGCTGGGCGGACCGGACGAGGAGGGCGGCTCCGAGCTCGGAGGGCCGGAGCTCGGGGGCCCGGAGCTGGACGGGTCCTCGGTCGGTGTCGGGGTCACGTTCGGTGTGCAGGTGCGCGGGAACGGGAACGGCGACAGCGTCCAGATCGGGGTCGGCGAGCCGACGGTCCAGGTCGGGCACGGCAGGTCGATCGTCGGCGGTTGCGCGGTGGTGATCGGCGCGCCGGGGCCGTCGGTGGTCGAGTTCACCACGATCGGCGGGATGGTCGGGCTGTCGTCGGCCTTGGTGACGCCCTGCTCGGCGTGCGCCTGGCCGGTACCGACTGCTTTCAGCGACTGCTTGCCGATCAGGCCGAGGAACGTGGTCTTGTTGGAGATGTCGACCTGGATCGCCACCTCCTGCTCGGTCAGCGTGGTCGGCGCGCAGCCGGTCACGGCCGGGTCGTCGGACTGCAACTGGCCGCAGAACGCCGCGATCGCGGTCGCCGCCTTCGTGGTGTCGATCTTCGCCTCGGCGACGTTCAGCTGGATCGCCGCGGCGCCGACCCGCGCGGCCTCCTGCGCGTAGCTGACCGCGCGCGACCGCGCGCCCAGCTGCCGGCCGCCGTCGATCACCAGGCCGGCGAGCGTGAAGATCATCACCGCGAGGATCGCCACGGCGGGGCTGAGCGCGCCGCGCGGGAACCGGCGGTGGTTGCGCGGCACATCGATCCGCAGGAACTCGACCAACCGGGACCGGTAGCGATCAGGAACCGTCACCGCGCACCCCCCGGTACGGGTCGACGGAGGACGTGAAGCGCTTGGTGATCTTGGTGTCGCCGCCCAGTCCGAGCAGGCCCAGGTCGCGGTAGTTGATCGTGCAGGTCACCTCGACCGACAGCGGCGTCCCCGCGGTGAACCCGGTCGTCACCCGCCCGGACGCGGAGTCCTTGCAGGACTTCACCGCCTGGCTCATCGTGCTGCTCACGGCGTCGTCGACCCGGCCCTGCGCCTCCTGCAACGACCGCGACTGGCTGGCGCCGCGGGCGCCGTCGCGGGCCGCGCTCTCCAGCAGCGAGGAGGTCTGGAAGTACCGCCCGCAGGCCAGCAGGAACATGAACAGGGCCAGCAGCACGGGCGCGAGGATCACCATCTCCAGCGCCATCGTGCCGCGCTCGCGGCGGTGCCGCCCGCGGGTCCCCAGCACCCTGCGCATCGTCCTCACACTCACTTGTCGGCGTCGAACTGCTCGATCGGTCCGGTGGCGGTCCGGCTCACCTTCAGCTTCAGTCCGGGCACCAGCGAGACGGTGTCACCGGTGACCGTGAACGAGACCATGCCCTCGGGGTTGTTGTACGACGGGAACGGCACGTTGGTGTTCTGCAACGTCGTACCGCCGAGCTGCTGGGCGTAGGACTGGATGTCCGACCGCACCTTCTCCCCCACGGCCGCGGTGTAGACGGGCGGCTGCACCAGCCGCAGCCGGGACACGCCCTCCTGTGCCGCGTTCAGCGCGACGGACCGCCCGTACAGCCACAGGGCGGTCTGGATGGATACGAAGATCAGCGCGAGGATCGACGGCGCGAGGATGGCCAGCTCGAGCGTGCTGACCCCGCGTTCCGACCGTCTCCGCCGCCTCCGCCGCGGCGCGTGCCGCCGTACCACGGTGGACGTCAGCCCTGGTCGATCTCGGCGGTGCGCTTGGTGATCACCCGCTTGACGACCACGCCGATCGCCAGCGCTGCGGCGACCAGGATCGCCGAGATGATCGCCCATTCCAGCGCGGAGGCGCCGAGCTCGGTCCGCCCCGCCCGGGCGCGGGCCCGCTGGGCGTGCGCCCGCGCCACCGCGTAGCCGGCCATGGCCCGCCAGAACATCAACTCCGAGGTCATCCGCATGCCTTCCGTGTCGTGAGGCCGAAGCAGGCCTCAGTATGCCGTGTTCGACGGACAACTCCGCCCAACGGATCCCGTGCGCTCGTCCCTGGTCCGGTCACTGTCCGGCCTAGCTCCCGAGGATGGCCGCACCGGCCGGGAACGCCAGGAACAGGAAGAACGCCGCGATCATCACCAGCTGGGCGACCAGCATCGACTGCGACCGCTCGCCCGCCTTGCCCTCCACGTCGGCGAGCTCCTTGCGCCGCAGCGACGCCGCCCGGGCCAGCAGCGACGAGCGGATCTTCGCCCCCTCGTCACCGGCCAGCGCGAGCGCCGAGGCCAGGTCGCGCAGTTCCTCGACCCCGAGGTCCTCGCCGAGCCGGGCCATCGCGTCCCACGGCGTGATGCCGATCAGCCGCGCGTTGGCCAGTGCCTGCCGGATCCTGGCCATCGCCCAGTGCTCGCCGATCGTGGACGCCGTCATCAGCGCCTCCGGCAGGCCGCGGCCGCCGGCCAGGTTCATCGCGACCAGGTCCAGGAAGCTGCCGACCACGTGCCGGAAGTCCCGGCGCCGCTTCTCCGCCTCCTGGCGCAATGCCAGGTCGGGCAGGAAGAACGCGAGCACCATGAACGCCAGCGTCACGATCGCCGGCGTCGCGCCCGGCGGCGTCAGCCCGATCGCCGAGAACAGGAACAACACGATCGGGATGAAGATCAGCGCACCGAGCGCGAAGAACACCTTGGTCGCGAGCATCGCGGCGAACGGCTGGTTCATCACCGCGAGGTCGCGGCGCAGCTTGCCGAACGCCCAGCCGCGCGCGTTCGCCTCCGCCTCCAGCCGCCGGCCCAGCGATTCCCGGGCCCGGTCCACGCCGCCCAGCACCCGCTCGCCGGCGGCGCTGGTCGTGGCGCCGCTGCTGTACCCGCCGCGCCCGGCGTCGATCCGCGCGATCGTGGACAGCACGTTCGCGCGCGGCTTGATGAACATCCGGATCAGTACGTAGACGCCGAGCCCGGCGATGCCGCCGGTGATGAAGGCCCACGTCATCCGCTCACCACCTCCATCCGCTCGTCACCGGACCGGCTCAGCCGCTGGTCCTTCGCCATCCCGATCAGGAACCGCTCCGGCACCTCGATCTTCGCGAGCCGCCGCAGCCACAGCAGGCCCAGGGCGTAGAGCGCGATCACCACGGCCAGCACGACCTGCCCGACGAAACTCGTGTACGGCGCCATGTACGTCGGGTTGAACAGCACCAGCCCCGCGGCCATCAGCAGCGTGATCGCGACCACGACCTGCACGCTGCGCCGGGTGGACCGGCGTTCAGCGGCGACCTTCCGCCGTACGTCGAGTTCCTCGCGGGCCGAGTCGGCCAGCGCGCTGAGCACCTCGCGCAGACCGGGTCCGCGCAGCCGGGCGTTCAGCACCAGGGCCGCGACGATCAGGTCGGCGGAGGGATCGTCGAGGTCGTCGGCGAACCGCATCAGGGCCGACGGCAACGGTTCGCGGATCCGCAGCCGGTCGACCAGCAGGTTCAGGCCGGGCTTGATCGCCGGCGCCGCGTTCACCGCGGTGGCCGGGATCGCCTGTTCCAGGCCGACCGCGCCGGCGATCGTGTCCCGCAGCGCCTCGGTCCAGGTGGCCAGGGCCTCCAGGCGGTCGATCGCCCGGCGCTCCTCGCCGGTACCGCCGAAGAACCGGTCCGCCATCGCGGCGAGCAGGCCGAGCGCGACCGCGAGCACCAGCCAGCGGGTCACCACCAGCACCAGCAGGCCGACGGCGACGCCGACGCCGAGCCGCACCATGTTCTTGCGGTTCTCGGCGCTGCGGTTGCGGAACAGCGACGGTGTCTCGTCCTTCGGCTCGGTACCGCGGATCGCGACGATCAGCAGCAGCACCGCGCCGCCGACCACCGCACCGCACAGCAGCGCCAACAGTGTCCGGTCGCTCATCGCATCACGCCCAGGTTCCGTGCACGAGCGGCTGGTACCCGAAGTGCTCGAGCTCGTCCATGCACGCGATCGGCGCGTGCGCCGCGGCGCGGCCGTCGGGTCCCGGCGCGAACACCTCGCCGGACAGCACCCGGCCGTCCCAGCCGGTGACCTCCCGGATGCTCTCGACGTACCGGCTCAGGCCGCCGCCGCGCGCGTAGTCGTTGTGCTTGCGGACGAACACCACGAAGTCCAGCGCGCCCGCGATCAGCATCTGGGTGGCGTCCATCGGCAGCCGCTCCATCGCCTGGATCGCGTAGGTGCTGATCCGGTTGAACACCTCCATCGAGCTGTTCGAGTGGATCGTCGACAGCGAGCCGTCGTTGCCCTGGCTCATCGCGTTCAGCATCGTGACGATCTCGTCGCCGAGCACCTCACCGACGATGACCCGCGACGGGTTCATCCGCAGCGAGCGGCGGACCAGGTCGGCCATCGTGACCTCGCCGACGCCCTCGGAGTTCGGCAGCCGCTCCTCGAACGCGACCACGTTCGGGTGCAGGTCCTTGAACTCCCCCAGGCCGAGCTCGAGCGAGCGCTCGACGGTGATCAGCCGCTCGTGCGGCTGGATCTCGTTGGCCAGCGCGCGCAGCAGCGTGGTCTTCCCGGAGTTCGTGGCGCCCGCGATCATGATGTTCTTGCGCGCCGCGACCGCCGCCCGCAGGAACGAGCCGACGTCGTCGCTCATGGTGCCGTTGGCCACGAGGTCGCGCAGGAACACCTTGCCCAGCCGGGCACGCCGGATCGACACCGCGGGACGGGCGGTCACGCCCATCACGGCCGACAGTCGCGAACCGTCCGGCAGCCGCAGGTCCAGCTGCGGGTTCGCCGAGTCGAACGGGCGGCTGGTGAGGCCCGCGTGCGCCGCGAGCACCTGGATCAGCTCGACCAGCTCGTCGTCGCTCTCGGCGACGGGACCCGGCGTCTCCTCGCGGCCGTCGCCGTACTGCACGAAGACCTGGTCGCACCCGTTGATGTCGATGTTCTCGACCTCGGGGTCGTCGATCAGCGGCTGCAGCCGGCCGACACCGAACAGCGCGGAGTGGATCGCGCCGGCGATCTGCGCGTCGTCGTCCGGCGTCGGCGGCGTCCGCCCCTCGGCCAGCTCGTAGCGCGCGTGGTCCTCCAGCACCTGCACGATCAGCGATCGCGCGTACTCGCGCTCGTCCTCCGCGCTCATCGGAGGTACGCCGTTCACCTGGTCGCGACGGCGCTGCTCGTTCAGTCGCTCGGCGACCTGCACCCGCAGCCGGCGCACCAGCTCCTGGTCCGCGCTCACCGGTAATCACCCGGTGGCGGCGGGAACGCGGCGTTCGCCATGTCGAAGTCCTGCGGCGGCGGCGCCGCGACCAGGGCCGCCATCTCGGCCGTGATGGCGCTCGCGGACCGGATCAGCTGGGTCTTGTCGAGCCGGCCGTGACCGCGCCCGTCGAAGAACGCCGCGCCGGCCGGGTCGTACGCCAGGTGCCAGCGGTGCCGCACCGGCAGCGACATCGCGTCCAGCACGGTCCACACCTGCTTCACGCCGTCGCGCTGCTTCGGGTCGGCCACCACGACCACACCGAGCTGGGCGTCGACGTGGTGCACCAGCGTCGACAGCCGCTCGCGCAGGTGTGCCACGGACGAGCCGGTCGCCGTACACACCAGGACGACGAGGCGCGCGGACTGGATGACCGGGAGCTGCGGCGACGAGGCGCCGATCCGCCCGCAGTCGGCCAGGACGTCGCCGTGCTGCATCTGGTTGAACGAGATGCCGAGCGGGTGCCAGAGCCCGCCCATACCGCCGACCTGCTCCGGCGAGCGGACCCCGAGCAGTACGTCGAGACCGCCGTCGAGCTGCTGGCTGTGCGCGAGGATCACCTCGTCGCCCAGGCCCTTGCGGCTCGCGGCCGCGAGGCTGACCAGGCCGCGGTCGGAGTTCAGCGGCGCGCCGCCCTGGCCGGTCATCCGGATCGCCACGTCGCTGCCGGCCGGGTCGCACTCGGCCAGCAGCACCTGCCGCGGCCAGAGCGCACCGAAGACCAGGCTGGCAGTCGTCACCCCGGGCGAGCCCTTCGCGCTCGCCAGTGCCACGAGAGCCATCAGTTGGACCCGCCGTTGCGCGAGACCTCGGGCTTCGTCCCCGGCGACAGCTTCACCAGCACCAGGGTCTTCGCCGCCGCGGCCGCGGCGACCGGGTTCACCTTGTCCGAGGGGATCAGGATCGTCACGTTCAGCGAGCTGTTCGCGCTGGTCTTGCTGTCGGTGATGGCGCCGGCGGACGACGTCACCTCGGCGGCGCTGACCAGCGGCGTCGCGGCGCCCTCCTGGTTGGCGCTCGGGACCCGGATGACCGTGACGATGTCACCGACCTTGAGCCCGTCTGATGGCGCCCGGCCGGCCTCGAGGCTGACACCCACCAGCGCACCGCCGGCCGGGATCGGCGCCTGCCCGTCCTTGGTGAAGTTGGCGGGGGTGACGAACTGGTCCTTGTACAGCCAGCTGGTGGTGTACCGGCCGACGTACTTCTCGGCCTCGGACCACGGGATCAGGCCGCCGGTGGCGCCGGCCAGGTCACCGCGGGAGAAGTCCTTGGACTCGATCTTGTGCCCGGGCGGCAGCGCGTCCGCGGAGATCGCCACGAAGTCGGAGCGGTTGCCGCTGTTCAGCGCGATCAGTGCGGAACCGGCCGCACCGAGCAGGATCAGGATCACGGCGAGCGCGGCCAGCGCCGGACGCCGCTCGCGGCCGCTCGGCAGCCGGGTCGTGCCGCCGGCGGCCGGCCGGCCCGCGGCCCGGGACCCTTGGGAAGAAGAACGCGTGGAGGACGAGAGACTCACCCGCCTACCGTAATGGCAGCGAGGTGCCAATCGTGCCAGTGGCCCGGCGACAACGCGGCGACAACTTTGGTGCCGTTACCGGGCCGCGACCCGGGCGACTTCGCCGGGCGTGAGCAGCTGGTTGAAGCTGCCCGGACCGCCGTACAACTGGTCCAGATAGGTGTACAGCGCGCGCAGGCACAGCCCGATCTCGCGCTCCCATCGCGGCCGCGCCTCCAGCCACGTGACCAGGTCCCGTCCCTCGGCCAGCGTGACCGCGGCGTTCACCGGCTGCACCAGCCGGTCCGAGTCCGGGTCGGGCTCGATCCGCGGGCCGCGGACCTTCTGGACCGCCGCGGCCAGCACCGAGAGCTCGTCACCCGTGAAGAAGTAGTCGAACCCGGTGCCGTGCAGCTCGTCGAGGTACTCACAGAGCGCCTGGAAGAGCTCGATCCCGTCGTACTCCGGTCCGTCGCCGGCGTGGTGCCGCAACTCGGCCACCGTGCTGCGCGCCTCGGGGATGTTCCACTCGGAGTCACCGAACTTCTCCCACATGCAAAGGATCCTAGGTGGCCGGTTCGGGGTAAATCGTTAACAGTCTGGGTGAATCGAGTGGCTGGCGGGTAACCGATTGTTTGCTACATTCCGGAACCAGGGGGTCCAGATGACAACTGGTGAGCATCTGGGCACTGACGGGAGGCGGTGATTCGGCTGACCACATCGACGTTGTCGGCCGCGGACGCGGCGGTTCGCGCGCGGTGGGCCATCGGATACGCGCTCGGGATCCTGCACCCGTCGGCGGTGCCGCTGCGGGACGGCCGGGTCCGCCTGGGCCGCCGCGACGACCTCCTGGCCGCGGACGCGCTGCAGGCGCTGGAGGAACTGCTGTCCCGCCGCGCCGCGGACCGCGTCAGCGACGACCGCCTGCTCGCGGAGGCCGTCGGTGTCCTCGGTTCCGAGGTCGCCCGCGCCCGGGGACAGGTGCCTGGCCGCGGTGCGACCGACGCCCTGGACCGGTATCTGCGGGGCCCGGGGCTCGACCAGTCCCGGCGTACCGAGGGCGAAGCGATGCTGCGCGTCGCGCTCCGCAGCGCTGCCGCGAACGACCCCGAGGCGGCCGCCCGGCTGCGCACGATGACGGAGCCGGCAACGACGGCGATTCCGTCGGCGATCACTGCCGCCTCGAGCACGATCAGCCGCGAGGCCCGACTGCTCGGTGTGAGTCCCCAGCCCACCACCCGACGCGGCCGGCACCGCGCGCAGGTCGGCAGCAGGCACCGGAGTGCGCAAGGGCGGCGCGTCTGGACGTCACAGGTGCGCGGTACCGGACTGGTCACCGGCAGGCGCCCCGATTCCCAACCCGCGCTGACCGAGACGCACGCGCTCGGTGTGCTGGCCGCGATGAA